>CAZODO010000121.1:0-17031 GCA_964578605.1 uncultured Verrucomicrobiota bacterium | reverse complement strand
ATCGCTCGGGAACTAAATCAAAACTCCCTGTCCGCCACATGCGGAATGTGGGATACACCATGAACGACGAGTTCGCCAGGCCGCGCACTCCCGCCGGCGCCAGGGCGTCAAAGAAACTCAGCGTCACGCTGGCATTCGGATCTTTCGGATCGGATCCCGCCCGCAGAAGGTAACCGTCCTCTTCGTTGGGGAAGCCCGTCCAGTCGGTGTTCACGACCATGGTGTACATGCCCGGATTGGCAAACTCGAGGGCGGTGAGGAGTTCCATGGCGAAGTTCGAGATCGGATCGCCTTCAAAGGTGTTTCCAGGGATGCCCGGGAACAGGCTGGCTGTGTATTCGGGGTCGTTGAAATAGCCATTCTGGGCGAATTGATCCGTGTCGAAATTGACCACGCCCGGCCACGTGAAGTAGCCGTTGGCGTCGACGCCGCCAGCGTCCTCGAGGTTGGCGACGTTCGGGCCGAGTTCGCCGGCGAGAAGGGACTCGTTATAGGCGATCGTGCCTTCCAGGGTGCCTCCGTCCGTTTGGTAAGTCTTGATCTTGAAGCCTTTCTTGGCTTTGTCCACGGCGCTGGCCGGCATGGCGGCGCTCGCTGGCAGCGTCTCGTACTTGGCAACGACAAAGCTGGCCGTGTTGCTGAACGAGGCCCCCGTGTTGTCCTTGATCGTCAGCGACGCCGTATTGGTCGATCCGGAAGCCAGCGGCGGATTGGGAGCGGTATAGCTGATGGTGGTGGTGGCGCCGCTCTTGGAGACACTCGTGGGAGTCACGGCTGTTCCGTTGAAGGTCAACGCAATGGTGTTCGGATCTGTCGTCCGCCCGCCCGCTTCGGTCACGCCGATGCTGAAACCGAAGGGCGAAACGCTCGGATTGGCAATCGTCAGGCCGGCCGCTCCGGCTGGCACGCGTTTGAAGTCGAGATCTTCGGCGGCGATCACGCCTTTGGAAATCTTCAGACGGTCGACGGCTCCGACGTACTGCAGGTTGCCATTCCATTCCGCTCCCAAGGCAAAGAACCGCTGAGTGGGAGCGAACGAAACGCCGCTGGTATAAGGAACCGCATCGCCCAGAACGCCGTCGACGTAGAACCGCAGTTCTACCCCGTTCTCGTGGACGACCGCGATGTGGTGCCAGTCTTCATCATCGGGAATCGCCGCCATGGAGGATACGTCGGCAATTCGCAAGGTGGTCACGAAGACCGTCCGATCTGTGTTCACCGAAAACGACAGGGCGCCGCCGGGACCGCTGCTGTAAAAGAACACCATGCGGCCGGAAGGATACCCGGACGTTCTCACCCAGGCCTGGAGCGTAAAGGAAGGGTCGGCCTGGTCCAGCTTGAGGCGGGTCTCAGGATCTTCCACAGTCAGGTACTGGCCAGCTTCGAACTGCATGGCTGTGTCCCCGGATTGGGCAGAGGGAGAGTCGGGAATAAACGTCGGCGCGTTTGCAGGATCCGCGGGGACGCCAACAAGACTGTTGATCTTGTCGGTGACTTTCGTGCCGGAACCCTCATCGAATTGGAACTCGATAAGGGAAGTTGCCGCATTTGCGGCAGTTGCCAGCGACAGCGTGGCTGCCGCCAAAAGGCTGAGGCGGAAGACTTGCAGGATGGGAGTTGTCATGTCGGTACTACGATGGTTCAGGGTTGATCGTGCCGGTTCGGACGTTTAACGGCATCGCGTGCGAGTCGTTGTGAACGGCTCGAGCCCGGCGCGAAAGGTTATTCAGATTACTTTCCTTTGCCTTTCCGAACTTTCTATCAGCGTCCTTCCACAATCACGCAATTAGGGAACGGCTCGAGGCTGAACCCGCTTCGACTGGGAGTCAATCTGAATTAGAGGCAGAAGGGGAGGAGAACCGGGGGGCGCTATGAGGAACGGGATTTCGAAGGTTGGCCTGGCGAAGTGCCAAGGGAACGCTTGGGGCGACCGGAGAAGCGGTTTCGCACCGCATTAGCATTAAACACAGGTTAAACACAAGTTAAACTCATGTTAAACGCATAAAAACATGCATTGAGCATGCGTTTAGCATGAGTTTAACGTGCGTTTAGCGTGCGTTTAGAGCCTGAGGGCGGCGAATGGAGCGGTGCTGCGGGGCCGGGGTGCGTCGTTCCCTCAAGACCCCCGCTCGCCATGCGAATGGGCTCCTTCCAAAAGGCGGCCCGGCGGTCCAATCGACCCTGTCCATTCCGTGAATCAGGGATTCCCCAAGGGGGCAAGATCTGCTAGACCAACTCTATGCAATACCGCCCAATCGGAAATTCTGGATTGAACGCTTCCGTCATTGGCCTGGGCACCTGGGTGACCGGTGGAGGACTCACCTGGGGCGCCGACCCCGACGACGCCGAATCAGTGCGCGCGATTCACACAGCCCTGGACTTGGGCATCAACCTGATTGATACCGCCCCGGCTTATGGTTGGGGCCGCAGCGAAGAGGTGGTCGGAAAGGCCCTTCAGGGTCGCCGGGACAAAGTCATTCTCGCCACGAAGTGCGGCCTTTGGACCGATGACGAGCGCGGCTCCTTTTTCACAGAAATGGACGGCCGGAGAATGTTCCGAAGCCTGCGTCCCGACACCATCACCATCGAAGTCGAACGCAGCTTGCAGCGTTTGAAGACCGACCGGATCGATCTGTACCAGACGCACTGGCCGGCCGTTCCGCCCGACAAGACACCCATCGCGGACACGATGGCCTGTCTGCTCAAGCTTAAGGAAGACGGGAAGATCCGGGCCATCGGCGTTAGCAATGTCACGCTGGCCGAACTCAAAGAGAACTTCCGGTGCGGTCCGGTGGTGAGCGATCAGTTCTGGTATTCCATGCTCCAGCGCGGTGCCGAAAAAGATGTGCTTCCCTTCTGTGCCGAGAACGATCTGGCGGCCCTGGCTTATATGCCGCTCCAGCATGGATTGCTGACGGGCAAAATCGGCATGGACCGCGTCTTCAAACCCACCGAGTTCCGGAGCAACGATTTCTGGAATGCCTGGTTCCTGCCTCCGAACCGCCGCAAGGTCCTCGATATGCTCGCGGGCTGGAAGGATCTCACGGACGCCTATTCCTGCTCGCTGGCGCAACTGGCTCTCGCGTGGACTGCCGCCCAGCGCGGGGTTACCCATGTCCTCGTCGGAGCACGCCGTCCCGAGCAGGCGCGCGAAAACGCCGGCGCCGGCAGCCTCACGCTCAAGCAAAGCGACCTGGACCGGATTCGCCGCGATGTGGAAGCGCTTGGCGAACCGGTGACGAGCGCGGTTTAGGCTCTTGGGTTGAAATGGAACGGGGCCGGTGCCCCCTGGCACGCTCTCAGCCATCAACGACAGTTCTTAGCGGCCTTGATCAATGAAACTCCCCTCACCCGCCGTCGCATTCCTACGCTGGTCGTTCCTGGTTGCTTGTGTCCTTGGCGCCGTCGAGGGGCGCCTCGAAGCGTTGACCGCTGAGCGCTGGCAAGCGCTGGTGGAAAATCATTGGCTGACGGACGAACGCGTTCGCGCGATGGACGCCAAGAGCGCCACACCCACCACCCGGGACGATGCCGCGGGGGGGTGCGACGGGATCAAGGATGGCCAATGGGGTTTCCACACCGGCTCGGCACAAAGACCCTGGTGGCAGGTGGACCTTGGCCAGGCCCAGACGGTTGCGCGGGTGGTCCTCTGGAACCGTTGCGATGCCGAGTCCGCCGCGCAACGGGCCACGAATGTGATCGTCCGCCTCTCCCCGGACGGCCATGCCTGGGAAACCGCGTATCAGCATGACGGGAGCCTGTTCCTGGGATTCTCCGATCAGAAACCGCTCACCGTGGAGCTGCCCCAGGCCTCTGCGCGGTTCGTTCGCATTGAACTGCCCGGGGAGGGCTACCTGCACCTGGACGAAGTGGAAGTGTTCGGATCCGAGGTCCCCGGAAAGAACCTGGCTTTGCACCAGGCCGCCGACCAGGTCTCCCCCTCGCAATGGTCCCGGACTCACCTCCCTCCGCCTGCCCCGGACTGGCGAAAACGGACGGGGGAGGTTTTGGCATTTTGCGAGGCTTTGAAGCGGGCTTGGGACGGCGGGAGAATGGCCGGACAACCCTCGGTTGACAAGGAGCTCCACGCGCTCGCGAAGGCGCTGAACGCCCTTCCCGCCGACGGATCCGCAGAGCGGCTTTTTCTCCAGGCTCGGCGCGTTCAACGCGAGCTTGCGTTGCGGAATCCGCTGCTGGATTTCGACACGCTTCTTTTCACCAAGCGTGTTCCGGCGAGCTTCAATCACATGTCCGATCAGTATTACGGCTGGTGGTCGAAACCCGGGGGCGGGATCTTCCTTTTGCGCAACTTCAAGGGCGGCACCCCGGAGACCGAGTGTCTCACCGCCTCGTTTACCGAACCGGGCAGCTTCCTTCGGCCCAGCCTGTCGTATAACGGGCGCAAGGTTCTGTTTGCCTGGTGCCGCTATTATCCAGGCCTGGCTGCCGAAACCAACAAGCTCAACAAGGCCAATGTGCCTGAGGACGCCTTTTATCACCTGTTCGAAATGGACATCGACGGGAGCCAGGTCCGCCGCTTGACCCGGGGCAAGTATGACGATTTCGACGGCCGTTACCTTCCCGATGGCCGGATTGTCTTCCTTTCAACCCGCCGCGGGCAATCGCTGCAGACCGGCCGCGAAAGCGCCAAACGCTCCGTTCTTACACCGGATCTCCCTGATTGCTACGTGCGGTGCGGAGGCGGCCCCGAACGGCCGGTCGCCGTTTACACGCTTCACACGATGAATGCCGATGGGTCGGATCTCTGCGCTATCTCGCCTTTTGAGATGTTCGAATGGACCCCGGAGATCGCCCAGGACGGCTCGATCCTGTATTCCCGTTGGGACTACGTGGACCGGGATAACATGCCTTACATGGGGCTCTGGGCGATGAACCCGGATGGCTCGAATGCCCGGATCGTTTACGGCAACTTCACCAAATCGCCTCATTGCGCCTTCGAAGCCAGGCCCGTGCCCAACTCGCACAAGATCGTTTTCACCGCGTCCGCCCACCACGCCCAGACCATGGGCAGCCTCGTGCTTTTGGACCCGGCGGCAGGCATCGAAGGCGAGAGTCCTTTGACCCGGCTGACTCCGGAAGTGCCCTTTCCTGAGATCGAAGGCTGGCCGCTGACATCGTACGCCAGTCCATGGCCGCTGTCGGAGCGCTTTCACCTGGTGGCCTGGGGGCACGAGGGCCTCACGGTCCCTGGCCCGGCCGGATGGGATCGCTGGCACGCGGTCCAGCGCCCCACGAACGGGATGGCGCTTTACCTTTTCGATGCTGCCGGTCCTTTCCGGGAATTGCTCTATCAGGATCCGGAGATTTCGTGTGGTGAACCGATCCCCGTTCGCGCGCGCCCGGTGCCGCCAATCCTGGCAAGCCAGATCCAGGCGGAACCGGCCAACGAAGGGCGTTTTCTGCTCGCGGACGTTTCCCAGGGTTTGGACGGTGTGGAGCGAGGCGCGATCACCGCCTTGCGCCTGGTGGCCGTTCCCGCCAAGACGCATCCTACGATGAACTTCCCGTTGATGGGCATCACGGCGGACGATCCCGGGAAGTGCGTTCTGGGCACCGTGCCGGTTGAGGCGGACGGTTCGGCTTACTTCGTTGCCCCAGCGGGCGTGACGCTCTTTTTCCAAGCCCTCGACGCTCAAGGAATGGCGATTCAATCCATGCGGAGTGCCACCCATGTGCAACCTGGCCAGACGGTCAGCTGTATCGGGTGCCACGAACCGCGAACCGTCGCGCCGCCGGTCAAGCGCGCCATGGCGTCCTTCCGTCAACCCTCACGGATCCAGCCCGGTCCCGAAGGTTCGTGGCCGATCCATTTCGGCCGCCTGATCCAGCCTGTCTTGGACCGTCAATGCGTCTCGTGCCACAGCCCGGGGTCGAAGGATGTCGAAGCTGCGAAGTTCGATCTTTCGGCCGCTGGCGCTTATGGATCGCTGGTCGGGGATGGGAAACCGAGCCTGCGCGACCAGGTCATGGCGGCGTATCGCCAGGGATATACCGTGCCTGGCAAAGGCATCGCCCAACGAAGCGCACTCATGGCCTTGTTGGACGCACCCAAGGGGCATTACGCCGTGGCCTTAACTTCCGAAGACCGCAACCGTCTCTACACCTGGATGGATACGTACGCCCAGAAACTCGGCGCGTTCAGCCCCGAACAGGAAGCGGATCTGGAAAATCTCCGGCTTTTATGGAGTGCGGCGGCGCAGCGAACACGCTAAGGTAGATCCGCCTCTCATGCACGCGAAGCGACCCTGTCGGAGAGCCGGTGCCCCCAGCGTGCGTGCGGAGTCCCTTCGCGGTTCGGCCGGATTGTCAAAGATTCGCCTGCCGGATGAGAGTCAAGCGATTCCAGCATTGGAATGAACCCACTTGCTTCCATGAGAACCAATGAATCTCCGATCACGCTAAACCGGCGGTCTTTTTGCGGAGGCTGTCCTTTGAGCCGCCGATCCTTCCTGGCGAAAGGCAGCGCGGCTTGCGCCATGGCCCTGGGCGCCTGGGCCGTTCCACATGGGTTTGGCGCCCCCGCGTCAGCGGATCCGATGCGCGTACGGATCGTCTATGTGCTCTTTGGCCCGAAGCAGCCGCGCCCCACCTGGCCCAATCTTGGGTTCGATTTCGTGCCGGTGATGAAAGGCTTGGAGGCCGAGTTGGCCAGGCAATGCCCGGAATTCCAGTTCGTAACCTCGAGGGCCAGCACGGAAGAAGAGGCCAAGAAGATCCTGACCGAAGACCAGGCAGCGGGAATCGACGGATACCTGGTCTATCAAATGAACAATTGGCCGCGCGTGATCCAGACCATCGCGACCTCCGGAAAACCGGTCCTGTACGCCGACTTCACCTACGCGGGGACCGGCGGGTTCCTGACATACAACGCCGCGCTCCTGCGAAGCGCGCTGCCAAACGTGGGCTTTGTTTCGTCGTCTGACACGCAGGACCTTGTCGAAGCGGTAAAGGTGTTCAAAGGCTTTCACAAGGAGCGTTCGCCTTCGGAGTTTTCCGCAGCCACCGCCCGCTTGCGCCAGCAACGCACTCCGGCGCGAAGCGACACCCGTTGCACGCCCGACTCCGTGGATTGCCTCTCTGCGGACGACTGCCTTGGCCGGTTGAAGGAGTCGAAGATCCTCGCCATCCGCGATCAGAAGGCCGCCACAGCCCCGGACGTGATGGGCATCCCGGTCGTTTACGTCCCGTTCGCCGAACTGAATGACCTTGCCCAGAGCGCCGACCGAGAGGAAGCCCGGGTGTGGGCAGATCGTTGGGAGAAAGGAGCGCAACGCATTGAAGGGGTGTCCCGCGAGACGATCGAGGCCTCAGCGGCCATGTACTTGGGTCAGAAAGCGCTGATGAAGAAGCATGGCGCAAATGCGATCACGATCAATTGCCTTGGCGGCTTTTACGGGAACCACATCAGCGCTTACCCCTGTCTCGGGTTCTCCCAATTGGTCGACGACGGGGTGGTCGGGGCCTGTGAATGTGATCTTCGCTCCACGGCCGCCATGGTGGCCATCACGACCCTCACTCGAGGCCGGCCGGGGTACATTTCCGATCCGGTCATGGACACCTCGAAACGCGAGATTATCTACGCGCATTGCGTTGCGCCAACCAAGGTGTTTGGCCCTTCGGGCCCGGCGAATCCGTACGAGATCCTGACCCATTCCGAAGACCGTCAAGGGGCGTCCTTGAGGTCGCTTCTGCCTTCGAATTACCTTACGACCACGGTCCAGTTTGAGCCGAGACGAAAGGAGATTCTGTTCCACCAGGCCGTGGCGGTGGGGAATGACTTCAACGACCGAGCGTGCCGCACCAAGCTTCGCGCGCAACCGGCGGGTGATTTTGAGAAGTTGTTTGGCATGTGGGATGTCTGGGGCTGGCACCGTGTGACGTTCTACGGCGACCTCAAAGAACCGGTCTGCGCCTTGGCCGATGCCGCCGGGTGGACAGTGGTGAGGGAAACCTAGACCCGCACGAGCCAGGCCGCCCTTGTGCTCGAAACCAATGGCTGACGAACGCCACGTTGACGTCACCGTTCATGGCCCGAGAACGCGGCTGCGGGGTGTCAAGGCCGCCCGAGTGGAGGATCGCCGCTGGCTGGCGTCCTTCCCGGTCTGTCCCATCCTCAATCGCTGCCGTGGTTTACAGCGATGGCCAACCCGCCAACACCAACAGCATCACGTCGGGTCTTGACACCTGGGCCGTGGACTCCAGCGCCGATGCCGTTCCGCTGTCGTTCGTGATGGCTGCTCAGACCGACGCAAATGGCGCGATTACCGACGGGTTGCGCGGATCGCTCTCCATCGCTCGGCTGCGGGTCTATGACCAGACGCTCGGGGCGCAGGCCATCGCTCAAATCTATGCCGCGGAATCAGGCCAGTTTGCCGTCTCGACCATCACCATCGAGAGCGTCGCCTACATGCTGCCGCCGACACGTTCACTCTGACCTGGAATGCCGCGCCGGGCACTCAGTACGAGGTGCAGGCGACTTCCGAGCTCGGAGGGACCTGGACGGCGGTCGCCACCGCCCTTGCGACCGGGAGTTACACGGACAAGCCGTCTGCAGGCGGGAACCAGCGCTTCTATCGCGTGCCAGCGCCGTAGCAAGCGCCCCGCTCAGTCGCGAGATCGCAGCCCCTGAGCCGTGCCCGCCGGCGAAGGCGATCCGGGCTCGGCGAGGAAATATTCGCGCGGAATTCTGTAACGCGCCAGGACGCGCCGGGTGGCCGCCTGCTGATCGTCCGCTGAGAGGACCAGGCGGCGCAGGGAATCGCTCTGGACGAACTGGCATTGGTGAAAACCACTCACCGGGTGCTTGAGCGCTTCGCGCAAATCAGCCAAGCGCGTAATCTTTGACCCGTTGACTTCATCGACAACCAGGAATTTCAGTTCCTGGTAGCCCAGGTTATAGATGTCCGGAAGGACTTGCGAAAGGACCACCATGGAGGGCCGTTCTGCGGTGGGATGCTGCTTGGTATAATAGTACAGGCGGAAGGGGGAACGGCGCTTCCAGTCAGGCCCCCAGCTTCTTAGAAATTCTTCGGTCAGCGGCTGAAAGACCAAGCCCCCGACGATCAGATACTCAGGGTCCTGGTCAAACACATGTTGCGGCACAAGTTGGTGTTTATATTCCGCCTTGGGCAGCCTGTAAGTGAGTTCGCGCACCTTGCCCTCGCGCAGAATCTCCAGCTTCACTTCATCGCCCGCCCATTTGCCCCGCGTGGCCAGGTTCTCCAGGATCAGGTGGCCGTAATCCGGGTCTCGGTAATCGCCCTGGATATCAATGTCGAAGCCATTCACTTTCAAGATCACGTCCCGCGGTTTCATCACGGGATCCACCCCGGGTGTGTAAGGCACCTGGATCACAAGGACGCCTCGCAGATCTCCCTCCAACTTGAGGGAACGAAGGCTGGCCGGGTTCTCCGCCGGTTGCCAGACGAAGTCAAAATAGCCCAGGCCTTTGTAGGCACCGGTTCGGCGGGCATCCAAAACCGACTGCACGAAAGCGGACGGGATCGCGGTGCACGTGTTGCCCTCCTGCGCGGCGAGAAGGCCTTCGACTCGCGCTTCCGAGACGAGCGGTTCCCCGGCCCCGGCTCCCTGGATCTCAGAGTTCAATTCCAATTGCACGCGTGGGGCAAAGCTCAGTTGACCCTCGCCCGCCGTGAATTGGCTGAATTCAGCGCGGCGCGTCTCCATCCTGCCCTGGCGCCAGCGAACGATCTGCAGATCCCCCCGGGTGGCGGTTGGACTTCCAAGAGGCGCGGGTTCGAGGCCTTCCCAGAAGCCATCGTCGGGCACCGACACCAAGGCGAAATTGGCGTGGTAATCGATCCAACGCACCTCCGCGGTCCACCATTTGCCCCGGCCACCCTTCTGCACTCGAACCAGCGTGCGGTCGAAGAGTCCCTCGGCGGTGGTCAGAATCTCGCGCCCCGCAAGGACCACTCCATGCTTTTGGCTTGTCCGCAGGCGCTTGGACCATGGCTGGAGGTAATCGTATTCCTTTCGCGTGGCATCGAGAGTCACAACCGATCGTTCCCAGCGCGAGCCGTCTTCGCCTTGCGAAGGCTCCGGATCGGCCGCTTGCGCCGCCATGACGCAACAAAACAGTGCAAATGCGGGAAATAGCTTCATAGGCGCCGGTCTTGAGGGATTCCGTAAGTCTCGAGGATGCGAGGATTGGCCTCCTGTGCGGGGGAACGCTCCAAGGCATCAAAGCTGTGGTTGGGAAGGAATTCCACCACGTGGAAGGTGTTGGTTGAGCTTTCAAACGCCCGGATCAGATCCTCGAGTTTATCGATCCGGATGTTGTTCACCTTGTCAACGAGCGCGCGTCCGCGATTGTCGAAATTCGCATTCACCGGATCCGCCAAGATTGACGCCAGGACCACAGGCTCCGTCCGGGCGGTCTCGGGCGATTCATGGCGCCGGTAGTAAAGCTCGTAAACCAGGTCTGCATTTGTGGGATCGGTCCAGTTGCGCCCCAAGGTCTTCATATAATCGAGGCTCAGCGGCACAAACACCAGGCCGCCATACACGAAGTATCGCGGCAGCGCTCCGTACTGGTTCCCCACGGCGCGGTCCCCTTCATAATAGTAGACCGGCAACGACACCTCGGACTCTTTGCCATCGCGCCAGATCTTGAGCGGAACACTCTCCCCGTGCTGCACTTCCTGAAACGCGAGGGAACCAAACACCCGGTTGCCCTTGTAAAGAATCGTCCCGTCGCTGGCCAGGGGATAATCCCCCACCTGCAGGATGACGTCTTCGTCCCGGAGCACCGCCCTGGTGCTCGGAATTGGCAGGAGGCTATCCACGCGCGCACCGGGTCCGTCCTCAGGCAGTTTAAGCAACCGGCGATAGGCCGGGCTTTGGAGAGCCATGAGCCGGATGCCGGCCTGTGGAAACCCGTGGTAGGTGTCGTCTGCGATATCCTTGAGAAAATGATCGATGACAGGTCCCGGGATGAAGAACCCTGTGTTCTCCAAGCCCTGGATGCCTTGGAAGGCCACGCCAACCACCCGGTCATCCTGGATGACCGGTCCGCCGCTGTTTCCGGGATTGATTGCAGCGTCGGTCTGCACTCCCAAAAACGTCCGGTTCCCAATATGCGCGTAGGTCTGCATCTCGATCCGCGATACCACCCCTCGGGTATAGGAAATCTGCTCGCCCCCGGCTGGGTATCCGTAGGTGATGACCGCTGTCCGGACCCCGGGCAACTCTCCGAACGGGAGCGGTTCCAGTCCTTCGAAAAACCTTTCGTCTTCGACGGCCAGCAGCGCGAGGTCGCAATCATAACCTGCAAACTCCACCGTCGCCACATAGGGCCGCGGGTCCTGGTACCGGCAAACGAGGATTTCCCGGTCCCAACTGACCACGTGAGCATTCGTCATAATGCGCTTGCCCCGGCCCGTTCGAATGACGAATCCCGAGCCGCCCGCCCGCCGCACAGGCTCCGTTCGCCAGGGGGCATCCCATGCCGGCTGCTGACTGAACGTCGTGATCTGGATGACCGATTTCTCGGGTTCAGCCCCCTGGACCGGCGCCAGCAAGGCCATGGTGCATACGCAAGCGAGAATGGTTCTTAACACGATTCGCACAATGGAAGTCCTTCCGAATTTGGTCAAGCGGAAGCTGGCGGAGGTCGTTTTGCTCTCCGTCCGCCCCGCGCGCCCGCCTGTGAACCTGGGGGGAGGGCTGCCCTCCGCGCGTCTACGGGGCAATGGCCAGCCGCTGATCCTGCGGTTCGGGCGTCATCAGCACACCCTGCTCCTTGTACGGTTTGAGCCGGAAATGCGTCGCCGTCGAGAGAACCCCTTGAATCGTGGCGAGCTTTTCGGATACGAACGACGCCACTTCCCTGAGGGTCTCCCCCTCAACCACCACCTGCAGATCGTATCCGCCGGACATAAGATAGCAGGAGATCACTTCGTCATACTTTGCGATCCGTTCCGCCAAACGATCGAAGCCCCCCCCGCGCTCCGGCGTGATCTTCACCTCGATCACCGCTCGCACCGTCCGAACACCAAGGCGTTCTTCGTTCACGATCGTGCGGTACCCCAGGATGACTTGCTCCGCCTCGAAAGCCTTGATCTTGGCGACCACCTCGGCCTCCGTCAGGTTCAGCATTCGGGCCAAGTCCGCCGGTTTTAGCGAAGCATTCTCCCGCAGGAGCTTCAGCAATGGATCCATGGCCGGGAGTAAACCAGCAACCGGCTCTGAACGCAATCCGGCGTTCTGGTCTGGCAGCAATTCTCTATTTGCTCAGAAAAAACAGGGCGGGTCGCTCCGTCGACCGCCGTTGGTTTGCTCTCTCTTTCTTCGAACATTCTGCAGACTAGGCGGAATGAATTCTGTGCGGAGTCAATCACGGTCAAGCGGAAGTTAGCCACGGCGCGCGACGGAGCGCGTCGCCCTACCCGGACTGAAACTCAGGGCCGACCCGCCCTGCCAAACCGGCGCTGCCGCGCTGAAGCCGCTGCTCCGATGACGCTCTGCCGCTCTAAACCCTTGAGAACGGAACAATAAGGTTCTCGGACGGCGAACCGAGCCGATCCGCGCAACAAAACCAACGCTGGGCGGTTATGGCCGCCCTTTACTCTGTAGCGCTTCCGGATACAGACTTCGCCTCAGTCCGAGTATGCTGAAGGAACCAATCGTATAGTTCGGGCATCTTGTAGGCCTCCGTCCAGGAATCATGCCCCGCCTCAGGATAGACGGTGAGTTTGACATCGGTGCACCCGGCTCGCCGCAGGATGTTCACCATGCGCTCGGATTCCCCGGGCGACACCACGGAATCTTTTCCCCCGTGAAATGCCCATACCCCCAGCGATTTCAGGGCATTAGCCTTTTGGCGGCTCGAGAGAAGCACGTCGATGGTCTCCCCGCCCCCGCAGATTGGCGCCGCGGCCGCAAACCGTTCCGGATGCTTGACCGCGAGGCTCCATGTTCCATACCCGCCCATGCTCAACCCGGTGAGGTACACACGGTCCGGATCCACCTTGTGCTTCGAGAGGATCTCGTCCAACAGGCCGAGCACAAGGTCATCCTGCCACCGCTGCCCGGGAGCGCATTGCGGCGAGACCAAAACGAACGGAAAGTCGTTCTTGGTTTGGACGAGCTTTGGGGGCCCATGCACCGCGACCAGGTTCAGGTTGGTGCCCCGTTCCCCGGCCCCATGCAAGAAGATCATCAGGGGCCACTTCTTTTCGCCTGCCGGGTCGTAACCTTCCGGCAGGAACAAAAGGTAATTTGCCTCCAGGGTCTTGGTAATCTGTTTCTCAAAGTGAAAACGTTGCTGCGCCGAAGTATCCGGTTCATTCTGCGCGCAGACCGTGGCTGCCGCGAACAGCGCGGCGGCGAAGAGCGTTGTGGGCCATTTCATAGCCGGGTTCTAGTCGTGCCGCGGGCCGATGGCAAGCTTGGGAAGCGACGGCGTGCCGTCGTCTCAGGCGCGGAAATATGGAAACGTTGTTCCCTGTGATAGACGAAGACGACGCATTGCTGGTGATCAACAAGCCGGCAGACCTGGTCTGTCATCCCACGAAGGGCGATGCCTGGTCCAGTCTCATCAGCCGGGTCCGGCTTTACCTTGGGCCTGACGGCCGCGGACAGTTGATCAATCGCCTCGACCGCGAGACCAGCGGCCTCGTCCTGGTGGCCAAAACCGCCGCCGCCGCCTCCGAACTGCGCAAGCTCTGGGAGCGGCGAGAGGTGGAAAAGCATTACCTTGCCATTGTGCACGGGCACCTTCGCGAGCCCCAGGGTGTCATCGAAGCCCCGATCGGCAAAGACACGCAAAGCCTCGTCGCCATCAAAGACACCGTGCGCCCCGACGGCGCGCCAGCCCGGACCGACTACAAAGTGCTTCGCGCCTTCGCCCGGGCATGCGGAGCTTTCAGTCTGCTCCAGGTCTCCCCGCTCACAGGCCGCAAACACCAGATCCGCATCCACCTCGCGCATTGGGGGCATCCGATCGTGGGCGACAAACTGTACGGTGGCGACGAAAGCCTTTACCTGGCCTTTGTGGAAAAGCGCCTGACGGACGCCCAATGGCGCCAGTTGATCCTGCCCAACCACGCCCTGCACGCGGAGGAGTTGATGTTTCGTTGGCGCGGCCAGTTCAGGCATTTCCGTGCGGAACCCGAGCCCTGGTTTAGGGACTTCGCGGGCGCGCCGGGCTGAAAACGCTGAGGGCGGGCCGCTTCCTGAAATGAGCCTTGCTGCGACGCCGATCCCCAGCTTGACGCGCAGCCGGAGGGTTTGGCACCGTCGGGGCGGTTCACCAGGGCCAAACTGGCCGTGCTACCGAGAAGCCTCCATCGGGGGTGGCAGCAAACGTGGGAGAGGATGCTATGAAAACGCTGTTGGATACGTTCCTGGCTGGCTGGAGTCTCAGGCCACTGCTCGTCTTGGCTGCGGCAGCGGCGCTTGCGGCGCGGGTTCAGGCCGCTCCTTTCCTCAAGGCCGAACTGATCTTCCCGCCCGAGCATTGGCACAATCACGCGTCGTGCATTGTCGAAGCCGCCAATGGCGACCTGATCGTTTGCTGGTTTCACGGGTCGGGCGAACGCACGGCCGATGACGTCAAGATCGAAGGCGCCCGGTTGCGCAAAGGGGAAGCGCAATGGAGCCCGCGCTTCACGATGGCGGATACGTTAGGGTATCCGGACACGAACTGCGCCATGTTTATCGATCCGCGAGGGCGGCTCTGGCTTTTATGGCCGGCTATTCTGGCCAACGAATGGCACACGGCACTGATGAAGTACCGGATCTCGACCGATTACCTTGGCGATGGACCTCCGCGCTGGGAAACAAGCGAGGTGCTGCATGTCACCCCGGGGCCGAAATTTGCCGAGGCGGTGGAGGATTACCTGGCCCGCAATGCCGCTTCGCTCGAGAGCATGGCGGCGGCGGCGGATCTTCCGAAGGAGCGCGTCCAGGATTTCATCAACGGGCTCCGGACCAAGGCGAAAGACAAACTGTACCGCCGCCTTGGCTGGATGACGCGAGCCCATCCGTTCATCCTTGAGGACACACGGCTCATTGTGCCGCTTTACTCGGATGGCTTTTCCTTTTCGCTGATGGCGATCACGGATGATTGGGGGCAGACCTGGAAGACCAGCACACCCTTGATCGGGGCGGGCAACATTCAGCCCAGCATCGTGCAGCGCCGGGACGGTTCCCTGTACACGCTCATGCGCGACAACGGCCCGCCGCCGCAGCGGCTCCTGGCGAGCGAATCGAAAGATCGCGGTGAAACCTGGAGTCCCGTGGTGGATTCGGACCTGCCCAACCCCGGTTCTGGCGCGGAGATCATCCGGCTGAGGAATGGCCATTGGGTGCTGATCAGCAACGATACCGAGAGCGGCCGGCATAGTCTTGCGGTTCAGATCTCCGACGACGAAGGCAAGACCTGGCGCTGGAAACGGCACCTGGAACTCGACGAGCCGGGGCCGGAAGCGGGGCGGTTCCATTATCCGAGCATCATCCAGGGACGCGACGGAACGCTGCACGCCAGCTATAGTTATCACCTGCACCGGCGCGATCTGCCGAAGGATGTCGATGGCGATCCCGCCGCCAAATCCATCAAGCACGCCCATTTCAATGAAGAATGGGTGACGCAAGGCGATGGACGCTGAGGCCGGAACGGATCAGAATTCGAACGTGACGTCCGCCAGGCGCGAGCTGAGTTCGCCCAGAACACGCTTTTCGTCCGCCTGGTCTTTGGCGATAAAGGTGACGCTAAAACGCAGGTAGGCGCCGGCGTCGTCCCAAGGCACGGTGGAGATCAGCTTCTCGGTGATCAACCATTGCGACACCTCTTCCGCGCTGGAGAATGGAATCCGCGTTCCGCCGCGGATGACGGCGGCTTTCGGCGCCTTCACATAAAGGAAGAAGGAGCCTTTGGGTTTGGCGGCGTCGAAACCCAGGCCCCGAAGCACCCGCACCAAGCCGTCCATGCGCCGGGAGTACTTCGCGGCGATCTTCTGCGTGATCTCCGGATGGTCAAAGCAATAGGCGGCGGCGTGCTGAATGGCCAGGAACTGGCCGGAATCGGTGTTGTCTTTGACATCGCCGTACGCTTTGACGAGGAGTTCATTCCCCGCAACGAATCCGCACCGCCAACCCGTCATGTTGAAGCTCTTGCTGGTCGAATGCAGTTCCACCGCCACTTCCTTCGCGCCGGGGACCGCCAGGAGGCTGAGCGGGCCGCCTTCGAAAACCAGGGCCGCGTAGGCGGCGTCGTGGATAATGACCAAGCCGTGGCGTTGCGCGAACGCTACCGCCTGGACGAAGAACTCGCGAGTGGCACTCGCGCCCGTGGGGTTGTTGGGATAATTGAGCACGAGCACCTTCGCCCGAGCCAGGACGTCGCGGGGAACCGAGTCGAGGTCTGGAAGAAAAGCGTTGGCCTGCTCAAGCGGCAGGTTATGGACCGTGCCGCCGTAGTACTTGGCGTGCGTGCCGAACACCGGGTAGCCCGGCGTCGTCATCAGGACGGTGTCTCCGGGGTTCACCAAGGCCGCCGGGAGGATCGAAAGGGCGGCTTTGTTTCCGATCGAGTGAATGACCTCCTTCTCGGGATCGATGCCGTTGACCCCGCAGACCCGTGCCAGGTAGCGGGCGGCGGCCTGCTTCAACACCACGTCGCCATTGTCGGCGTAGCCGCGGTTGTCCGGCTTCTTCGCTTCTTCATGGAGCGTCGCGATGACCTCGGGGAAAGCCATCTCGTCCGGCTCGCCCACACCCATATCGATAATTTCCGCAGTTGGGTGGGCGCTAAGGGCGGCACGCTTGGCGCGTTTGATTTTCTCGAACTTGTAGATGGCAGTGGATTTCCCGTACTGCCGGCCGCCAATGCGCTCGGCAAAAAGACCTTGGATGTAAGACTCAGCCATATGTGCCAAAAAGCGGAGGCTAGCCGAACGCAAAATGCAGCGCAAGCTCGCCGCCCGTCGGGCAGGGCGACGCGCTCCGTCGCGCGCCGTGGCTAACTTCCGCTTAACGATGATTGAC
>CAZODO010000120.1:0-17201 GCA_964578605.1 uncultured Verrucomicrobiota bacterium | reverse complement strand
GAACGCTGTCCGACACGGATCGGAATCGGTGTCCGGTTTCATCGGAATCCGCAGTAGGCAGCCTCGTTATGCCAATCTCGAGTGGATTCCAGGGCAATTCCCTTTTCCACCCATTGAAGCGCCCTGGCCCAATGCTTCTTGGAAATCTCCATTTTCGCCAAGTGCTCGCAGTCACGGGGGCTGAATCCGAGCCGCTCACCGAGGGCTGCATAGCCCGGAACATCTCCCAAGGCTTCGTAGATCTCTTTGAGTGGCGTAAACCCCAGCGAGAAGAACCTCATAAAGCAGGACAGCGCGATCCGCTTCGCCAGCCTTGACGCACGCCTCCACCTTCTTGTGCACCTGGTCCAAGTTATGGATGAGCCCGGATACCGCATCCCATTTGACAAACCGTCCCGGCATTAAGGCATGTCGAATTTCGGCGACCAGTGGATCTTCCGCACGCTTGTTCATGTCGCTCACGATAAAGCAGCGCCGTCAGTCACGGAAGCCAATCATGAACACGCCGCCGCCCTTTCGACCAGACCACCTTTGGGCCGCAACATCGTTCGAAGTGGACCGTTCACCAGGGTATCAGAGCCAGAGCGAGACAAGGTTCGCTCTCGTCCTGGTTTAGCAGGAGGGAAGTTTCAATCTAAACAGATGTAAAACTAATAGTAACTATATTATTGACATATTCTAAGATATGTTAACCATATGTTATCCATATAGCAACCATATAGGAAGAATGCGTTGGCCGAGTCAGGTCTGGCCGGGAGTTGTCGCCGCACACTGCGATTCCTCTCGGTTCTTCGCGGCGCGCTCTGGCCAGCGGCCGTCGGCAGACAAGGCCCGGAGGGTGCTTGGGGGGAAACCCGGCAGCTTGATCCTTGGCCCGTTGTCGGTGAGAGCTCGCGAGAAAATTCTGGTCTAAGAGAACTGCCGTCGGTTATTCTATCCGGGTGCAGGGGCTGTTCCCGCAGACAGTCCTCCGCCCATATGATCTGGACCGGCTCGACTTGGCGTTGGTACGGGAAGGGGTTAACAGCATTTCTGCTGGCCTTGGCGCTTTGTGGGGGGGCCGAGCAAACGTGGTGTGCCGAAGGAGGAGGCGATCTGACTTTGCGCGAGGCCGTCGAGCGCGTCGTTGAGCAGAACGAGAGCATCCAGATGAGAATGCTGGAGGCGGAGATAAGTCGAAAGACCCTGCAGGCCGAAAAGGGAATTTTCGAACCAGCCGTCGTGGGTTCGGCGGAACACGTGGACAGTCAACGGCCGCTCAACGTGCGGGAAGCGCGCTCGCTCCTTTCCTCGGAGTTAAACGAGCGGAACAACTTGTACAATGGAGGTCTGGAATTTCTGTCCCCTATCGGTTCGCGCTTCAAGCTCGGGGTGAACTTCCGCGAACTGAAGAACAATCTTCAAAAGCAGGGCACGATCTTTAGCGGGGGCAACACGAACATCAACCATGAATATGAAGCGTTCATTGGGTTGAGCGCCGTGCAACCGCTGTTGAAGAATTTCGGGGTGAATGCCACGACGGTTCGAATTCGGCTTGCGGCCGCCGCTTCCGAGATCGCGTTCCAGGAATATCGGCGGCAATGCATGCTGGTCGTGGCCCGGGCGGAGACCGCTTACTGGGATCTTTACCTCACCCAGGAGCAGGAGAAGATCGCGGCCGACTCGATCGCGGTGGCTGAAGCCATCCTGACGGACAATCGGAACCGGCTGAAAGTGGGGCGCTCGTCCGAGTTGGAGGTGTTGCAGGCGGAGGCGGGACTGGCGTTGCGCAGGGCCAGGTTCAGCGATGCGGCAGCCAAGCGGTTCGAGGGGGTCACTCAGCTTTCGACCATCCTGTCCCTTCCCGCCGTGCGGACGAACGACAGTCTGCGGGCGATCGATCGTCCGGCTTACCGGGAAGTCCCTTTGACGTATTTTGAGAACTACGAGCAGGCCTTCCAATTGAACCCGGACTACCTGTCGCGCAAGATGCAGGTCCGGCAGGAGACCCTTCGGCTCGCTTACGCCCGCAACCAGCGATTGCCCCAGCTTGACCTGAAGGCCAACTACGGGTTCAACGGGCTGGGCACGACGCCGTCTGAGGCTTGGGACGACGTTGGGAACTCCGATTTCCCGAGTTGGTCCGTTGGGGTTGAAATGCGGATTCCGGTGACCGGCGGAGTGCGGGAGCGCAACGAGTTGGAAGCGGCCAGACTCGGGCAGCGGCGCGCGCTGCTCGGCTTGAAGGAGATCGAGGTGCAGATTGGCAACGCACTGGAAGCGGCGATGTCGCGGACCCGGAGCTATTTCGACAATGTGCAGAGCTACGAGGCCGTGGTGAATTTTCACCAGCAACTGTTAACCAGCCAATTGGAGCGCTTGAAAGTGGGCCGGATCGATAGCCGCACCGTGCTGGAGACCGAGGAGAAGCTGTTCGAGGCGAGGATTGCGGCGCTGGAAAACCTGGTGCTCTATCAAAAGGCTTACCTGGAGTTGGAGTTGGTAACGGGTTCCACGCTGGTCGTGCGTGACTTGGACATCACGCGGCCGCAATTGCAGGCCAGAACGGCGGCCTATCTCGGGGAACGGCTCTCCGCGGTGGCGCTGGAGCGGTTCTCGCGCGATGCGGCCCGGCAGTATCACGAAGATCTCAGTCCCGAAAGCTACGGCACGCGAAAGGCCATTGGCATCCTCCGGCAGGAGATGACCCAGCAGGAATTGGAGTCTCAAAGAAAGGCGATCGAGATCCTGCGCCAGCAGATTCACCAGCGCGAGAGCGGGGCGCCGGAGGGCCGGGGCGGGCCGGCGTCAGCGGTTGGCGAACAGACCGGAGACGCGCACCAGCAAGCGCTGGAGTTGCTGCGTCGACGGATTCGGGAAAGCGAGCAGGCGGCACCGGGGCAATAACACCGTTCGGTTTCAAGCTATGCATATGGTTGGATTGCAGGGGCGGGTGGCGATGGGGCTTGCGGCTTTGGGTTTCCTGTTCTCAGCGGAAAGCCTGGCGGCGGCAAGCGTCATTGGCATTACGGAGCCAATCCTGGATTCCACGCTGGGGACACCCGTCGCCGGGATTATAGCCGCACGAAAGTTCAGCGAAGGCGACTTCGTGAAGGCAGGCGACGTGCTGATCGAGCTGGACAAGACGCTTGAGACCCTTGAAGTCGCTCGCCGGGAGGTGGTGCTCGAACCGCTCCGGACCGATTACGAAGCCGCCCAGTATCTCTTGGAACAGCCCAACTCCTCGATGAGCAAGGAGCTCCTGGATAAAAAGCGCGCCGAGTACAAGCTGGCTCTGGCCGAATACGAATTGGCCAAAGAACAAGTGCGCAAACGCTCCATCCTGGCGCCGTTCGATGGGTACGTGACCGAGATCTTTCGCCAGGTTGGGGAAGCGTGCGAGCTTCAGCAGCCTGTCCTGCGCCTGGTGGATACCCGGCGCTGTTATTTCGTGTGCAATATTGAAGAGCGCACTGGGCACAGCCTGCGCGCGGGTCAAACGGTAGCCCTGGAGATCGAATCCGGCCCCTCCAGGGTGCAGGTGAAAGGTCAGATGAGCCTTGTCTCTCCGGTGGTCGATCCAGGCAGCGGCTTGATGAAACTCAAAGTCCTGTTCGACAATCCCGAGGGACAGATCAGGCCCGGCGTGACCGGCAGGATCATTCTTGAGGAGTCCCCGCATGCGAGCGCACGAAACTGAGGGCAGCCTTCACGTGAAGCAAGGGCTCGACGAACTGGCTCGCCTGCGCCGGTTCTCAGGGCCCCCAGCCGAATTCTGGCCCGCGTTCATGGGGGCAACCGGAAGGATCATTGGCGCCTGCAGGGGGCTGCTCATCCTCCGCGACCCGGCGCAACCCGAACGGCTGAAAAAGCTCTCGGACTGGTCGTCAAACGGGCATGCCGACCGGGTCGTGCTCACCTTCACGCGAATGGCTGCCGAGATTGCCGAGCATTGCGCAGCGGATCAGAGCTTCCTGCGCGCGATTGAGGATGGTTCCGCCCCTGGGGAGAGCTTTTACGCTGTGGGCGTGCCCATCCCGCTGTCGACGGGCAACGAGAGCTGCACTGCGGCGTTCCTGCTGTCCGGCGTCACCGAAGACGGTGCGCGCGACGCGCTGGCCAGGCTGCAACTGGCAGCGGATGCCCCGGAGACCTATCGGCTTCAACAGGCAGTCGTCCAGGCGAAGAACGATGTCGAGCGCTTCGCGTCGGTCCTGGACATCATGGTCCTGGTCAATGCCGAAAAGCGGTTCTACGCCGCCGCGCTCGCGTTCTGCAATGGCCTGGCAAGCCGTTTCAGCTGTGATCGGGCGAGCCTGGGTTGGCTTGAGCGCGGGTTTATCCGCCTGCGCGCCATCAGCCGCACGGAGCGCTTCGACCGAACGATGGCTGCCACGAAGGCGCTCGAAGTGGCCATGGAGGAAGCGCTGGACCAGGATGAAGAGATTGTTTGGCCTGCGCCTGAGCATGCATCGGCCATTGTCCGGGACCATGAAGCGTTTGCGGCGGCTCATCGATCGGGGCACATCTGTTCTATTCCCTTGAGGCTGGACGGGAAGGCCGTGGCGGTCGCGACCTGCGAGCGGCAGCCCAAGCCTTTTTCGGAGGTCGAGTTGCGCCAACTGCGTCTCGGGTGCGACCAGGTGGTCCGGCGTCTGGCGGACCTGCACAGGCAGGACCGTTGGTTCGGCGCGCGCTGGACATCGGCGGCGAAGGAGCGACTGGCCGGGTGGGTTGGACCGGAGCATACCTGGGCAAAGGTCCTGGCCCTGCTCGGTGTGGCCGCCCTGGTCGTGCTTCTCCTTCCGGTCTTCACCTATCGTGTCGAAGGCAATTTCGTGGTCCGCAGCGATGAGGTTGCTTACCTTACGGCTCCTTTTGACGGCTTCATTCGATCTGTGCACGTGCGGCCCGGAGATGTGGTCAAAGCCGGCGCGACGCTGTTGGCCCTGGACACCGCCGACCTCGAGTTGGAGGAGGCCGCCGCGCTCGCGGAACTGAACCGATTCTTGCGCGAGGCAGAACGCGCTCGCGCCGATGCCGAGAATGGCCGGAGCGCGACGCCACCTTCCCTGGCGGAAATGCGCATCGCGCTGGCCCAGGCGGATCAGGCCAAGGCCCGGCTCGACCTGGTGCGCTACCGGCTCAGCCAGGCGCAGCTCAAATCGCCCATGGACGGGGTCGTGGCCGAGGGGGACCAGCGCCAGCGAATTGGGGCGCCCGTCAAACAGGGCGAGTCTTTGCTCAAGACCGCGCGGATCGACACGCAGTATGTCGAAGCCGAAATCCATGAGCGCGACGTGCATGAGATCCTCAACAAGAGCACCGGGGAGATCGCCTTCGTCGCTCAACCCAAGCTCAAGTTTCCCGTTCGGGTGGTGCGGATCGAGCCGGCGGCCGCGGCCAAAGAGGGCCAGAACGTCTTCATTGTGCGAGCCGCTTTTGCCGGCCCGATTGAGCCCTGGTGGCGGCCAGGCATGAGCGGCGTGTGCAAGTTGGACGTCGAGAAACGAACGCTGCTCTGGATCTTGACGCATCGGACAGTGGAATTCCTGCGTCTTTGGCTTTGGTGGTAGCGTATGGCTGAGACGCTCCAGACATTTAGCGAGTCCTGGTACCGGATCGCCAGCCAGCGGATTTCCCTCCGGCCGGATGTGATCGTCCAGCGTCAGAACTTCCGTGGCGAACGCTGGATTGTTCTCCAGAACCCCTTCAACAACCAGTTCTTCCGGCTTCGGCCCGCTGCTTACGAGTTCGTTGCCAGGCTGCAGCGAGACCGGACGGTGGAGGCAGTCTGGCAGGCGTGCCTCAACCGTTTTCCCGATGACGCGCCCGGACAGGAAGCGGTCATTCGTCTGCTCTCCCAGTTGTATGCGGCAAATCTTCTGCAGTACGAGGCCGGAAGCGACACGGCGCAGCTGTTCAAGCGTTATGAGCGCACCCGGCAGCGTGAGATCCGGTCGAGATTGCTGAACGTGATGTTCATGCGGTTTCCTTTGCTCGACCCGGACGCATTCCTGGTGCGGACCCTGCCGGTGGCGCGATTGCTGATCAGCCCTTTGGGGGCGCTGCTCTGGTTGCTCGTGGTCGGGTTGGGATTGAAGGTGGTGCTCGATCACTGGGCCGAACTTTGGGCAGGGAGCCAAGGGGTCCTGGCACCCGGGAATCTGTTCTTGCTCTATGCGGGCTTGATTTTGGCAAAGACCGCGCATGAGTTTGGACATGCTTACTTCTGCCGCCGGTTCGGCGGCGAAGTCCATGTCATGGGGATCATGTTGATGATCTTCACCCCGCTGCCGTACGTGGATGCCACTTCAAGCTGGGGATTTCGCAGCCGCTGGAAACGGATCCTGGTGGGGGCGGCAGGGATGATTGTGGAGCTTTTCGTGGCGGCGATTGCCGCCATGGTATGGGCGAGGACGGGGCCGGGCACGATCCACAGCCTGGCCTACAACCTCATGTTTGTGGCGTCTGTTTCCACCGTGCTCTTCAATATCAACCCGCTGCTGCGCTACGATGGCTACTACATTCTGACAGACCTGCTCGAACTCCCCAATCTCTACCAGAAGTCGCTCAATCATCTCAAGCACCTCGCCGAGCGATACTTGTTCGGGTTGAAGAAATCAGAGAGCCCCGGGCAAACCTGGCGCGAAAAGGTGTGGTTCACCGGCTTTGGAGTGTCGAGCACCGTCTACCGGATCATCGTGTTCACCGGGATTCTGCTGTTCGTGGCGGACCGGTTCCTGTTGATCGGGATCGTGATGGCCCTGGTGTGCCTGATCTCTTGGGTCTGCGTGCCGGTGATCGGCTTGATCAAGTATCTCGCCGCGAGCCCGGCGCTTGACCGAAACCGCTGGCGGGCCATCGGCGTCACGACTGGTTGTATGGCCGCTCTGTTCCTCGTTCTGAATGGAATCCCGTTCCCGAGCCATTTCCGCGCACCCGGGGTGGTGAAGACCCGCGACTGGACCGAGGTAGTGAACGAATCGACAGGCCAGCTCGAGAAGGTTCTTGCCGAACCAGGGGCGCGGGTCGGCAAGGGACAGCTCCTTTTGCAGCTCAGGAACGAACCGTTGGAATTGCAGCTGCGGGCTGCCAAAGCCAGTTGCCAGGAGATCGAGGACCGGCTCCGTGTGGCCCGCCATCAAGATCCCACCAGTCTTAAGCCCCTGGAAAGCCGGCTCCAGTCGGCGCGGAAAAGCGTCGAACGTTTGGAACGTGACCTGGACGGCCTGCAAGTCCAGGCGCGGCAGGATGGCATCTGGATTGCGCCTGACGTGAAGGATTTCGTCGGTCGCTGGCTGGTGCGGGGCACCGCTCTGGGCCTGGTGGTCGATCCGTCACGGTTCGAATTCATCGCGACGGTGGCACAGGAGGATGGCGACAGCCTGTTTGCGCGCAAAGCTCTCCGAGCGGAGGCCCGCCTGTTCGGTGAAGCCGACCGTGTGCTCCCGTTGGGCGATCTGCTTATCGTGCCCGCGGAGCAAAGAACGCTCCCTTCGCGTGCCTTGGGATGGGCTGGGGGAGGGGATGTCCCGGTAGCCCCGGATGATCCTCAGGGCGTCCGCGCGGCCGAGCCTTTCTTCGAAGTCCGTGCGCCCATCACCGATGCGAGTGGCGCCATCTTGATGCATGGACGCGCCGGAAAGATCCGGTTCGATCTCGGGTCCGAACCGTTGTTCCCTCGCTGGATGCGGCGACTCCGGCAGCTCCTGCAGAAGCGGTACCAGCTATGATGACCCCGAGCGAGGAATACCGGAGAATCCATCTCCAGCAACCCCCTCGCTTGCTGAAGGGGCTGGACGCCGGCGTTCACGCGCTCGCCGGATTCTACCAGCGCCGCCGCCCCATTCTCGCGGAACTTCGGCGCGATGCCGAAAAGGTGGACGCTCTCGCGCCCAAGGTCTTGACGCTCTCTCACCACGCGTTGCGAGAGCGATTGACAGAATATCGGGCCGGCTTTCGCCGGGGCGGCCGGTTGGCTCCGACGTTGCTTCTGCCTGCGTTAGCCGCAATTCGCGAGGCGGCCCATCGCGAGGTCGGGTTGCGGCCCTTCCCGGTTCAGCTCATGGGCGCGCTGGCGCTTCACAGGGGGTATCTCGCGGAAATGGCAACGGGCGAAGGCAAGACACTCACGGCCGGGCTGACCGCCGTGCTGGCAGGGTGGACCCGGCAGCCCTGCCACGTCATCACCGTCAATGATTACCTGGTCCAACGGGATGCGGAATGGCTAAAACCGCTCTACCAGGCTTGCGGCTTGCGGGTTGGGATTGTCACAGGCCCCATGGATCCACAGGCGCGTGCTCAAGGCTACGATTGCGACGTGACCTACGTCACCAGCAAAGAGCTTCTGGCGGATTTTCTGCGCGACCGGCTTCGCTTGGGCGAACTGAAAGACCCCACCCGGCGGCTGGTCTGGCGGCTCCTCGCTCCCCGAGCGAGTGGGACGGGTGGCCAAGTGCTGCGTGGATTGCACACCGCCCTTGTCGACGAAGCGGACAGTGTTTTGATCGACGAAGCCGTGACCCCGCTGATCATCTCCACGCGTCATGAGAATCAGGCGCTTCGCGACGTGGTCCAGGCTGCCCAGAGCCTCATTGAACCTTTCGAACCCGGGGTTGATTACGAAGTCAATGCGCGCTATCGCGAGGTGGAACTCACCCGAGCCGGACGCGAGAAGCTCGGGTCCCGATGCGCCCCGCTCAAAGGAATCTGGCGGGGCTCAGACCGGCGGCTTGAACTTGTCCGCCAAGCCCTGCTCGCCCGCGAGTTTTACCTTCCGGGCAAACAATACGTCGTTCTGGAAGGCAAAATCGTGATCGTGGACGAGTTCACGGGGCGGCCGATGCCGCAACGTTCCTGGCGCCAGGGGATGCACCAAGCGGTGGAGGCCAAGGAGAAGGTTGAAATCACCCATCCGGCCGAAACGATCGCCCGGTTGAGCTTCCAGCGTTTCTTTCGTCTGTTCCAGCGCCTCTCGGGAATGACCGGGACGGCCCGGGAGGCGTCTCCGGAGTTCTGGCAGATATACCGCCTGCCGGTCATTGCCATCCCCAGCAACCGTCCCTGCATCCGGGCTCAGTGGCCGGATCGCGTGCTCCCGGATGAGGCCTCGAAATGGACCGCGATTGTTCAGGAGATTGTTCGGCTTCACGCGACAGGAAGACCCCTGTTGATCGGCACACGCAGCGTCGCCGCAAGCGAGAAGCTCGCGTCCATGCTCACGGAACGCGGCCTTTATTTCCGCCTCCTTAACGCCGTGCGGAATCAGGAGGAAGCGGCCATCATCGCCCACGCTGGCAGCCTCTCCCAGATCACCATCGCAACGAACATGGCGGGGCGGGGCACCGACATCAAGCTGGACCACGGAGTGCGGGAACTTGGCGGACTCCATGTAATGGCGACGGAACGGCACGAATCCGGACGGGTCGACCGTCAACTCTTTGGCCGTGCCGGACGTCAGGGAGATCCGGGTTCCGCTCAGGCCTTTGCCAGTGCCGAAGACGAACTGATTCGGCGCTACCTTCCATCGGTGGTGCAGCAGAGCCTCAAAGCGGCCCTGGTTGAACAGTGGCCGGGTTGCCGCAAGTATGCCGAAGCCGCCCTCAGTCTTGCCCAGCGCAAGGCTCAGCGCCTGGCCTGCCGGCAACGCCAGTCTGTCCTTCGAATGGACGATTGGATTGACGAGTCCCTCTCGTTCACCGGCGCGGCCACAGTGTAGCCTGATCCGGATCGCACGGAATGGAACTTCCGCAAGGTCCCCAGAGACGCGCGAGGCGAACGGAACTCCCATTTTTCCAAGGAAGCGCGAACAGCAAGGGGTAACGGCCCACTTTAAGCCATCCTTGCGCCCATTTGGTCGAGAAAGGACCCGCGGGCCAGATTCCATGCCAAAACCAGCGCCGGTTCAAACAGGACTTGTGCTCTGCCGGCAGTTTGGGCGGAACGCACTGTTTTCAATCGCCCGCCTCGGGAAATTCTGGTTGCATATCTTTATCATTTGGTGCACGTAATCGTCGCACCGACCGTGAGGCTGACGATCCTACAGCAACGAGCCACATTCCAGGGCCCACGGACGATCCAATTATGGCAAACGAATCAAAATGTCCCTTCCATCACCCGGCCAGCGGCGGCACGACAAATGAAGACTGGTGGCCGAACCGGTTAAGGCTCGAACTGCTCCATCAGCATTCCTGCAAGTCCAATCCCATGGGCAGGGACTTCAACTACGCGCAAGAATTCAAAAGCCTCGACCTCAAGGCGGTGAAGAAAGACCTCGCCGCGCTGATGACCCAGTCGCAGGACTGGTGGCCGGCGGACTTCGGCCATTACGGCCCCTTGTTGATTCGCATGGCGTGGCACAGCGCCGGCACTTACCGCACGGGGGACGGCCGCGGCGGCGGCGGCAGGGGGCAACAGCGCTTTGCGCCGCTTAACAGTTGGCCGGACAACGTCAGCCTCGATAAGGCGCGCCGGCTGCTCTGGCCGATCAAGCAGAAGTATGGCCGGAAGATCTCCTGGGCCGATCTGCTGATCCTCGCCGGCAATGTCGCCCTGGAATCGATGGGCTTTAAGACCTTCGGTTTCGGTGGCGGTCGTGAAGACGTTTGGGAACCGGACCAGGATGTGTATTGGGGCGCCGAAAAGACCTGGCTGGGCGGCGATATCCGCTATGCCCACGGCTCCGAGGGCGTCGACAAGGAAAAGGCGGTGCTCGTGTCGGAGGATACCGCAGACGGCCGCATGCACGGGCGGAACCTGGAGAACCCGCTTGCCGCGGTGCAAATGGGCCTGATCTATGTCAACCCCGAAGGTCCGGATGGCAATCCCGACCCGCTCGCCGCGGCGCATGACATCCGCGATACCTTCGCGCGCATGGCCATGAACGACGAGGAGACGGTGGCGCTCATTGCCGGTGGTCACACGTTTGGCAAGACGCACGGGGCGGGCCCCGCATCCCATGTGGGTTCGGAGCCCGAAGCAGCCGGCCTCGAAGAGCAAGGCCTCGGCTGGAGAAACAGCTTTGGGTCCGGCAAAGGCGCCGACACGATCACCAGCGGCCTGGAAGTCACCTGGACCACCACACCGACACAGTGGAGCAACAACTTCTTTGAAAACCTCTTTGGCTACGAATGGGAACTGACGAAGAGCCCAGCCGGTGCCCATCAATGGGTCGCCAAAGGGGCCGCCGCGACCATTCCGCACGCCCACGATCCGTCGAAGAAGCTGGTCCCCACCATGCTGACGACCGATCTCTCCCTGCGGTTCGACCCGGCTTACGAAAAGATCTCGCGGCGTTTCCTGAAGAACCCGGATCAATTTGCGGACGCTTTCGCGCGGGCATGGTTCAAGCTGACGCATCGCGACATGGGCCCGCGCGCGCGTTATCTCGGCCCGGAAGTGCCCGAGGAAGAACTCATCTGGCAGGATCCCATTCCCGCGGCCGATCATGTCTTGATCGATGTGCAGGACATCGCGTCTCTGAAAGGCAGGATTCTGAGTTCGGGGCTCTCGGTTTCCGAACTGGTCTCGACCGCCTGGGCGTCGGCATCCACCTTTCGCGGCTCGGACAAGCGCGGCGGGGCGAACGGCGCCCGCCTTCGTCTCGCTCCGCAGAGGGATTGGCCCGTCAACCAGCCGGTCCAACTGGCCAAAGTCCTCGCGACGCTCGCGGGCGTCCAGAGCGCCTTCAACAGCGCCCGGTCCGGCGGCAAGAAGGTCTCCTTGGCCGATTTGATCGTTTTGGCGGGTTGTGCCGGTGTCGAGGAAGCGGCCAAGAGAGCCGGTTACGCCGTCACGGTTCCCTTCACACCGGGACGCATGGATGCGACGCAAGAGCAAACCGACGTGGAATCCTTCGCCGTGCTCGAACCGATCGCGGATGGATTCCGCAATTACCTCAAAAGCCGATTCTCAATCCCAGCCGAAGTGCTCTTGGTCGACAAGGCGCAGTTGCTGACACTCACGGCGCCCGAAATGACCGTCCTGGTGGGCGGCATGCGCGTCCTGAATGCCAACTTCGGAATGGCGCCTCACGGGGTCTTTACCAAGCGACCGGGGCTGCTGACCAATGACTTCTTCGTCAACCTGCTCGACATGGGCACGGAATGGAAGGCAATCTCGAAAGAGGCGGATCTGTTCGAAGCCCGTGACCGCAAAACGGGCGAGCTAAAATGGACCGGCACGCGTGTCGATCTCGTCTTCGGGGCGAACTCCCAGCTCCGCGCCCTGACAGAAGTCTACGGATGTTCCGATGCCGGGGAGAAATTCGTCCACGATTTCATCGCCGCCTGGGCCAAAGTGATGAACCTGGATCGCTTCGATCTTCCATGATCGCGCAAGAGCCCATCCTTCTCCCGCAGGACTCAAGCTCCCTGTGGGCGGCCATGAGCACACGGATACGGCTGTTCCTTGGGGCATTTGCTCCCGTTCGACCATGTCGAAGCACGCCGAGGGAGCTTGGCCGCACTCCGCCATTCCCAACGCCAATAGAGTTCGGGTAGCATGCGCCCATGAACTCCTTTCGTTTGCTTGCCTTGGTGGCGGTGACCGTGCTTTCGAGCCGGGCGGCCGTCTCGGAAGCCGGTCCGGGAATCGATCAACTCTTCCGGCTCGACCGCTTGCCCGCATTCAAGCGCTCGGTCGAAATCGGCTCCGTCTCGAGCTACGACCGGTCGGGCGGGAACGATGACGGCTTTTCGGGCAAGTACTCGTTCGTTGCAAAAGGCGCGGAAGGGCTCGTTCTGGCGGATCTCGCGGGACCCGGTATGATCTACCGGATCTGGACGCCAACGCCCAGTGACGATCTGCTCGAGTTCATCTTCGATGGTGAAGCGAAGCCGCGAATCGAAGTCAGATTCCGCGATTTGTTCATCGGCCGGCATCCCGCCTTTCCGCCGCCCTTCGTGGGTTTTGGCGCTGGTGGGTATTGGTGCTACGTGCCGATTCCGTTCAAGAAGTCGTGCGTCGTGCGGCTGCGCGCGCCCAAGGCGCAGTTCTACCAGATCAACTACGCGCGGTTTGCGCCCGAGGTGCCGATCGAGAGCTTCGATCCTCAGGCCAGCAATCCGGAAACCGGCGCGTTGAAAGCAGCCCGTGACCTGTGGAGCAAGGTTGGCGGCGACCTAAGCCAGGCTGCGGCTCCGCCAGAGGCGCGCGTCCAGAAGACCACCTGGGCTGCCCGAATCCCGCCGGGCGCAACCGAAACCGTTTTCCGGACCGAGCAAGGCGGGCGAATCGTCGGGCTGCGCTTCTCGCCGGCGAGCGCCATGGCCGGCCGCGCCCGCGACCTCATGCTGCGCATCTCGTTCGATGGCGAAGCGCCGGCGGTGCTCTGCCCCCTTGGCGACTTTTTCGGTTACGTGTGGGGCCAGCCCGCCATGTGTTCGTTGCTCGTGGGCACAGAGGGCGATATCAACTACTGCTATCTCCCCATGCCGTTCGAGCGGGGCGCGTCGATCGAGGTCGTATCCGAGAGCGCCAAGCCGGTCGAACTGCGCGCCGAGGTTCTGCACGCGCCTGTTCCCCGCGCCGACGATGAAGGGAGGTTCTACGCCTTGTGGCGGCGCGAGAACCCCACCAGGGCAGGGGAGCCGTACACGTTTATCGAGACGGAGGGACGCGGCCACCTGGTCGGCGTGGTGCTCCAATCCCAGGGGTTCGAGTCGGGCAAGACTCTTTTCTTTGAGGGTGACGACCAGACGACGATCGACGGCAAGCTGGTCATTCACGGCACCGGTTCCGAGGATTTCTTCAATGGCGGCTGGTACGATGTGCCCGACCGTTGGGAGAAGCGCATTTGCTTTCCGCTCAGCGGGTGCCTCGCCTACGCCAAACACCTTGGCCGGACGGCGGCTTACCGGTTTTTCCTCGGCGACGCCTATGCCTTCCGCCAGTCCATCCGGCAAACGATCGAGCATGCGGGCGAGAAGAACAGCATCCCGACCGATTATTGCAGCGTCACCTACTTTTACTCCGAACGCCGCCCCACCCTTGACCTGGCGCCGCCACCGCTTGCGCAACGGGCCGTGACGGACTTGCGCGAGGTGCAATTCCCCGCCTGGTGGCAGTTGCCGATCTACGCTTGGTCGTTCGAACGGGCGAGTCTGACACGGAAGAAAGAGAAGCTCGGCAACGATGAGTACCGGTTTTTGTCGTTCTCCGCCGAAGGCCAGGACTGGTTTGGACCGCACTTTCTGTCACCGACTTGCGACGTCCCAGCGGCTGGCACCTACGCGATCTACATCGAGGCTGTGAAAGGCCCGGCGCAAGCCAAAGTCCAGCTGTTCCAGAATGAGAACCCGGTCGCCGATGCCGCAGACCTCTACTCCGCGAAGCGCGAATTCAGCGGCCGAGTCTTGCTTGGCCGCGTTCCGCTCGACGAAGGAAAGAACAATCTCATGTTCAAGCTGGTTGGCCATAACGACAACAGCTCGGGCCTGGGATTGGACCTGGTCAGCGTCGTCTGCGTGCGCGACTCGGAGTGATCCGGCCGGTTCGAAGGGCCTTCCTTGTTTAAAGCTCCACAGGGAAAAAGAGGGCGCGCCCGCCCTCTTGGGTGCCGCGTCCAAACTCGCGGAGGAAGCTTTGCGTGCTTTCGGAAAGCAGGAAATCAGAGAGCGCCCGGGCGCCGGCGGCGTTTGCGTTCGGGAATCGTTTGGGGTTCGCCTCCATCACGATGTAGGGCCGGCGCATGGCCGGGTCGCCTTTGACCAAGATCTCCATGCCGGCGCTGTTCATCTTGCCGAAAAGGGCAGGCATGTAGCCAACGATCACATACGCCTGGTTCGAGCGGGCGAACTGCAGGATGTCGAACTTGGACGTCGTATCGTCTTTTAGCACCCAATCTCCCTTCGGTTCGACACTGGCCAACCGCCACAGCGTGTGAGTCATCTCGCGGCTGCCAACGCCCTGAAAGTCGACGAAGTGCGATTGACTTTCGGCGATCCGCCGCAGCGCTGCCGCCCCGTTCGTCATGCCCCGAATCCTCGCGGGATCCTCCGGCGGCCCCAGGAGAACCAATTCGTTCCGTGTCCACGGTCGCATGTTGACGCAAATGCCGTCGGCAATCAGGTCTGTGGTAATGTCACCCGAATGCATGGTCAGCAGGTCGACTTGCCCCTTGCGCATCGCCGCATCGAGGATCGGGCGCGGCCCTGTGGCGACGACGTGGACTCGATACCCGGTCTGCGCCTCAAACCTGCGTGCGATCTCCGGCCAAAGGCCGCTCATCGTCATCCCGCCAATCACCGCGCAACGGACCACGCGGTTGTCTGCCGGCGTGTCGGTTTGACGTCGGCACGCTGGAATCGAACACAAGAGGGCTATCGCCAGAAGCGCAGAGAGTTTCCGTGTCATGGTTCTGTGGTTCAACTGTTCAATAGTTATGCGCCTGGTCATCGCTCGTGGTGCCTGTGATCCACCGCACGTCAGATCGGCCGGGGTCTCCCACCCCACAACCCACATAGGAACCGGCGAACGTCTGGACATGGCTATCCAGAAATAGCAGGTTGATCCGGCCCGCGTGGCGCGCCAGGGCTCCGTACGGGCGCACCGAAGGGTAAGTCGAGGAGTAGGCGCCTGGCGAATCCGCCATCGACACGACATAGGCCGGTTGCACCACCTCGGTATACTTTGTGGCTCGCGGCAAATTCCACGGCGAGAGATTCATGTTCATTCCGTAGGGCAAGAAGTACTTTCCGCCCGTGTCGTTCGCGGTAGGGCAAACGAAGACAGAGGCGGCATAAGCTCGCGGCGCCTGGTTGTTGGTTACCAGCATGCCGAACGGCGGCAGATCCAGGTACGGGGGCAGGGCGTTGAACCAGTCCTCCGGGCGGTCAATTCGTTCCAAGGTCTGCATTCCTTGCCCGCGCCGGGGCAGGGAATCCTCGTTGTCATCCGTATACATCAGGAACGCCCGACCCCACTGGCCGAGGTTGATCACACACTGCAGCGACCGTGCCTTTCCCCGGGAAGTCGCCAATGCGGGAAGGAGCAACGCCGCAAGAACCGCCAAAATGGCGATGACGACGAGCAACTCGACCAACGTGAACGCTGTCGGGCCCACGCGCATCCGGGCCTGGGTCTTGCACGGAGCAGACGGTGCTTCACCTTCGTTCATTCGAATGCGACGCGCGCCAGCGCCGGCCCACCAGGAAGGCTATTCCTCCGACGACCGTCAAGGCCGTTATGCCCGGTTCGGGAACAGCTGTGATTTCCAGGACAGGGCGCGCAGATGACGTCCCGAAGATTCTCGAGTTGAACGTGAAACCAACACCGGGATCTGCCGCCGTCAGGTGGAAACTCGCCTCACCGCCGCTCATCAGATCGTTCACGAACGTTGTATCGGTCAACGGCAGCTCGAAACCTTGCCGCGTGCTCTGCCCGGCGTTCTCGAATGTGCCAAGCGCAACCGTGCTGCCGGCTGGCATGAGGGATGCCAAGTCACTCCAAATGACGCCATCAGTGGTGGGCGTTGACGGAGATCCGGTGCCTTCCAACCACGAATCGTTTGCCATCCAACTGATCGCGAAGGAACCAACCCCGCGATTGAAGATCGCATTCGCCGGTGCAGCCACTTCGGTCAGTCGCAAGGTCACGGCGGAAAGGGACCAACTGCCCGGCCCGAAAGCCGCGTCGAAGCTGGACGCCGCACTACCTAACGAGAATCGCATCAGGGTATCGTAAAGACCGTTCTGCAGCCCTGAGCCATTTGAGGCCCCCGAACCGGACACTGCCAAGGCGCCCGCCCCGCCGTAATTGCGCGTCGCATCCGCCGACCGCACGAACGCGTCGGCCGTTGAAGCCAAGTCCACCGTGGCGGCTGACTGAGCGTGGGCGGTCCACGCCACCATGCTGGCCATTGTGACCACCAGACTGAGACGCAAACGGATCATTCCTCGCGATAGCATTGTTGGTCCTTTCGGTTTCGAGCGATTTGAAGGCTTAGCGACAGCGCCGCGCCGTTTCCTTTGAGACCAGGCGTCCTCCGTCCATCGGGACAGCAGCGCGGGTCCTTTGGGAATCATGATTCCGCCATCATGCGGCAGCCTCGCGTCCAAACACAACTCGGAATGCGTCCGTGGAGCGCAACGTGAATTTTGCCAAGGCGCCCCGTCTGGGAAGCCGGTCCAAAAGGGGTCTCATGCGTGTTTTACAAATGTTATAGCATCCTACATTCCGCAGTTCAAAAACGGGGATTTCTCTGAATTTCGAGGACCGAA
>CAZODO010000119.1:0-17211 GCA_964578605.1 uncultured Verrucomicrobiota bacterium | reverse complement strand
GCCCGCCGGGATCTGTGCGGGGGGCGCCGGGTAACCGGCGTCCCTACCGCGACAGCGCCACGGCTCATTACCTGGGATACCGGTATTATGGCGGGACGGGCCAGATCAACGCCGGCGCCTTGGACCCGCTGGTGCAGGGGGACGGCAAGTGGCATATCGTGGCCACGGGCGATTTTCATCGTGAGACCCAGCCCGGGGTCTCTTACCGAGACACCCAGCCGGACCTGCTGTGGCGGCACGACGACGGCTACATCGTGGTCTGGTGGATGGACGGCCCAAACCTGGTCAGCGCGGCCTTTCTTAATCCATACTGGATCGATCCGCTGTGGAGGATCGTGGGGACAGGCGACTTCAATGATGACGGCAAGACGGATATCGTCTGGCAATTTGTCGCTCCCGGTCAGTCCGATGACGGACGAGTGCATATCTGGATCATGAACGGGATCAACAAGGTTCAGGGGATCAATATTTCGGCTCTGGGCGATCCCCGCTGGCGCGCGTTTGGAACCGGCGACTATAACGGAGACAAGAAGACGGACGTATTGTTTCAGTTCAAGCCGACGCCTTCTTCGGTCGGCGGAACTGTCGGTGTGTGGTATCTGGACGGGACGAGTTATCTCAGCGCCGCGACGTTCACTCCGGATCCGGGCGCATACAACGTTGTCGGTCCAAGGTAATTTCACAACGACCCTAAGGATCTTATGAAAATTCCCAAGACTCAAGATGGTCAAATTCGCGCCGGGAGATATGCAACCTGGCACCGTGCAGCAGGCTGGGGCGGAGCCGTGACCGTTCTGGTCGTGGCGCTCATCATTGGAACCCGGGTATCGCAAGAGCCTGCCCCTGCAAATACCGTGCCGCCTCTCACCGAGGAAGAAGCGGCTATTGAGGCCTTTCTGAACCCGATTCCGATCGAGGTGGCGCGGCGCGACCCGCAGTTCGCGGCGGATGAGGCGATCTCGACCCTAATGATGACGCACCCAGAACTGGGGCTGGCGGAGCGCAGGAAGGACCCGGCTTTCGTGGAAGCGGAACAAAAGGCTACGCTGTGCATTCTCCAACCGGAGGTGGTTGAGGCCGAATTGAGGAAGGATCCCGAGTTTCTGCGGCAGCAGGACGAGGCATTCAGAGCCCTTGCCACCGGGACAAAGCAGTGATTCGGCCGTTCGACAGGGCTAGGACTTGGGTAACAATGACTTGCGACGATGATGACAATTTGTCATCATGTCATCAAAACTGCGTGCAAACTGACGCAATAGCCTTGCTGTGCGTTGTTGCCCTAACCTCATGGGTAGTGCGTCGCGGTTGAACCTGACGCGGATGGCCGGGCATCCCCCCTGTCCGCATCTGTGAAGCGGCCGCGGTCGGTTTCCAGAGCCCGGACGATCTTGGCCGCTTCGGCCCGAGCAGACGCGCTCGCGAGCGGAAAGCCTTCCAGCCAGGCTCGTCGCAATTCAGGATCATCACTTATCGAAGCCACAGGTTGAATGCCCTGCTGCACGAGCAGTTGCCACAACTGGTGCTCGGTTTCCGCGTCGGGCACCTTGTTCAAGACATAAACCGCTCCTTTCGTTCGCGCCGTCCGATAGGCGTCTTCGGTTAACTTGAGCAACTCTGGAGATTGCAGATGCCGGGTGGCCGGCATCCGTCCCGCACGCATCTGTTCCAGCAACGTCCGCAGGGTTGCGGCGGCCCGGACGCCCGCGAGCGTCGGGTCGATCACGCACACGACCCAATCCAATGACGTGATCACACCCCGCGAGGCGTCTTCGATGCCCGCCTTGAAATCGACGAGCGTCACAGGCTTGATGGTCTCGCTCTCGAGGGAGAAGTCACGAGCGATCTTCGTCATCGGCCCATCACAGCCGGCGCCCGGGCCGAGCGGCCCGATCTTGCCGGCTTCAAAGAACAGGCAACCATCCGGTGCGCGACTGTAAAAACGGCTTGGAAGCTTGTCCAAGTTGACGCTTGCGCCGCTCAACGGCATGGGATCATCGACGGGGCATGTCACCGGCCCCCCGCTGAACACGGTGCCGCCAAGCCACTCGAGCAGCGAGTCAGGGGCGCGGTTTGCTCCGAGTGCTCCGGCCAGACCTTCGTTGGTGGAATCGGCGTCCAGGACACAGACCCCGTAGCCGGCTTCCGCCAATGCTCGGGCGAGAAAGACGGTGGTCGTGCTCTTGCCGCTGCCTCCCCTTCCAAACAGGCCAATGCGCTGTCCGAGAAGTGGCTTGGAATTCGCCGTGGACTCGTCTTGTCTGCTCATCCGAGTCCTTTCAGGAGGCGGCGTAACTCGCGTCCGCGCCCGGCTTCGTCGGCAGCGATTTCCTCCAGCTCCATTTTAAGCTCGGGAAGCTCGAACTGTTCCGCCAGTTTCGCGTGGGCCAAGTAATTGGCGACGGCCTCAGCCTCCATTCTTTGTTCATTGTGCCTTTCGATTTGTTGTCTTGTTTGCTCGAACAGCGAAATGAAACGGGCGCCGCGTAGCAGGAGGGAATTTGGCACCAGCAAGCCCGCCGCCCTGTCGAGCACGGGTGGCAAAGGCAGCTGCCAAATGGAAAGAGCCACAGTCACAGGATGTCCCAGGCATTTAACGTACCAGCGGCGGTCCATAAAGCGTAACCCCCTTCTCATCCAGCGAGATCCGGTGTGGCACCCCGCAATTCTGCACCGAACACTGTGGCGGAATGCCATGCACTGGACCGCTGTGGGTGGCGAAATGCGTTGCCCCAATGCAAGGCGGATCCGGGCTTCCCGGTCCTGTCCGAAATGCCTGGCCTGACTTCCTCGGAAATGCGGTATCCCGACAGGCACGCCTACCCCCGGCCGAATGCAATAACGCAATGCCAACGAAAAGAAGTTGCGTTCGCATAGTGTATAGTATACTATACTTCTCACACACAAGTATGAGTCCTGTTCTCAGGCTATCGGGCCTGTTCCAGCTGTGAAATCCGCGCTTGGCAATCATCTCCGGCGGCTCCGCGCCGACCAGGGCGAGATCAGCCAGCAAGCGCTCGCCAATGCCGTCGGTGTGACCCGGTTGACGATCCATTCGATCGAGACCGGCAAATTCGCACCATCTGCGCTCCTGGCGCTCAAGCTGGCCCGCTTCTTTCGAAAGCCGGTGGAGGAAGTTTTCTACCTGATGGACAACGGCGAATAGCCATCCACTCCAAACCCGCAACGCGCTTAACTCCCATGAAGCCACAATTCTGGTTGAAACGATTGGCCTCCGTGTCCGTGGTTCTTGGCGCCCTATCCCTGGGAGCCATCGCCGTGAATCTCGCCTTTTTCGCCTTGCTGTACCCCAAGGTGGTCGCGTTTGAGCCTCTCCCGGTTTGGACCGATCGGATTATGAACACGGTGGTAGGCCCGGCGTTCTTAGTGATGGCGCTCTTCCATGTGGTGGCGCTGGCGACGCTCGCCCTTCAACTTCGGACGCTGCGGCGTGTGTCGCTCGTTCCTCCGTTGCTCTGCGCTTTGGGCGTCATCTCGCTCCTGCTGGTCGCGGGGAACTTTCCGCTTCTTGGCGACATCGGCAAAGAGTACAAGGCCGGTTTGGAGACGGATCACGAGTGGTTCTTTGTCTTCGCAAACCACGGTGTCCACGCCCTGTTCGCAATCCTGGCAGTTTGGAACATCAGCTACACGAACCGGATCATGGCGACGGGGTTGACTCCGGAACCGGCCGCCCGGGACGAAGCGGTCTTCCTCAGCGCGCACACAGTCGGAATCTTCTCCGGGTTGCTCGGCCTGATCATGCTCGCGTCGTTGGTTGCTATCGACTTCCCGGTGCGTTTCCTCGGCCGGGCGGTGGGTGTGTTTGGGATGATTATCATTGCTCCCTACGCGATCGCGGCCGGGAGTTGGCTCTTCCTGAAACGGAGCCAGGCACCGCGGGATTGGCTGGACGAAAAGCAGTCGACCGACGTGGGAAGAGCAGCGCTAACGACCCTGTTGGTGGTCTTTCCGTTGCTCTGGGCTGGCTACGCGCTTCAAGCGTCCGCGCTTCCCGCCGCCGTCATACGCGATCTTTGGTTTCCGGTGGCCGCGTATCTGGCGCTCTCGGTCTTCTCGATCTCAACCATTTGGTTCTCGCGCACCTGAGGAGCCTCTCAGTTTTCTTCGCCTTAGGGCGCCATCTTCCCCGAAGGCATCTCACCCCTTTCTACGCAACGGGGAAAGCGCGCGGTGTCACTCGTACCGCAGCGCTTGGATAGGATCCAGGTTGGCGGCTTTTAAGGCGGGAAAGAGGCCGGCAATAATCCCGACCATAATGCTAAACACCACCGCGAGCACCATGGATTCCGGGACAATGACGGGTGAATTCTCGGTCGGCGACATGATGGCCAGCAATCGCACCAATCCGACCGAGGCTGCCAGGCCTACCACCGCGCCGATGCACGAGATGACGACGCTTTCCACAATGATCTGAGTGAAGATGGCTATGCCACTCGCGCCGATGGCTTTGCAGATACCGATTTCACGGATGCGCTCATTGATGCTCGCCAGCATGATGTTCATGATCCCGATACCGCCGACGAGCAGGCTGATTGCCGCGATAATGCCGCCGCTGAGCCTGGCATTTGTAATCTGAGTATTGATATTCTCGATCTGGTTTTCCTGCGTTCTGAAGCTGAAATCCTCGATGCCTTTATGGGTCAACATCAGGACGTTGCGCGCCTGCTGGAGCGCCGGCTCGAGAAGCCCGAGATCGACGACTTTGATGTCGATATCCGTGAGCCGCGGATCCGGGATGTTGTTGGTCCCGGTGGACGCCCGGAAGCGGACCCACATCGTGTTCAGGGGCATGTAAATCGTGTAGTTCTTGCGCCAGAACGCCCACCCACCAGGCCGTCCCCAACCGCGCATGCGAAGTCGGCGAGTTCCGTCGTCTTTCCGGGGGGCCTCTTTCTTGGCGAGCGCGCGCTCCTTTTGTTCCTGTTCGCTTTCGTAACGCATGAACATGCCGACGACAGTGAAAGCCTGCCCGTTGATAGTGATGACCTCACCGACCGGAATGATCTCTTTGCCGACCTTCTCCGGGGCCCCAAAAAGCTCATCGCGAATGCCTGTGCCGATCACGCAGACCGGATTGGCGTACTCTTCGTCGAGATCGGTGAAGAATCGGCCGTGTTCGAGCGTGTGGAGGTTCATATCAAGCACGGCCGGCCAGACCCCGACGCATTCGGAAACGCGCACGCTCTTGCCCGCGTAGCTGACGGTCACTTCGTCATGGTCCAGCCCCATTTCCGGGGAGGTCACACGGATGAGGGGGGCGCTGCGGAGAAGGGCTTTCACGTCGGCCATGGTGCGCCCGGGCGCTTCATCGGCGAGGTGCTCTTGGTGCGCGGGGACGGGTTGCTGTTCCAGCAGCACCTTATCGGCGCCGCCCATGGCGATCATGCTTTCTTTCAGGCCGTTTTCCATGCCCTTGACCATCGCGGCCATGGCCACGAGGCTGGCCACGCCCAGGATGATCCCCAACATGGTCAGGATCGACCTGAACTTGTGCGCCCAGACTTCTTTCAACCCGACGATGATGGCGTTCAGGAGGTTCATTCGTAGCGGAGAGCCTGGATGGGGTTGAGTTTCGCCGCCTTAACCGCCGGGAACAGGCCGGCGACAATCCCAATCCCGACGCTGGCCAGGAAGGCTACGAGCATGGCGGAGAAGGTGATGATGGGTGCGTTGGCCGTGGGCGAGAACGATTCCAGCATCTGCACAAGGCCATAAGCGGTGATCAGGCCCATGATGCCGCCCATCATGGCGATAACGACGCTTTCAATAATGATCTGGCTGAAGATATCGGTGGTCGAAGCGCCGACCGCTTTGCGAATGCCTATCTCCCGGATCCGGCCCGAAATGCTGGCCAGCATGATGTTCATAATACCAATCCCGCCTACCAGCAGGCTGATCCCGGCGATCACACCTCGGCTGACCCGCGCGTTCCGAATGAAGGTGTTGATGCGGTCGATGGTTTCCTCGGCCGTGCGAAAACCGAAATCCTGAATGCCCTTATGGGTCGACATGAGCACATTATGGATCTGCTGCAGGGCGGCATCCATGCGATCCAGGTCCCCAATTTTGACTTCCATAGTCGAGAGCCTCGGATCGGGGATGGTCGACTGGCCGGCGCCGGATCCCCAATTGCGCCACGAACTGGGCGCCCCCGACGCCCGGAACCGGAGCCACATCGTGTTCAGCGGAATATAGACGGTGGAATTCTTCATCCGGAACGCCCAATTATCGCCGCCGGACCAGCCCCGGCCGCGCGCCGGGCCGGTTTTGGCAACGGTATTGGTCTGTTGCGCGGCTAACTCGCGCTTCTTGCGATCCTGGTCGCTTTCATAAAGCTGAAACATGCCAATGATCGTGAAGGGCTGGTTGTTGATGTAAACGATCTCGCCCACAGGAATGATTTCCTCGCCCACGTCTTTCGGGGAGCCAAAGAGTTCGTCGCGAATCTCTGTTCCGATCACGCAAACGCTGCGCGCCATTTCGTCGTCGATGGCGTTGAACATGCGCCCGTGCGCGACGACATGCTCGCTCAGTTCGGCAGCGATCGGCCATACCCCAACGAGGTTCCAGGGGCGGAACCGTTTGCCATGCGCCGTGAGAGTTCCTCCGAAAAGGCGCATCTCGGGCGATACGGCAGCTACGAGAGGGGCGCTCTTCTGCAGGGCGTAAACGTCGTTGATGGTCATTCCCACCGCCTGGTCCCGCAAATGCCGCTGTTCGATCGGCACCTCCTGCGGTTCCACCCGGATCTTCTGCAGTCCCCCGATGGCAATGAGCGATTCCTTGGCCCCTTTCTCCATCCCCTGAACCAGGGCGGACATGGCCACGAGGCTGGAGACGCCGAGGATGATCCCGAGCATCGTGAGCGCGGACCGGAACTTATAGGCCCAGATCTCCTTGAACCCAACGGCCATCGCGATCCAAAGGTTCATCGAGCCGCTCCGAATTTAAGGTGCAGGCGCGGCCGACAGGCGGTCCAGCCCGGCGAGTTTAGGATCGATCTTCTCAGCAATCTTGCCGTCGCGGATTTCGATCCTGCGCGGGGTGACGGCCGCAATCTCGGGATCGTGCGTCACGAGAATGATGGTCCGGCCTTCGCCGCTGAGTTTGCGGAACAACTCGAGGATGACTTCCCCGGTGTGGGAATCCAGGTTGCCGGTGGGTTCGTCCGCGAAAATGATCTTCGGGTTGTTGACGAGGGCGCGGGCGATGGCGACGCGCTGTTGCTGGCCGCCGGAAAGCTGGGAGGGCCGGTGCTTGCCGCGGTTTTCCAATTCCACCAGTTTCAGCGCGGCCATGGCGCGTTCCCGCCGCTCTTTGCCGGTGGCGCCAGAGTAGATCATCGGTAACTCCACGTTTTGCACCACGTTCAGCTTCGGGAGCAGATTGAAGAACTGGAACACAAACCCGATCTTGCGGTTGCGAATCCCGGCCAATTCACGCGGCGAGGCGCCTTCGATCTTCACGCCGTCCAGTTCGATCGTTCCGCTCGACGGGGAATCCAGGCATCCCAGGATATGCATGAGGGTGGATTTGCCACTCCCCGACGGGCCGATAATCGAGATGAACTCACCCGGTTCGATATCCAGCGAAACGCCATCGAGCGCGCGAATCTCTTCGCCGCCTAAATGATACACCTTGGTGACGTCTCGAAGCTTAACGAGGGGCATAACTCCAAAGCTGCAGAAATCTAGGAACCACTCCTCGCCCGCGGCGCGGCCGGACCGGCAGTCTTAGTGGCGGGCTGGCCTTTGCCGCCCGAGCCAGAAGCGGTATCCGCAGAGCGGGTGGCGCCTGCGGTCTGCACGGGGCTATTGATGATCGTGACCTCCCCTTCCTTGGGCATCTCCAGCAAAACCGTTTCGCCGGCGCTCAACCCGTTCTGGATCTCCGCGAAGAAGAAATCGGAAATCCCGATCCGGACGGGCCGACGCTCCACGACGTCGCCCTTCTTCACATACGCGTAACGTTCCAAGACCTGGGTTTCCGGGTTCGGTTCGGTAAAGACAGCGGCCAGGGGAACGGCCACCACGTTGGAGGCGGAGGAGACGGGGATCTCGATATTGGCCGTCATTCCGGGGCGAATCCGGCGGTCGGGCTGCTTAAGGAGGATCCGGACGGCGAACCCTTTGATGTTGTTCTTGAACGTTGCCTGGGGCGCAATGCGCTCGACCTCGCCGACGACCTTGAGGCCAGGCACGGCCTCCACCTGCGCCGTCACTTCCTGCCCGGTGCGAAGCCGGGAGACGTCCGCCTGGTTGATGTGGGCGTTGATAATCATTGCTTCAAGATTCGCGATCGTCAGCACCTCAGTGCCACTGCTGAAACCGCCGGAGCCCGAAACGGCTTGGCCTACAGAGACTGGCCGGGTCAAGACGGTGCAATCGAAGGGGGCGATGATTTTCGTTTTGCGCAGTTTGTCTTCGACGATATCGAGGAGCTTCTGGGACCGTTGCAGGGCGTTCTTCGCGAGATCGAACTGGGTCTTGGTATCTTCAAACAGCTCTTGCGAGATCAACTTGTCCTGAAAGAGCTGCTCCGCCCGGGTGTAGTTGCGCTGCGCTTGCTCCAACTGCAGTTTGGCACGCTCAATCTCGCGCGCCTGGGATTCTTTCTCGGTCTGCAAGTCATAGTCCTCCAACGAGAAGAGCAATTCTCCCTTCTTCACGATGTCCCCGATGTCCACAGGCAGTTTGTCGATCTTGCCGTTCACTTCGGGACGCACAGAAACCTGCTCGGCCGGCCCGATATCTCCCGCGGCGTTGACCTTAAACTCAATGTTGCGCGTTTCCACGATGGCCGTGGTCGGCCGGTTCGCCAGGTCGGTGGCGCTCGGATCAGTGGCGCGGGTCCGCCATTTTTGAAGACCCCAGGCGCCTGCCGCAACGACCACCAAGAGGAGAATCCACTTTTTCATTCGTCAAGTCCTCCTAGGGTACCATTCGTAAGGCGGCGTGCAATCAGGAAACATCCGACCCCGCAGAGAGGCTTCTCAGCGACCGCGCCGAAAGCGCCGGACTCGTCAGCCAAGGGCAACCGCCCTGGGAACTCGTCCCATCCAACATTCTTTGCCCTCCCCAGGAACCCTCGGTGCACACTTTGTCGCAAACCTTTGTCGTTCCGAAGGTTCGGGGGTTCAATGCGCGAATCTGTTTGGGGAGTTCTTTCAGGGCAAAATACCCCGCATACGCCTCAATACACCAAGCTCGCAAAGCGGAAGTGCGCAGGTGGCTCCGTAGTGGCTCCGTAGTGGCTCCGTAGTGACGGGCAGGCGCAAGGCAGGTTGTGGCCAAGTGTTGTCGTGCCCGTAGAGAGGCACCTCAGACGGATATCGGAGACGTCACGGGCACACAGCCGATGCCTCTCGGTCTCTGGATGAGAATGACGGTGCGAAATGCCGGTTGCCATTCCCCCCCGACGTGACACTCTGAATCGATGCGACAGGATTCGCCAGACGAATGGGAAGAGTGGTTCCGTTTGACTCCGCTGGAGCGCTGGCGCGAGAGCATGAAACTGTGGCCGCAGTACCTTGGCATGGGAGGCAGCCTTGATCCCGAACCCGATTCACAAAGTCCTTTCGACTTTCCAGAACTGTGGAGTCCGCGCCCTGTTGATGGGCGGTCAGGCTTGCGTGTTCTACGGCGCGGCGGAGTTTACTCCACAGGGTTAGTATCACAGAGCGGGCAAGTCTCAATCAAACTCATGAAAAGGTCACCGGCCTGTGCGCCTCGTTCGGTTCGATAGAACATCGAATTTTTCCGACGGAGCGGGGTCAGGCCCACGAGGGGACGAAGCTGTGATTTCATGATCGGGTTTGCAGTGTGCGCAAGACGTTCACTCCATCGATACCGTCGCCGATGGCCCATGATCTCGTGATAGCCCACCCATTCCCATCCTTGCGGGTGGCTCACAACCCCGCACCGCACCCTATTCAGTTCGATGTAACAGAGGCAGCGCCACCGATAACGGCCCTCCTCCACCAGCGTCGCGTGAAAGTTATCTCCCCCAAAGGCGTTCATCCGCCCTTTGCGGCGATTGTAGGCCCGGGCGAACTCGCCCGCCGCATTCCGCATTAAGCCACTGATCTGGAGACGATCCTTCGCATCCAGCAGCAAGTGCACGTGGTTGGACACAGGACTCCGCCTGAACTGTGAGGAAGGATGGAACCCCTGGGTTAGGAGGCTCGATCTATACCCAGGCTGGGACTGTTGAACTCATCGGGTGCACGTTGGTTAATAACCAGGCGGTGGGCGGTCGTGGCGGGCAGGGGGTGCCTGTTCTCCGGCAACGGCTGCACCGGCGGGGAAGGAACTCCGTGGGAGTACACCGTCCGTTTTGCGAGTTCGCGCTCACAGCCGAAATTCCTCTCCACCTTTCGCGTGCCAACGTGCCGAAGGCGGCGAGAAGTCTAGCCGGCTGCGAAATGCCTTCACGTGCGCATCAGTTGGCCGGCATAGGCCGCCGCGGGGCGCCTTAACAGAACCCCGGTTCAGAACGGGGCCGGGATTCCGTAGATTCGCTCGAAGAGCATCCGCCTGAGCTCGTGCTCTGGCAATCCGGCAGGGAGGGAAGCCAAAACCATTCTCCGTGCCGCCTCGAATGACTGGGCGCCCAGGATAAAGCGCTCCGAGCCAGATCGGGCCATGAGCCTGGACCGAACGATCTCAGCAACTTCTTCAGGAGTATCCGTCATGCCAGCGTTTTTCCCCAGAGTCTATCCACCCCGAGCTCCCGCGTCCATCGCTCGATGTAGGCGCGGTCACAGCCGGAAAGAACGAGGTTCTTCACATCCCGCAATTGCAGTTCTGATTCCGAGTCCTTCGCCCAAACGAGCTTCGAAAGGATCAGGTCCTCCTTGCTAGCGATGCAGGTCTCGAAATCACCGATGCAAATCCGCTGCCGCCGCTCGAATTCCTGGAGCCTATAGGGGCTGCCTTTTCGAACAAAGCAGTCGACTTTGATGACGCTCTCGTTGTGGATCAGGTTGAACATCGATTCGTGCACGATCGAGCTTTCCACGGCTTCCCGCGAGACGTAGTAGTCCCTCGCGAAGAGCTCAACGAACCGCGTCGCTTGGGTTCTCTCGAGGGCGAGCACCACGTCGATGTCCCGGGTCATCCGCGGCTGGGCGTAATAGTTCATGGCCATGGACCCCGTGAGCATGAACTCGATCCGAGCCGAGTCCAACCGGCCTGAAACATCGCGGACGACCTCGATCTCCGTCAGCATCCGGCAACAGCAGTATTCAGGCGACGCGAAAAACTCAATGCATTTCGCTTCATGAGAACCGATCCATGGGCGGTTCGCAGAGCCTGTGCGTTCTGCGGAGGCTTGCCACATGGGCTGAAACGTTGAGTCTTCGACGAACATGAGATCCAATCCGTCGCCCTCGCCAGATTGGGTGAACTGGGCGAAAACTGTCGCTTGGCCAAAAACCGTCATGCCTGTGCTTGAATGCCTCTCGAACCAATCCTCTCGATCCGGACGCCGCACGAGGAAGTCGACGTCGACGGTGTTGAACATTGACTCGAAAATCCGATTGACGCTAATCTGGCGTGCAGCGTGGAGAAGGCGTTGGGATGCAGGTCTTGTGTGAAGAGCGAGGGAATGGGGGGCGATTGCAGGCGGCGGTGGCTGAGGTTTCGGTCGGCGTGGTGGAGGACGAGTGTCTCTTGGGATTGGGGATTGCCACGTTCCTGCGGCGCAGGCGTGGAATCCGGGTGACGCCGCTCGAATGGGCGTGTCTGGCTCGCTCGGTCGTCCCGGGTGTTCCGCCCAACGGCAAGCCTCTCCCCGTGTTGGTTGCGACTTTGCCCAGGAACTCGCGCTCTGCGCCTCAAATCGCCCGGGTTTTGTGTCGAGTAACCCGGGCCTGGCGGGTGCTCATGCTGGTGGACCACACTCAAGTGACCGAGGTCCCGCGCCTGATGAAAGCGGGCGTGCTCGGTTTTCTGGAAACCCGTTGCAGCCCGAAAGAACTCCTCCAGGCGATGGATGCGGTGCGCGCGGGCGAAGTGGTGCTCGCCAGTCAGATCGCCAGGCGCATCGCGCCCGGCCTCGGAAAGCGCGCCACAACCGCCGCGCCGCAGCCTCTCAGCCAACGCGAGAGGAGTGTGCTGCACTTGCTGGCGGCAGGACGCAGCAACAAACAGGTCGCCGCCGAATTGAAGATCAGCCCGCGCACCGCCGAAACCTACCGCGCCTCGCTCATGCGCAAACTGGACATCCACAGCATTGCCGGGTTGGCGGTGTACGCTCTTCAGCACGGGATGTGCCGGGTTACCAGAAGAAATTAGGGGTGCGCGGGATAGCCGACAGTGCCACCCTCACCCGCCCTGCCGGGCACCCTCTCCCATCCGATGCCGATGGGAGAGGGACGGGGTGAGGGACCGGTTGTGGTCCATCCTGCGGCCTCCTCAGCAAGTGCGGCCCACGAAGTCGAGCCGCGAAAATGTCCAAATCCAGCCTCCGTACAAGTACGGAGGTCCCTTACGTACTTGTACGTACGTGCTTTCCACAGGTGGACGCGACAGCGGCGGTTCGATAATCTGGTCACTGCCGGTGGAAGTTTGACTGAGTGCGGCGGTCTCAAGAGTCTGGACCGCCTCGGTGCAAGCGACCGCCGGAAGGGCAGCCGTACAGCGTTATGAACCTGGCAGCGCAGGACGTTTTTGGTGACGCGTGATTTAAGCGCCCGCATCGCTAGAGTGATAGAACCTTAATATCGTATCATCCGTGAACCCAGCAAAGCTTCTCTCCTCCCGGATTTCTTCTGGATCAAGTCAGTCAGCGGCCGTGTCCGAGGAACGGTCGCAACCGAGCCGCACACTCCATTCTCGCTTATGCGGCGGCATGACAGCGGCTTTGACATTTCTCGCCGCTGCATTCCCGCTTCATTGCTTAGGTCAGGAGTTGGATAATGTGCCTTGGCCTGGCGAGGTGCCGTCCACGATCCAGGTATTCGCGGGCTGGGACTTTTCTGGAATGACCGTCGAGGAAGTGTACGCATTCAATGGAATCACTAACCCCCTCTCGGAAGAGGAGATCCAACGAAATCTGCCCCCCGAGCAACTGGCGGATCGCCAAACGGTTGCTCTCGCCGTTTTACAGCCCGAAGAGTACGCCCGGCGTTATCCGGTCGTGAAGACTCCGGCCCAACTCGCGAATGCCGAATTCGAAATCATACGCGACTGTGAGAGGAGTAAGTTATGAGGTTCTGTCTACTGGGGTTTGCCGGGTGGATTGCCAGCCTTATTGCGGCAAGCGCTGACCCGCTGGATGAGTGGACGCTCAGATATGAGGAGGGGGGCGATCCGGCCCTGCTCCTGACGGGCGTGACCTTCGGGAACGATATTTTCGTTGCTGTGGGCGCAAGGCGGTCTGCCGAATTCCCGTTCTCACCCAATACCCAGACGATCCTCTATTCGTTCAACGCGATCAACTGGACTGAGGCGCCCCCTCCAGCAGGGCGGCTCTTCCCGACTGGAACTGCGTTTTCGATAGCCGGGGTGACGTATGCTGATGGAAAGTTCGTGGCGGTTGGAGTGAATCCGCAGATCTCATTGAACGGGACCGAGTGGTCCGTGGTGCTCTCCGCGTCTGCACAACGGGATGTCGTTTACGGAGAAGGCGTATTTGTGAGTGTCGGTCCTTATTACGACGGCACGATTCCTTTGGCAGTGTCATCGGACGGAAGGTTTTGGCGAAGCATTAAGCCGCCGACGCCGGTCTACGAATGGTTCTCGGCGGTGGCGTTCGGCTCGGGGCGGTTCGTCGCGGTGGGGTGGAGCGGAAATATAATCGTTTCCACGAACTCCACAAACTGGGAGCAAGTCCCGTCCGGGACAGCGGCTATCTTGAACGGGGTCGTCTATGGCAACGGCCAGTATGTGGCGGTGGGGGACAAGGGAACGGTCCTGGTTTCGCCGGACGGGGAGGCGTGGTGGTCGGCGGATTCCGGCACGACCAACCGGCTCCAGGGTATCGCCTATGGCGGCGGGAACTTCGTGGCCGTCGGCGCGAACGGGACGATTCTCACTTCCCCGGACACCAAAGCCTGGAAGGCGCGGGAATCGGGGACCACGAATGAACTCTATCGGGTGATCTATGGCAGGGACACGTTCGTAGCGGTAGGCGCCGGGGGAACCATCCTTCAGTCCGGCGTCGAGCCTTTCACCCTTCGTTTCGATCGCGTGCAGGTCCACCCGGAAGGAGTGGAAGTCCACTTGGTGGGAGAAGCTGGTCGAGCCTTCCGAGTTGAAGCATCCACCAACCTCGTAGACTGGACGGAGGTGTCGGTCTCGGCCGGCATCGAAGATGGTCTTCTGCTCTTGGATGCCGCCCCCGCGACCTTGCCCCGGAAATTCTACCGGGCCGTGGCACCGTAGATGGGCTAAATACTATTCTGATTGGGCTGAATAAGCCTATTGTCCCGAAAATGGGGCATTCATTCATTTGCACAATTAGTTAAAAGCGTCCGTGCCTCAAAGTGAGGGGTTTTTCAGCCGTACTCCTTTCCGATTGCTTGGGACGCAGCGCTGATCAACACCATCCTGGCCTGTGCGTCGGGGCAAACGAACGTGTCGGGGACGATCATCGATGGCGGTCACAACATCAGTTCGGATACCCCATGCCAGCGCCGGCTTCACGGAAACCTCGAGCCGCGAAGGCATCGATCCGATGCTCGGCCCCCTGGCTGACAACGGTGGGCCAACGCCGCCGACGCTTCGCCCTGTCCGCCCGCCGACCAGCGCGGCGTCCCCCGGCCCTCCGGCCCGTTGTGCGACATTGGAGCCTTTGAGGTGGAGCAAGGCGGCGAGTAACTGCCGGAGCTTCAAGCAGCAGGCTGCAACCATCGCAGGGGCTGGACTTCCCGCTGGATCTGTTCTTCTTTCTGACGGCAGGCCAGACGCAGATCGTAATCGGCCTGCAGTCCTGTCCACACTGTCGTGCCGAAGAAGCGGGCTAGCCTCAGTGCAGTGTCGGCGGTGATGCCGCGCTTCTCCAGCACAATTTCGTTGATCCGGCGCGGCGGCACGCCGAGCCGTCGTGCGAGTTGGTTCTGCGACAGACCATAAGACTTCATGAATTCCTCACGAAGCACTTCCCCCGGATGAATCGGGGGCATTTTCCTGGTTTTCATCAGTCGGTCCTATCGTTTCGTCCTGTTTTAGTGATAGTCGTGCTTCGTGGGTCTGTCATCTGGGCATTTCTGAGAGGGAAGGTGGTCTGCCACTGTTTGTGTGCGAATTCGACGGTCTGAATCATTGACTCGGAAAGCCGCTTTGGTCTAATCTGTCGTCCAGCTTGGAGAAGCGGCTGGAATGCGGGCTTTGCATCGAGAACCAGGGAAATGGGGACAAGCGCAAGCGGCGGTGGCTGAGGTTTCGGTCGGCCTGGTGGAGGACGGGTCTATCTTCGGCTTCGGCGCAACAGGACAGTCTTTTCGACAGTGTTTGGCGCGAGTTTTGACGATGGGATTTCTGACTCTGGCTGCGCTCGGCAGCTGGGAACTCGAGGGGGCTCCGCCGCTCACGAGTTCCGATTTCGGCGCGCTTGATCAAGCTGTGAACGATGGGGGCAGCGTCGTCCTGGCATTCGATGGCGATGTTCTGTTTGCGAAGGAGTTGGTGGTGGAAGTGGATACAATCCTCGAAGCGACGGGGCATGCCGTCCGTTTTGACGGCAACGGTGCGGTCCGTCATTTCGTGGTGACGCGCGGGACGACGCTGCGGTTGGTCAACATCAGCTTGATCAATGGGCGTGTCGAAGGTGATGTGGGACAGAGGGGGGAGCAGGGTGGTCCGGGGTTGGGCGGGTCGATTCTCAACCTGGGCGGGCGGGTGGAGTTGGTGGACTGCAGGTTCATCGACAACCGGGCGCTCGGTGGCCGCGGTGGGCAGCCAGGCGCCACCAACTTCGATTCTTCCGCGACCACCGGCGGGCCCGCCCAAGGCGGAGCCATTTACGCGGATCAGGGACAGATCGCGGCAACCAATTGTGTGTTTTCGGGCAACGGCTGCCAGGGGGGCACAGGGATGCCCAGTGCTGATGGCCAAAACTACTCGGGCGGAGGGGGCTCGGTGTTTGGGGGCGCGCTCTCCTGCACGAACGCCGAGTTGACGCTGATCAACGTCCGCTTCACAAACAACGTGGCTCAAGCCGGGATGAAAAGCGCTGGCCGGGCGTTGAACGGAGGAGGTTCGGCCTGGGGCGGGGCGGTTGCCCACTGGGGTTCTCTTGGCAGCATCACAAATTGTGTCTTCGAGGGAAACCAGGCAATTGGCGCCACCAGGACGCGACTGAGTCCCGGGACCGCGTGCGGAGGGGCCCTGTTCCACGCGGAAGGCGGTATAACAGTGGGCGCCACGCGGTTCACGGGCAACACGGCCACCGGCGGCGACGGCGCTGAGCTCTCGGGCCGGGTATGGTATTCAGGGCATGGCGAAGGAGGGGCGGTCTGCAATCAGGCAGGCATACTGGAACTGATTAACTCGACCCTGGCCGCCAACGCGGCGGAAGGGGGATTTCAGGACGGAGGTTCCATGAGTGACGCCGTGGCCGGCGATGGGTTGGGCGGTGGGGTGTACAACACAGGGTGGCTGCGGCTGGTCAATTGCACGATCAGCGGAAACAGCGCTCAAGGCGGATCGGTTTCAGACGCTTGGCAGGACTACGCTGGGTCAGCGTGTGGGGGAGGCATCTTCAATGACGGAGGCGAGCTGGTGCTGGTCAACACGACCATAGCCTCCAACTCGGCAGTGCTCGGGGAAGGGCAGAAATTGGCCAGGGCCATGGCGGCAGGGTGTTCCATCGCCAGCACCAATGGACTTGCAGCCCTGACAAACTCGATATTGGCCTGCCTGAGTTCAGAAACAAACGTCTGGGGCGTTGTTGACGATGGAGGGCACAACATAGCTTCGGATGGAAGCGCGGGGTTTACGCTGCCCTCAAGCCGGAACAGTGTCGATCCCATGCTAGCGCCGCTGGCCGACAACGGCGGCCTGACGCCAACCGTGGCGCTGCTGCCCGGCAGCCCGGCCATTGATTCGGGAGACGATTTGGCCTGCCCGCCGACCGACCAGCGGGGCGTGGGACGCCCCTGTGGACCGCGGTCCGATATTGGGGCCTTCGAGGTCGTCGTGACCGAGTCGCTCCGGATCACCGCTCCGCCAGCCAGTGTGAGAGCCG
>CAZODO010000118.1:0-17330 GCA_964578605.1 uncultured Verrucomicrobiota bacterium | reverse complement strand
GTAGCAACTGTTTTGCTCACCTGCCAACACCCATGTCATCTACCTGAGATTCAGACCGGCAGGGTGGGCCGGCCCCACCCTTGATCTGAGGTGGCTTTTCCAACGATCGGCTCCTACGATAGCGGCATGCGCTCCTGGATGCGCACCCGAGCGGCGCGTTGGACGATTCGGCTGCTGGTAGCGCCGCTGTTGGTTTGCTTTATGTTTCGCTGGTTTGAGCATCGCCAGGTGTATCAACCCTCGAGGCCCCTCGAGGCCAGTGGCGCCGATTTGGGGGTCCCCTGGCAAGACGTGACCTTCCAAGCCGAGGACGGCACCGAACTGAATGGGTGGTTCTTTTCTTCCAGCACGGAACCCCACGCGCCGGAATACGCTGCGGTCTTCTGCCATGGGAACGGCGGGAATATCAGCCACCGCCTGGACGCGTGCCGGGCTTTGTTGGGCGTCGGGATGTCGGTGTTCGTCTTTGATTACCGGGGCTACGGACGCAGCCAGGGGCGTCCAGGGGAGGAAGGCACCTACCTGGACGGCGTGGCCGCTTACGAATGGCTTCGAAAGAAGGGTTTCCCCGCCAAGCGTATCCTCGCGGTTGGGGAGTCCCTCGGCGGAGCCGTGGCGACCGAACTCGCTTTGCGCAGGCCGACGGCAGGACTCGTCCTCGTGAGCGCTTTCACGAGTGTGCCGGCTTTGGGGGCGGAGCTCTTCCCCATCCTGCCTGTCCAATGGTTGTGCTCGATCCGCTACGATAACCTGAGCAAGTTGCCTCGTCTGGAGGTCCCCCTTCTCATCATGCACAGCCGAGCGGACACGCTCATTTCTTACCGCCATGGCCAAGCGCTTTTCGCCGCCGCGCGCGAACCGAAGCTGTTCTGGGAGTTGCGCGGCGACCATAACGACGCCCTGTTCGTGGGGTTTAGGGAATACCAGGAGGGGCTCCAAAGGTTCGTTAAATCCCTGCCGTCCGTCCCCGCAGCGGATGCGCCGGCGGGGCCGTTGGAGCGTAACAAGCAGATTTGAGAACAACGGGCTTGTCTCAAGGAATGAGTCCCGCACAATGCCGTGGTGTTGAAGTCCTGGAAGCTCCGTGTTTTGCCCGTGGTCCTGATGGTTTCGCTGGGTGCATGTTCGACGCCCCCTGCCACGACGACAGACCGGACTGCGCCGCCCGATTCTGCGCTCTTTGTCACCCAGTTCGCCAATTCGGCGCCTGTCCTGAGCTCAGAAGCGGTTCAGCCCTCCACCCCCGCCAGATCAAACCGGGCTGCGCTGTGGGTTCCCGTGCTCCCGGCCAACGCAGCGCGGCCCGATGCGGTGCTCGCCTCCCCGGACCGGCCTCAATCAAATCAACTCCCGTCCCTCAAGACCAACGTCGTGATCTCGCCGCCGGCGAGCAACTCCGTCCCGCCCAAACCTGCACCACACGCCACGGCCCAACGGACCCGCCGGTTCGCGTCCACATGGGTCCCGTGGTCGGAATGGGCCCTGCAAAATGGCTGGAGTCAATCGGAGCGGCTTCGGAATACGCCCACCTGGACTTGCCAGGTCAAAGGAAGCCAAGGTGTGCTCGAAGCCACGGCGGGCAACCGCACGGTCCTTTGGAACGGGTTGAACCTTGAACTCGGATTCGCACCGCGCCGCGCGGAGAACGATCTGCTCTTTCACGCTTTGGACCTCGAGAAAACGCTGGAACCTCTGGTGATGCAACCGAAGCTTCTGCAACAAGCGAGAAAGGTCATCGTCATCGATCCCGGCCATGGCGGTTTCAATCTCGGCGCCAAGTCAGCCTTGGGTCCGCGGTACGAAAAGGAATTGGCGCTGGATTGGGGCTTTCGCCTCGCGCGCCTCCTGGAGAACCGCGGTTGGACCGTCCACCTGACCCGCACGAACGATGTGGATATCCCTTTGGCGGAACGGGTGGCGATCGCTGACCGATTGAATGCGGACTTGTTCGTGAGCCTGCATTTTAATTCCACCGACGAACCCCGGGCCAAATCCGAACAAGGGGGCGTCGAAACGTACTGCCTCACGCCTGTGGGAATGCCTTCGAGCCTCACTCGCCATTACGAGGATGGTCACAAGCAGGTCTTCCCCAATAACGCTTTTGATGCCGAGAATTACCACTTTGCCGTTCGGATCCACCGCGCCTTGCTCAAGGCTTCGGGACGAAAGGACCGTGGCGTCCGGCGCGCCCGGTTTATGGGAGTGTTGAAGGGCCAGAACCGGCCTGCGGTGCTCTTGGAAGCCGGATACCTCACCAGTGCGTCCGAAGCTCAACTGATCGGCACGCCTGCGTATCGTCAGAAGCTTGCCGAAGCGGTGGCTCAGGCGCTTCAATAGACGCCTAATCGTGCCTGAACCAAACCAGATTCTTGTGACTGGGGGCGCCGGGTTTATCGGGTCGCACCTTGTCGAACGCCTGCTGCGGGAGGGTCACCCTGTCGCGGTGATCGATGATTGTTCGACCGGCACTCTCGAGAACCTCCGGGCGGTCGAAGGGCATCCCGGGCTGCGCGTTTTCGAATGCAAAGTCTCTGAATGCCGTGAATTGGCCTCCCTGGCCGCAAACTCGGCTGGGATCTATCACCTGGCCGCAGCGGTTGGCGTCGAACTGGTGGTGCATTCGCCCATCCGAACGATCGAGACCAACCTCCATGAGACAGAGGTCCTTTTGAAAGCCGCCGGAAACGCGGGCACGCCTGTCTTGCTCGCCTCGACCTCGGAGGTCTATGGCAAAAGCCAGAAGCCCGCGTTCGACGAGGAGGACGATCTCCTGATCGGGCCCCCTTACCTGGGCCGGTGGAGTTATGCCTGTTCGAAGCTGATGGACGAGTTCCTGGCCTTGGCCTACGCCAACGAGAAGGCCCTGCCCGTCGTGATTGCCCGGTTGTTCAACACCGTGGGCCCCAGGCAAACGGGCCAATATGGAATGGTGCTCCCGCGCTTTATCGCGGCTGCGAAAAAGGGTGAACCGCTCAAGGTTTACGGCGACGGACGCCAGACGCGCTGCTTCTGTTATGTTGCGGACACCGTGGAGGCCCTGATCCGGTTGCAGAACGCTCCCGCGGCCCGGGGTCAAGTGGTCAATATCGGCAGCACCGAGGAAGTCTCGATTCGCGCATTGGCGGACCTGGTGATCCGCTCCCTGAGATCCGCGTCCAAAGTCGTTTACGAGTCCTACGACGACGCCTACGCCGCAGGGTTCCAGGATATGCTGCGCCGCAAGCCGGTGATCGCCAAGCTGGAGCGGCTTGCCGGATTCCGCCCCAAGACGACCCTGCAGCGAATTATCGAAGTGACCGCCGGGGTTCTTTAGCCCGGGCGCCGCCGCAATCTCAGGCTCAAGCAGAAGGCTGAAGCAGAAAAGGCATCCCGTGAGGGATGCCTTTTTGGAACGAAAGAATCGCAGCTTAGTTGTTGTCGCCGGGGATCGCCAGGGTGTTGTTGGCGTCTTCGGTGTTCCTCAAAGCCTCTTTCAAGCGCGAGCTGCTGAACTGTTGCACGCTGCCGTCGCCCATGGCCACGTTGCCCTGCAGGTTATGCATGGTGTTCGTGTAGAAGGCGCCGCGCTGGGTCGTGCCGCTGGCGAGGTGGTTCGTGCCAAGGCGCGTGATCTGGGCCGACTTGGTATCGTTGCGGGCGGGGACTGCCGTGGGGCACACAATGTTCCGGTCACCGGACAGGAAGCCTTGCGGGCGAGTCTCGTCGGCTTCAAGCGCGATAAAGTAGCTGATATTGGCGTTCTTATTGAACGGAACAGCCTTGGTCGCGGCGGCGACAGTCTGCGCAAAGGTGGACGATTCAGTCCTTTGATCGCTCGGGCAAACCACGATCTTGGGCGTGCTCAACTCGTTGGACAGAGCGGCGAAATGCCTCCAGATCTGGAGCTGCATGGTCGTCGCGGTGTATTCGGATGAACCGCCTTCGTTCGTCGAGACGTTCATCGGGAACCGGTCGCCGTTGTCCGTTGCGAAGATACGGAAGGCAAGGCCCACGTTCTTCAAGTTGTTCACGCATTTAATCTTCTGCGCTTTGGCTTTCGCCTTGGCGAGCGCAGGCAGGAGCATGCCGGCCAGAATGGCAATGATGGCAATAACGACTAACAGCTCAATGAGCGTGAAAGCCCCGACTTTGTATTTGCGAAACACGCGGTTCATATAAGTTTTCGGTTTATCCGGGTTACGATTGGCGCACTCTAGTCAAACCAAGCAGTGTGTCAACGGTAATTTCTTTTGGAAACTACCTAGCAGACCCAGTGCCACCCAAGCCCCAACGGAAGCCAAGTGCGTGAAAAACACTCAAGAAGCCGCTTTCGCGCGCTCCTCACGCGTGGGTGCGTGAAGATAACTCAAGGGAAAGCCGAAAGCCGAGGGTCGAAGGACCGAAACAGGACCGAAAGCCGAGGGTCGAAGGTCTGGTTTGCGGCTGGCTTGATGGGAAGCCATCTCTCTTGGCAGCTGGGAAAGTTGTTTGGGAAGCGGCGCTCGGAAATGGCGACGGATCACAAGAGTCAAGCGCCGAGGTTCAGTCTGAATTCCGGATGGTGCAGAGTTCTCGCCAGTCGTTCCAGAGATCCACTATGGTTTAACTATGATTGATCTATTGAACAACTATGGTCTTACTATTTCAGAATAGTAAAATCTTACTGGTATAATTGTTAAATCTTAGTTGTTCATCGGGAGGAGAGCGGATGCGGTCCGTTTCCAGTCCGGCAACGGCGCACTATCCGCTTGTCACTTCAAACTACCGGAGTAGCGTCACGACGTGAAGACGCTCATCCGGTGCGGAGCTCTGATGCTGGTCGTCGCGATCGCCCACCCTGCCGATCCACCGGCTGCCACGCCGGATAACCCCGCGCCGTCCCGATCCTTTTGGGGAACTCTGGGCAGGATTCTCAAAGGCACCCATCGAGCGGACTCGGCCGAGCGCGTCCTCTCGGTGTCGCAGCTATCGCAGGACCAGATCGCCCGGGGATTGAAGGAAGCCCTTGGACGCGGCATGGACCAGGCGGTCACCCAACTCGGCAAGCAAGGCGGCTTTTTATCAAACCCCACCGTTCGTATCCCGGTCCCGGAAAGGCTGCAAACAGTGGAGAAAGTCCTGCGCCGCGCGGGGCAGGAGAAGCTCGCGGACGACTTTGTGGCCTCCATGAATCACGCGGCCGAACGGGCCGTTCCGGCGGCGGCGAGCGTCTTTGCCGACGCCGTGAAGAAGATGACCGTGGAAGATGCCCGCGCCATCCTCACCGGGCCGGATAACGCGGCCACGGAGTACTTCCGCACCAAGTCGGGGGCCCGATTGCAGGAGAAGTTCCGGCCGATTGTCGCCGAAGCCACCGCCCAGGCGGGAGTAACTTCGGCCTACAAGGGCATGGTGGACCGGGCGGGGTTCGCGAGTTCGCTCTTAAAGGCCTACTCGCCGGATCTGGATGGCTACGTCACGGAACGGGCGGCCGATGGCCTTTTCAAAGTCGTGGCGGAAGAAGAGAGGAAAATTCGCGAAAACCCGGCGGAGCGAACGACGGAACTCTTGCGCACCGTGTTTGGTGCCGTTCGCCAATGACGGGGTTGCGCTAGAGGCATTATCCATCTGATTTCGTGACACTCGCACGCAAACCTTCCGGCCCGTGGGCGCACCGGTTGCTGATTTACTGTTTCGCGGGGCTGTTCGCGGTCCTGAACTATTGGCTGCTGGGGTTTGTCATCAACGATATCGGGACGTGGCCGGGCCCCAATTACCAGGAGATCGAGCGCGCCATCCTGGACCAGAACCTTGTTGGCGAATTGGAGTCGCTCAACCAGCAGACCGAGGAGATCACGCGCCAGATTGCCAATTGGAAACAGCGGCAACAGGTCCTGCGCGATAGCACCAGCAACTCCGAGAAGACCATGAACCAGCTTCTGGAATTGCAGCGGCTGACCTTGCAGAAGGGCGTGACGCCATCGCCGGACGAAGTCCAGGCGCTTTCGGCGAGCCAGAAGCTCTTCCTGGCCAACCAAACCAAGTACCAGGAAGCCAACGACCAGATCGCGACGCTCACCGAACGTTTGGCCGAGTTGCAGGCGCGCCAGCGCGAAGCACAAACCCGCATCGATACGGAGCGCGTGGGCGTGCATAGCGAGTACTCGCGCCAGGCCTCACGGCATCAATGGAAGCTGGCCGCGTTGAAACTCGGGGTGCTCGTGCCGCTCCTGGGGTTGGCCGTGTGGCTCTTCGTGAAGCGGCGGGGGACGTTGTATGCACCGCTGGTCTACGGCTTCGGCCTGGCCCTGATCGTCCGGGTGGCGCTCGTGATGCATCAGCATTTCCCGCGGCGCTATTTCAAGTATATCCTGGTCGTGGTAGCGCTGGTCCTGGTGGCCCGGGTCTTGGTCTGGCTCCTCCGGTCCATGGCTTTTCCGAAGCTGGATTGGCTGCTCAAACAGTACCGCGAAGCCTACGAACATTTCCTCTGCCCGATCTGCGGTTACCCCATCCGCCGCGGAGCGCTCCGGAACCTCTTTTGGACCCGGAGAAGTGTTCACAGGTTGATCGCACTGCCCGCGCTCGCGAACCTGGTGGACGAACCGTATGTCTGCCCGGTTTGCGCCACACGGTTATTCGAGAAATGTGAACACTGCCAGGGGATTCGCCACTCGCTCTTGCCCGCCTGCGACCATTGCGGAGCGGAGAAACCGATGACCGCCCCGGAAGAGCAGGGAGGATCTGCCAGGACGTCGTCCCACGCCGGATCCGAACCCCTGGCCTGAATGGCCCGAATTGGACGGGGCGTGAGACCCCGGTGCGGGCACTAAGGTTCCTCAGACGGGCCGGTATATCCGCAGAAACCGGCTCGAGGCGAATTGACGAGGGGCACCAGGAACTCTTCGCCGCATTCGTGCTTTGCGGCACACGGGTCACACAAGGGAGCGCCTCCGTAAGGTTCGCATTCGTGGCAGAGCTGGGTTGAGGGTTTCCCGCACACCGAACAGGAGACGATCGGAGGCGAATTCCGTGCCAGAACCTTGATCTTTCCTTCCAGGGCGGGTCCCAGGTGCTCGGCGGCGACGCGAAGCCTAAGCTCGGTGGTGGTCCCGAAGTCGTAGGTGTGAAGAAACTCCATGCCGGGAGCCAGTTCGCTGGCCAGGGTCTTCCGCATCAGTTCCTCGCCCTCCTCTCCATCAAAATCGCTCCAGGGGAAACGGCTGCTCGTGGGCAAGGTGAACTCGCTCAGATGTCCGCAGCATTCGAGCCAGATGTCCCGCAGAACTTGGTCTAGATCGCCGAACTTGCTCTTTCCCGGAGCCTGCAGTTGGAGCCAGTAACCGGGGGCATGGCGACCGCTCACCACGATCTGGAACCACTTGCTTGCGCGTCCTTTTGTCGCGGCGGCATGCTGGTCCCAGCAGGACTTGATATGAGTTGTCGCCGTCCGGTTGGTGATGCTTTTTCCGCAGAGACGGCATTCGCCAGGAAATTGTTGGGCTGCCATGGGTAAAAGGATGCCGTGTTCTCCCAGCGGAGTCATGTCAAAAAGTGGTGCGTTCCATGGGCCCAGGGATCATGGAACGGCGGGCGTTCCTCGCCCTTTGCGTTGCGTTCAGAAGACTTTCCGGCAACATCAGCCTCGCAGTATGAGGATTTCTAGTTCGGGCTGTTTTCGGCCACTGACATTTGCCGGAAGGCGCGTGCGCGGACCGGTCTTCGGCGCGCTCGCGCTGGTCTTGGCGGCGTGGACGGTTTGGGGCGGCGCGGCGAGAGCGCCCGAAGCCGACGTGCGGCGGGACAGCACGGTGATCGCCGTGGAGAAGGTCCTGCCAAGCATCGTCAATATCAGCACCGATGTGGAAGTGACCCTGCCGTCGGCGGGCCCGATGGAGGAACTGTTCCGGGAGTTCTTCGACCCCTATTACCGGCGGCGTCCGCCCAACGCCCAAAGGAGCCTCGGGTCGGGCGTAATTATCACGGAAGACGGTTATATCCTGACCAACTTCCACGTGGTGCGCCGGGCGACACGGATTACGGTGACGTTGATCGATGGGCGTGAATTTGAGGCGCGGTTCTTGAGTCGAACTGCCAAATCGGACGTGGCCCTGTTGAAGATCGTGACGCGCGGTGAAGAGAACTTTGAGGCGATTCGGTTTGCGCCGGACGATGACCTGCTGCTTGGCGAGACGGTGCTGGCTTTGGGCAATCCGTTCGGCTTGGGCGTGTCGGTCAGCCGCGGCATCCTCAGCTCCAAAACCCGGCGCCCCCCGGTGGAAAACGAACCGCTCGATATGCAGGACTGGCTGCAAACGGATGCCGCCATCAATCCGGGCAACAGCGGCGGGCCCCTGGTGAACCTGCGAGGTGAATTGATCGGGGTGAACGTCGCCGTTTTTCGCGAGGGCCAAGGCATCGGGTTTGCCGTGCCGGTGAAGCGGATTTCAGAAGCCCTGTCGGAGATCTTCACCCCGGAAGCAGTTCATTCCCTCTGGTTTGGAGGGCGTTTCGAGACGCGGACGCATGGGGTGGTGGCGGTTTCGGTGGAGGCAGGGAGCCCCGCCGAACGAGCCGGGTTGCGTGCTTCGGACCGGGTGGTGTCTGCGAACGGACGCCCGGTGCAAACCGCCGTGGAACTGAGCCGTGAGATTCTGGCTGCCGCAAGCACGCGGGAAGTTCGACTGGAGGCGCAAAGAGGAAATGACCGCCGCACCCTCCGCATCCGGATGATTCCAGAACGGGACGTGTTCAACTCGGACTTGATCGCGGAGAAGCTCGGCGTGGCCGTGGAGGAACTGCCGGACGACGTGGCGGCCCGGATGAGCCTGCCCGCCGGGGAAGGCCTTCTGATCACCGGAGTGGAGAAGAATAGCCCGGCCGCCCGGGCCAACTTGGCCCGGGGCTATGTGATCCGCACTCTCGATGGTCAAGGGCTGGAAAGTGTCAAGCAAGCGGCCAGGATGCTCTACGCCAGGGAACCGGGCGCCAAGGTTCAGCTGGACCTCGTGGCGTCCCGGGTGCGAGGCAATTTCCTCCAGATCTTTCCGGCGCGAGTCGAGCTCAAGTTGCGTTGAAAATAATTCGCCCCTCTCTTCTCGACCTGACAAAATGGTGCCGCAGCGATGAGCAGCCCCTTTATCATTGAAGTTTCGGATTTGACCAAACGGTACGTCGGCCGCACTGCCGTGGCGGGCGTCTCGTTCACGGTTGCTCCGGGCGAGATTGTGGGCTTGTTGGGCCCCAACGGAGCGGGAAAGAGCACGATCCTGCGAATCCTGTCGTGCTATATCCCCGCCACCTCCGGGACCGTCCGGGTGGCCGGCTTCGATGTCTTCCGGGAGCATAACGACGTCCGAAGGCGGATCGGTTATATGCCGGAGAACAACCCGCTTCACCTGGATATGAGAGTGCGCGACTATCTCGCCTTCCGCGCGAGGTTGAAGGGGTTGAGTTCCGGCCAGGCGCGAACCCGGGCAGGATTGGTCATGGAACAATGCGGCCTTGCCCAGGTGAGCCGGCGCATTATCGGCCAGCTTTCCAAAGGGTACCGGCAGCGGGTCGGTCTGGCAGACGCCCTGGTGAACGATCCGGAGTTGGTGATCCTGGACGAACCCACCATCGGGCTCGATCCGCACCAGATCCGGGAAGTGCGCGGGCTGATCAAGGAACTGGGCCGTTCACACACGGTGCTCTTGTCCACGCATATCCTGCCGGAAGTCGAAATGACCTGCAGCCGCATCCTGATCCTGCATGAAGGGCGGATGCTCGCCGCGGACAGCCCGGACAACCTCCAGCAACGTTTCGATGGCGACCTCCTGGTGGTGGCGGAGATTGCCGCTCCCCTCGCCGACCTGGAGGAATGCTGGCGCGAAACGGAATGGGTCCAGCATTTCGACATCTCGCCTGCGGAAGGCAACTTCCTTCGCTGCGCCCTGACGGCACGCCAAGGGGTTGACGCGCGAGCGCTGGTGTTCGACACGGCACGCGCCCGGGGTTGGGCGCTCCGGGAGTTGACCCGGAGCCGGCATTCGCTGGAAGACATTTACGTGCGAGTGATTCGCTCGGAACAAGAGGAGGCATTTTAGATGGGCGTTTACCTCACTCTGGTGCGTCGCGAACTGGGCGGCTACTTCAACTCGATCGCGGGCTACGTGATCATTGCCGCGGTCCTCTTCCTGCTCGGGCTGAGTTTCAACGACATTCTGTCGAAGCTGGATGAGCCGACGGAAATGCCGTTGACGGAAGGGTTCTTTATCACGTTTTACTTCTGGATCGTGTTCCTTCTCAGCGCGCCGGTGATGACGATCCGGACGTTTGCCTTGGAGAAATTCTCGGGCACTTACGAGACCCTGATGACGTCGCGGGTTGGGGATTTGCAGGTCGTGCTGGCGAAGTTTACGGGAGCGCTCATTTTCTTTGCGATCACCTGGCTGCCGTTGCTGGCGTATCTGCTGGTGGTGCGGCGTTTTTCGGATGATCCGGCCGCGCTGGACTTCCGGGTGGTGGCCAGCACGTTCTCCGGAATCCTCCTGATCGGGGCGGTATACATGGCCCTGGGCTGTTTCGCTTCGTCGTTGACACGCAGCCAGATGGTGGCCGCGATGATCAGCTACGCGCTCGGGCTGGGCCTGTTCCTGCTCAGCTTGCGGGCGCTTTCCGCCGCGCCGGCTTCCGGATGGGAAATGAAGGTTTACAGCCACTTGGCCATGACGCAGCACATGGAACAATTCGCGCGAGGAGCGGTCAACACGGGGGTCCTCGCCTTTTACCTGAGCATGGTCGTGCTCTTCCTGTTCCTGACCTGGAAAGTCCTGGAGAGCCGGCGCTGGAGATAATGGACATGCCCAAGGAGCCTTCCCCCCCCAGTTTCTCGCCCGGCCGCCGCTGGAAGATTGCCCTGAACGTCGCGATCTCGGTGGTTGCGCTTGGCGCCATCCTGCTCATGGTGAATTACCTTGCCGCGCGCCATTCGCGCCAGCTGCAATGGTCTTCTGACAACCGGTTCAAGCTTTCTCCTGTGACCCGGGAGGTGCTCGGCCTCGTGACCAAACCGCTCAAAGTGATCGTGTTCTTTGACCGGACGAAGCCGCTTTACGATTACGTGGCCGACTTGATCGCCCAGTACAAACTCGAAGGCCCCAACCTCGCCGTCGAATGGGTCGATTACGAGCGGTCGCTTGGCCGCGCTCGAGCCGTCCAGGTCGAGTATGGTTTGGCTCCCGCCAGCGAAGGCGACCGCGTCGTGTTTGACTACGGCGGCAAACGGAGGGTGGTGTATGCCAAGGCGCTTTCGGAATTCGATTACAGCGCAGCCCTGAGGGGCAAAGAAGTCCGCCGCACCGGTTTCAAAGGCGAGCAATTGTTCACCTCGGCCATCTACGATCTGATCGATGCCCGCCCCACCCGCGTGTACTTCACCCAGGGACACCGGGAGCACGACCCAGCGGGCGAGGATGGCCAAACGGGATACCTGAAATTGACCCGGATTCTGCAGGAGAATCAGGTCTCGGTCGCCAAGCTGGATCCCACGGCGCTTTTGGACGCGGAAGTGCCTGCGGACTGCCAGCTCCTGGTCATCGCAAACCCGGTCACCCCCTTCGCTCCGAAAGAGCTCGAGACCCTCCAGAAATACATGAACTCCGCCGGCCGTCTGCTGGTGCTTTTCAGTGTGGATTCCTTGAAGGAGAACCTTGGCTTGGAGCGGCTGCTGGCCTCGTGGGGCGTGGACGTCGGGCGCAATTTCGTCTATGAAGCGCCGCAGGGCAAAGCCAGCGACGTTCGGCAGCTGATCGTGACCCAGTTTGGCAGCCACCCCATTTCCAACCCGCTGGCGCGGTCCCGCCTCCTGATGATTGTGCCGCGCTCGATCGGCGCGCGCTCGCAAAGCCCGCAAAGTGCGGACGCGCCCAAAGTGACCGAACTGGCCACCACCAGCGCCGAGGGCGCGGCCAGCCAGCCGGGCGGCCGCCTGGAACGTCAGGGCGCGCAGATTCCCGTCATGGTTGCGGTGGAGAAAGGGGCCATCCAGGGCATCGCGGCCGACCGCGGCGCGGCGCGCATGGTGGTGGTGGGCGATTCCTATTTTTTGGCGAACGCGGCCATTGATATTGAAGCGAACCGGGATTTCGGCCGAAACGCCGTGAATTGGCTGCTCAACCGAGACGTGCTGGTGCAGGGCATCGGCACCAAATCGGTCAAGGAATACCGCATTACAATGACCGCCTCGGAGCTGACGAAGGTGCGATGGCTCTTCCTGGCGGGTTTCCCTGGCAGTGTCTTGTTTCTCGGTTTCCTGGTCTGGTTCCGGAGCAGGGCCTAGCGGCAAACGATTTCTCAATGAACCCGAGAACAACAGTTTGGCTCGTGGCAATAGCCCTTGGCCTCTTTGGCTATATCTATTTCGTGGAGCTGCACAGTCCCGATTCCGCCGCAGACGCGCGGGGGCCGGGCCGTCTGCTGCCGGAATTTGACCCGTCCAGCGTGACTTCCGTCGAAGTCACGCGCACCAACGAGACGATCCGTGCCGAGGTGATCAATGACCAATGGCATCTGACGCATCCGCCCTACCCGGCCCAGGCGGCAGTCATCGAAGCGTTCCTGCAGGGATTCGCCCAGCTCACGCGGCATCAGGAGATCTCGGCCAAGGACGTTGCGGACGCAGGCGGGCTGGCCCCGTTCGGACTGGAAACGCCCTCGGCCCTCGTCAGGATCAGCGCCGGCACGAACCACATCCAGCTGCGTGTGGGGGCGAAAACGCTCGTTGGCGACCGGGTTTATGTCCAGGTGGCCGGCTCAAAGGGAGTCGCCACCACGGATGCCGCCATGCTGGAGCACCTTCCCGCCGATTCGGCCGTGTGGCGAAATCCCCTGCTGATCCATGAAGGCAACCTGGCTTTTGATGGCCTCTCGATCACCACCGGGTCGCGCCCGCTGCGGCTCGAACGCGATCGCGCCACCCAGTTGTGGCGCCTTGTCCAACCCATGCCTGTCCGGCGGGCGGATTTTGGCCGGGTGGAATACCTGATCCAGCAGCTTTTCAGAGCCAGGGTCACCCAGTTCGTGAGCGACAACCCCAAAGACGATCTCGAGCCGTTTGGGCTGCAGCCGCCCGAAGCGGAACTCACGCTTTGGTCAGGCACCAACGCGGTTGGCCAGCTCCAGTTCGGCAGGACTTCTCCCAAGCACCCGACCCAGGTCTATGTCCGGCGCATGAGCCACACCAATGTTGTCCTTGTCGCCCGTGAATTGGGCGACCTTGTGCAAAAGCCTTACACGGAATTCCGCGACCGATCGCTGCTGTCATTCCGGCCGGCGGCCGTTCACCGGATCGAAGGACGGGCCGACGAGGTCTTCGCGGTGCAACGCTCGAGCAGGAACGATTGGCAGATTGTCGAGCCGTTCCAGGCGCCGGCCGACCGGCAACTGATGCAGCTCTTTCTCGAGGATCTCGCCCGGCTGGAGATCGTCCGCTTTGAAAAGGATGTGGTGACCGATTTTTCACCTTACGGGCTCGCGGAACCGGCGCGGCAGTACACCCTGAAGACCACCCTCACGAACTCGACCGGCCTCACGAACGTCCCGCTCCTCCAGGTCGACTTCGGCGCCACTCCCACCAACGAATTGGATACCGTCTTTTGCCGGCGGGCGGATGAGAATTCCGTCTACGTGGTTGCCTTCGCCGATATGTTTCGTCTGGAACGTGCCGCCTTTGCTCTGCGAGACCGCCGCGTTTGGCGCTTCGCTTCCAGCAACGTGACCAGCGTCACGGCTCTCATGCGCGGCCAGAAGCGCGAGTTGACGCGCGATCCTGCCACGCGGCATTGGGACAAAACCAACCCGGTGCTCGACGCCGCGATCGAGGAAACTCTGCATCGCCTCGGCCAATTGGAGGCCGATTCGTGGACGGCGCGCGGGCCGGACCAGGCGGAGCGGTTCGGCGCGGCCGGAAACAAGTTCCAGCTCATGCTCAACTTGAACGAGCAAGGGGAATCCCGCTCCCTTTCGGTGAACTTTGGAAATCTCGCTTCCAGCGGCCAGCCCTACGCGGCCGTGGTGCTGGAACAGGGCGAACCGGTCATCTTCAAGTTCCCCGCGCAGCTTTACGGGCTCGTGGCCGAGTATCTGAGCCTTCCGTCCGAGGGCGCCGAAGATTGATATGCCACCGTCGGCTCAAGGGCGTGCGGCTTCAGCCAGCCGCCGAGTCAGGGTTGGGGCGATCTGGGGGCTTCTCTTGGTGTTCCTTGCGGTCGCGGCCATTCTCCTTTACCTCCGGTGGGTGGGGGTGCCAGGCTTCGCTCAAGACCGGATTGAAGCGGCTCTTCGCCAGCGCGGAATCGCCGTGCAATTCGACCGGCTCAGGCTGCGCGGATTGACCCTCGATGCCGAAAAGGTGCGCCTGAAGCCTCTCGTCCCCTCGCCCCAGTGGACTGCCGAGGTTCGCCGCGCCACGGCGCGGTTCGATCGGGCAACGCTTCGCCATGGAGGCCTTTTGCCCAAGGCGATGCGGGTCGAAGGCGGCCGCTTCGTCTGGCAACCCGCTTCCCCCACCAACACCCCTTCCGCGCCAGCTGTGCTCGAGGAGATCCGCGGTGAACTCCGATTCTCCCAGCCGGATCAATGGGAAGTCACCCGTCTCGAGGCGCGCTTCCGCCAGGCCGGCATCCATGCAACAGCCCAGATCACAAATATCTCGGCTGTTCGCGCTTGGGCTATCCGGCCAGAAAGACGCGAGCCGTCCCTGGGAGCGCGGCGGCTGGACGAATTCCTGTCCAATCTGGACGAGCTGCATCTGGCCCGCGACTCACGCCTGGAGCTTGACGTGCGCGGAGATGGCCGCGACCCCGGCAGCTTCATGGCGCAGCTGAACCTGCGTGTCCCACAGGCTGCCTGGCGCGACCGCTCGCTGGAAGCCGCGGTTCTCAAAGCGGGCGCTTCGCCAAACCCTGCTGAACCAGGCACCTTGCGAGTCTGGTTGAACAGCGAAATCGGGCGGAGCTCCACCCCTGGCCGGCTCCTCCAACAGGCGAGCTTCGCCGCAGACGGGACTGCCTCCCTCGCCGGCCCCGCGATGCGCGGAACGCGCTGGGATCTGAGAATCGCGCGCCTGGACCTCCCCTCCGTCGCCCTCGAGCAACTGGCTGTCGGAGGATCGACCGCGCCCCAGGCTGGCGGCACGGAACAGTTCGCCACCGAGCTGAATGCCCAGGCTCGCTTGATCCGAGGTGCCTTGGGCCGGGCGGAGGGCGTTCAACTGCGGACGGGGCTGCGCCACGGCTGGAGCGCCTCAAGCCCCTGGGAAGCTCAATGGGGGCTGCGCGTCGAGCGGTTGGCATCGCCTCAGGGCGAGTTGTCCGCCATCGATCTGTCCGGCGACGCCAGGCCAGGTTGCCCTTGGGCCCAATGGCAGCCGGTGGATGCAAGTTGGTCCTTGGGATTTCTCTCGAGGTTTGAACCCTTCGAACTCGATCTGCATGGCAAAGCCGAAGCTCTCAATTCGTCCAAACTAGCGGCCGAAGCGCTTTCGGTTTCGGTCAAGTGGCGCGCGCCCGAACTCCGCCTGGAGCACCTGGACGCCCGCCTTTCCGGCCGCCAACTGCTGGCCTCGGCGTGGGTCAACGCGGCCAACCGCGAGCTCACCTCGGACGTTTGGCTGGACTTTGATGTGCATCGGATCGAGCCGCTCCTGACGCCTTCTGCGCGGAGATGGTTAAGCCAATTTGGCTGGGAAACCCCACCCGTAGTCACCGCCCAGGCGCGGTTGCGTCTCCCTGAATGGACCGGCGGCCCGCCGCGCTGGCGCGAGGAGGTCATGCCGTCCATCACCCTCGCCGGAGAATTGGCGGGAACCTCCGCCAGTTTCCGCGGCGTTCCGGTCGCTTGCGCGACATCCCACTTCACCCTTTCCAACCTCGTTTGGCGGCTGCCGGACCTGTTCGTGCAGCAGGGCCCGGGCCAGGCGCACCTGGCTTACCAGGGGCATATGGCCACGCGCGAGTTCCATTGGCGCATCGATTCGGCCGTCGATCCTCACCTGCTCAACCCAGTCCTTACCGAACCCGGCGCCCGGCGGGCGGTCGGCCTGTTCACGTTCGCCCAGCCACCTTTGTTCCAGGGCGAAGTCTGGGGGCGCTGGCGCGATCACCAATCCGTCCGCTTCAGCGGACGAGTTCAAGCAACGAACTTCACGTTCCGGGGCGAGCATAGTGATGCCGCGAGCGGCGCGCTCTGGCTGACCAACGGGCTGCTCTGTTTTAGCGACGTCGCCGTTCAGCGCGGCATGGAGCATATCACAGTCGCTTCTGGCGCTTACGATTTCACCAACCGCGTCGTGAACCTGACCAACGGTTTAAGCACCATGGACCCCGATCTCGTCACCCGGGTGATCGGCCCGAAAGTTCACGCCGCCTTCCTCCCCTATCAATTCCGAAAGCCGCCCACGGTCCGGGTGAACGGACGTCTCCCGACAGTTCGCACGCAGAGCGCCGATGCCCGGTTCGAGGTGGCTGGAGAAGTATTCGAATACTGGAAGCTGCACGCGACGCGTATCCGTGGGGATGTGCACTGGAATGGCGATGCCGTCCGCTTCACCAATCTGCAGGCAAATTTCTCCGGCGGCGAGCTTCGGTGGAATGGTGATTTCGACTTTTCCGTTCGCCCCGGCGCCCGCTTCTCTTTCCGCGGCGAACTCCGCCAGGTGGACCTTCACCAGCTCATGATGGATCTGACAAAGAAGACCAATAACGTGCAGGGCTTCCTCGATGCCAACTTCACCATCACCGATGCCAACTCGCACGATGAGCGAAGCTGGGAAGGTCATGGACGGGCGCGCCTGCGCGACGGCTATCTTTGGGACATTCCGATCTTCGGCTTTTTCTCGCCGGTCTTGAACAGCGTGGTCCCCGGACTGGGCAACAGCCCGATCAGCGCCGGCGACGCCACCTTTGCCATCCACCGGAGCGCCCTGCACTCCTCGGATCTGCAGCTGATGTCGCCCGCCTTGCGCCTTGGATACACCGGGAGCGTCGATTACCAGGGCAACCTGGACGCGCGGATGCAAGCCGAGATTCTGCGCGATGCCTGGGGGGTCGGCAAAGCCGTCAGCCTCGCCCTTTGGCCACTCTCGAAAGCCTTCGAGTACAAACTTACCGGTACCGTCTCGCACCCGGAGACCGAACCCGTTTACCTCCCCAAATTCTTGCTCTGGCCGCTGAACCCGTTCCGATCGATTCAGCGCTTTTTCAGCCCGCCCGAACCCCAGCCTGCTCCCGAGCCTCCCACCAGCATCTTCAAGTAGCCTCTCACCCAATCCCCCAACCCAGTGATTCCGGAAGGTGCTTGGGTCGGACTTGCAGAAGTGCTCAGGAAGGGAA
>CAZODO010000117.1:0-17787 GCA_964578605.1 uncultured Verrucomicrobiota bacterium | reverse complement strand
TCACCCGTAGTTCACCCGTAGTTCACCCGTAGATGACCCGTAGATGACCCGTTCGGGAACGGGTGATCCACGGGTCATCTACGGGTCACCAACGGGGCGTCCCCGGACCCAGCGTGGGCGGGAATCCTCATGATGCCCTGCACACCCAAGTAGAAACCGCCAAGGGGGTGGTGCAAGAAGGTGGGGGTGGTTTCGTGTTGTTCGTCAAGGGCAGCCAAGAAACCCGTCAAAACCAACTTTCCTGGCCAAAATGAGCCGACGCGCCGGAACCATCCTCCATTCGATCTGTCGTCCGACTCGACTTTAGAGCAGCCCTGGGGCGACTACCCCGGCACAGGGATTGGGCTGGCGGTTGTTCGAAAGGCTGTGGAGCGAATGGAAGGGACCGTGGGCGTCGAGTCAGAGCTGGGACAAGGAAGCGGGTTTTGGCTGGAACTGAGGCGGGTGGACGACAGCGGTTCCGGCGTGGCGCCTAAGTGACCGGGCCAGGGCGCCGAAGTTCAACCAGCCATCAGGGAGCCTCCGTGACAAATCCAGGGGGTCACGCAAAAAAGGTGTAACATTTGGCAAAACAAAGGAAGCCACCATCACCGCTTCCGCCGAGACTTTCCTCGAGATCTTCGGGCTCAGGTTCCTCGGTTCCGTGGAGTGTGGCTGCCCGGAGCAACTTCCAGAACCGCAGAATGATGAGAACGCCTGGTCAGTCAGATGCCGCCAGCCGCCGGGAATTCCTCCGCGGAACAGCGCGGTACGGGCTCCTGACCCTCATGGCTGCGTTGATCCTGCCGAATCTGCGCAAGGCTCGGATGCCCGGTGAGGGGGAGTGCCCGGACCCGGGACCTTGTGGCGGCTGCCCGGTGTTGGCCACCTGTCTCAAACCACGGGCAAGCGCTTCACGACAATCCTCAGGAGGACCCCAATGAATCCCAAAGGAACGCGATGGCCTTTGACCCGGCGCCAGTTCTTCGCCCGCAGCACCGGGGCTGCCGGCCTTTTTGGGCTGGCGGCTTCGACTGGGCAAGCTGCCAGCGCGGGCTCCAACCCGTTCGCCTATGACGTGTCGCGCTTGGCGCAGACCGATCCGAAGCTGATCCACTATGAAAAGGTGGCGGGAATTACCGGACTGCGAAAAGGTCCGAGACGGCTCGCCATCGGCCCGGATGACACCTTGTATGTCGCGGCGGGAAATTACCTGAGCGTCCTCGATGCCCAGGGGGTTCCGTTGCGCGAGATCGCTCTGGGAGGGACGGCGACCTGCCTGGCCGTCGGACCCGACGGCGATCTCTTCGCCGGTTTGCGCGATCACGTGGAACGGTTCGACAGAAAGGGCCAGCGACGGGCCGCCTGGGATTCGCCCGGACCGCGCACCTGGTTCACGGGGCTCGCGCTGTCAGGGAACGACGTGTTCCTGGCGGACGCCGGCAACCGGATCGTGCTGCGTTGCGATGCAGCGGGAAAGGTCCTGGGACGGATCGGCGATAGAGACAAGGAACGAGGCGTGCCGGGGTTTATCATCCCGAGCCCGTTCTTTGACCTGGAAGTGCACCGGGACGGCCTGTTGCGCGTCAGTAATCCGGGCCGGCACCGGGTTGAAGCCTACACGTTCAATGGGGATTTCGAACTCGCCTGGGGCAAGCCATCCAACCGGATTGACGGGTTCTGCGGCTGCTGTAATCCCATCAACCTGGCGCTCTTCCCTGACGGCCGGATTGTCACCTGCGAAAAAGGATTGCCGCGCGTAAAGGTCTACCAAATAGACGGCACCTTGGAAAGCGTGGTGGCCGGGCCGGAAACCTTCCCCGTGAATGCCAAAGCCACTTCGGGCGCCCGGTTGGCGGATGGCACGCCGCCCGGCGGCCTGGACGCCGCGGTTGATTCCAAGGGGCGCATTTACATCCTGGATTTTGTCCAGGGCGATATCCTGGTCATGGCGCGGAAACCCGGCGCCCCAGCCTGAAAACCCTGTGGACTCGAAACCACCCTCAACTCCCTTGAACCGCCGCAAGTTCCTTCGGGACGGAGCACGTTTGACGGCCATGACCGGTTTCGGAGCACTCTTGGGGTTGTCCCTGGGGCGGGTGTCCGGGAAAACGACCGTGTGGCAGATCGACCCAAGCAAGTGCCTCCGGTGCGATCAATGCGCCAAGGCCTGCGTGCTGGATCAATCCGCGGTGAAATGTTTCCATAGCCACGCGATCTGCGGCTATTGCCAGCTGTGCACGGGGTACTTCGTTCCGGAGCCAAACGATCTGAACACGGCGGCGGAGAACCAACTATGCCCCACGGCAGCCATCCGGCGCACCTTTGTCGAGGACCCTTACTACGAATACGTCATCGACGAGAACCTTTGCATTGGCTGCGCGAAATGCGTGGAAGGGTGCACGCGCTTTGGCAACGGCTCGCTCTACCTCCAGGTGCGGCATGACCTGTGTGTGAACTGCAACGAATGCGCCATTGCCAGGGTCTGCCCGGGGGACGCATTTCGAAGGGTGCCGGCCGATCAGGCGTACCTGCTCAAGACCCATCATTGATCATGCGCCGGGTCACAAACTTCCTCTTGCTGCTGTTCGCCTGGCTGGCATTGCTAATGCCTTCGCTCGGCGCGCAACGCTTTCCTCCGCCGGACTTCGAAAGCGGTTACGTGCTGCCGGAAACCCACACGCCGGCTGCCCGGGGCGTTTCGTGGCAGTCTATCGATACCGCGGTGCTGCTGGGGGCCCTCGGGCTGGCCACGTATCTAGTGCTGAAAAAGCGGTCCCGGCGCGCGGTCGTGGCGCTCTCGCTCTTCTCGCTGGCTTACTTCGGCTTTTACCGCCAGGGCTGCACTTGCGCAATTGGGTCGGTCCAGAACGTCGCGCTGGGCCTCGCCGACCCCAGCTATGCTATCCCCCTGACGATCCTGGTGTTCTTTGTGGCGCCCTTGCTCGTGGCGTTGTTTGCCGGACGCGCGTTCTGCGCGGCCGTCTGCCCCCATGGCGCGCTGCAGGACCTCGTGTTGCTCAAGCCGGTCAAAGTGCCTGGCTGGCTGGAGCAAGGGCTCAGCGTCATTCCGCTGCTCTACCTGGGCGCCGGGGTCGCCGTGGCAGCAACCGGCAGCGCTTTCCTCATCTGTCGGTATGATCCTTTTGTGCCGCTCTTCCGATTCAGCGGGAGTCTCGGGTTGCTTCTGTTCGGAGGCGCGTTCCTGGTCCTCGGCATGTTCGTGGGGCGCCCCTATTGCCGGTTTCTCTGCCCCTATGGAGCTCTTCTCAAGCTCGCCGCCAGCGTGTCCAAATGGCGCGTGACGATTACCCCGGACACGTGCACGCAATGCCGCCTTTGCGAAAACGCGTGCCCTTACGGAGCGATTCGCGAACCTGAACGGGCGCCGTTGACGCCTCAAGGGCTGCGCCAAGACCGCCGGAGGCTTGCCTGGCAGTTGCTGCTGCTGCCCGCCATGATCGCGGCTGGAGCCTGGCTCGGAGTGCAACTGGGTCCCGCCGCCGCGCGGATGGACCCGACCGTGGCGCTGGGCGAACGGTTCTTGAAAGAGCGCGTTGCGCCGGTCCCATGGGGTGTCCAGACCGCCCCGGCTCTGGCCCTGACCCGCGCCGAGCAAGATCCCAAGGCGATCCTGACGCAGGCTCTGAAAATTCGGTCGAGATTCGTCTGGGCAGGTGGGTTGTTTGGGGCCTGGACGGGACTGGTGATTGGCTTGAAACTGATCGGTTTATCTGTCCGGCAGCGGCGCGAGGATTACGAACCGGATCGCGGCGCTTGCCTGGCCTGTGCGCGCTGCTTCAAGTCCTGTCCCAACGAGCGCTTGCGCTGTGGCTTGGCGCCGATGCCCACGCCCGGCGAAAAGGAACCGGAACCGCTGGCGGGTGCCGCGAAAGCTTGAGCCATGTCCACGAACGCCCAATCCACACCGGACCTGGCCCATCGCGAAACGGCGACGGATCCCTGGCGCCCACTCGAGACCAGCGCCTTGACCGCGGCCGCTTTTTGCATGGTGATCTGCGCGGTGCTGATGGTCTTTCAGTTCCGCGCATGGTGGGAGGATCCGCTCAACCCGCCCGAACTCATCAAGCTCAAGGAGCAGTTGCTGGCCAATCCGAAAGACGAGCAGATCAAGGCGCAAATTCGTCAGTTCGATGTCCAGGTCCGGAACCGGTACTTCCGCCAAGTGCGCGCCAACCAATCGGGAGCGTGGCTCGTGGCCGGAGCGTTCGGCTTCTTTCTTCTGGCGATGCACCAGGTCATAAAGACGCGCCAACGCCCGCCTATGCCCCAGGCCAACCTCAACGCCTCGGAATTGCGGGAACAGACCCGGGCCCTGTCGCGGCGATGGGTGGCCCTTGTCGGCGCTTGCGCCGGGACCGGGCTCTTGGCCACCGCGCTGGCGAAATCCCCCGCCCTGCCCGTCAACGTCGCTGAAATCGATAAACTGCTCGGAGGTGGCGCTGGTGGAGAGCAAGCGCTCGCGGATTATGCGCCCGAAGAGGAAATACGGCGCAATTGGCCTTCGTTCCGCGGTCCGGCAGGCATCGGCATCGCGCCGGGGACAAACGCCCCGGTCCGTTGGGACGCCACCACGGGCAGCGGGATCGTCTGGAAATCGAAAGTCCCTGTGCCGGGATTCAATTCGCCCATTGTTTGGGGCGATCGTGTCTTCCTTTCCGGCGGCAATGCGGACGCGCGTCACGTCGTGTGCTACAATGCCGCGAACGGAGAGCTTCTTTGGCAGACCCCGATCCAGAACGTGCCAGGAAGCCCCGCGGAACCGCCGCATCTCCCCGAACAGACCGGGTTTGCCGCTCCCACGATGGCAACGGACGGACGGCGGGTTTATGCCATCTTCGCCAACGGCGACCTTGCCGCTCTCGCCTTCGACGGAAAACCAGCGTGGGCGAAGAACCTGGGGGTTCCCAAGAACCCGCATGGCCACGCCGCATCCCTTATCACATGGCAAGGCCGGGTGATCGTGCAAGTCGACCAGGGTGAAGCCGAGCAGAACTTGTCGAGACTGTATGCCATCGAAGGACGCACCGGGCGAATCGTTTGGCAAACGAACCGTCCGGTCCCGGCGTCCTGGGCAACCCCCATCGTCATCAACGCCGCCGGCGCCGCCCAGATCGTCACCCTCGCAGTTCCCTGGGTGATCGCTTACTCCGCGAAGGACGGCACCGAGCTTTGGCGCGCAGGCGAACTCAGCGGAGAGGTTACCCCGTCTCCCGTGTTCGTCGGCGGATTTGTTCTCGCCGTCAGTCCCTATGAAAAGATGATGGCCATTCGGCCCGACGGCCACGGCGATGTGACGCAGACGCACCTGGCCTGGACTGCGGAGGAGAGCATGCCCGATATCACCAGTCCGGTGGCCAACGACGAACTGGCCTTCACTCTGACCACACCGGGGATGCTGACCTGTTTCGACGTCAAGGACGGAAAGAAGGTTTGGGAACAGGACCTCGCCATGGAATGCAACGCGTCCCCTACCCTTTCGGGCAGCCGCTTGTATGTGCCCGGCGGAAAAGGGGTCGTTCTGGTGCTGGAAGTCGGCCGGGAGTTCAAGGAACTTGCCCGAAACGACCTCCAGGAACCCCTCTTCGCCAGCCCGGCATTCGTTGCGGGGCGAATCTTCTTCCGCGGTGCCGAACACCTTTTCTGCATCGGCCAGAACAACACCCTGGCCGCAAGCCAATGATTCATGCCGCCCGTCGACCTCACATACGCAGACGACCTGGTCAGCCGCCTTGGCCGCAAGCCGGAGATGGTCATCCCCATCCTGCAAGCGCTTCAAGAGCATTACGGCTATCTGCCCAACGAGGTCCTGGAACATGTCGCACGCACCACGGAGATCACGCCTGCGGCTCTCAGTGGTGTCTCGACGTTCTACGACATGTTCCGCCACCAACCGGTCGGCAAGCACATCGTTCGCGTCTGCACGGGCACAGCGTGTCATGTCACCGGCGCGGAGCGTGTGGAAGACGCGCTGCGCCGCCGGTTGCACATCCCCGAGGGCGAAGATACGGACCCCGATCGGCAGTTCACCCTCGAGCGTGTGGCGTGCCTGGGATGCTGCACGCTGGCTCCCGTCGTGCGGGTGGAGCCCACGACGTTCGGCCACGTGACGGTCGAGAAGGTGCCGGGGATCATTCGGGATATATTGGCCACACCGAGCGGCGACAGGCAGGCCGTTCACAAGACTGAGGTGCTGCAGCACACCCAGAGTGGCGGGACCGAGATCCACGTGGGTCTGGGCTCATGCTGCATGGCCAAGGGGAGCGACCGGCTTTACACGGCCCTGCAGGAAAGCGTCCGCCAAACTGGCGCCAGCGTCGTAGTGAAACGCGTCGGATGCGTCGGCATGTGTCATCGAACGCCGATGATCGAAGTCGCCAACCCGGGCAAGCTGGGCACGTTCTACGCCGGGCTGGCCCCCAACCTCGCGTCCGGCCTCGTTCAGCGGCATTTTGGCGGGAGAGGTATTGGCGGGCGTATTTCACGCCTCTGGACTCGCGCGCTGGATTCGATCCTTCTGGTGGATGGCGAAGAGAACGTGACCCGCTTCTCCATGAGCCTGCGCGACCCGAGCGTGAAGGCTTTTCTCAAGAAGCAGGTTCACATTGCGACGGAGCATTTCGGGAGGCTCGACCCGCTCGACTTGGAGGAATATCTCGCCCATGGCGGTTTCGACGCGCTTCGACGCTGCCTCACGGAGAAGACGCCCGAGACCGTGACAGCCGAGATCGAGGCTTCCGGCCTGCGCGGACGAGGCGGAGCCGGATTCCCGAGCGGTGTGAAATGGCAAGCTGTTCGCCGGCAGCCTGGAGATCTCAAGTATGTCATCTGTAACGGCGACGAAGGCGATCCCGGCGCGTTCATGGATCGAATGATCCTGGAGTCTTTTCCGTTCCGGGTGATCGAGGGTCTGGCCATTGCCGCGGTGGCGGTCGGCGCCCATGAAGGTTTCTTCTACGTCCGGCACGAGTACCCTTTGGCCGTGCGCCGGGTTCGGGCGGCGCTCGCGGCGTGCGAGGAACGCGGCTGGCTTGGTGACAGCCTGCTCGGATCCGGGTATCCGTTGCGCCTTACCATCAAAGAAGGCGCTGGCGCATTCGTCTGCGGCGAAGAGACGGCCCTGATCGCGTCGCTCGAAGGCCGGCGCGGGATGCCAAGGCTCCGGCCTCCATTCCCAGCGGAGTCGGGCCTCTGGGACAAACCGACGCTCATTAACAACGTCGAAACTCTAGCCATGGTGCCCTGGATCATTCGCCAGGGCGCGCCAGCCTTTGCCCGGTATGGGACCCGGTCCAGCAAGGGAACCAAGGTGTTCGCGCTGGCCGGGAAAATTCGCCGGGGCGGTTTGATCGAAGTCCCAATGGGCACGACGATTCGCGAGATTGTCGAGGAGATCGGCGGCGGGGTTGGGGACGGACGCAAGTTCAAGGCGGTGCAAATTGGCGGCCCTTCCGGGGGCTGCGTGCCGGCGCGGTTGGCGGATACGCCTGTCGATTACGAGTCTCTGCAAGACATTGGCGCCATCATGGGCTCGGGAGGACTGGTGGTCCTTGACGACACCGACTGCATGGTCGATATCGCCCGGTATTTCCTGCAATTCACCCAGGACCAGTCCTGCGGCAAGTGCACCTTTTGCCGGGTCGGCACCAAGCGAATGCTCGACCTTCTTGACCGCCTTTGCACCGGCAAAGCCCAACGCCAGCACTTGCTGGAATTGGAACATCTGGCGCGCCAGGTCAGCCAAGGCAGCCTTTGCGGCCTGGGCAAGACCGCGCCCAACCCGGTCCTGACGACGCTCCGCTACTTTCCCGAAGAGTACGAGGCCCACCTCCAAGGCCGCTGCCCCGCGGCGAAGTGCCACGCGCTCATCAAATATCAAGTGACCGAGGACTGCACCGGATGCACTTTGTGCGCCCAGAGTTGCCCGGTTGACGCCATTCCCATGACCCCATACGCGCGGCACGAGATCAACCAGGACCTCTGCACCAAGTGTGATTCATGCCGCCAGGTGTGTCCGGCTCAGGCGATCGAACTCAAATGAGCACGGTGAAGCTGACCATCGACGGCCGGGAGGTCGAAGCCAACCCTGGCGAAACGCTGCTTCAAGCCGCGCGCAAGCTGGGGATCGATATCCCAACGCTTTGCCATCTGGAACAGTGCGCGCCCTCCACATCCTGCCTGGTATGTTTGGTGAAGTGCCGGACGAACGGCAAAGCCCGTATGGTGCCTTCCTGCGCCACCCAAGTGCAGGCGGGCATGGTTGTCGAAAGCGAATCGGACGAAGTCCACGAAGCCCGCCGCACCGCCCTCGAATTGCTGTTCAGTGATCATGTGGGCGATTGTCTCTCGCCCTGCCATCGACTCTGCCCGCTGGGGTTGAACATCCCCCTGATGCTTCGCCAGATCGAAGGCGGACGCCTTGAGCAAGCGGCTCTAACCGTCCGCGACGCCCTCCCCTTGCCCGCGGTGCTCGGACGCCTGTGTCATCACCCTTGCGAAAACGGCTGCCGCCGCGGTGCCTGGGATCAACCGGCCGCCATCCGCGACTTGGAACGGCACGTAGCCGACGCCTCCTTCAAATTCCCCGAGCCCGTCCTGCCCCACTGCAAAGAGCCAACCGGCAAATCCGTCCTCATCGTGGGCGCCGGCCCGACCGGCCTGGCGGCCGCGCACGATCTTCTCCGCGAAGGCCACCAATGCACTCTGGTTGACCGGCGCGATCAACCCGGCGGCACATTGCGGTCCAAGGTGGATAGCAGCACCCTGCCGCCCGACGTAATCGATGCGGAGATTGCCGTCCTGAAACGCATGGGCTTGAGGCTTGAGCTGGGGGTCGAATTCGGCGGCGCCATCACTTTGCAGGCGCTGCAGCTTGACTTCGACGCCACCCTGCTCGCCGTCGGTGAATTGGGCCGCGACGAAGGCGCCGGGTTAGGCGTTGCCCGATCCGCGACGGGCATCAAGGTCAACCCCGAGACTTTTCAGACGAACGTGTCGGGCGTCTTCGCAGCCGGTAGCGCCGTCAAAGCGGCTCCGCAGCTGGTCCGAGCCATGGCGGAAGGGCGGGCTGCTGCCGCCTGCATCGGCCGGTTTCTGCGGGGCCAGACTATCCTGCGCCCACTCAAGCCGATCTCGAGCATCATGGGCCGGCTCGAAAAGCCGGAGATTGCCGCTTTCCTCAAGCTGGCGAACCCCGCTGGACGGCATCACGAATCCTGCGCCGGTTGTGCTTCCCTGAACTCCGGCACGGCTGCCACAGAATCGTCCCGCTGTTTGCATTGCGATTGCCGTTCGGCGGGAGACTGCAAGCTCCAGGAATACGCCGAGCGTTACGGGGTCGATCCTAACCGCTTTCGCAGCGAGCGCCGGCCCTTCGAGCAACAACTGCAGCATGGCGACATCATTTTTGAACCGGGCAAGTGCATTCTTTGCGGAATTTGCGTGCAGATTGCCGAGCAAGCACGGGAACCGCTAGGGTTGACGTTCATCGGACGCGGCTTTGATGTCCGCATCGCCGCCCCCTTGCAGCACACCATCGCGGAAGGGCTTCAAAAGGTGGCCGCCGAATGCGTCCGGCACTGCCCCACCGGCGCCCTGGTCTTCCGGTCGGATCTCTAGCCAGGGAACGTTGGGCTTGCCGCTGTCACAGTCCAGGTTTGGCACCGGGTTTCGCGCCTTGCTCACTGCCGACGTCCTCCCGGATTATCGTGACGCGGAACACCACTCACGGACAAGCGGATACTGGCGGCGGGATGAAACCTGAAACTCCTTCCCTGAGTTCGTGACTAGCTTCTTCTGGCCCTTACGTTTCTCATGTGAACGCTGTTCTGACTCAAGACGGCCAAATCAAAATTCCCCGCCAACTCCGAGAACAACTCGGACTCCAACCCGGCAACGTGCTCGAATTGCGGAATCAAGCGGGCACCCTGATCGCCTGGAAAAAGGTTGAGCCGGACGTCTTCGTGAAATGGCGCGGGCGCGGTGTTCTGCCCGCCAGAGCAAACACGGATACCAGCGACATCACGGACCCACCGCCGATGCAGCGCCCGTGCGCGCGATTGTCAGCGCAGCGTTGCCAACGAAAACTCCCTATGGCGATCCCCCACGCTGATCTTGTTCACCGTGTCAATTCGGCTGAACGGCCTCGGTCGAGAACAACCTGAGGCAGAACTGTTTGCGATTTGTAGCACACTTTGTCCACAATTTGTGGACAAAGTGTGCTACATTTGCCAGCCCACCTCAGCTTTGTTGACTCCGCCCCACCCGTGCCACAACTGTGCGTGGGGTCATCTCCAACCTCCGAATTCACGTTGCCACGCAGGTGCTACGGGGTATCTTTTCAACAATGACATTGGCTGCTGAACAAGTGATGAAAGAAATCCGGGAACTGCCCCTGGAAGAGCGGCGCCAAATCTGGCAGCAGTTGGGGCAGTTGGTCCTTGAGACGCCGGCCAGCGCCGCCAGCGATACCGAGTTCGACGCCGCGCTGGAAGAGGTGACGGGTTGCACCGCCCAGCGAAATGCCACCGGGCGGTTACTGGACGATCGACAGCGCGAACGCCAACGCGAGGAGCCCCAACTCCGAACGCGGGCCACTTCCCGCTCTCATGCCTGACACCTGCCTGCTGGACACCTCGGCCGTCCTGACCCTGGCGGATCGCGAGCCGGGCGTGGACCGCGTCCGCGACCTCCTGAAAGCGGCCAAGCGCGGAGAAGTCCAGTAGCACGCCTGCTTCATCACCCTGGCCGAAGCGCAGTATGTCCTCACCTACGACCTCGGCGCTGACCGGGCGCGGCGCGTGACCGCCTCCATTAAGAAGTTCCCCGTGCACTGGCTTCATTCGGACGAGGCTTTGTGCGCCAGTGCCGCTGAGTTGAAGGCCCAACACAAACTCTCTCTCGCCGACGCCTTCCTTGCCGCCAGCGCCCGGCAATTGGGAGCAGTGCTGCTTCACAAAGACCCCGAATTGGCCGCGCTCGGCAGCCTCGTCCAGCAAGAATTGCTGCCGCTCAAGGGTGCGCCCGTCTCCACAGCCTAGCGGCTGGCTCACGGCAATTTCAGATTTGAGGAATGGAGACTCCTCACGTCGGCTGCTACGGGGAAGCGGGGAGCGCACAACGTCACACCCCCATCAGCACGGGGTAGTTGACTTGCTCGGCCGCGTTTTCCAGGCACGCAAAAATGTCCTCCGCCTCCAAAAAGGGGAAATCCTCCAAGATCTGTTGGTGAGTAGCTCCCTCGGCAAGCATATCCAGCACGTCCTTGACTCGAATACGATAATGGCGGACGCACGGACGGCCACCGCACTGCTCCGGGTCAAACGAAATGCGATCTGCGTACTTCATTACCCTCACGGTACCGCCACTCCGCAGCTTTTCAACGGTGGAACTGTCGTAGATACCTCACGCTCACCCAGATCTGCAAATTTAGACACACCGGAGCCAACGCCGGGTTCCGTCGGCACGGCACCACGGCAGTTCCATTCCAAACGGACTTCGCTCCCACTCAGGAACAGTTCCGTGGTTCGCGGTTCCTGGCCCGGGCCTCTCCGGCCTCCTATAACGCTCCGGAGCTATGCTTCAACAAAGGCCTGCCACACAACCGTGAAACACTCGCCCGCCTGCGCCGTTAGCAATTTCCTTTCCACTTTCGCCGGTCACTTGTTAGAATATCTGCGTGCGGATCACATTGACCAAACAGTTGGAGGATTTGGTGCACGAGAAGGTGCGGAGCGGACGTTACGCCGACGCCAGTGACGTCATGCGGGACGCGTTGCGAGCGCTTGAACAACGAGATGAGTTCGAATCACCCGCCCTGGAAGCTGCTGTCTTGGAAGGTGTGCGCAGCCCCCATTGTGCTTATGGAAAGCAGACGCTCGAACGCGTCCGAGAGACTGCGCGAGCGGTTAAGTGAAGCCGAAGCCCTCTATTTCCGGCCGAGCGGAAACCGACCTGACCAACCAATACCGCTGGTATCTCGACAACGCGTGAGAAGAGGTGACAGAACGGTTCCTGGCGACGTTTGACGCTACGGTCGAGCGGTTGGCCCAAATCCCCGAACTCGGACGTCGGCGGCGGTTTCGCGATCCCGAACTGGCAGGGCTCCGATCGCTCGCCGTGCGCGGGCGGTTTCGGGCTCACTTGATCTTCTATCGAGGCAGTAAAGCGGGCGTTTCCATCGAGCGGGTCATGCATGGGGCACGCGACCTGCCGCAGCGTCTTTTGGAAGCTCCAGAGAGCCTGTAGCGGCGGTGCATCAATCTCGCGTTCTTTCCCGCTGGCAGACTGCTTAAGATGTGAGCCTATGCCAAACACCCGAAAAGAAAGTTCTCATCCATGGCCGGTCCGGTTCGCGTATTTCGCGTGGTTCGCGGTTCCCGGCCCGGGCCTCTCCGGCCTCGTATAACGCGCAGTTCTCTCCATCAAAACACAAGACATGAGACGCCCCCGCCATGATCCCGGGCGCTGCCCGAAAGCAACCCAGCGCTCGGTAGTCCGCCAGGTCCTCGAGGGCGGCGATGGAAAGAAACGGAATCGCCGCTTTGGCGTGCGGCGGCGAGGTGCCCATCATTTTGTCAAACACCATGATTCTGTCAGCCACCGGGAAATGCCGGATGGGTTTTTAACAGAATGATGTTCAATTCCGCTTGCCTCCCCACGATTGCTCTGGCGGATGAAAGCCGTAACCCACCCCGGAAAGGACGTGCAGCCCTCCTTTTCCATTCTTTCGCGGTAGCGGCGCCAACCTGTTAGAAGACATTTTGGCCCCCCGAAAACGAGCGCAAGGACCAATGTTAACGTTATCGAAAATAGCAAACCTCTCAACCGCAGTTGCTTCCTCTGGTCCGACCTCGCACGGAGAATCTCAGACGTCAGCTCACGGATGAACCTGGCCAGAAGGCATCCGCTCGCTGAGGCCGACATCGAGCGAGAGGCTCGCTGGTATGAAGCCCGCCAGCGAGGTCTTGGGACCGCCTTTCAAGCTTAATGCCAACGGACAACCCGTGCCTTTTCCGCTCTGTCGCCTTGCCTCGCCCGGGTCGAATGGTAGGGTAACGCCATGAGCTACAAGACGGTTGAAGTGGACCTGGAAAACGGGCGCGTGCTGCCGCGCGGCAATACCACACTTCCGGCCAAAGCCCACGCCTTGCTCACGATTCTCGAGCCGAACGGCGACCCGCCAGGTGCAGCGACCGCCCCGGCAGGCGCGGGCCTGCGACGATTTCTGTCCACTCCGGACTTCGTGCTCACCTCGGAGCAATTTCGCGCCAGCATGGAGGCGGACTTCTTTGAACAATGAGCCTGGACGCTATCCCGGCCGGGGCGCGCGTGCTCATTGACGCCAATATCCTCATCTACGCCAAGCGCGGGATGTCCGCGCAGAGCCGCCGGCTTTTGGAGCGTTGCGCGCGGCACGAAGTCAACGCTGTGCTGACCACCATCGTCGTGGCCGAGTTCTGCCATCGCCGGATGATGCAGGAAGCGCATAGTCGGGGGCTGTCCGGATCCAACCCAGCCAAGGCCCTCGCCCAAAACCCGGGCCTCGTGCAACAACTGACTCAGTACAGCCAGGAAGTCGAAGACCTCTTGTCCGGCGACTTGCTCGTGCTGGCCGTAGAAAGCACGGACTTCACCAAGGCGGCTGACTTGCAGCGGACGCACGGATTGCTGACCAATGATTCCTTGAACCTCGCGGTGGCCCTTCGGATCGGGGTGAACCTGTTGGCCACGGCTGATCCCCAGTTCGACTCGATGCCCGGTGTCACGGTCTTCAAGCCGGAAGACGTTTGACGGCAACGAAGCTCCGCTCCCCTCGCCAATGCTGTAAGTCGCGGCGACGAGGCTCACTCTCTCGAGTGCTGCCGATCGGCCCAGAGGAGAAGTGAGCCTCGTCACAATCGCCAGCTCCACACCCGCCAATGACCCGCGCCCATTGCCCCGTCACCTGTGCCATGTTTGTCCATATCCGTGTCAAAAGCGCCAACCACTCTACGGTATTTGCCCACATCGCCGCTTCGGGCGCTTGAGAACTACCGCTCATGTTACCCTCTCGCGCCGTACTAACTGATCCACCGCCGACTCTCTAACCGCCTGCGGATTGAACGCCATTCTTTCAGTCTCCAAAATCGGGCGCAGGCGCAAGGCCTTCGGCTAACGTTAACGAGTTCCACAATTTTTTCACCCGCAGCCGATTGCATTGGCGACACCAGAAAGCGAAGCGAACCGACGCGCAGCGGCGCCAGCTCAAACCCGTTGTTAGGCGACGTTTTCGTCCCCCGAAAACGAGCGCAAGGACCAATGTTAACGTTATCAAAAATAGCAAAGCATTCAACCGCATTACTTCCTCCGAAGTCCATTGGGGTCAGATCTCTTTTATCTTCAATTGACGCTTGGCCGAAAGGGGCGGGTAACGCCCGGCGCATGGCCAGACCCTTGCGGATTGAACAGGTGGGAGCCTGGTTCCACCTGACCGGGCGAGGCCATGAACGGCGGGCGATTTTCCGGGGAGGGGCTGGGACAGAGTCCCTGGGAGGATCTGAGGGAGCAAGGGGTGCTGGGGGGGGAAGCGTTTCTGGAACGCGTGCGCCGGCCGGTCATCGGAGACGCTCAGGGAATTGGCCCATGGCACCGGGTTGGCGGGGTACAAGGCGGCCGCCCGTGCGCTCCAGCGGTATGAAAGCCGGTTAAGAGGCAGCCAGGCGGAGCGTGCGTTGCTCAAACGAGCAACATCAATGCACAATGAAGAATGAAGAATGAAGAGATGACCCCAAGCGCATGCGGTGCTACGGTCCCTGACCTCCTCACTAACGTTCCGCTCTCACGCTCCCACCGAAGTTCGCAGCGCTACACCAGTCTATGCACAAACAACGAGTTGCGGTTCGCCGGATGGAGCGTCTGCCTAGAGCCAGAGAGCTGATCGGAGCATGAGAAGCGGTTGGAGTGCCTGAGGCGACGTTCCAACAGATTTCCACCATTCAATGTCCCATTTGCTTATTCTCCTCATTCGCGATACTGTTGTTGTAATTGATCTTGGCTTGGGGGCATCGATGTCATCCATTTCCGCTGAGGTGGCGGGTCTACACCGGGGTCTCGGCCTTTCTCCGTTCCTATTCGCATGCAACAAACTGCGTCCGTCACGAACTCTTGGCAGGCTGACGTTTTCACGGAAGCGTCTATCGCGGTTGTGGGGCAAATCGACTCATCCCAGCCACGAGGCACCAACGGCCCCAAGACAGCGGCTAAATCCTTCAGTGCTGTGGGAGTATTGGCTCGGCGCCTTAGCGTTGTGCTCCTGGCGGCTCCTCTTCTCGCCCTTCCCAACCGTGCAGCTGAACCGGAGATCATCGTCCGGGAGGAGGCACTTCGGGCCATCGACACGGTTGAGCTTTTTCGGAACGGAGTTTATTGGTGGACGGCCAGCGCGTGCACCGAAACTCCCAATCTCGGAGGGGCAGCCTACCTCGCCTGCGCCGACCCGAGGTTGATTTCCTCCACCGCCAATCGCTACAGCTCTCTCCGGGGATCCTCGGGCGGCTTCAAGCCGGGCGACATCTTCGATCCTGGCTTGTCGGTACCGGCAAGGATCAGCGGCCTCAAGGGCATGCTCCTGCCGGATTGCGGATACGGCGCGCACTTTGTCCGAGACGACGAAGCATTCTACTATGCGAAGAACCGCCAGCTCCACCGGAAGCCTTTGAATGCGCTCTCGGTCATGGCAGACGGGCAACTGATGCTGTCCTGGAGGGCGGCCGACGTCGATCAAGATACGCTTCACTTTGCCGTCATGCTTAGCCCCGATGACGGAGAAAGCTGGCGCACTGTCACCGTGAATTATCCTGAGACTTCGCTTGCCATCCCCGGTGATCTGCTGCCGGGCACTCCCACAGCACGCGTCCGGGTCATCGCCACCGACGGCGTGCACAGCGCTATCGCTACGACTGAGCCGTTCCAATTGCCCAGGCACCCACCCGAAGTGAGAATCACTGGCGTGGCCGACGGCCAGCAAGTCGACTTCGGCACCCCCTTTTCCGCGCAGGGCTTTGGTTACGATCCGGAGGATGGAACCCTGGCGGAAGCCGCCCTTCGCTGGGCCCTCGCAGGTCCGGAGTCTCGGCAAGCTTCCGGGGGGACCTTGCCTCTGTCAGACCTCCCACCCGGAGCGTATGCGCTCACTCTTTCCGGCACTGCCTCGGACGGGCAGACCTCGACTCAGGTGCTTCGGTTCGTCGTTCGGCCACTCGCTGTGGCGGAGGGGCAGGAGCCGCAGACCTGGCCTCCTGCGGCCGACATCGATCAACCCTCGTCTTGGGCGTCTGGACAGGCCAAGCCCGCCGCGTCCCAGGAATTGGTGGTGAACGGGAGTTTCGAAAGCACGCAGAACACGTTCGTCCCTGATGCCTTCGGCCTCATGTCATTATCCACGACCTCTGCCACGATTCCGGGATGGACAACGACCGACGCGGAACTCGCCTGGGTCGATAATACAAACACCTTCGGCGCAGCGACGCCTTTCGGCCGATTCTCAGTCGAACTGACCGGCTACCATGATGCTTTGCCATTCGGGGGTCTGACTCAGGCCATTGCCACTGTCCCAGGCCAGGTCTACCGGTTGTCTCTTTCCCTCGGTTCCAACCAAGACTACCCCAACGCCGGTGGCCAGAAGGCCATCGCGGTTTGCGTCGGCTCAGCGAGCACCACACTCACTTTTGTCCCAACGAACACCGCTGGAAATCAGTGGCAGACCTTCAGCTTCCGCTTTGCCGCAAGTTCCGCCTCCACGATGATCGCGATTCGGGGTCTGATGGCCAGCGGCATATACCTCGGCTTGGATAACGTCTCGGTGGTCGCGGATCCCTTGGCGCCTGCTCCGGGCGCTCTGGAGCTTGTCAAGAACGGGAGTTTCGAAAGCACCTGCACGTTCACCTCTGATCGAAACGGCATCATGACGCTGCCGCCGGGATCCATCGTCATTCCTGGATGGACCACGACAGGGGCCGAGCTCGCCTGGGGCATCAATGGAAACGCCTTCGGCCTGCGCTCGTTCGAAGGGAGCATGTTTGTTGATCTCTCCGGCTACCAGGATCGTCCACCCTACGGGGGGATCACCCAGACTCTCGCCACCGTCTTAAATGAAATCTACCGCCTCTCCTTCTCCTTGGGATCCAACGAAGCCAGCCCTGCGTTTCGTGGTCCAGTGTCTGTGGCGGTGACCGCCGGCTCGACCAGCAATTCCTTCACTTTCACGCCTGCCGGTCCGGGCGATCAGTGGGGCAGGTTCACCATGGACTTCCGAGCAGATTCCCCCGTCACTCCTCTAACGATCACGGGAACAGAAAGCACGGGAGGAAGCTACCTTGGGCTCGACAGCGTCTCCGTGACACCCACCTCCGCGTCGGAAGGGCTGCGCATCACAATAGTCGATTTCTCCTCGAAGGGGCTGACGATCGGTTTCCCCTCGGAATCCGGCCGACAATACGTGATCGAAAGCCGATTTGACCTTTCCGGGAGCGAGTGGGTGGCAGTTCCTGGCACCGCACAAGCGGGCACGGGCGCTTGGCTGTCCGTGACGCTTTCCATCCAACCCTCCCAACCCCAACGATTCTATCGTGTCCGTGGACTCCCCTGACAGGCTTGTTGCTACCGAACTACAGCACCATTCCGACTTGACAGTGTGACCCTACGCACACTCGTGCCACGGGTGGGGCGGGGTCAACAAAGCTGAGGTGGGCTAACAAATGTAGCACACTTCGTCCACAAATTGTGGACGAAGTGTGCTACAAATCGCAA
>CAZODO010000116.1:0-18148 GCA_964578605.1 uncultured Verrucomicrobiota bacterium | reverse complement strand
ACTCCCTTCCCTCCCCAATAATGAGAAAACCCTGGAGACCGTGAGTTGCACCCGACCCGAACGCACCGGCTTAAGAGCCGTTGACATCTGGACGGTTTACGATACCGTTTTCGCTTCGAATTGAGACAACCTTATGCCGAATACGAAGTCAGCCGAACGCCGCAGCCGGAATAGTGCCCGGAAGAACCAACGCAATCGCAGCGTCAAGTCCACTCTTAAGACGCTGGAAAGCACCTACCTTGGCCTCCTGTCCAGTGGAAAGAAAGACCAGGCGACTGTCACCTTGCGTTCGGTGAGTTCGGCGTTGGATAAGGCTGCCAAAGTCGGTGTGATTCCGCGTGCCACCGCGAACCGGAAGAAGTCGCGGCTTGCCACCCGCTTCAACCGCTCCCAAACGCCAACGGCCCCCTCCGCCAGCACCCCAGGGGCCACTGAGGCGGCGCCCGCGCCCCAGGCCTGATTCGTTCCAGGCACACTCGACCAGCCTATCCAGGTTGTTGGTTGTTGGCTCCCGCCCTGCATTTCCTGCTGCGTACAAAGAAAGCGGCGCAGTTCTTACACCGCGCCGCTCTTGTGGTTCAATAAGTTTGAGGTTCTCTAGGGTCCGGTGACCCGGAAGAAACCTGCCGCACCCTGCATTGGAACAGTTGCAGTCGTATCCGACGTGGTCGTGACATCCACCCAATTCGCGTCGGTAAGAGCGGCCTTCTTCTGCACCTTATAGGGGGCAGCGCCTCCAGACCACGTCAGGACAAGATTCCCGGCTGAGGCCGAGACGCTCGTGACGGTCAGGTCACCTCCGGTTCCGCCCGAGCCCGTCGGGTCATTCTGCGGGTCGGGATGGCTGAACACGGTGTAGAAGTTCACCTGCTTCGGTGAGTTGGGACCGGCCGCAGGGTTGTTCTGGTAGTTGATCTCGCCTTTGGCAGCGATGCAGATCTGCTTGGTCGTCATGGCAGCGCTCATCTGGAGCGAGCGGATATCGTTCGTTGCGGTGTTGACGAACGGGAAGAAGCTCGCCGTCATGGGCGTGATCTTCTTCGCCGCGGCGTCGAACTTGAGAACGCGGGCGGCGACTTGCTGCTGTGCGTAACCTGCGGGTTTGACGACCCAGGAGATCACCATGCGGTTGAGAGCATCGACCGCGCCGACGGCGCGATCGAAGTCGCCGCTGAACCCGCCTTCGCTCACATCGGCGACCGTGACGAAGCTCGCGTCCCGCGAGTCAAACACCGCCACTTTGACGAGAGGGCCGGTGGTGGCCTTGCCGACGAGGTAGACATAGGGGCTGTTGATATGGCCAAAGAGGCGGGTGCCGTCTCCGCGTCCGGCGTCGAACTTGGCGTCCGACAACGCCTGATCCACGGCGCCGAGCCGCTTGCCGGTGTTATCGAAGAAGTAGATCATGCGGCTCGTCCCTTCCGGGTCCTTCGTGCGGACCGCGAATCCTCCCTTAATCGGCGCGACGTTGGCCCAAATATCGACGTCCCGTGCGGTGGCGTCCTCAGTCGGGGCCACGAGGAAGCTGTCGGTCACCGCGGTGCCATCGGGCGCAAAGATGGTTGCCACAACGGCATTGCCGTCCGGGTTGTGCATGCGAGAGCGATCTTCGACCACCGAAGCGAAGTTGCCGTTGTCCAGGCCGACGATATCGCCTCCGAACCGGGAGATCTGGTTGCCGGCGGCTTCACCCGAGGTCAGCCGTCCGTTGGCTGAATCCAGGGCTTTGCTGAGCGGTGTCGGTGTCAACGTGGCGAGATCCAGTTTGAAGGCCTGCACCACGCCGTAGCGTCCATCCACCAACCGGTCGAATCCGAGGTTCCAACGGTTGTCCGAACCAAAGGCATCCGAGAAACCGTGCGGCGAAGCCTCTCCGCCCACCATGTAATTCACCGCTCCTGGACGGGTGTCACCCGCAACGCGGCCGGGATTTCCGTCCTGGCGGGACAGGTTGATCTGCCCCTTGTAAGGCTGGCCATTGTCGGCGTAAAACCCTTCCACCATCTTCATCGGGCCACCTGCGACGGGTTGAATGGCGACCACGTAACGCTGGGCTGGCTCCGCGGTGCCTTCGGCGAAAGCGGTCCCTTCAATGAGGAAAGCGCTGTTTCCCAGAACGCTCGCGTAAGGTTCCCAGTTATTGAGGCTGTCAGTATCGGGTTTGTAAACCGGGGTGTCGGCAACAATACGGTTCAACCCCACCGACTCAAGGCTGCCAGGATTAAAGGTGGAGAACAGGCGCATAGCCACGACGGTCCTGGGCAAACCGTCCTCGGGATTGAGTGTTTCCAGATCATTATTGCTCTGCCAAACGACGGCCACTTCCCCGGCCCGCCACGCGATGCGCGGGGAACTAGCCGTCTGGTTCGCGAGATCGGGCAATTCGCGTTCACTGATGTAGAAGGTGCCTCCAACGGGCGCCCCGGTGGCGTTGAATCGCCGGCCCATCACCAGACTCGGATAATCGGCTTCATACTTTCCGTCAAACACCACAATGACGTTTCCGTCGGGGTCAATTGCGGCGTCGGCGCGTCCAGCGCCCGACACGCTCACGTCGTCGGCCACCGACTTGGAATAGCGCACCGTCCCGTCGGTATTCAAAACCGTTACCCAGACTGTGCTCGCGCTGGCCGAAACGGCCACGTAAGCGTCTTTTCCGTTGCCGTGGAACCCGGCGCTGTCGCCGCGTCCGCCTCCCGCAGCCTCAGGGTGTTCGGTCAAGGTCCCCAGATCGAGGTTGCCCGTCTTGGGGTTGCCAGCATTGTCAAACATACGGACCGTTGCCCCGCCGGGTCCGCCAAACCGCACCGCGAATCCATCCTGGGTGACGCCCACGCCGTGCCATATCTCGCTCTTCACGGGGACTTCGCTGACCAGAGTTTCTGCTTTCACGACCGCGCCCGCCGGATCGACAATTCTAAAGATGGCGTGCGTCTCCTCCGTTTCGCCTCCGTAAATGGTCTTCAGGTCCGCGTTTTGGCGGCTCTCGCCGACAATCACGATGTTGCCGTTGGACAGGTACCCCCAATCGCCAATCCGGATGTTGCCGCCGTCTCGAGTGGCGTAGGCGGAACTGATGCCTGCCACGATCTTGACGGGTTGGCCTGCGTTGCTGAGCAACTGGACCGTCGGGAAGTCGCCCTGGTTATTGCCATCGTACGCCGCGAGTTCCGCAACCTCGTCGCTCAGGGCGTAAGAGGTTGCTCCCATGCCCACGCCGTCCCCGAACAGATTCGCCTGGATTTTCGGCCCCCAGGACGTCGCGCCTCCCACCGCGCTGCCGTCCGCGCGGAAGTAAGACAGGAACTTGTTGGTGGAGGTTTCTCCCGGCGCCAGGCTGTTCAAGGTCATGCCTGTATCGGGCGTGATGGAGACTCCCGCCGAATCGAACATCGTCCAAATGGCGCCAAGGTACTCCATTGGGATTTCGTCAGGATGATCATCCTCCCAACCGACAATGACATTACCGCCGTTGGCGATGGCCACGCCAAGGCTTTCGGTATTGCCGTTGTTGATGGTCGTGAACTCGGTGGTCTGCCGGTTGACGTATACCGTCGCCGTCTTCGGGTTCAAGCCGTTTTCCTCAGGCACGCCCGGATAGGACTGGGCCAGCGCCGACGAGGTGCATGCTGCAGTGAGCGCGGCAGCAAACAGAATCAGGTGTTCTTTCATTCGTATTCTCCCTGCTTGGTTATGTGAAAAGGCAACCCGCTCCTCCAAACTCGGCGCCAGGACCGGACTAGACGGAACCCGCGCGATGCCTGCACCTGGTCCAGTTGAGCATGTCACCTTCTACGCTTGGGCTTTCCAGCCTAGGCTTCTAGACTTGAAAAGCCGCAATCCGGTTACCGTTGAACTGTGCTCGGCTTTTACCACCTTTCACCGGTAGCAATCAACTCTTTCCGGTAGCCCTTCGGAGTGCGGGTGGCGCCATTTGCCGGAACCGGCAGCGCGCTCAACGGACCGAGGTGGCCCATTCGCGCACTGCGCGTTCCAGGGTGGTGATCCCTTCGACCTTGATTCGCTCGGTTCGTTTGACGCGGTCGTTCTCGTCCCAAGCGATCGCAAACGCCCAGCGGCGCGACTCGGATTCCTGCCAGGTCGAAGGCGTGGTCGAATAGCCCATCTGCCGAGGTTCCAAACGCTCATCCCGCACAACCGGTTGGCTCCCGCTGACCCGCACCTTTCCCCAGCTATAGGCCGAGGCCCGCGGTTCGTGCAGTTCGAGAAGCGGCGGCCCCAGGTTCTCAACGATCTCGGCGCGCGTGGTCACCCCGGGTTCGATGAAAGCGACGGTATCTTTGGAGATCTTGTAGCCGCTGTCGCGCGAGGCGCAACCGGGCAGGATGGCTGTCAAGAGCAGGATCAGAAAGGCTCGGGTCCAGCAGTTCGGGCACATAAGAAATCGCGTTTTGTTCAGAACGTTCCTGGTCAAACAACTCCGTCAGGGGCAGGATTGTCATCTTCCGACCCGGTGCGTCAAGCTCGTCTGCGGAAGGCGCCCCGGGTTTTTGCCCTTTGCAGGGCGGGCGGTTCGTGGAGGCATGCGGACCCAGGGCGCCGCTTTGCGCTTCCCCGGGGCTGATGAGTCGCTGCGGCTTCGGCGCGGAAGCCGAGCCCAAGTGCGGCTTACCGAAAACCGCCCTTGTTGCTGCTTCGCTCAATGCCGTAGCAAAGCGCGGCCGTGCCGCCGAGGAACCTCTCCTGGTCGACAAGGCTCAGGCGGTTCACGTAATCCGTGACCAGACTGAGAACCGCCGAGTAGCTTGCGGCCAGCAGGCAAACCGGCCAATCCGATCCAAACATGACCCGCTCAGTCCCAAATGCCTCAAAGACCACATCCAGGCAGGGACGGAAGTCCTCCGCTTTCCAACGGCTCCAGTCTGCTTCCGTCACCATGCCCGAGACTTTGCAGAAGACGTTCGGCGCTTGGGCCAGGAGGCGCAATTGTTGCCGCCATGGCGCGAGCCGGCCTTCGCGAATGGCTGGCTTGGCAATGTGATCGAGCACGAACCGCTGGTCGGGCAGTTTGTCAACCAGTTCAATGGCCGCCGGCAGCTGGCGCGGATACACCAGGAGATCGTACGCAAGCTTGAAGGCGCGCAATTCGCCCAATCCCCGCACAAACGCGGCGTCCAGCAGGAAGCGGTCGTCCGGTTCATCTTGCACCACGTGCCGGACACCCACGAGCTTGCGACGCCCTGCGAACGACGCCAGTTGTTCGGTCACGTCCGGCGATCTTAGGTCGACCCACCCCACCACGCCCGCAATAAGAGGGTATTGGTCCGCAAGTTCGAGCAGCCAGCGCGTTTCCTCCAGGCTTTGACGTGCCTGGACAGCGATACTGCCGTCAATTTGCGCCTGCCTGAGCACCGGCTCCAAGTCCGGGGGCAGGAAACTCTTTCGGATCGGCCATGTGGGCTGGATCCAAGGATATTGCGCGGCGTCGTACTGCCAGAAATGCTGGTGCGCGTCGATCCTCATGGTCACGCGACCTCAACCATCGCCTTGATGACTCCGGCGCCGGGTTGGAGCCATGTCGGGAACACATCGATCATTTCATCGAATTTCGCGTGATGCGTGATCCACGGCCGGGTATCGATCCTGCCCTTCTCGATCAGGTCAATGATGCGGTCGAAATCGGGCGGGAGCGCGTTGCGTGACGCCAGCAGCGTCAATTCACGCCGGTGCATGACTGGCGCGTGGGGGAAGGTGACTTCCTGCTGGGTGATGCCAACAAACACGACGCGGCCGGTGAAACTGGCGAATTGCAGCGCCTGGCTCATCGATTGGTTATTGCCGGTGGCATCGATGACCACCTGCGCCAGCTTGCCGTCGGTGATCTTTTCAAGCGCCCGGACGTCGGCGGCTTCCCCGGTCCCGCGAATCACCTCCGCCACCCCCATCCGCTCGCGCACAAAGTCCAGCCGGCGCTCGACGAGGTCCATGACAACGGTTTTGGCGCCCGTGAGCTTAACGAACTCCGTCACCGCCAACCCGATGGGGCCGGCGCCAATTACCAGGACAGGGTCGCCTGCCTGGGGCGCGCCCCGGTTCACGGCGTGGCAACCGATCGCCAGCGTTTCCACGAGCGCCAATTGCTCGAAGCTCAGCGCCCGTGACGGGTGCAACTTGCGGGCCGGAACGATCAGCCGTTCGCACAGGCCGCCGTCCATCATCACGCCAAGCACCTTAAGAAATTCGCAGCAATTCCCCGCGCCGCGCCGGCACGCGTGGCAATCCTGGCAATTCATGTAAGGCTCCACCGAGCACCGGTCGCCCGGCTCGACGTTGGTGACACCGCTTCCCACCGCGAGAACTTCCACCCCCAGTTCGTGCCCGGGAACGCGCGGGTAAGAGAAGAACGGCATCTTGCCCAAATACCCCGAATAATCGGTGCCGCAAATCCCGACGCGGAGAACGCGAATCAGCGCCTCACCCGGTCCGGGCGAAGCAGGCTCAGGAAGTTGGATTTGGCGGAAACTCCGCGGGTTCTCGAGTTGGATGGCTTTCATTTAAAGTAATCGCACTGTTTCTGGCTGATCGGTGCGCCCAAACGCTCGAGCACCTGGAGCATATCTTCCCACACCTCGCGCTTCACCGTCCGGGCCTGGTTTCGGAGCAGGTACGAGGGATGGTAGGTGGGCATGACGGGCGTTCCCCCGAACGATTGCCAATGCCCTCGCAGGCGGCTGATGGCGACGGTCTTCCCAAACAAACCTTCCGTCGCGGTCGCCCCCAGAGCCACGATCACCTTGGGCTGAATGATCTTGATCTGTTCCAGCAGGTAGGGAAGGCAGGTGCGCATCTCTTCCGCGGTGGGCTTTCGGTTGCCTGATGTCTGGCCCGGCGTATCCGGGCGGCATTTGAGGACGTTGGCGATGTAAACGCCTTCCCTCGAATAGCCCATCGCCATAATGATCTTGGTCAGCAATTGCCCCGCCGCGCCCACGAACGGTTCGCCGCGCGTGTCCTCGTCCGCCCCGGGCGCTTCGCCCACGAACATGAGCGCCGCTTCTGGATTGCCGACTCCAAATACCACGTTCTTCCGCGCGCGCGCGAGGTGAGGGCACTTCACGCAAGGCAGCACGCGTTCGCGCAACATTGCCAAAGCGGAGGCTTTGTCGGCGAAGGGCGCGGTCTGAGGCGGTGCAATCGGTTCGGCCGCGGGCGGTGCGGTTGCCGCGCGGGGGGCTGGCTCTGGCGAAACTTGGGGAGCAGGGGGGGCGGCGCTGGGTCGCGGCTGGCGGGCGCGCGGCGCCACGGGTGTGGAAAGGGATGCCACGACTTCGGGCGAAACAGAGATCCATTTGGAGCCTTCGGACCTCAGTTGCTCGAGGTGTCCGATGGTGGCATCCAGCAATTCGAGAAAACTGCCCGGCATTTGCCGGTATCGTAACGAAACGAGGTTCGAGCGCCAGCCTGGAGTGCAGGGGCACGCCAAAGGGGCAGGCAGCCGTCTGCCCAAGGTGGTGAGTTGCTGCGGCTTTGGCGTGGATGCCCGAACCGGACAGAGCGAAGGGCAGATGACAGGCCGTCTCTCTCGCTCAAATCATATCAGCCATATACCCTCATTAAATTCGTAATATACTGGGGATATATATCACGAAGTTAGCACGAATATATCACGAGTATAGCAACAGCGAGGGAGGAGCGCCTTCAATACACCAGAAACGAACGAGTACCTCGTTTGAATCCCGGGTTTACGGCCGTTCAGAATTCTCCAGAAACCGAAGACAGGCGCCCAGGCTGCCCGTCAGTCGTTCACCGCATCCAGCATCGCCACCACGTTCGCTGGGGGCACGTCGGCCATGATGTTGTGGACTTGTTGGAAGACATACCCGCCTCCGGGACGCCAGATATCCATCATCCGTTTGACATGCTCGCGAACCTGCCCGGGGTTGCCCTTGATCAAAACGTCCCGCGTATCGCATCCGCCGCCCCAGAACGTGAGTTTTTGACCAAAATCGCGTTTTAACCCTTCGGGATCCATGCCGCGGCAGGTGATTTGGACAGGATTGATCGCGTTCAGGCCAGCCTCGATCAGGCCCGGCAGCAATTCGCGCACACCGCCGCAGCAATGGAGCATGATCTTGACATGCGGTGCCAACGCACGCGCGCGTTTCCACATGACGGTTTCCCGGGGCTGGAAGAATTCGCGATACATCTTGGGGGAGATCTGCGGCCCGTTTTGCATCCCGAGATCGTCGCCGAACAGAATGACGTCCAGGTAAGGACCGGCGGCGCCCAGGAACCGTTCCAGGTTCGCCAAGTGCATTTCAACAACCTTATCGAGGAACTCGTGGGCGCGTTCGGGTTTGCCGGCGAGCAGGAGGAAGAAGTTATCGTTCCGATAAAGGAATTGGCCCATCTCGAGCAGATTGCCTCCAAACAAGCCGATGATCGCGCGGTCGGTTTGGCTGCGCAGCCGCTGGGCGCCTTCGCGCAATTTCGCGACGCCTTCCGTTCCGGCGGTGATTGGGCCGGGCGGAGAAGCGATCGCGGTCCACATGCTCTTGTCCAGCACCGCGTGGAGTTGTTCCAGGTCGTCCTGCTCGGCGAAAGGCCAGTATGTCTGCTCGAAATAAATCACGCCCGCGGGCATCTTCGAGATCACCAGCCCGGACGGTTTGGAACGAATGACCCAATCGCCATTGAGCTTCTCCGGCTTGGCCCAAGTGGGCATCAGGCAGGGTGTGCCATCCGGGAGCACCCAATCGGTCCACCATCTTTCCTCGAGCGCGAACGCGCGGCCCAGTTCGATGGTATCGATGCGGAACCGTTCCAGCACATCTTCATCGACAATGGCCAGTTGCTGGACCGGGTCGTAAACGCGGATGGGTATCTTTGGCAGCCCGAGGTGATCCCGCAACCGGGCGTAGGCCATCGCCATGATGCCTGAGGATCGATGGCCGGAAAGATCGACAGGGATGCGGTCGGGTTGGGAGTGGTTGAGGGCAGCTAGGACTCGTTCGCGTGACGTCATGGGACCATGTCAGTTGACCGGCAGGGACTGTTCTGCGCGCCGGCTGTGAATTGCGGATAGACTGGGCAGGTTCCGTGCGCAAATCAAGCCGTGCGTGTGCGAGCAGGCAGGGCCGGACCGCTGGGCCGGCCCTTTTCCACTTCGATTTACTCGCTCACACCGATCAACCGATAGAACTTCTGAGGCATCTTGAATCCGTCGGGGTCACCAAACTTGAGAACGCCGGATGCGTTGGTGGCGGTGCCAAGCGTCGTCCATTGCAGAAGATTCGTGGACGTCTGGATCGTGAATTCCCTGCCGTCGGCCGCACCAAGGTCGAGCTCGAGTTCTCCGGCGGAAAGCGCCTTCACCGAGCGAAGTCGAACGCCCGCCCGGGTTACGTCTGGACCGGCCGTGATCAGGCTCGCACCGTCCCTGGAGATCCTTCCGGCCACTGTCATAGAGGGTTCGGAGCACACGACTGAATAGGCGAGGGTGCGTGCCTCCGCGTCGAAGAACGGCCCCCACCTGATTAGATGGCTTTGCGGGTCGTATTCACCCCCTTCCGTCATATGGGTCATCTGAACGCCCGGTGGAATTTGCTCTTCCACCGCGTACGAGAAGACGCCAGGACCGGGCTTCGCCAGCACGCTTACGACCACCGATTCGCCCAGGACGAAAGTGGGCGGGAGTATCCTGGTCGCGCCGAATACTTGCGGGTCCCCGGTTTGGGAACCGACGCTGGCTGGCGCTTGGGCACCGCGTGCAGGCGCGTTGGTCCACCATAATGGCGGTTCCGGAACGTCGGGATTGAACCAGTACTGCTCTCCGTTCTTCCAAAGGTATCCGGCTCGAGTAGCGTAATCGATCGGGATCGGGTTCGGCCCCACACTCCACGGAGCGCCTCGCCGCCAGGCCGCGGAATAGGCGGTGACTTCGCTGATGGTGATCTGCTTGTCGGCCGGATTGAGGTCTGCCGGATGCAAAGGCGGCGGCAGCAGCGTATGGGCGCCCGTGACCTCCTGCTCAGAACCGTCCGCCGACGTGACGCCCCTGATCTTGACGGTGTCCGTTGCATCCAGGGGGGGAATGATCTCGTAGGCCAATACCCGCTCCTGGAAATCGAAGAACGGGCCGAACTTCACCTTGTGAGTCACGGGATCGTAAGTGCCGCGCGAGGCGGCGGCGATGAAACCGACCGTCCAGCCGGGTGGCACGTTTTCCTCAACGGCATGGGCATAACCCGCGCCGCCTTCCGGAAGGATGGCTTGCAGACGCACCTGAATGCTGACGCCAGGCGCGTAATAGGCAGGCAGGGATCGTTCGTATCGGATGGGCATCACGACCGTGAGCACCGAGCGCGGGCTTTCGAAGGCGCCTGCCGGGTTCCGAACGACCACGGAGTACGCTCCAGCCTGGTGCAATTGCACGTTCACGAGAGTCAGTGAAGAGCCTGTAGCGCCCGGAATTTCCTGGCCGTCACGCTTCCACCGGAAGGTGAGGGGACCCGAACCGCTGACTTGCGGATTGAACTCCACGCGAGACCCGAGAACGACGGTTTGCGCGGACGGCTGCAACGTGACCCGGGGCGCAACGACAGAACGAATCTGCCGGACAACGTGATTGCCGGTGTCCACGATAACCAGGCTGCCGTCAGTGGCCAGACCGAGGCCGCCAGGCCCGTTGAACTGCGCCGATTCTGCCGCGGCATCCAGGTAGCCGGCTTTGCCTGTCCCAGCGAACGTGGTGACTTCCCCTGTTGGAGAGATCCGGCGCACAGAATGGTTGCCTTGCTCGGTCACGTAGAGCACGCCTGAGGCGTCCACGACGATTCCGTCTGGCAGATAGAAACGTGCCGCGGTCCCTTTGCCATTATCGAAGCCCGGAAACACAGTGCCGGCGAGCGTCGTGACAACCCCGTCCGGAGACACTTTGCGGATGCGATGGCTTCCCCACTCGGTGACGTAAAGGTTTCCTGCTGTGTCGATGGACAGCCCGGCAGGCTCGTTTAACCCGGCTGCGACCCCGACGCCGTCTGCATAACCGACTTGTCCGTTGCCAACGAACGTCGAGACGGTGCCATCGGGCGCGATCTTCCGGATGGTGTGGTTCCGGAATTCGGAGACGAAAAGGTTGCCATGGCTATCTATGACCAAGTCGTTGGGGAAGTTGAATTGAGCCACGGCTGCCGGGCCATCGAGGTAGCCTGCGGTTCCAGCGCCGGCATAGGTCGAGACTTCCCAAAGCGCTGCGGCATTGATCTTCCGGATCAGGTTATTTCCGGTATCCGCAACGAAGATGTTTCCCGCGCCGTCGACGGACGTTCCCATCGGTTGGTTGAACTGGGCGCTCTGCGCGGCGCCATTGGTGCTTCCGGCCACGCCGGTGCCTGCGACCGTCATGGAAACGCCAGCGGCAAGATCCACGCGCCGGATAACGTGATTCCGAGTGTCGGCCACGTAGGCGGCCTGGTCAGGGCCGATAGACCCGCCGTTAGGCGCGTTAAAGCCGGCCTCAGTGCCAATGCCATCCTGATTGCCCGGCTGGCCCGAACCCGCGAGCGTGGAAACGACCCAAACGGAAGGAACCTCGATTGGACGGGCGACCACGGTGAGATTGACGCCCACATAATCGCCTTCATACCCAGTGGGAACGAACGAAAGCCTGAGCCTGTCGCCTTTGGAAACGCGCAGGTTTCGAACCGCCTCAGCGCCGCCTGAGCCGGACGAAAGATCGAATGGGTGCGCGCGATCATAGGCATCGCCGCCCGCAATGGTTCCGGACGTAAGAAGGAAATCCTGCAGGGAAAGATTCCACCGGTTGCCTCGCAGTCCGCCGGCAAGGTCTTCAAGCTCCCGGACTTGCCACACTGCGCCGGTGACATCGATCGTGCCGTTGATTGGGCTGGTCCAGGTAACGCTTCCTAAACCATTGGTGAGGCCGTTCGGCCCGCCCGGATTATGAGTGTGGACGATGATATCGTTCGCCTGCCAATCGCGCTGCTCGCCTCCCGGGGTCAGGCTTCGAAACCAGAACGGGATCGAGGTGCCGAAGGCCCAACCCGGCTGGGAACCGAGAGACGGATCGAGCGACCAGTCCTCCACGCGCGGCAAGAGAGCGTCGCCGGCCCAGAAGGCCCATGGCCCATTCGGGTTGGACGACTCGCTCCAGTCCGACCGCAGATCGTAAGTGAGCTCTGGAGAAGGCGAAGGACATTTTCCGGCAGCGCCGGCGTGGTAGATGCCGTAAACCTCAGCTGCGGTAAGCGCGCGGCGGTAAAGGGCGACCTCGTCCATGCCACCCCGGAACGTGAACGGGCTGCCGTCAAAACCCGGCGGGCGCAGGCCGAAAAGCAGATCGTAACTTGTCTCCGGCGTGAAACTGCCAAGCGCCTGTTCGACGAGAAGGGATCCGTTAAGATAAATAGTCGCCACGCCCGACGGTTTGTCATAGGTCAGCGCCACGTGCTGGAACTCGTTCGCCCGCACAACGCCACCGGCCGAACTGAACCACCGCTCCACTCCGTCAGTTCCGTGGAGATTGGCAAAAAGGCATCCCGGCCCGCGCCCATGGGGCTCGACGACGGAGAGGTAGAAATGCGCGCCATACTGAGTTCCTGAATTCCATTCAACGATAGGCTGCTGCTGGAGCAAGTCGAATGGGTTAATCCAGCACTCGACCGTGAACCCCTCGGATTGGCCGAGATCCGTAGCTGGGGATGCCGGGATCCTGATGTGGTCCCCGGCTTCGCTGAATTGGAAGGCTTGTCCGACTTTTCCTTGTCCGAACGAGACGCCGTTGTTTTGCGGTTCGGGTGTCTGGGCGATCAGGTCCTGGGTGCTGCCTTCGGCCGGCCACCAGGCCGCGATTCCCGCAGGCGGTTCGACGCATAAACCACTGCCATTTGCGCCGCTGAACTCAATCCGTCGAATACGGTGTGCGTCCACCATCAGGATATTGCCGTTCGCCAGGAAGAGCGGTTGGGAAAAATGCTCAAATTGCGCGACCGATGCAGGGCCGTCCTGGTAGCCAACAGGGTTATTGAGCGACCATTCTTTGACGCCCGCGGCGTTGAACTTGATGAAGCTATGGACTCCGCCGCCGGCGGGAAGCGACGCATAAACGGCTCCCTGCTGGTCCACGGCAACGACCTCGATCGTGGGCAGATCCGTCGCGAACGTGCTGACAGTTCCCTCCGGGGTAACCCGGCGGATGGCGCCATTTCCCCAGTCTGCGACGAACAGATCACCTTGGGGGGCGATAGCGATCCAGCTTGGTCCGTTGAAGCCCGCGGATTTGCCAGGGCCGTTCAAAAAACCAACTGTGCCTGGCGTCCCCGCTAGAGTGGTGACCTGGCCTTGGGGTGTGACCTTCCGGATCACGCTGTTCAGGAAGTCCGCCACATACAGATTGTCGCTTTGATCGATGCAAACTGAGATCGGCGCGTTGAATTGCGCATCGACACCCGCGCCGTCCCGATAACCCGCCGCTGAACCGGCAAAGGTTGTCACCATTCCCTCGGGATCGATCTTTCGAATGCGGTTGTTCACCCGCTCGCAGACGAACAGGTTCCCGTTCCGGTCAAAGACCAGGGAGTTGGGGCCGCTGAAACGGGCGCTGAGGCGAGGTCCATCCTGGAGTCCGGGCTCATCGGCGCCCGCATAGGTCGATACAAACCCGCTCGGATCGATCACTCGGATTCGGTGAGGGCCCGGGCCGGCCTCGTTGGCAAACAAGATATTGGCTTCCGCCACGAAAATCCGGCCGTCGGTCGCAACCGCCAGAGCCGTCGGATATGTGAAGGTCGCTTCCGTTCTGAAACCATCCCGCGATCCCTGAACCGATCCAGCGAACGTGGTGACGTTGGTCGGAGCGCCGGTGGGGGGAGGCGCATTTTGCGCGCTCAGCACGCAACAGGTCCCGACAAGAAGCGACAAGAACCGCAGGGAACCAAGGCATGGGAGGTGGGAAGCAAGGGATTTCATGACAGTCCAGGAGTGTAACGCATTCAGCAGCAATTACTAGCATTTGAGCGTGCACGGAAACCATGACCGAAGTCAAAGTTGCCGGGACCGGCATCCGCACTCAGCGGTCACCGTCCCGGTGCAAGATCAAGAGCTTAAGCACTTTCCGTTCCGAGAAGAGGCCCGCGAGTCGTGAACCTTTCGTTCACCGTTCGGGCTGGCAAACTCCACCCTTGGGCGCCCAGAACCCCGAGGATTAACCGAAAACGCGATGTACACAGATGTGTACACTTTTGCAAGAGTCTCTATTCGAAAGGCTTGCAAGCTAAAATGTCACGCCTTGGTTTCTTGGGGACCCAATAGAGGGTCGAGCAATCGCTAGATTTCCTGCACTTTGGCGATCAGTGTGGGACGCTCGGCCGTCCCCAAAAGCAGCGTAAACAACTCCTGAAATCCAGTCCGAACCGATTCCCACGACGATCGCTTCCGCCGATGCCTTTCTGCAACCGGCGGTTTCCCTGCCTCCTTGTTCGTTGTTCACGGGCTGCTGGTCGCGGATGGGACGAACGTTGCCACCGGCAGTTCCTGCGACACTCGCGCTTATACCTCTATCTGTTCCAGCGGCGCTACCGTCTTCTTGTCAAAGAGCTTCCCGACCTTGGCAACTGTCTGATCGCGGCTGTGGCACTCAGTCTGCTCCTCAAGTCCGGAGCTCCTCTTCCAGTTCCGCTGCACGTGCACTGATTCCGGCGAGGATCGAGTCCGCGATGTGCACCGGGAATCCTGCCGGGATCATGCCGTGCACCCTCTTGACGACCTCAGGAGTCTTGACAGCGGCTTCATGGATGATGGCTTCCATTTGCCCAAAGCCGCATCGTTTTGCCGTTTCGAGCCAATGCCGCGCGGAGATCTCTTTCCACCGGTAATGTCGGTTCTTTCCCTGCACCGCCATGGCCATTCTAATCTTCTCGGGCGACAGTTTTCCCCGGCCATGACCCAGCACCGGATAGGCTGACAGAATGTCATAGCGTGGCGTCAGCCTGAAGGCGCCTGCCGGAAGCAGGGAGACGCTGAAGTTCTTCGCATGGCCATCGATTGCCGCCAGCATCCAGAACACGAGCTGGGTGCGCATAAAATCGCTGCGGTCCTCGGCGGAATTCTCTGATCCGAGGAGCAACTCCATGACCGTGGCGATGCCTGGCCCGCCATCGCACTCGTACTTTAAACCGGGAGCCGTTCCCGTCGCTTGGCACATGTCCTCCTGCGGCAGCCGCAAATACCATTTCCCATCCGCAGCCAACCTGCGGTCGAAACGCTCGACAACGAGGGTCTTGAACTCACCGAAGGTTTGGATCCAGCACTTTGCCACCTGGATGCCATAGGCTCGCACAATCTCCGAGCACAACCACTCGTTCTCGACGGATGTCGAAAGGTCAATTCCTTGGAGGTTCCTTCCAAGCGGCAGCTTAAGTATGTGCGTGGTTGGCGTCGCGCCGATGGGGCGATGCCACCCGCCGTCGCGAAACAGCAGCGCCGTCTTCTCCTGCGCCCCCGCAAGAGAGATGCGGAAGCCGTCGTCAAGATCCTCTTCACGAGGGAAGGTCGATCCGAGCGAACGGGCCAGCACCTCAGAAACAACCTCAATGCTCAATCGTTCAGCCGTGATTCGCCGAACGTTCTCTGGAGGCTTGCCCTCCGGCAGTAGTTGAAGGGCGCCAATACAATCCCGACCGATCTCCTCGAGCAAATCAAAGGCGCTGACGGATGCGGCAGCGAAACGCCGCTGAATTCTCTCGCGGATCTGACGGCTATCTGGAAGCAAGTTGTCGAAGTACGCTTCGACACCGGTCCGGTACGGCTCCCGGGAGGGTCGGAGTGGCATGGATAGAGAAATCGGTCTCGCGAAAGGAGATGATAACCACGACTCGGCATACAGGAACTCCTGGCCCCCAGTCGCTGGACGCCGCCAGTCTCCAACACGCTCACCGTTCATCCAGACGGAAAGCGCCCGCGTTTTGCGACGCCGCCCCATACGTCACCATTCTGAACGCTGTGCCGACGTTCCTCGAGGGCGGACGACCAATTCCAGATCCAAAGCCGCCAGCACTTTGAAGAGGCGGACGAAACTGACTCGTCCTGAGGCTGCTTCGATCTGCGAAACGGCGTTTTGGGCCAGCCCGACCTTGACGCCAACGTCTCTTTGCGTCAGTCCTCGCTCCCGCCGGTATCCTTGCAGGACAGACCCAAGCTGCTGCGGTGTTTTGATAATGAAGTCGGTCATATCGTGCAAAAATGATAAAACCACTTTATCGCCTATACAAGCTATCCCCAGAGTATCTTCCAAACCGCATACGGCTTGAAGCTCGCAGAGCGGAAGAAAGGCGTCGCCACGAACCTTGAGAAACGTACTCACCCGCGAATGTCGCGGAGCCTGAGGCTGAGGCGTGAAGGATCAACCCGGGCTAATTCAGGTGGATGATGTGTGCTCCGCTCTTCTTCGCTGCACCGCTTGGCATCTGTTTCCCACCCGGGCCCGGCGCCGTTGATCAGCGGGCTCTGATGGAACCCGGTGCTGGCTTCCCCACGTTCCCAAAAGGAGTGTCTCAGTCCCTCAGCGCTCCCTCTTTGGGCTCGGGAAGCCAGTGCGTCAGAATGGCACCCACGAGCACGTAGCAACCAGCAACGCATCCGCCGACGACGGCGATTCTCGCGGGGCTTGGCGGGGTCGACGCGGAAAGGGTGATGGTGAACCAGGCCGCCGCCGTTCCGATCACGCGCCCGCCCATGTTGGCCGCGAAGCTATCGCCGGTGCCGCGCAGGTGCAGTGGAAAGACCAGCGGGATGTAATTTCCCCAGAAACTGAATTGCGCGATCGTGAGAAACCCGGCGACGAAAGCACCGAGTTTGATCCAGATCAGCGTCTCAGCATGGCCAAGGGCGGTGGAAATCCACCAGAAAAACAACGGCACCAGGATCAGTGCCGGCAATTGAAACACGCGCAACAAAGTGCGCCGGCTGACGAAAGACACGACGATCATGGCAAAGACGAACCGTCCCACGAGCCCACCGACTTCCTGCCACAGCGTCACTTTGGCGACGGCCGCATCCGAGGCGTTGCCGGCGATCTGACGCAGTCGGCCTGGCGAAAGCGCTCGCTCGGACCCCTTCGCGGCGACCACAGCCTCGCTGACGGCGGCTTTCGCCGTGGCAATCATGGCCGCGTGTCCGGCCTCGGTGGGCGTTCCCACGCGCTGCGCTCCGAGGATCTGCGGCAGTTGCTGGATCGCGCCGAAGGCAATTCCGTAACTTGCGGCAAACACCAGGGTCGTCAGCACCGTTGTGCGCCGGAGCTCCGGGCTGAACAGGGCGAGGATGCTGGGGCGTTTGAGCTGGCCGGCTTCTCGTTTGCGCTGCCACTCGGGTGATTCGGGCAAGAACGGACGGATCACGAGCAACGGGATGGCCGGTATGATGCCGGAGATCAGGGTGTAACGCCAGGCTTCGTGTCCACCATGAATCGCCGGCAGATGGAGGGCCACGCTGGCGGCAAGGACGTTCATCCCACCCACCAGCAGCCCGCCAAATGAGGAAAATGCCTGCGTGTACCCGAGAACCTTTTCGCGTTGATCGCGATCGGGAAACAATTCCGCCAGCCACGCCACCGCCGCAACGAACTCGACGCACACCCCAATGAAGACAAGGCATCGGAATACAAGCAATTGCATCAGCGAAGTTGCATAACCGGCGGCGAAGGCAGAGCCCGCATAGAGCAGGATGCTGAACGTGAGCACCCGCCGCCGGCCCAGCCGGTCGGTCAGATATCCGCCCAACAAACCGAACACGCCACCGGCAATGGCCGGAACGAAAAACAAGGTGCGCGCCCATCTGACATACTCCGGCGACCCTGGGACTAGCAGGGGCATGCCATCGGGACCCAGGCCGCCCAACGCCGCGAGCGCGGGTTTGATGACGAGCGGCAGCATGAGCAGCTCGTAAATGTCAAACGCAAAGCCAATGGCCGCAATGATGCAGATTAGCCATTGCGTTCGCGTCAGGCCGAGGCTACTGGATCTGGTGCTCATGATATGCCTGCGGGTTCAAGCGAGGACCACTGTAAAGTCGAAGCCGCTTGTTGTCACCTCTTGTTCCCTCAACTCCGCCCCTCACGGTCTTTTCATTTGGAGCGGTGCTTGACGAGTGCTCGGAAAGGGATTTGAGA
>CAZODO010000115.1:0-18161 GCA_964578605.1 uncultured Verrucomicrobiota bacterium | reverse complement strand
GCCGGCTTGCCGCCGGCTTCATGGTGCCGCTCGTTTGTGGCGACGGCGAGAGACGAAGCCGGCTGCAAGCCGGCGCTCCGAACATTAACAAGCCAGACTGAGAATCACTGCCGTTATGCCCCAAGAGTACCGCCTGATACTTAAGCATGCCGACGAACCCGGCTACACGCCGGATCTCGAATGCTACCGGCGTCATGGCGGCTACGAGGTGCTCAAGAAAGCTCTTTCGCTCCCCGCCAAAACCCACCCGGACGGCCGGTCCGTCAGCCCCCAGGAGCAGATTCGCGATGAAGTAAGGATCTCCGGGCTGCGCGGGCGCGGTGGCGCCGGGTTTTCCTGCGGCTTGAAATGGTCGTTCGTCGATCGGAAGAGCGGGAAACCAATTTACCTGATCTGCAACGCCGACGAATCGGAGCCGGGCACGTTCAAGGACCGGCAGATCCTTTACAAGGACCCGCACCAGATGCTGGAGGGGATGATTCTCTCGTGCTTCGCGAACGACGTGAAGCTCGCTTACATCTATATCCGCGGCGAATTCACCGAAGGCGCGAAGATCTTGAACCGCGCGCTGGCCGACGCGCGCGCCGAGAACTTTCTTGGGAAGAATATTCTCGGTTCAGGCTACGACCTGGAAATTCACGTGCATCGGGGGGCGGGCGCTTACATTTGTGGCGAGGAGACGGGTTTGATCGAGTCCCTGGAAGGGAAACGGGCTTACCCGCGGATCAAGCCGCCGTACTTTCCGGCGGTGCTTGGGCTCTATATGTGCCCCACCATCGTGAACAATGTCGAGACCCTCTGCGCGGTGAAGCATATCGTCGCCATGGGCGGGTCCGAATATGCCAAATTGGGCACGCCTAATAACACAGGCACACGGATCGTCAGCTTGAGCGGCCATGTGAAACGCCCGGGCTATTTCGAAGTCGAGGTCGGGAAGGCGACCCTTCGCGAACTGATTTTCGATCCCGCGTTCGGGGGAGGCCTGAGAGACGGGCGCAAGTTGAAGGCGCTCATTCCGGGCGGTTCTTCCGCGAAAGTGTTCAAGGCCGGCGAACGCTTCAAGCTGAGGCGAAGGGGACTCGATGGCCAAGAAACCGAGCAGGAGGTCGACGTGCTCGATTTGCCATACGATTTCGATTCGCTGATCGCCGCGGGCAGCATGTCCGGCTCAGGCGCCATTATCGTGATGGACGATTCGGTTGATATCGTCGCAGCGCTGGCGAACTTGTCCGAGTTCTACGCCCATGAAAGCTGCGGACAATGTACCCCTTGCCGCGAAGGCTCCCTGTGGATGGCCAAGGCCCTGCGCCGCCTTGCCCAGGGCCAGGGCAGAGAAGGGGACGCGGATTATCTCTTGCACATTGCCGACAATATCCCGGGAGGGCGGACCATCTGCGCCTTTGGCGAAGCCTGTTCCTGGCCCGTGCAAAGTTTCGTCGCCAAGTTCAAAGACGAATTCGTCGCCCGCGGCGCCGCGGCCGAAAAGACACGCACGAGTGTCCCGCCGGGCAGCCCGGAACCGTCCGCAACGGCGCCGGCGCATTCCTGATGTTTCAACCCATGTCCTCCGCTGAAACAACGGAAAAGAAAGCCGCGCCGCCCACCCCGGAGATGATCCAGGTGAAGGTGGACGGGATGGCCTTGCAGATCCCCAAACTGACGCCGGATTGGAGCGGCAAACTCGCGCCGACCACCATGATCCAGGCCTGCGCGCTGGCCAAAGTGGACGTGCCGCACTATTGCTACCATCCCAAGCTCCCGGTCGCGGGGAACTGCCGGATGTGCCTCGTCGAATTTGGCACTCCCGCCATCGGTCCGGACCGCAAACCTGTGTTGAACGCGGACGGAACGCCCAAGATCGCCAAGTCCGCCCGCCCCGCCATTGCGTGTGCAACCCCGGTTTCACCGGGGATGGAGATTTACACCGACACGCCGGCGGTGAAACAAATGCGGGAAAGCGTCCTGGAATTCCTGTTGATCAATCATCCGCTGGATTGCCCCATTTGTGACCAGGCCGGCGAATGCAAGCTCCAGGAGTATTCGGTCCAGTTCGGCCAGGCCGAGAGCCGCTTTGTCGAAACCAAGGTGCACAAGCCCAAACGGGTGGACCTCGGACCGAGAATCGTCTTGGACGACGAACGCTGCATCCTGTGTTCGCGCTGCATCCGGTTTACACGCGACATCGTGGGAGATGACGCGCTTGGCATCATCAGCCGCGGGAGCTATAGCACCCTGACCGCTTACCCGGGGAAGCCGTTCGACAATAACTACACCTTGAACACGGTGGACATCTGCCCCGTTGGCGCGCTGACTTCGAAAGATTTCCGGTTCAAGATGCGCGTCTGGTTTCTCAAAGAAACCAAGAGTCTGTGCGCCGGTTGCGGCACGGGCTGCAACATCATCATCGGGTCGCGCGAAGACAGGATCTACCGGTTCGAACCGCGCCAGAATGACGCGGTTAACAGCACCTGGATGTGCGATTACGGGCGGCTGAATTTTAAATGGATCAACCGTCCGGACCGCCTGGTCAGAGTGGCTACGCCCGTGTCCAAGGCGGACGGCGGGGAGCCCGCCCGCTGGCCGGACGCCCTTCGCGAACTCTCCGCCCGGCTGCAAATGGTGAAACCCGGAACCGTGGCCATCGTGGCTTCCGCACGCCAGACGAATGAGGAATTGTTCCTGATCAGCCTTCTGGCCAAGCGCCTCGGCGCGATCATCGACACAGTGCCCCGCCATGGGGAAGGAGACCATTTGCTCCTGAACCCGGATCGGAATCCCAACAGCACCGGGGCGCGGCTGTTGGGGATTTCAGCGGAGCCGGCGGGAGCGAACATCCCGCGGATTGCCGAGGGCATCCGGAACGGCGCGATCGAGACGCTGCTCGTGTTTGGCGAAGACGTGACCCAAGCCGGGATCGGGGCGGATCTCTTGGCGAAGTTGGGGACCCGGGTCGTAAGCGGCCTTTTCCCGAGTGCGACGACCGAGGCGGCGGATTTCGTTCTGCCCGGGTGCGCGCATGCGGAGAAGCGCGGCACGTTCACGAACGTCAAAGGGCGTGTGCAGAAGTTTATGAAAGCGATCGAACCGCCTGGGGATGCGCGGCCGGAGTGGGAAGTCTTGCATGAACTGCTCTTTCCGATTTCGGGCCGGGATGGCTTTCCCACCATCGAAAGCGTGTTCAACCAGATGGCCGGTGACGTCCCCGCGTTTCAAGGTTTGACATGGGCGGGGTTGGGCGACACCGGCGCGACTGTTCCCATCGAACGCAAGAGGGGCTCTTCATGAACTGGCTCGCAAGTCTAACGGCTCCTCAGCAGTTCGCCCTGTTCAGTGCGGTGAAGATCCTCGGGGTCTTTGCGGTCATGATGGGGATCGTGGCGTATGCGGTTTACATCGAGCGGCGCGTGGCGGCGTTTATCCAGGATCGGGTGGGGCCAAATCGCGTGGGTCCTTTCGGACTCCTGCAGCCGATGGCCGACGGCGCCAAACTTTTCTTTAAGGAGGACTTCACCCCGGCGCACGTCCGGCGGGGATACTTCTGGCTGGCGCCTGCCGTGGTGCTAATCCCGAGCCTGTTGACCATCGCGGTCATCCCGTTCGGATCGGCCCTGGGGAAGCAGCCGATGGTGCTGGCGGACTTGAACGTCGGGATTCTCTACACGTTTGGGATCGTGTCCCTGGGCGTCTACGGCATCGTGCTGGCCGGATACGCCGCCAATTCGAAGTATCCGTTTCTTGGGGGAATTCGATCCACGGCGCAGATGATCTCGTATGAGATCTCGATGGGGTTGTCGGTGATTCCGTTGTTCTTGTTGGTGGGCAACCTGAACCTCAGCCAAGTGATCAGCTATCAATCGGGTGGCTTTCTCAACTGGCTGGCATTCAAGCAGCCGTTGGCCTTCCTCATCTTTGTCGCCGCGGCTTTTGCGGAAACGAACCGGCTGCCGTTCGATCTGCCGGAATCGGAGCAGGAGTTGGCGGGCGGCTACAATGTCGAGTACAGCTCGATGAAATTCGCGCTCTTCTTCATGGGCGAATACGCCGCCGTCGTGGCCGCCGCGGCAATGATTGTGACGCTCTTTCTGGGCGGGTGGACCTTGCCCGTCTTTGGGCTGGACCAGCCGGCAGCCACACTGGGAGCGGGGATCGCGCATATTGGCATTTTCCTTGGCAAAATGCTTGGGGTGATGGTGCTGGTTATTTGGGTCCGGTGGATGCTCCCGCGGTTCCGCTTCGATCAGTTGATGAACCTGGGCTGGTGCCGCCTGGTGCCGCTGGCGCTGGCGAACATCGTTGCCACGGCCACCTGGCTATGGATCACCCGCTAAAGGCGCCATGATTGTCCAACGCAAGCCTCTAAGCTTCTGGGAGCGGATCTATCTCCCGGCGCTGCTCTCCGGGTTCAAGGTGACCCTGCGTCACTTCTTCAAGAAGAAGGTGACCCTGCAATTCCCGGAACAGAAATGGTCCGTGCCGGACGGCTACCGTGGGGCCCCTTACCTTGTCCGGGACCAGGACGCCCGGATCAAGTGCGTGTCGTGCCAACTGTGCGAATTCATCTGCCCGCCGAAGGCGATCCGTATCACCCCGCCGGGACCCGAGGGCGTGCCGGAAGCGGGCAATGTGGAAAAGGCTCCCAAGGAATTCGATATCGACATGCTGCGGTGCATTTACTGCGGCTTCTGCCAGGAAGTCTGCCCGGAAGAAGCCATTTTCCTGATGCAGGATTACTCCCTGACCGGCCCCACCCGCGAGGAGATGATTTACAACAAAGAGAAACTGCTGGCACTGGGGGGTGTGCATGAGGATAAGATTCGGAAGTGGCAGCGCAAGGCAGCCGAAGCCAAGGCGCAGGGAGTTCCGCCGTAGGCCAGCAAGGCGGCCCCGGGGAAACGCTGCCCAGCGCAGCGGGAGTTCCCGCGCTGGCGGCAATAGAGAAGGTCCATGCAGGATATATTGTTCTATGTGTTCGCGGCCGCGACGTTGATCTGCGGCGCGCTCGTGGTGGCGAATCCGTTCAGCCGGAATCCCGTCACCAGCGCGATGTGCCTCGTGCTGACCATCGTGTCGATGGCCGGCTTGTTCGTGCTTTTGCACGCCTTTTTCCTGGCGGCCGTCCAGGTGCTGGTTTACGCCGGCGCGGTCATGGTGCTGTTCCTGTTCGTCATCATGCTTCTGGACTTGAAGGAAGAGGAGCAACGCCGAATCCGGTGGGTCGGCGCCGTCCTGGCCGTGGTCACTGTTTCCCTCCTTTACGGCTTGTTCCTGAGAGCGTTTCAGTCTGCGCCGCTCAATGGCAGGGCAGCCGCACCGCAACTGGAGGGCGCCACGGCTCCCCTGGGCCGGCTGCTCTTCACGGAGTACCTTCTGCCCCTCGAAATGCTGTCGCTGCTCCTGCTTGTGGCGATGGTCGGGGTCATTCTCTTAAGCAAAAAGGATCTCAAGTGAGCGTGGGATTGGGACATTACATGGTGGTCAGTGCGCTCCTCTTCAGCCTCGGCCTGATCGGGGTGGTGGTGCGGCGCAGCGTGCTGGTGATTTACATGGCGCTGGAATTGATGCTGAACGCAGCCAATCTCGCGATGGTGGCCTTCTCGCGGTTCCACAACAATCTCAATGGACAGGTCATGGTCTTCTTTATCATCACCGTCGCCGCGGCCGAGGTTGCGGTGGGGCTGGCCCTGATCGTGGCGCTCTATCGCAAGCGGCACAGCGCGCATGTGGAGAACCTCGCCACGCTGAAACTCTAGGGCTATGGCTGAAACGATCGCCCATTTGGCCTGGCTCATCCTTTTGCTGCCGCTCCTGGCGGCGGCGGGCATCACCCTGTTCACGCAACAGGACCGGCGCCTCAGCGCCGGCCTGTCGATCGCGGCAGTGGTGCTGGCCTTTCTCTGCAGCCTGGTCCTCTTCGCGACTTTCCGGACGACCGGGACGGAGTTGCGGGTGAACTGGCTGCGCGTGGGCGGGTTCCAGGCGGACTTGGGCTTGCGCCTGGACGCGCTCAGTCTCCCGATGTTGCTGATCGTTACGGGCGTGGGGGCGGTGATTCACATCTTTTCCGCCGGCTACATGCAAGGCGACCGCGGGTTCAGCCGCTATTTCGCGGGACTGAGCCTGTTCACCGCGTCGATGGCCGGGATTGTCCTGGCCAACAATTTCCTGGAGATGTTCATTTTCTGGGAGCTGGTGGGGGTCTCAAGTTACCTGTTGATCGGCTTCTGGTATGACCGGCCGGCGGCTGCGGACGCTTCGAAGAAAGCCTTTTTGACCAACCGCCTTGGCGATTTCGGGTTTCTGCTGGGCATTCTCCTTGTCTGGAGCCTGCTTGGGTCGCTCAGGTTCACGGAACTGGAGGAGCGCCTGCGAATCGCTCCCGGAGCTTTGGGGCCGTGGGCCACGGCGGCCGGGCTCCTGATCTTCTGCGGAGCGGCGGGCAAGTCCGCCCAATTCCCGCTGCACGTCTGGCTACCGGACGCCATGGAAGGTCCCACGCCGGTGAGTGCATTCATTCACGCCGCGACGATGGTCGCGGCTGGGGTTTACATGCTTTGCCGGACCTTTTTCCTTTTCAACGCGCCGGCCCTTCAAGGGGTGGCCTGGATTGGGGGCGCGACTGCCTTGCTTGCTGCCGTGATTGCCGTCCAGCAGAACGATATCAAACGCATCCTGGCCTATTCCACCCTGTCACAGTTGGGCTACATGGTCTTGGCGGTGGGCGTGGGAGGCCCTGTGGCGGCGATGTACCATCTGACGACGCACGCCTTTTTCAAAGCGCTCCTGTTCCTCGGCGCCGGGTCGGTCATTCATAGCCTGCATCACGAGCAGAATATCTGGAACATGGGCGGCCTGCGGTCGAGAATGCCCTTGACCTTCTGGCCCTTTCTGGTGGGCACACTGGCCCTGGCGGGTATTCCCCCCTTGAGCGGCTTTTACAGCAAGGACGCTATTCTGGCGGTGGCCTATCACAAGAGCATGGCGCTTTTCGCCATCGCATTCGTGGTCGCGATTCTTACCACGTTCTACATGTTCCGGCTGCTTCTGGTGGCGTTTGGGGGTTCAAACCGGTCTGCCGCCGCGGCGAGCGCCCACGAATCGCCGGGTGTCATGACGGTGCCGCTCCTTTTACTCGCGGTGCCCTCCTGCCTGGCTGGCCTGTGGGGCATCGCCGACGTCTACTCGAGAAGATTTCGAGGATTCGAACCGGCCGTCGCGCCGTCTTTGGCGGAACGGCTTTTCGAACCCTTCAGCCATGAACCCGTCGCCGCGCTGGCGAGCCTGGTGGCAGTGGGCATCGGGCTGCTGCTGGCCTGGCCGCTCTATGCCAAAGCGCAACGGGATCCGTTGCCAGAGAAGCTTGGCGCCTTTTCGCGCGCCATGCGCCACCGGTTTTACTTCGACGAACTGTATGAGGCGCTCATCTCTGCCACCCAGGAACGATTGGCCTCCGTGGCGAATGCCATCGACCGCTGGGTGATCTCCGGGTTTCTGATCCGTGGGCTGCAATCGAGCACGGAACTGATAGGCCGTGTGCTCCGCCTGGTGCAGACCGGCAATCTCCAGACTTACGCCTTTCTGTTCACGCTCGGGGTAACGCTGGTTCTGTTTTTCATGCTCATTTAAGCATGTCGACCTTGACGTTCATCATCGCATGGCCGCTTCTTGGCGCAGCTCTTGTGGCGCTGACGCCGCGCAGCCTGCGTTTTGGCATCCGCCTGATCGCGCTGGCGGTGACCTTGATCACCATGCTGCTGGCGATCAAAGCGTTCTGGCTCTTCCCTATGGACACTCCCGGGTACCATTTCCTCCAAAAGGTGCCCTGGGTCAGTTCTCTGGGAATCCATTACGAAGTGGGGGCCGACGGAATCAATATCGGCCTGATCCTGATGGGCGCTATCGTGGCGTTTGCGGCCGCGTGCGTCTCGTGGGAAATCCGGGAGCGCGAGAAGGAGTTTTACTTTCTCCTGCTGATCATGACGGGCGGCATCCTGGGCGCGTTCGCATCGCTGGACCTGTTCTTCTTCTTCTTTTTCCATGAGCTTGCGCTCATTCCAACCTTCATCATGATCGGCGTGTGGGGGCGGGGGGCGCATCGCGGCTACGCGGCGTTCAAAATGACGCTCTACCTTAGCTTTGGGGCACTCATCGCTCTGGCCGGGTTGATCGCGCTTTATCTTCAAGCAGGTGCGCAAACGTTCAGCATTCCGGAATTGACGAGCCGGCTGGCGGCCAACCCGCTCTCTGGCACCGCCCAGCAACTCACGTTTCCACTCCTCCTTTTCGGGTTTGGCATCCTCGTCTCTTTATGGCCGTTCCATACCTGGGCGCCTCTCGGCTATAGCGCTGCGCCGACCGCAACCGCCATGCTTCACGCGGGCGTATTGAAGAAGTTCGGCCTTTACGGGTTGATTCGGGTGGCCATCCCGATGCTGCCGGACGCGGCGCGGGACTGGATGCCTGTGCTGGCCTGGCTATGCCTGGGGAACATTCTTTTCATTGGCCTGGTCGCGATCCGGCAGAAGGACCTGAATCTTCTTATTGGCCACTCGAGCGTCGCTCATATGGGGTTTGCCTTCCTGGGCATCGCCAGCCTGAGCCTGATCGGGATTACCGGGACCGTGGTCATCATGGTGGCGCACGGCTTTCTCGCCGCACTCACCTTCGCCCTTAGCGGTTACCTGCTTCACCAGACCAAGACGCTTGAGATGTCCCAAATGGGCGGACTTCTCCGCCAGTTTCCGTTTATCGGAACCGCATTCATGATGGCCGCATTTGCGGCTTGCGGCGTGCCCGGTTTTGCGAACTTCGCCGGTGAAGTCCTGGTGTTTTTCGGCGCCTGGACACCTCTGCGCCTGGTCACGATCCTGGCCGCCTGGGGTGCCCTGATCATCGGCGCGGTCTATATGCTCCGCGCCGTCCGGGCCATCTTTCACGGTCCGCCGGACACCCGGTGGGATGGCCTCCCGGACGCGGCGAACGCTTGGCGCCGCCTGCCCTTTGCCCTGCTCTTGGCTGGCCTGCTGGTGTTTGGCGTCGCGCCACGCCTGCTAACGGACCGGGCGAAGCTGGCCGTCGAGTCGATTGTGGCCCGGACGACTCCCCGAACAGTGGCGGAGGTTTCTCCCTCCCATCCTCAGGCCGTTACGACCGCTGCGGCAGCGGCGCTGGCCCGCTCCGCCGCCCTGCCCACTTCCGATGGGGACCCTTCACCGGCGGCACTGCCGGCGATTTCGCAATGAACGTAAGCGCGGCAATTCTTGAACTTGGCGTGGTCGGGCTCGGCCTTGGGATTCTGCTGGCCGATCTGTGGCTTCCTCCGGAGCGGGAGCGGGGTTTGGGATACGTGGCTGCCGCGGGGCTTGCGGTGCTTCTTGCCGCCAGCTTTTTCATGCAACCAGCCGAACCGGTGATCGCGTTCGGCGGCATGTACGTCCTGGACGCGCTGGCCTTGTTCTTCAAGCGATTCTTCCTGCTGGCCGCCATTCTCGTCCTGATCATGACGGTCGAATTCGCAGACCGTTTCCGGGCCGGCATTGGCGAGTATTACGCCCTGCTCCTGTTTGCGCTATCGGGAATGATGTTTGCCTCGTCCGCAAACGATTTCCTGATGCTGTTCGTTTCCATGGAGCTGATCACGGTCACGTTTTACGTCCTCACAAGTTTCCAACGCTCTTTGGTCCGGTCCCTTGAGGCGGGCGTGAAATACTTGATCATGGGGGCGCTTTCGGCCGGGTTCACTGTCTATGGCGTCGCGCTTATCTTCGGCGCCGCCGACACGACCAACTTCACCCGGATACTGGCCGCGAATGGCGCTTTATCCGGCAACGCCCTGTTCACGCTCGGCCTTTTGCTCGTCCTGGTCGGCATCGGCTTTAAAATTGCCGCTGTCCCTTTTCAAATCTGGGCCCCTGACGTTTATCAGGGCGCCCCTGCTCCGACCACGGCCTTTCTAGCCGCCGGCTCGAAAGCCGCGGGATTTGCGCTCCTGATCCGGGTTTTGTTCGGTGCCGCGCCGGGGGTGATCTCGGCGTGGACGCCGCTGTTCATGGTGCTTGCCGGCGCCACGATTCTCTATGGCAATCTTTGCGCCATCCCCCAGAAAAACCTGAAGCGCCTGCTGGGTTACTCGAGCATCGCCCACGCGGGATATATGCTTCTGGGCGTGACCGCCATGACCGCCGACGGTTCGTCTGCGATCCTTTATTACCTGGCGGGATACCTGTTTACGGTGCTGGCTGCCTTCACCGTCGTCTGCATCGTCGCGCGCGAAGTTGAGAGCGAAAATATCGACGCCCTGGCGGGCCTGCACCAGCGTTCGCCTTTGCTTGCGGCCAGCCTCGCCCTGGCCATGATCTCGCTGGCGGGAATCCCTCCCCTGGCGGGCTTTTTCGGCAAATTCCTGCTTTTCCGCGCCCTGCTGGCACGGAATCCTCTCGAACCGGCTTTTTACTGGCTGGTCGGGATTGCCATCGTCGGCGTGGTGATCTCCTTCTATTTTTACCTTGGGGTCGTCCGCGCGATCTATTGGCCCGACCGCCACCCCGCGCGCCCCGAGACGGAATCCAGCCCGATCGCTGTGTCCCGGCCGGCCCGGTGGGCGCTGGCGGCCTGCCTCGCTGGGATGCTCTTCCTGGGCGTGATTCCCGGTCCTGCTGTCAACCTCTCAAACCGCGCCGCCGCCGCAGTGCATGGCACCAAACCGGTCCAGCACGCCAGCGCACCGGGCTTGCCTGTTGGACCCGCCCAAGCCAGCCCTGAAACCGCTGCTTTAGCGCCCAGAAGCCCTTAGTCCTGACTATTTAATTACGTGGAAACGGGGAACCGCCGCTCGCGGGATGTTCAGAATTGGCCCAGGTTGACCCGTTCCATCGTCTCATCCCCCATCGCCACTCCATAGACCTTCTGGCGGTTGAGGAACGTCATGACTGAGGGCTCAATAGAAGACCAGGCGCGGGAGGTCTACTGTCGTTGGAAACCGTTGCGAATCGACAGTTTACGACGACGATGACAATTTGTCACCAGCGTGCGCAGGGGCGCAGAGCAGCAATCAAGCAAGGCAGGGCCGGACCGCCAAGCCGGCCATTAGGCATAGGGAATTCTTCATCCCCAATGGCGCGCCGAGGCCGTCGCGCCTACCCTCTTGAGCTTCATGTTCACGTTGCTCAAGTCCCGAACCAAGTCGGCAACCACTCCCCTTTTTCGCTCGCGGACGGGCTCGAGTCATAATTCCGGCGGTGTTTGGAGGCTGGCCAGGACACGCGAACGGCCTGGACCGCCCGGTTGTCGGCGGCTGGATCCGGTTGGAGCGGCAGGTCCTCGAGCCACGCACTCAAAGTTCGCCCGCCGTAGCTGGGCTCCTCAAATTCCGCCGCCCCGCCCTCCAGCACGATAACCCCGAGCAACGACAGTATGCTCTCGGCGCGGATGCCGTTATTCTTCTTCGCCTGGCCTGGGATGAGTCGAAATTCCAGGTGCCGTCCCGCGCCGTCTGAGAGGATCCGAATGTTGTCCGAGGAGGGCACCTCGACCCCGCCATAGCGAATCAGGTCAGGCGGAAGGATGGCGGCCAGGTACTCCCTTTCGGCGGGGACTTGGGCGAGACCAGCCGGGTGAAGGCCCCAAGCAAGCGCAACGAAGAGGGCAGTGATCGCGGTGCTTCGAAAAGAAGGCTGCATAACAGCTATTCATTACAGAAACCCCGGTCCGAGCGCAAAGTTTTGCGTCGCTCCGAAGAATAACACGCCAAACCGGGAATGACTGGCGCTCAGGTCGGATTGCCGCCGGATCCGGGGATGCGCCGTAGATGACCCGTTGTTCACCCGTCGATCACTCGTTCGGCAACGGGTGAACTACGGGTCATCTACGGGTGAACTACGGGTCATCTACGGGTGAACTACGGGTGAACTACGGCAGGAGAGCCTCCACAAACCGGGAGACAACTCGCGTTATCCGGAAGGGAACCGATTTGCGTTGCACGCCTGCGCTTGTTCCTCCTCTTGCGCATACGGAAAGAGGCGGATTGCGTGAGGTGCGCACAAACCCAGGGCGGCCTGGCCTTCGAGATTGCCAACCAGAGGGCGCCGGAGCATCTTGCCACACCCGAAAATGAAGAAACAGAACAGTAACATTGGTGGCGTCCCGCGACGGCGCTTTATCAAATGGGGCCTGGCAGGCCTTGCTGGCGCCGTGGTCCTTGAACGAGCCTACGATTATCTTTCGGAGAGCTCAGTCAAAGCCAGGATTGTGATCGTCGGCGGAGGAACGGCGGGGATCACGATGGCCGCTTACCTCACGGACATGCTGCGCTATGACGACATCACGATTATCGATCCGAACTCCGAGCATTATTACCAGCCAGGTTACACGCTCATAGCGGGAGGCGTTTTTGAGCCCGAGGAAGTCGTGCGGTCCACCAAGAGCCTCTTGCCGCGCGACGTCAAGTGGATCCAGGACTCGGTGACAGAGTTGAATCCCGACAACAATTCGCTCCAGACCGCGAGTCACGGCAGGTTCTCGTACGATTTCCTGGTCCTCGTTCCGGGTTGCGAGATGGATTTCAACGCGGTGAAAGGGGTCACTCGCGAGGAGCTTGGGAAGGACAATGTCCACTGCATCTACGACTTCAAAGGCGCGATCGCTTGCCGGGATGGCATCCGCAAACTGCCCGATCTCAAAGAGGGGCGCCTGATCTTCACTGACACCTATACCAAGCTGAAATGCGGCGGCGCGCCGAAGAAGATCTGTCTGATGACCGAAGACTATCTCCGCGATCGCGATCTCCGGTCCAGGTTCGAGATCGAGTATTACGCCAACGACAACGAAATCATGAAGCCGAAGATCTTCGGCGATCGCTTGGCCACGATTTTCAAGGATCGAGATGTGGCAGTGAAATTCAGGCATCGCCTGGCATCCGTGGACGGCCCGGCCAGGAAAGCGGTGTTCCATATCCTGCCCAAACCCTCCGGTTCTCCCCTGCCGGCCGATGCCAAGTACGAACAAGTGACGGTGGAGTTCGACCTGCTCCACTTCGTCCCTCCGATGAGCGCGCCGGGCTTCGCCAGGAACTCCGATCTGGTGGACACGTCGAAGTCAGGCGGCTGGCTCGCGGTGAATAAGGACACCCTGATCCATCCCAAATACCGCAACATAATCACATTCGGCGACGCCGCTGGCCTGCCCACGAGCAAGACGGGCGCCGCCATCCGCAAGCAAGCGCCTGTCGCAGCTGCCAATCTCCTCGCCTTGATCAACGGGAAGGAGCCGCGCGCCAAGTATAATGGCTATTCCGCCTGCCCGATCGTGACCGAATACGGCAAGGTCCTCATGGCCGAGTTCGGATACGATGAAAAGCTGATGCCCTCCCTTCCCTGGTTCGACCCCGCGATGGAGCGCGGCATCTGGTGGGCGCTGAAAGTGCACGGGCTAAAGCCGATGTATTTCCACGGCATGCTCCGCGGCTGGCTTTGAGATAGTCCATCGCGTCACGGTCTCAAGCTCGACTTGAGAGAGGTGTCCGGGTATGTGTGACTCATGCCAACAACCCGCCTCGCCCTCGTTCAACTCCTTTCGATGATGGCCTTTCTGGGTCTAGCGGCCCAGCCGTACGGCCAACCGGACCGCGATCAACCTGGCGACGCCATGATTCAGGCCTGCCTGGCCAGGTCAGCCCAAGCGCTCGAAACAAACTTCTTAGGCAGCGTAAACAGCGCTGCAGATTGGGAAGCCCTGCGCCCGCAATACCACGCGGAGTACCTGCACATGCTCGGCTTGTCCCCGTTGCCGGACAAGACGCCTCTGCGCGCCACGATTACCCGAACGCTTGATCGCGGCGATTACAAAGTCGAGATGCTTCATTACCAAAGCCGGCCCGGGTTGTACGTGACCGGCAATCTGTACCGCCCGGCTAAGATGACGGCGGGCGAACGTCTGCCGGCCATCTTCTACGTCTGCGGCCACGCCGGCCGGGGCCGCAATGGCGGCAAAGCCGCTTTTCAGTCCCACGGAATCTGGTTCGCGCGCCACGGATACATCTGCCTGATCGTGGACACGCTACAATTGGGCGAAATCCCAGGAGTGCATCATGGCACTTATCGCGAGGGCCGCTGGTGGTGGCTGTCGCGCGGATATACCCCCGCAGGCGTCGAGTGCTGGAACGGCATTCGTGGGATCGATTACCTCGTCTCCCGGCCCGATGTGGACCCTGCGCGCATTGGGGTGACCGGGATCAGTGGGGGAGGCGCTGCCACATTCTGGATTGCCGCGGCGGACGAACGGGTGAAGGTGGCGGCTCCCGTCAGCGGCATGGCGGACTTGGTTTCCTACATTTCCAACCGGCTCGTCAATGGCCATTGCGATTGCATGTTCCTTTACAATACCTGCCAGTGGCCCTGGACCCGAATTGCCGCCCTGGTGGCCCCGCGGCCGATGCTCTTCGTCAACAGCGATCAGGATCCCATCTTCCCCATGGACGCCAATGAGCGGGTCATCAACCGGCTTGAGCGCCTCTACAGCCTTTTCGGCCTGAGCGATCGCGTGGACAGCGTGGTCAGCATCGGGGGACACGCTTACCGCAAAGACCTTCGACAGGCTGTTTACCGTTTCATGAACACCTATCTCAAGAGCGACCCCCAGCCGGTCCTCGATAGCGAAGTGGATCTCGTCACCGGCCCCGGCGAGGAGACTCACCCCATTGCGCCCGAAGAGCTCCGCGTCTTTCCTCAGGACTCGGATATCCCAGCCGACGTCCAAAACGGCCGCATAGACCAGTATTTCGTCCCAATTGCCGAGCTGCAACCGCCCGTGGAAGGGCGCTTCGATGAGTGGAAAACGGCCGCCGTCAGCCGCTTGCGCGCCGCGACCTTCCATGGCTTCCCTGACCGCATTCCGGCCGCAAGATCGGAATCCGGCGAATCCAGCCGGGTCGTTACCGTCACAACGGAGGACGGCATTCGCGTCCCCCTGCGCACTTTGAGGAACATCGATGCACCCGAGCGCGTCCTGCTGCTGGTCACGACTTCGGAGGCCGGAGACGCTCTTCCCCCATGGACCGCGCCGTTGATCAAGGAGCGCGATGCGCTATTCGAGATTGAACCGCGCGGTGTCGGCGCCACGCGCTGGACGACCCGGAACCCGCCGAACTACGTCGAACGGTGCCATTTTCTGCTGGGTCGAACCGTGGCCAGCGGACAGGTCTGGGATATCGCCGCTGTGGCGCGACATTTGCACGAACGTTTTGGAGGCGAGCGGCCGGTCATCGTCGTGGGCGAAAAGGGAGCGGCGGTGCTCGCGATTTACGCCGCCGTCCTTGAGCAAGCGATCGGCGGCCTCCTGCTGAACGACATGCCGGCAACGCACCTGTCGGCCGACGCACCCGCATTGCTCAATGTGTTGCGCGTATGTGATATCCCCGACGCCCTGGGGTTGATCGCGCCACGGCCGGTGACGCTGTTGGCTTCGGACGTTGCCTGGACCGAAAAGACCGCCTCGATTTACAAGAGCGCGGGCGCCTCGGACAAGTTACGAGCGAGCAAATTCTAATTCAGAGGAAGAAGGATCGATACGCCGAGGGCAACTGGTATCCAGGCTCAACGATGCCATGGCGGCGCCAGGAAGCCGGTCGCTTCAACGAACGTGGCTTTGCGCCGGAAATCCGCGGGGTCATAGGACGGATTGGCAGGGTCCGCGTTTGCCCATTGCGGATGCTGGCGGCCGAAGTAGGCGCCGTAGAACTGGTAATTACTATCAACCCAGCGGGCGAGGATCATCAGTTCCATGTCCGTGAGCATTGTTGAATGGTCATCCTTGGCGTTCTTTGGGTGGTCGCGCCGGGTCAGAACCTCCATCAGACTGCTCTTGGAACTCCCCAGGCTGCGCGGCGGCAGATAAGCGCCGTTGTAATTGCCCTGGTCCCCCCGAAGGAACGACGTGAACTCGGAGATCAGGGGCCCCGCTAGTTCTTTGCGGGCGAGTTCTTCGTACGACGTATTGTAGAAAAGCGTCACTTCACCGGTCAGTTTGAGTTCGCCGGCAGGATTCTCCTGGCCATGACACGAAACGCATTTGGCATCGAAGATCGGCTGAATGTCCGTGGGGTAATGCATCACCTGGCCAGCTAGCCCGTCGCCGCCGTTCTCGACGAGGTCGCACGGCTGCGGTTCCGGCACGCTCGGCGGCCGAGTGAGCGCCAGGGGCGTGACCGAGCCTCCCGAAGCCGCTGCCCGGTGCGATTGCCCATGGCAACCCGTGCACGAACGGATCTCGCCGGGCGCATAATTCACGTAGGTGCGTTCGCGCTGAATCTCGCGGAAATCCTGGTCGAGCGCCTGCAGGAAAAGGCTTCGGTTTGCGGGGACGACGAAGCAGGCCGAGCCGTCCTTTTCCACGGGAACAACGCCCCATTGCACGCGCGGCCAAAGCGCGGCTTTCCAACTGGAACTGCTCAACGACGGATCCCAGCGCCGCCCGGTGGACCAATAGCGCGGCAGAGCCTCGTTAATGCGGAGCCATTTGACCGCGCCTGGTTCAACGCCTTCCATGCCCTGATAGATGTTTGCCAAGACACAGAGCGCCTCCCCGCGCGCGGCGTATTCGGGAAGCCGGGCCGACTCCAGATGGGGCGGCACAGGCCGGGCTACCAGCGGCAAGGGATGCCAGCATGAAAGCCGCGCATCGGCGTGAACGGCGCGGTGGTTTCCTTCTGTATCGATCAGGTACAAGGCATAAGCATTGGGAACGTCCTGGTAATGGTCGGAAGCCTTGACCTTGAACGACACCAGGAACTCCCGGTCGCTGATGGGGAACGGGTGCGTATAAAGGTGCCCGCTGCGCCCCGTTGTATCGTGCACGTAGCCGCCGTCAGGCTTTCGGAAAAACCAGCCCGGCTCCGTCCGGCGCTGCACGTACACCGCCGGCGTAATGTTGACCACCGGGTAAGCCGGATCCGCCTGAATGTATTCGGCTTGATCGGGGTCCGGCCCACGCACGCGCACACCTTTCCCGTAATCCACCAGCAGGATCGCGCCCACGCAGCCGCCTTGCGGATAATGGCATGTCCCGACGCACACCAGCCGATGTTCCCCTCCTGGAAGCGGCTGGGGATACATGTAGACCGTGGTCGTGTCCTCGGCCAGGCCGAACAGTTCCTGGGGCCGGGTGCCATCGGGGTTCATGGACCATACGGTCTTCGCCACGCGCGCGCCCTTGTCGATATACTCCCATCGGTGATACATCACGCGCCCGTCATCGAGGATCACGGGGCAAAACTCGCTCACGGGGCTCCTGGTCAGCTGAACCACCCCGGTGCCGTCGGGCTTCATTCGGTGCAAGGTCGGCGCGACGAGGTGGGAAGACCCGCCGCACAGTACCGTGTGCTCGCTGCGGGTAGACGAGAAGAGGATGTCGCCGTCCGGCAAATAGCACGGGTGCACGTCGTCCGTGTGCCAGCCAGGGGCCCAACGCGCGGCTTTCTCCGCTTCGTCAGCGGGGGGAAAGGAGACCTGGCGCAGTCCGCTCCCATCGACGCCAACTTCCCAGATCCGGAATCCTGAACCGGGATCCTGCCGGAAATCGAACAGCACCTTCCTGGCATCGAACGAAAGGCTGATCTTGCCGATGAATCCCTTGCCTCCGGGCATCTGCGCCGCCGTGACCACGGGCCGCTCGCTCTGCGTCCGCAGGTTAAAGATGGAAATGCCGTTTTCCGGATCGAACCGGTCCGGGTTGGTGCCGTTATTGATGTCCGTGTAGTAGTGATCGGACGAGTAAGGCCTGCGCTTTACAAAGAGGATCTCCTCAAACCCGGCCTGGCGCGAATCCAAGCCGCCCAACTCGGCCGTGCTTCCCGGGTCGCGCGCCAGCGCTTGCCGGGCGCTCCCAGCGTTGCCGCCCATCATGATGACCACGATCCCGCCGAGGACCATGCATCCCTGCAGCCAGTGAACTCGCACGAGCGGCATTATGACCCGGCGCGCCGTTCCCGACAATCCATTCCGGCGCGCCGGTTTGGAACCGGCTTTTGGGTTTGGATTGAACGTGACGAGCAATCAAGCCGCCTGCAAAGCGGTGCTTCAAGAGGAAACAGGGAAAGCCTCCTCCGGCTCTGCTTTTTCCTGTCGTGGTGCGAGCAAAACAGGACAGATTTTGTAGTTAGCAAAACAGGACAA
>CAZODO010000114.1:0-18206 GCA_964578605.1 uncultured Verrucomicrobiota bacterium | reverse complement strand
AAACCCTTTGCCAGCATAAAAACCTCATAAGGAGTTCCTCGGTACGGTGTAGCTAGGGTACCATCCCACTCTAGGCTCTGAGCATTACCCACATCTTTAGTCACTGTCGCAAGCCAATCCCAAAGGGACTTACACCAAATTTGGCCGTTAGCAACAAAACATCGCTCAGAACCCAAGCAAATGCCCTTTAAATAAGGCTGTCATCCACTTTCGACATCTCACCGTCCAACGAGATCTAATTGTCGGCAATGACTTCGAATACTTCGATTCTGGCAACCCCTGGCAACCGATGGACCCGATGCGGCGGACTTGGAAGACGCGCCAAACTTGAACCGAATCTGCTGCAAGCTCAACGAATGCAGAGAGTGTCGGTTAGCGGCGACTGGACTGGGCACGAGTAAACCTCTGGCCCAGTGAGCGATGGTCGTGACATCCCCAGTCGGCTGAAGCAGGTGAACGAACGTGACATCGAACAAGTAAATTGCTTTGCTGTCGCGCCGTGAAGCTCTGAACTCCTGAACAGCAACCACTGGAAATTGAGCCGCCCGAAATCTCCTGCCGCATGCGTCTGCTTCCCTGGCTGCCGTACGCGGTCACGGCGGCGGTGCTATGGGGCGTGTGGGGTGTCCTGCCAAAAGGACTAGCCGCGAGCTCTCCGGATGGATGAAGCGGGTGCTGTTTACCTTTGCGTTGATTCCCTCCGCAATCGTGGCGTTGCGCTCCAAACAGTTGGGCATCGGCTTGGACAAGGCTAGCGAGCTGGCTTGGGGATTCGTCTCTGGGCTACTCGCGTGCGTGCTGTTTCGGCCCCAGAATTCCTCTGCTCGCGGTTCCACGCTGCCCCCAATCACCCAAAGACACATATCGGAATGCGAGGTATGACCGTTGTTGCATACTTCCGCAGGACTATCCACATAACTTGTCTTGCCTTGAGCCTGCCCACATACTGTGTGTCGATGAAGATGCGGTCGGGACTCTCGCTGGCTTGTGCGGTGCTTTCCCTTTTCTGCACCCGAGCCCTGGCTGCGCTGGGGCAGTTGTCGGGTACGAACGGGGCTTACTGCCAGACAAATGAGTTCGTGTGCCGCGGGTGGCAGGTTGAGGACGGACTCCCGCAGAACTCGGTCACGGCCATTCTACAAGCGCGAGATGGTTATCTTTGGCTTGGGACCCGCGGTGGCCTGGCCCGATTTGACGGTGTGCGGTTTGTTGTTTTTGGCGTTGCCGAGGGTCTGCAAGGTCTGAACGTGCGGACCCTCTGCCAGGACCGCGAGGGCGCTCTGTGGATTGGCGCCGCCAACTGCCTGAGCCGCTACCAGGACGGGCGGTTCACGACCTTCACCACCCGCGACGGGCTGGCGGGTAACTTGATCAACGATTTGGCAGAAGACCCGGAAGGGACACTGTGGGTGGCTACGACGAAGGGCCTTAGCCGCCGGCGGGAAGGTCGGTTTGAGACCATCGGTGCAGAGCGAGGGTTGTCTGAGCCGCATGTGCGCAAGGTTCTCGTTGATGCAAAGGGGTCGGTGTGGGCATCGGTCCTGAACCTCGGGCTCATGCGCTGGGACAACAAAGCCTTCGTCAATGCAATCCCTGCAGCTGAACTGCGACGCCGGGAGCCCTACTCTCTGGCGAGGGACCCGGCGGGGAGGATTTGGGCCGGGTACCTGGGGAAAATACTGTGCCTGAACGGACAGTCTATCACCACCTATGGAATATCCGAAGGTGTGCCCAATGTCCGAATCAGTTCCCTGGCGGCAGCCGGGGACGGCACCGTCTGGGCCGGAACGTTTGACCAGGGGCTTTACCACCTTCGAGACGGAAATTTTCTCCAGGTGCGCCAGCCTAACGGCCTTTCCGATGAGGCGGTGCAGGCGCTTCTGGAGGACCGGGAGCGTAATCTCTGGGTGGGTACCCGGGTTGGGGGGCTTAACCGGGTCAAAGCGGGCAAGTTGACCACGCTGCGGATCGTGGACGGAACCACCGAAGTAAAGCCTATGTCATTGGCGGAATCCTCCGCAGGCGTCTTCTGGGTGGGGACGTCTGGTCGTGGGCTTTACCGGATCGAAGGCGACATCCCGATCCAGATTTCGCTCGATCATCCCCAGATGTATGTTCACGCCATCGTTGCGACCGAGGATGGGAGCATCTGGGGTGGAAGGAGCGGCTCGCTATGCCAATGGAAGGACGGGAAGTTGCTGCGATCCTACGGAGCGGAATCGTGGCTGCGTGGCGACGTAGTAGAGTGCCTTTGCAACGACCGCCGCGGCGGACTGTGGGTCGGCAGCCGGAATGGGAAGTTGATGCATTGGCGGAACGACCAGTTCACCGCCTTCACCAATGGGTTGCCCTCGTCACGGATAACCGCAATGGTCCAGCAACGGGACGAGACGCTCTGGATCGGATTATATGGCGCTGGCGTGGGGCGGCTCAAAGATGGCGCCTTCACGCTCTATGGCAAAGCGCAGGGATTGAAGAGCAGCATCATCCGATCGTTGTTGCTGGATGCCGAAGAGACAGTCTGGGCCGGCACCGAAGGCGGGGGGCTGAGCCGGATTAGGGAGAGCGGCGTTGTCACCATCACGGCGGCCCAAGGTGTTGCGCAGGACACCATCGTGCAATTACTGGAGGATGACGCGAGCTATCTCTGGCTGGGCACCCACCGCGGGATCTATCGCATTGCCCGCCGCGAACTCAACGAGCTGGCCGCGGGCAGAACTTCGCGCGTGGAGCAGCGCGTTTTCGACCGGTCCGACGGGATGGATTCCGTCCAGTGCATTGGGGCTTTTGGAGCCGGTCTCAAGGCGAGGAACGGGACGCTCTGGTTTTCCACCGATCGTGGCATAGCGCTCGTCAACCCAAAGCAGCCCAGGGCGGAGATGGCTCAGCCGCTGGTTTACCTGGAGGAGATTCTGGTGGACGACCGGGTCTGGCAATCGGGCACAACGGGCGCGCCGCGGGGCGGAGATGGCAGGAAAGGCGGCAGGTTGCTGGAAATCCCGCCGGGCAGCCGGCAGATTGAGTTTCACTACACAGGCCTCAACTTCACAGCTCCGGAGCGGGTGAGGTTCCGCTATCGGCTGGAAGGCCTGGATGCGGATTGGGTCGAAGCCGGGACTCGCCGAGTTGCCAATTACGGGCATGTGCCACCCGGCAATTACCGTTTTCGCGTGACGGCGCATGGCGGCAACGGCGTCTGGAGCGAAGCCGACTGCAGCGTGGCGCTGGTGGTTCCGCGGCGTTACTGGCAGACGTGGTGGTTCAGGCTGGCGGTGCTGGCCGGATTCACCGCAGGCGTGGCCGCCATTGTGCGCTACGCCTCGTTTCAGCGGCTGCGCCGCCAATTGCGCCTAGCGGAACAACAGGCAGCGCTCCAGCGTGAACGGGCGCGCATTGCCAAGGACATCCATGACGACTTGGGCGCGAACTTGACGCAGATTGCGCTGCTGGGAGAGTTGGCGGAGCGGGACCAGGGCCAGCCGGAGAAGGTCACCCAGCGGCTTGACACAATTTCGGCCACGGCGCGCCAGACCATCAAGGCGCTTGACGAAATTGTGTGGGCAGTGAACCCGCGCAACGACACGCTGTCTCACCTGATTGATTATACGGGGCAGTTTGTACTGGACTATCTGCGGATGGCAGGGATTCGTTGCCGGTTGGATTTTCCCGAGATTGTCCCGGCGCGGAGTCTTTCTGCGGACCTGCGTCACAACCTGTTTCTGGTCGTCAAGGAAGCGCTGACCAACATTGTCAAGCACGCGCGCGCAAGGGAGGCCTGGTTCCGGGTCAAGGTGACCGTTCATGCCTTGGAAATAGTCATTGAGGATGATGGTCAGGGTTTTGACATTGGGGTGGAGCCTAGGGGTGGGGACGGCCTGCAGAACATGCGCCAGCGGCTGACGGACATCGGAGGCGAGTGTGGTATCGAAAGCCGGCCCGGCACCGGCACCAAAGTGCTGCTGCGCTTTCCTTGGCGGCAAAATTGACGAGGGCAGAGGGGCAAGCGCGCGGCTTTGAACTGGAATAACATGAAAACGATCGCCTTCGGCCTGGCTGTGTTGCCGCTGCACTGTCAGGCGGCTGATCCGGCCGCCAAGCATCAAACCCCCATCGCCGACACCTTCCAATTGGCCGCGCCGGGAACCGTGCAGGTGCAGGGCTGGGTGGGCCAGAAGCTCGACCTTTGCGAGAAACAGCGCATTTGGGGGTTGAATCCCGACAAGCTCGTCGCGCAACTGTTCGACCACAAGGACAGCGGTGGCTGGGGCAACTGGCGTGGCGAGTATTGGGGCAAATGGCACACCGCCGCGGCGCTGGCTTACCTGTGGCAGCCCACGGAGGAACGCCGCGCGCAACTGGAGAAGGTCGTCCGCGAGGTCATGAAAGCCCAGGAACCCGACGGCTATCTCGGCCCCCATAACCCGGAGCACCGTCTCGTCTCCTGGGATGTCTGGTGCCGCAAGTACGTCCTGCTCGGTTTGCTGGCCTCTTACGACCTGACCGGTGACAAGTCCGTGCTCGACGCCGCCAGCCGCAATGCCGACAACCTGATCAACGAGTTCGCGCAGAAGAAGCTCAAGGTGGTGGAAACAGGACATCCGGTCCTGCAGGGCACAGCCGACAGCTCGATCCTCGAACCGTTCGCCTTGCTTTACCAGCGCGCCGGGCACAAGCGTTACCTGGAGTTCGCCCAATCCATCATTGCCCAGTGGAACGAGCCCTTTAAGGCGGCCCCGCAGGGAATTCACCTGATGGAAAACGCGCTGGCGGGCAAGCCGCCCTACCGGAACCACGCCTACGCCATCATGTCCTGCTTCGAGGGCATCTGCGAACTCTACCGCGCCACTGGAGATCGCCAGTACCTCGACGCCGCCGTGCGTTTCGGCCAGAGCGTCCGCCAATACGAGCGGATGATTGATGGCTCGGTCTCGAACCAGGAGCTCTTCTGCGATGGCGCGCGCCAGCAAACCGAACTCCTCGAACAGCCGCAGGAAACCTGCGCCACGGTCACCTGGATGAAGCTGTGCGCGCAGTTGTTGCGGTTGACGGGCGACCCGGTCTGGGCCGACGAGCTGGAACTCTCGCTCTACAATGCGATGGCCGGCGCGATGACGCCCGGCGCCGAGTGGTTCACCTATCACACCCCCCTCACCGGCGAACGCGTGCCCAGCCACGTCCAGCAGGAGGATGTCGGCCTGAGTTGCTGTGTGATGAGCGGCCCGCGCGGCCTCATGCTCACCCCGCATTGGGCCGTGATGGCATCTGCATCCGGCCCGGTCGTGAACCTCTACGCCCCCGGAACCGCCAGCGCCACGCTGACCAACGGGGCGAAGATTACGATCGCCCAGGAAACCGACTACCCCGTGGGCGACCAGGTGAAGCTGATAGTTACCCCCGCCGGCCGGCAACGATTCACTTTGCGCCTGCGCATCCCCGCGTGGAGCCAGCGAACCACGCTGGCCGTCAACGGCGCGCCCGTCCCGTGCGAGCCGGGCGAATACGCCAAGCTGGATCGCGAGTGGTCGCCGGACGATCAGGTCACGCTCGCGCTGGACCTGCGTGGACGCGCCGTGCCCGCGCCCAGCGGCGCGCCGCAACTGGCGGTCATGCGCGGGCCGATTCTGCTCGCGCTGGAAAACCGCCTCGTCCCGGCCAGCGACACGGCGGTCTGGCTCAGCGCCAACGCCGAGCACCGCGTCGAACTCCAGCCCTGCGCCGCCAAGCCGGCCTGGGCGTGGCTGGCATTTACGGCGCCCTTCCAGATTCGGCCCTCGCATTTCTTCAACCATTCAGTGACCAACCTCGCTCTGTGCGACTTTGCCTCCGCGGGCAACACCTGGAGCGAGACCAACCTCTATCGCACCTGGCTGCCGCAACCTCTGTTTCTGCGTCAGGCCTTCGTCACCAACACCTGGAAACTGCTCGAACCCGGCCCGCTCCGCCCGGTCATTCCGGTTGCCGCCAGGAAGTGATGTTATGAAGAAGCAATTGCTCCATTTGTTCCTGGTGTCCATGGCTCTTTTCACGCCGTCCGTCGCGGCGCCTGCTACGGCGCAGTCGGATACAACTGCCGCGCGCGGCCTGGTGGAACGGTTGCTCCCCAGACACGCCAAGCACTTCGTCCTGGAGATTATCCCGCGCGATCCGGCAGGTGATGTCTTCGAGATCGAGAGCCGCAAGGGCAAAACCGTTTTGCGCGGCAACAACGGCGTGGCCATCGCCTCGGCGCTGAACTGGTATTTGAAGCACCACTGCGGCTGTCATCACTCGTTCACGGGAGGCAGCCAGTTGCAGTTGCCCAGGCCGCTGCCCGAGGTCGCGCTCAAGGTGCGGCGGGTGTGTTCGGCCCGCTATCGCTACTTCCTGAATTACTGCGCCTTCGGTTACTCGTTGCCCTGGTACGACTGGCCGCAATGGGAGCGGCTCATTGACTGGATGGCGTTGAACGGCATCAATCTCCCCCTGTCGGTCACCGGTCAGGAGGCTGTCTGGCAGGCAGTCGGACGCCGGATGGGTTGGAGCGAGCGGGATATGCAGGCGTTTCTGGCCGGCCCGCCGTATTTGCCTTTCGGCTGGATGGGCTGCCTCGACGGGCACGGCGGTCCGCTGCCTCCGTCATGGATCGGGCGTCATGCCGAGCTGCAGAAGAGGATTCTCGAACGGCAGCGGGCGCTGGGCATGACGCCGGTGCTCCAGGGGTTCACGGGGCACGTCCCTGCCGGCATTGGCAACCAGGCTCCGGCCGCGAAGTTGCAGAAGATCACCTGGGCCGAGTGGGAGACAGGGGTTCTTGATCCATTGGACCCGCTCTTTAGCCGCATCGCGGCGGTGTTGCTGGAGGAACAGACGAAGCTGTTTGGGACGGACCATTTTTACGCGGCGGACACGTTCATCGAGATGATTCCGCCCAGCGGCGACACCGATTACCTGTCGGGCATCGGCCGGGCCATCTTCGACGGGATGAAAGCGACCGATCCGCACGCGGTCTGGGTGCTGCAGGGCTGGCCGTTCTTCTACGCCAGGCATTTCTGGACCCAGCCGCGGATCGAGGCGGTGCTGGCGCCCGTGCCCGACGAGCGCATCCTCCTGCTCGACCTATTCTGCGAAAAGACTCCTGTCTGGAGCCTGACAAAGGCGTTCTGCGGCAAGCCCTGGCTTTGGTGCAACATCCAGAACTTCGGCGACCGGGTGTGGCTTGGCGGCCCGCTCGACCTCATCAATCGCGACCTCTTCGCCGTGCGGCGCGATCCCAACGCCGGACGCCTGAGCGGCTTGGGCTTCGTGAACGAGGGCCTTGACCACAACCCGGTGGTGTTCGATCTGCTCTTTGAACTGGCCTGGCGCGACGAGCCGGTTCCGCTTGACGCATGGCTGCGGGACTATGCCCGACGCTCCTACGGCAAATCCAGCCCCGAGGCCGAGCAAGCCTGGCAGGTGCTCCATGAAACCGCTTTCCAGGCCGCTTTCGACAATTACGCGGCTTACACGGTCGCGCCTTCGCTGGCCGCGCCGCCTGTCACGCCTTACAGCAACGACCGGCTGGCCGAAGCCTGGCAGCACTTGCTGGCGGTGGCGGACGAACTGCGTGATGCCGATCCATTCCGGTTTGACCTGGTCAACGTGACACGCCAGGTCCTGGGCAACTATTCCGCACAGTTCCAACGCGAGGCGCTCGAAGCCTTCCACAAGCAGGACCGTAAAGCTCTCCACCAGGCTTCCACAAAGATGCTCAACCTCATTCGAGACCTTGACGGCCTGCTCGCCACCCGCAAGGAGTTCCTGCTCGGCAACTGGCTGGAAGACGCGCGGCGCTGGGGCACAACCCGCGCCGAGCGCGACCGTCTGGAATGGAATGCCCGCCGCGTCCTCACGCTCTGGGGCAACGGAACCGCCCTGCGCGATTATGCCTGCCGCCAGTGGTCAGGCTTGCTGTCCGGCTTCTACCTGAAACGCTGGGAATTGTTCTATCGCCGCCTGGATGAAGCTTTGGCTGCCGGGAAGCCGTTCGACGAAAAGGCATTCGCGTCGGAAATGTTCGAGTTGGAGAAGACCTGGTCCACTCTGCACGACCATTATCCCCGCCAACCGCATGGCGACAGCATCGGCGCGTCTCGTCGCCTCTGGGCCAAGTACAGCGGTGCTTTCCAGCCGGATTCCGTCAGTTTGACCACGGGCAAACCCGCCACCTGCTCCACATCGCTGCCCTCCTACCCCGCCCGCTTGGCCAATGACGGCCGCACGCGAAACACGGATGCGTATTGGGCAACGGATGTAGCGGAACATCCCGGCCCAGCCTGGTGGCAAGTGGACCTGGCGCAGGAGACAATGGTGGGGCGTGTGGTGGTCGTTGGCTTCTATGGCAACGACCGTTACTACGGATTCACCGTTGAGTTGTCTAAAGACGGCCAGCAATGGGCAATTGTCGCCGACCGGCGGGACAACCAGCAGCCTTCCACAAGACAAGGGTACTCCTGCTGCTTTGAACCGCAGCCGGCCCGCTATATCCGTATCACCCAAACCCACAACTCCGCAAATTCCGGCCGGCACCTGGTGGAAGTGATGGCGTTTGATCAGTAAGAGTGGAAATTTATGGATGACCTGAAATTACAAGGATACGGCGCATGGGTTGGTGTCTTATGCCGTCATGCTGGTTATGGGTTCGCTTCGATCCACAACCACCGACTCGCCTCGGGCTCGAGTTGGAAGCTCCACCCCTGCCCCGTGGGTTTGAGCGCCGCTCCGGTCAAGGGGTCGCGGACGCGTTCGGTTTTGACGGCAAAGCCCAAGGCCGCCTGGTTGAAGGTCAGCGTCGTTTGCACGGCGAGGGCGGAGGTATTGCCGACGGCCAGCAGCGCTTTTCGTCCGGGCTGGCAGAAGCCGGAGACGCGGACCTCGGGTTTGTCAGCAGTGGCTGGTCCGCCCGGCTGCCAGTACGGATGCCAGCGTGCCTGGTCCACATCGAACTGCCGATAGAGCCGCAGCACATCCCAACCGCCGGCGCACCACGGGCTGGGGGCGTTGTGCAGGGCGGTCATGGTTTGAGCCCACGGGCCGCCCAGAGGCGGGTAGCCGATGAAGTCGGTGGGCAAGCCATGGGGGTGGCCCATGCACTCGACGCGGAAAAACTCGAGCGGCGGGCGGAAGGTTTCCGGCGATTTCCAGTACTGTTCGCCGGTCAGCAGGAGATCGGCGAAGCTCAGGGTCGGCAAGGTGACCATGCCGGACATGTGGGCCACGACCAGCGTCGGCTTGCCTTGGGCGTGGCAGAGCCGGGCCAGCCGCTTCATCTGCTCGCGCGCGGCGAAAATGGTGAAGGTCGGGCGACGCCGTCCATCCGCAATGACATAGCCGCAACCGTGCCGGCCATTGGCGCAGTGGATGGGCGAGGCCGCGCCGTCCAGGTACACGCCGTCAATGCCGTATTCCTTGAAGAGAAGTTCAATCCCGTCGGTGAACATGGCCGAGTAGCGGCTGCGATGACAGATAGGGTAATCGTGCTGCTTGGGCTCGCGCGAGTGGATGTAATAGGCGCTCGGCGGCTCGCACAGGCAGTCGGCGGCTAGATCCGCGTATTCAGGCGCGATGTCCGGCAGAAGCATCGAGTGGTAGAGCACCAGGCCCAATTTACGGGCATGGGCCTGCTTGACCAGGCGCTTGAGCTTCTCCGGTTGGGTGACGCGCGACATGCCCTCAAAATCCGTCCATTCCTCGTGCATGCCAAGGAACCGGGCGCCCAAGGCACGGCGGCGGTCGAGTTCGTTGAGTACCGTGTTGGTTCCCGCGACAATCGGGTCGGCCATCGCGTAGCTCGTCCAGTGACTATAGCCGAAGTGCCCCTGCTCGAAGGTCGTCGGAGCGGGGCGCACCGGACCGGCCATCAGCCCGAAAGTCAGGCGGAACGGGCGGTCAATCTTTGTTCCCAGGTCGAGGAGGTGAATGCGGAGCACCGCCTCATTGTCTGCGGTAATAATCTCCAATGCGGCGTTCGGGTCGGTCGGATGCCAGCCTTCGTCCGACTCGCAGAACCACTGCAAGCCGCGCTGCTCGTTGCCGAGCCACACGCAGGGCGAAAAGCACGAGCGCCAGTAGGCCGGACGGGCCAGGCTGTTGGGGCGCCCCGGGCTCGGCCAGGTCATCGCCGGGAAGTCGTAGGGTGGCGGATAGAAATGGAGCAGCCCGGCCTGGGTCGGCCGCACCGGGATTTCGAGTCTGAGTTCAGTCAGGGGCAAGGTCGGACTGGCGGTCCACTCAACGTCGAACCGCATCATGCCGTCAAACTCGGCCACCCCGCGGCAGCGATAGGGGATGCCGGCTAGCGTGCCGGAGGCTTCCCAGGTTGCTTCTTCTTTGTCGGTAGCGGTCACCCGGCACTGGACGTCGCCGGCGTCGGAACCGTTGACCCGGAACGTCACCGGTCGGGTCAGCAGAGGCTCGCCTCGAGACTGGACCGCACTGGGCAGGCCGGTCGGGGCGATGTCGTAGCTTCGTCCCCAGACACGGATGGTCGAATCCTGTGTCTGGACCGCCGGCCACAGGCCGAGAATGGTCTGAGTGGGGGAAAACGGGTCGGATTCTGTGGTATAGCCCAACAAGCGCCACAGTCGTGTCGGATGAACCAGCTTTTGGAACGTTTCCGGCAATGCATTCGTTTCGCCAGGACGGTGAATCAGCACGAAATCAAACTCCATGTCCGAATTCTTGACCTCGGCTTTGCTGGGGTCGGACCGGTGCGGTCTGGCGGGTGTGTTGGCGGCAAACGCGTGCAGCCAGCGGATGCCGTCACCTTTGTTGACCGTGGGGTCGGCATAGAGATCGCCATCGGTGAAGTTGGCGAAGGTCACTGTCACGGGAACGGCTTGGTCGAGGCGCATGCACTCGTCCCGGACGCGATTGTCAACCGCGCCGGCAGGGGCAGCGGCATCCAGGTCGCGGTAGATCACCTCCCGCCCGTTGACAAACAGCCGAATGCGCCGGCCTTGATTCTTCACCTCATAGAACATCGAGACCAGCGTCCAGTTGGTGTAGCGCAGAGCGGGACCTTCACTCAGTCCGACGCGGATGTCCGTTCGTTTGTGGCCTTCGCCGACGATGACGTTTGAGCCCCAAAAGAGCTCGTCGTCGAAGTCTTTTTCCTGGCAGTCTCCCCCCTGCACCCAGTGCTGCTCGCCGTTGACCGCCATTTGAAGCACCATCTCGTCAGCGAAGGATACCGTGGCATAAAGATCAGCCCCCAGCAGCATTTCCTTGATGCGGAATCGAAAATGGACCCAAAGACCCTGGCGCGGGTCCGCTTCCCAGGTGCGCGACATGGAGACGGTGTGCCAGCGCCCCACCGGCGAATGGCGAATGGTGAGCACTCCGTTGGTAAACCAGGCCTTGCCAGTAGCGGGATTGTCGTATTGAAAAACGGGTCCGCTCCAGACGGCAGGTTCGTTCAGGTCGTCAAAGATGACGGCGGTCTCCGCGCTGCCAGCGCGCGGTGAGAAGATCCACAGAGCCAAAGGCACGACCAAAGTCGTGGCCCGGCGAGTGATGCATGACCGCAGCATTCATGTGAGAATCCTGGCTCGGGATGTCTATCACAAGCGCATTTGGCTAGAACGTTTGTTCGATTGCGCAGCACCTCGCGTGGCATTGACAATCTCGTGCCAGGAAACCAGCTTGGGACGAAACAGCAGCATCCCGATGTGATCGTGAAATGGCTCGGCGCGCGCAAAATGCACTGAAGTAATCAATGAATACAACAACGCGTGACTGGAATAAGGGCGGCCACCAAGCCGTCCGGGCGGTCTTTGGCGTCAGCCCATAGGTAACCCATAACAACACCACCCACATTGCCTGCCCGCATCGTCCTGGCGCTCGCGGCATCGCTTGTAGTCATGCCAGCGGCTGCCGCCACGAACGTGGTTTCCGACAATCCCGGCACGCCTTGGCCCGCCACCGACGCGCTTGGGCGGACGCTGCCGTTGGCGGAAAAGGTGGGGCCACCTCGCACGGATCGGTTCGTCGGCATCTTCTATTTCCTCTGGCACAACCAGCGCGGCGGCAAGAGCCCGAATTGGGACGGCCCTTATGACATCGCTCGCATTCTCGCGAAGGACCCGGACGCAGTCACGAAGCCAACGTCAGCGCTGTGGGGGCCGATCGGCATGTATCATTATTGGGGAGAGCCCCTCTACGGTTATTATCACAGCACGGACGAGTGGGTGTTGCGTCGCCACGCGCACCTGCTGGCCGACGCCGGCATTGACACGCTGATTTTCGACACGACGAACGCCCAGACCTATCCCGAGGTTTACCTCAAGCTCTGCGAGGTTTTCCGTCGCGTCCGTCAGGCCGGCGGTCGCACGCCGCAAATAGCGTTCATGGTCAATACGGAGGCCGGCAAGACCGCGCAAAAGCTTTACGAAGATCTCTACAAGCCCGGCCTGTACCCGGAACTGTGGTTTCACTGGCAGGGCAAACCGCTGTTGGTCTGCGACCCGGAACAGGCCGCGCCGGAGTTGCGCGCGTTCTTCACGTTGCGCCGCGCGCATTGGCCCTTCACGCTGACGAACACGCCCTACGCCTGGCATTGGGAGGCCACCTATCCGCAGCCTTACGGCTACACCGACGATCCGCAGAAGCCCGAACAGGTGAACGTGTCCGTCGCGCAAAACCTCCGGCAGAGGGATGGCAAGGTGACCAACATGAACTCCGGCGACGCCCGTGGGCGCAGCTTCCATGACGGCCGGATGGAGAGCGCACCCGACGCGGTGAACCATGGCTACAATTTCCAGGAGCAATGGCAACGCGTGTTCGACCTCACACCACCGTTCGTGATGGTCACCGGCTGGAACGAGTGGATTGCGGGGCGTTGGGGGCAACCCGGCGGCCCGCTGGTGTTCGTGGATCAGTTCGACCAGGCCAACAGCCGTGATATCGAACCGATGAAGGGCGGGCACGGCGATAATTACTACTGGCAGCTCGTGTCGAACGTCCGGCGCTTCAAGGGAGCGCCCGCGCTGCCTTCCGCCTCCGCGCCGAAAATGATCCGGATTGAACGGGGTTTTGAGCAGTGGCACGACGTCGCGCCGGAGTTCGCGGATCACGTCGGTGAAACGGCGCCGCGTGACCACGGCGGCGCCGCGGGCCTGCACTACTCAAACCGGACGGGCCGCAACGACCTGGCCGCCTGCAAGGTCGCGCGCGACTCCCGGAACGTGTATTTCTACGTCCGCGCCCGCGAAGCCATCACACCCTCCAGCGGCACGAACTGGATGTGGCTGCTAATTGACGCCGACCAAAATCCGGTCACCGGCTGGGAAGGGTTTGATTACATCATAAATCGAACCATCGAAAACGGCGAAACGTGGATCGAGAAGAACGAAGGCGGCTGGCACTGGAGGAAGATCGCCGCAGTGCGCAGCCGGGTCGAGGGGGCTCAGCTTCACCTGGCCGTTCCGCGCGCGGCGCTTGGGCTGGCTGGCGGAAAGACTTGTCCGTCATTCGATTTCAAATGGGCGGACAACCTGCAGCACCCCGGTGATATTATGGACTTTTACACCAGCGGCGATGTGGCTCCCGAGGGAAGATTCAAATACCGATATTGAAAAAGGACGTTTGCTGATGAATGCCGTGTGCTCGGGACTGATGGCGGCGCTGGTCGCCGCAAGCACGCTTCCCGCCCAATCTCCCGTGGCAGGCCTGGCGAACAGAGATCGGATCGGACAGCGATCCGCGCGAGCTGCGGGTCATGATCCGATCCCAACCATCTCCCATTCCCCGGCTGGAAGCATACTTCCTCCCCAGATAGTTGCTTGCCCATGCCCTTCCGCAGCTCAGCGGAAATCGAGATCGTTCTTCGACGGCAGGTCCTTCGCCCTTGTTTCACGGAACCAGTTGGGGTGCGGGACAACCAACAGGGTGCGATGGAGATCCACCCGACCCGCGTCTCCGGCGTCATCGACCTGCGGGGAAACGGGCGGCCCGGCAACCGCCCTTCACCCTAGAAACCGAAGTTGCCACCCAGAAAAACCCGGTATGCGTTTCCGTGCAAGCATATGATATCAAGCGGTTTACGAGGCAGAATCTCAACTACAGAGCAGTTGGATTCGTCCTCACCCTGTGGATGAGGTGATTCCGCCTCCAACTCGCGTTTTTAGGCTCACTTGCGCAAGGCAATCGTCTTCCAGATCAGCGAGGTGTTGTCGGTGATAATACCATCCGCTCCCAAGTCAAGCAATGTGTTGGCCAGCGCGGGATCGTTGACCGTATAGACCCAAAGCTTTAGCTTGCGCTGGTGAAGGACCTTGATGATCTCGGGACTGATCTTCTTGTGGCTCCAAACCACCACTTGGGCGCCGGTTTGAGCCAGCTCATCCAGGCGCGCGGCGGTAAGTTCTCTGGCGTCCTTAGGCGGTTTGCGCCCATCGGCCAGCAGTTTGGGCGGGCCGACGGCGGCGAGGATTTGGACGGGCTCCAGTTTATGGAACCCGCGCAGGTACTCCCAGTCGAAGGATTGCACCACGACGCGGTTCACCAGTTTCTTGTCGCGCAGCAGTTTGACGCAGGCGGCCGGGTCGCCATCCTTGCGCTCGACCAGCGTCACACCGCCGGCTTGGATCACCTCCAGCGCCTCGGCCAATGTCGGGACTTTGGCCCCCGCGAAGACCGGGCTGAACCACTTGCCGGCGTCCAGGGTCCGGATTTCCGCCAGGGTTTTGTCGGCGATCTTGATCATGTTGGTGTGCCAATGATTGGTGGCATCCGTGGTGCGGTCGAGGGTGAAATCGTGCATCACTACCGGCACGCCGTCCCGGCTGTGATGATAATCGAGCTCCACCAGGTCGGCGCCCGCCTTCAACGCCATTTCAAAGGACGGCAGGGTGTTCTCGGGCGCGATGACGTTGTAACCGCGATGGCCAATCACCAGCGCGCGCTCGAAGGCGACCAAATCCACCGCGGGGCCGGCAGCGTTTTGAGCGGTCACCCCGAGGATGCAACTCGCAGCGCAGAGACTCATCGCCAGCCGCGCAGAGAGCCTAAACGGCCTCACTCTCGCTTGGTGCGGTCTGGCGGAGACAAATGGGCGGTTCATAGTCAAACCAGACTCGCCTCGCCGGGCGCTGGTCACAAGCCCATTAAGCTAGAACGTTTGTTCGATTGCGCCGCCGGGCCTTCTGGCACAAAGTCTCACGTGGATCCGATGCCGATCAAAGTCTCCATCGTCGAGGATAGCCGTGGCACCCGCCAGAGCCTGGCGGAGTTGCTGGGAAGTTCGCCGGCGCTTCGCTGCGTCGGTGCGCACCGGGATGCCGAGCACGCCCTTCAAAAGATTCCCGCCGAGCAGCCGGACGTGGTGTTGATGGACATTAACCTGCCCGGCATGAACGGCATCGAGTGTGTCGCTCGCCTCAAAGAGCGGCTGCCCAAAGTCCAGGTGCTGATGCTGACGACGTACGATGACAGCGATCTGATCTTTGATTCGTTGCGCCAGGGCGCCAGCGGTTATCTGCTTAAGAACATGCCCTCCGCCGAAATCCTCCAGGCCATCGAGCAGGTCCACGCCGGCGGCGCGCCCATGTCCATGCAGATCGCCCGCAAGGTTGTCAGCCACTTCCAGCAAATCAAGACCCCTTCCTCCGAAGTCGAGAAGCTCACCCGGCGGGAACAGGAAATTCTCGCCCTGCTGGCCCGGGGCTATCTCTACAAGGAAATCGCCGACCAGCTCGCCGTCAGCGCCAGCACCGTCCGCGCCCATCTCCACACCATTTACGGCAAGCTCCACGTCCAGTCCCGCACCCAGGCCGTCGTCAAATTCCTGGAGCGGACCTGACCGCAAGCCGGAGCGCGGACATTCTATTCATCCTGGATTTCCGGGGAACGTCAGCGGCGTTCCAATCCTTCAGCCCAGCGCGGACATTGTTTCCGCCAGCTCGACCCCGCGCCCGGGCAGCCCGCCACGCTAGAACGAATGTTCTATAGACCTTGGCGCCGATCCCCGGCTAGCCTCTGCCTGGAGAATTCAAGTTGAGCTGGCACCCGCGCATGGCGCGGCTCGGAGCGCCCGCAGGCGAGAGCGGCGAACTCCGTTTCGGCGATGGGGTTGGGCTTCTGAGAGGGGAGCCTGCTGAAACGGAGTTACCCGTTCCCAATGTGCATAATCCCTGTTGCGCGCGCGCTGAAGCACCTTCAAGAATTTCGCAGCCGCCAACGTCAGGGCGTGCTGCCCCAGTCCTTTGATGGGAGGGCGAGCGTCCGCGCGAGCCCTGATTCCCTCAGGATTCCAAAGATGTTTGGGCTCGCGCGGACACTCGCCCTCCCGGTTGAGCGGGTTGGGCCACACGCCCGTCCGTCGGCGCTCAATGCCTCCGTTGCGGCCTCCCCCCTGCCGGGCCCATGGGTGCCTAAAAAACCGCCGCCGGCGCAAGACACCTTTGCTGCGCCGGCGGCAAATCGGGCCGGACTATTCGTGTAAGTGATTGATCCCCGTCAACTCAGGCGCGGCGACGTGCCACAAACACTGCTGCCGCCAGCAATCCAAGCGCCAGAGCACTCGGCTCCGGAATCGGAACGACAGTAAACCCCGGGGTGTGGTTAGCTTCGGCACGGACTACCCAGTCAGCCGCTGTGTCCGTATCCACAGGCCCAACGCGTTCGTAAGACTCGTAAGCGCCAAGCGTAGCGCCCGTAAAGAAAAACGTAGCAGTGCCGTGGTTGGAGCCATCCACGATGTTGTCAAACGGATCCACGATCAAAGCGTGGTCGCCAGTATTGGCGATGGCTATCGTGCCTGTGCCCCACGTTGAATACTTCACCATGTTGGGCACGGTTGGGTCGGTATCGATGACCTCGAAATTAGGCAACAGACCAGGATACGACGCGGCGAAGCCCGTCGCCTTGAGGGCGATGACATAAACCTGACCGGCAGGCATCGTGATGCCGGTTGGGAAACTGAACATGCCCTCATCTCCCCCCTTGGTTTCCTCGTCCCCGACCTTGTAACCGTCCAGACTGATGGATAAGGGACTTTGGTTGAAAATCTCGATCCACTCCCGATCGGCATCCGTTCCGCGCGGATCGGCGATGAACTCCGTGACCAGCAGCTTGCCCTGTGCGCTGATCGTAAATGCCGCGACGACAGCCGCAGCCACAACTCCTCCAAGAAAATGTCTTCTCATGGGCGCGAGATTACGCAAATACGCCGCTCCACGTCTATAGAACAAACGTTCTATGGCATCCCGGGCATCCCGGCCCGACTCCTGCTGCCCTTTGCGCTTCTTCGAAGGCCAGTTACCGAGGAGCCTGGAGGATGCGCCACACCCAAAGCGGTCGAGGTTTCTCCCTCGCCCCTTCCGAAGGTGAGAGAGCCGGGGTGAGAATTCCCCGAAAGGATTCGCGCATTGGCCCCCTGAACCTGGTAGGGACGCGTTCCACCGCGTCCCTGATCTCGTGGGGATATGGGGAGGCGGTGGAACGCGTCCCTACCATCCCAAAGCGGAGGTTCTTGGGGAGGGGAGGTCTGTCCTTTGTTTCCTTCGTTGGCTTCTGTTAAGGATTCAGGTTCTCTTACACCAAGCAAACGAAGGAAACGAAGAACTTCGTCGCGCTCCCTTTCCCGCCCCCTGGGAAAAGACTAGTCGCCTTTCCCTTCCGGGTGAATTAACCTCCTCCCGTCAATCAGCGCGGTGGTGTCGCACTCGGTTGGCCGGCCAAAAACATCCTGGAGGGATGTGAAGTAGCCCCCGGTCTTTCCGGGCCTTTCTCGGTGAGAAAGCGAGAACGGCAAACGTGCGAGTGCGCGTCGGTAACGGTGTCGATAGCGGTTCGGTTGAACCTCGGGTTGGTGGTAGGGCTGGCCGCCTGGTCGCCGCCGTCTGTTCTTTGAAGAGAGGGCCCAGCCCCGGACCGCGACCCTTGCGCCTGCCTCCTTTGCCGGTGGCCGGCTTTTGCTCCGGTCGCCGGCGCGCTGCCTTTGAAATCGGGTCCGCTTGGGTCGCGTTGGGTCATCGGTGATCCGGGGCCTCCCCGTCCGGCTCAAGCCGGGCATCCGCCGATCGGTTTGACTGGAGCGCATCTTGCCGGTGCCACCATCCTGAAGGGATGGAAATCGCTCAGCCCGGGGTTGCGAGGAACGAGCTACCCTGGGTTAACAGGACAAACGCCTCCTACCCTGAAAGGGGAATGGCGCTTACATAGTGCCCAAAACCTTGCGGGAGAGGCGC
>CAZODO010000113.1:0-18677 GCA_964578605.1 uncultured Verrucomicrobiota bacterium | reverse complement strand
CCTTGGTGTAGCAACTGTTTTGCTCACCTGCCAACACCCATGTCATCTACCTAAAGATAAGAATTACTGCAAACGAAAGAGCTTGTCGGGCGCAACCGGTGCCGACAAGCTAAGCTCTCTGAATCGCATTCGGCCAACAAGACTCCTATGGCATCACCCGAAGATTTCATCCTGGCCGTCACGTGGATTGGCCGGGAACAACGGTTCTTGGGCTTGGACTGGAGCTACCTGACGTTGCTGGGGCTTCTTGGCAACGGGATTTTTGGCACCCGGTTCCTCATCCAATGGATCGCGTCCGAACGCGAGGGCAAATGTGTTGTGCCCGTGGCCTTCTGGTACTGGAGCATTTTGGGGAGCCTTGTCCTTAGCCTTTACTTTATCTTCCGGCGGGAGCCGGTGGGAATCCTGGCCACGCTGCCCAATTCCTTTATTTACCTGCGGAATTTGCAGCTGATCAAAAAACAGCAGGTAGCGGACGCGCAGGCGTCCGGCAAGGCCAAAGCCCCGGGGCCGACGGCTTGAGGTCCGGAGCGGACTTGAGATCGGACACGCGTGCAAGAGGCTGCGGGACCAGAGTTTGCAGCGAGTTTGCGGGCGGGAAATTGTGTTGACGGACGCTTGCTGGCAGGCATCGATTGTGCTTCTTTAAGCTAGATTCACGCCGGATCCTAGTCCGTCCGGCGAAAGCAAAACCTGGAATTTATAGATGTCGTTTTTGACCAATTCAAAACAGCCTGGCTCCTCCAGCGCCTTGCACCGCTATTCGGCGAAGCGCACGGCCAAGCCGATCAATTTTATCTGCTCCGCCCCAGGAGCGAAGCATGTTTCCGTGATCGGAGATTTCAACAACTGGGAGCCGAATGCTCACCCCATGAAGCGCCAGCCCGACGGTGCCTGGATGGTCCAGGTGCAATTGAGCCATGGCCATCATCAATACGTTTTCTGGGTGGACGGACAGCCCCAGCTCGATCCCCGCGCCCAGGGCGTGACGCGTAACGAACTCGGTGAACGAGTGTCGCTCCTGGCGATCAGCTGATCTCTGCTATCGGTCTGGCGCGGTGAACTCGACCGCGTCGGACCAGCGACTCCAAGCCCCGCCCGCTTCCTGCCAGCGGGCGCGCACTCGGTACGTTCGGCCCGCCTCGAGAAGGTTCGCCGGTATCTCCACCGAGTCGCCTCCATTCTCCTCCCAGAGCGCCTGGATCTCATATTTCCAGGGCTGCCGGGGATCGAACCCGAGCGTCCCGGGGTGCTTTACCTCGGCAAGGCGCCATCGATATTGCCCGGCCGTGGAAGGCTCAGACGATTGGACGCGGAACCGCGGCGCGGACCAAGCCGGACCGGAATGGGCAAGCGCCCCGATCTCGGGAGCCGCGGGTGGCCGGTAGCCATTCAGAAGGCGCGTATCTATCCACTTGGCGCGTTTGGCCGCGTAATCCTTCATAGATTCCACCATCGTCCGGAAGTCGTTGCGCGAGTCGCCGAAATAGAAGAGTCCTTGCCCCGCTTTGCTGCCCATCACGTAACGGGACGACATCACAGGATGGAAATCCCACTTGGCGCGATCGGCATCGACGAGGGAGGGTTTGCCCCCTGGATCGGAGATCATGGCCGCGTGCTCATCGATCAGTCTGCCGATCTGCTCGGGATTGAAGAGCAGATCCCGAAGCTCCGCCAGGCGCTCCTGGTATTCGCGTCGAAGAGTCGGGTTGGACAAGGCCCCAGCGCGATAGAACGGCTCGTGGCCACCCCCGAACATGTGATCGCCCCAGCTGAGATCAATATCCCAGGGAACAACAGACCATCTGCCCGATGCCGGATTCAGGTAATAGAAGTAGTTCTTCCCCGAATCGATATCGTAATGGTGAATGCACTCGAGGATGGCGCGGTAGCCGTAGTATCGGGGCAGGTCCACCGTTTGCCGCCACCAGGCTTCCGTCTGCGGGCGCCGCGAGAGGTCGCGCATGAATCGCCGCACATCGGATTGGTCCGTGACGGCAGGATTGCCATTGAAGGCGGTCTTGGCACCGTGCTCCATCTTGTAAAGGTTGCCCTTGGGGAGGTCGTGCTCTTTGAGAAAATGGTCGTCCAAGTTCTCCACCGCCAGGTAAAGCCCCCAGAAATCGCCGTCATACTGGTCGGAGGGGTTTTCCTTGGCATCGTCAATAATGCGCAGATGCACCCAATGCGTCCGGGGCGCTTCCACTCCGGCCAGGTTGAAGAGGCGGAATCCGACCGCTTCAAACATGCCTTGCTCGCCGCGCATGCCGTAATCGCCTTGCTGGATGCAGGCGCCCAGGTTGAGCTTGTCCCACTTGGCGTTGTATCGCGTGCCGTAATGATCGCGGGCTTCAAGCCGATGGCCGGGAAGGAAATTGAACTTCCACATGTTCTTGCCCATCGCATGGCGCCAGCCCCCGCCACGGGCGCGGAAGCCGATATGGTCATAGACGACGCCGTCAACCACCATCGTGCCGGTATAACGGTATTCGTTTCGTTGTCCGCCGCCGTAACCCTGTTGCTCCTTCCAAGTGACGTTTTCCACCGCCTGCCGGGAACTGATGAAGTGGTAAACCGGCACCGACTCGAGCGCGGCGGGCGAATAGGTCACTGCCCTGCGGAGGCTCGCATTGCGAGAGCGCGGATCAATGGCGCCTTTCCATGCTGGCACGCCGTCATAGACGAAGTAGGCGTAGTTCGGTTGCCGGTCAGTCTCGTCTGGAGCCACAACCTTGCCTTCGCCAAGCGAACGAAACCGGTATCGGACCAGGCGCCGGTGCTTTTGCACACTGTCTGCCAGAGTGGCACTGAACACACCGTCTCCGGCAGCGGTATCGCCATTCTGGCCCTGGTCATTCATGGAGAGGCGAACCCAGTCCTTCTCGAACCTTCGATCGCCCAGGGCGATATATTGCCCCGGCTCGACGACCTGGTATTCGAGCGCCAGATCACCGCGGGCTTGCGGCCGGTCTCTGAAATCGGCGGTGATAAGCACGGAATCGCCCGTCTTCGGGCGCTCGGGCGCGTGGCTGACCTTGAGTTCCGGGGCCTTTCTCTTCTCGGGTTTGGGTGCTTCCCGGCCGCGCGTGGCGGGTTCGGCCCGTTCCGGCAGTTCCTCCGCCATGCTGGGCGGGTCGTCGTCGGGCAGAAGGAACTTCTGGATCTGGACGGGTTCTGGCGGCGGTGGCCGGTGGACCTTGTTGATGACGTTGACCGCCAGGAACGCAACGGCGAGACCGATAAACAGTGGAATGACGAGCTTTGGCCTCATGCAACCGAGTGGTTAAAGAACACCTTTTTTGGGGTTTTGTCGCTAAGTTGTTAGGCTTCCAGGCGTCTCCGCGTGACCGGCGCCACAGATCGCTTGCCTGCTGCCTATAGACAAGCGCGGCGCCACTTCGTAACGCGCCTTTGGCGCCTTCCCGGCGCCGTGAATGTCTCCTTTACGATGCGGAACGGGGGCAGATATGTTCCCGGCATGGAGTACGAAGCGGTCATTGGGCTTGAGACGCATGTCCAACTCAAGACGAAGTCGAAGATGTGGTGCGGCTGCGCCAATGAATTCGGGGCGCCGCCCAACACGAACGTCTGTCCCGTTTGCCTGGGGATGCCCGGCGTCTTGCCGGTGGCCAACGAAGAAGCGCTCCGGCTCACCGCGCTGACCGGCTTGCTCCTCCGATGCGAAATCTCGCGGTATGCCAAGTTTGACCGGAAGAATTACTTCTACCCGGACATGCCCAAGAACTACCAGATCACCCAGTACGATCGCCCTTCAACGCTCAATGGCCAGGTCGATTTCGAGTTTGAGGGCCGAATGGCGCGGGTTCGCATCACCCGGGCGCACCTGGAGGAGGACGTTGGCAAGAACTTCCATTTCGAGCGCCAGAGCGGCGTCGATTTCAACCGCGCGGGGGTGCCCTTGCTTGAGATCGTGTCCGAACCGGACATCACGAGCGCGGATATGGCTTACGAGTACCTGAACGCCCTCAAGGACATTCTGATCTATGGCGGCGTGAGCGATTGCGACATGGAGAAGGGAATGGTCCGGTGCGATGTCAATGTCAGTGTGCGACCGAAAGGATCTGCCTTGCTCGGCGCCAAGATCGAGATCAAGAACATGAACAGCTTCAGCGGCGTGCGCAAAGCCCTCGAATTCGAGATCCCGCGCCAGATTGAAGTGCTCGAGACCGGAGGCAAGCTGGTGCAATCCACCCGGCGCTGGGATGATGTGGCCGGGATCACCGAAGAGATGAGGACCAAAGAGTTCGCGCACGATTACCGTTACCTGCCCGATCCCGACCTGATGCCCTTCCAACCCTCCGACGCCTGGCTCGAAGAGGTTCGGAGCCGCCTTGTCGAGCTGCCCCTCGACCGCAAGCGGCGCCTTATGACCGCGTATCACTTGCCCGCCACCGACGCGCAGACCTTTGTTTGGGACCGCCAGTTGGGCGACTATTTCGAAGCGCTCGCCGGGCGTGCCTCCAATCCCAAGGCGCTCGCGAACTGGGTCATTAACAACCTGCGCGCCAAGCTGGCCGAAACGCAGATTTCCCTCGCGGAATTGAAGTTCAAACCGGATTCGTTGCTCGAACTCCTTTCCTTGCTTGAGGGCGGCAAGATCAGCTCGGCGATCGCCCAGGAAGTCTTTTCGGAGATGTTCGCCACCGGCCAACCGCCCGCGTCGATCGTGGAACAGAAAGGCCTCGCGCAAGTGAGCGATGAAGGGGCCATTAGCGGCCTCTGTGACCAGGCCATCGCCGCCAACCCCAAGAGCGTCGAGGACTTCCGCGCCGGCAAAGCGGCGGCCTTGAACTTCCTCAAAGGCCAAGTGATGAAGCTCAGCAAAGGGAAGGCCAACCCAACGCTCGTGGGCCAAGCGCTTGAGAAAAAGATCCGTGGCGGCTAAGCCGTTTATAAGGCGCGGCCGGGCCAGTCTGGTGGGTCGGCACCGCCGGCCGCCCTCAGTCCCCCCGGTGGACCTCCACGTTCTGGACTCCCTCCACCAGGCTTAGCTCCTTCACTAACTGGAGGGGCGCGGATGAGCCGCGAAACCGAATCCGGTACATCAGTTCGATCGCGGTGCCTTGCTTGGCGGTCGAGACTCCCAGGACCTCGTGCTGCAACAGATGCTTCTTAAACACCGGCCCGACCAGTTGCTCCGGGTTCGCACCCGAGTTGAATCGCACCGAAAGATCGCACTCCTCTTCCGTCCAGTCGGTTGCCGCGCCGCGCGGACGGACGATAAACACCGCGGCGGCCACCACCCCGCTTCCGATAACGGCTACCCAAAGGTGATCCGCACCCGCCGCCATCCCCACGACCACCGCGAAGATGACAAACGCCGTGTCCTGCGTGTCCCGCACCACCGTCCGGAACCGAACGATCGACAACGCACCCACCAGGCTGAACGCTCGCGCAACGTTGTTGCCGATCACCGACGTGACCATGGCGATAAGGATCGACAGCAGGATGAGTGTTCGCGGGAACGTCGGGCTCATCGGTTCGCTCCGGTGAGTTCCTTTGTAGATCAGTGCCACCAGGCATCCCAGGCCGAACGCCAGCGTGATCCGCGCAAGCAGATCCAATGGCAGGGCAACGGTCCCGGAGTCCACCGGGGATTCTAACCAGTTTGTCATCAAGCCTCCCGCAACACAGCCGGAGCTTCCAAAGGCAGTGGATGATGGTTAAGAGCGAGGGCCTCCGGCCGCCCATGGCCGTTCCCCCTGGCGGGCTGCAGGTCGCGGGCCTCCGGATCCAGCCCGAACGCCTGAATGCTCAGCCGGTACTTCGAAACCGGCTGTGGCGTGAGCGAAACCTCCTCGAGCAACTGCTTGAACTGCACCGGCATGACCAGCCGAAACTTAAGTTCGAGAATGCAGTGCCCGGGCAAAAGCGGCACCCACGCACCCTTCTCGGCAACCTCACAATCGCCGGTCACGAACGCGTCCAGGTTCCGATCCACCGTCAGGCGAATGGGCCCGTCGGCCGCCATCCCCAACCGCGCCACCCGCTCATAGCGTATTTGGCAGCGCGGATGCAGCCGCCGGAGATCCAAGCGGCGCCGGAACCAACTCCCGGTCCAATCCCAATCCGGCTCGGGGCAAGCGACTTTCCAGAGATCTCCCGCCGGGATGTGCGTCCGCCTCTTGCTGACGAGACCGCGTGATTTCAGTTTTCGTTCGAGGAACAGTCCGGCATCCGTTCCGTACCGCCGGATCCGGTATTTGGATTTGGCGTAGGAACCTTGGCGCCGGTAGGTGTCTAAGTTCTTCGTGTCGAAATACAAAGAGTTAACGCGGTAGCGATCGCCGGTGGCGCCATCGGCATGCGGGTCCGGAGCCAGGTGCGAACGTGCCCAGCCCAGCACCCGCTCGGCCACGTCGGCCGACAGAACGAACTTGATTTCATAGGCCGCTGCTCGCTTCTCAGTCGCCGTCGCCGAACCCACGATTTTCATTTGCCGTGCATTTAGCTCCGCCCTGTCGAATCGTCTTGCATCAGGACCGAACAGGTTGTCACCCGTCTCAAAGTGTTATCGGTGCACAGAAAAGACACCCACACCGCCTTTTTGTTTCAAACACGCCCGGCGCTGGCCTAAAGCGTTGCCAAAACCACGTTAACTCCCCTAGCAACTTCCTGGTCCCCTCGCAATTTATATCTGCTGTGCACACGGATTAGATAGGAGCATGGCCGGTTCATCACGCGGCTGGAGCGCCGGTCGTCAACCGGCTTGGAGGCCATCCAGCACGAACCGGTGCGTTGCCCGGTCCTGTGCCCCGGGTCTTCCCTCTCGACGCACGGCTGCCCCGCCCGTAGAATCTCTTTTTGTGCTGAATAGTTTAACGAAACAACTCCAGCAAAAGTCCGATCTTTCCGAGGAACAGGTTGTCGAAGCCGTCGCCGATTTGATCGATAGCCAGGTCGAGGTTGAGGAGAAAGCCGGTTTTCTCGAAGCCCTTTCCACCAAGGGCGAAACGGTTCAGGAGATCTCCCTCTTCGCGCGCGAATTGCGCAACCGGGCATTGCGTCCGCCCATTGATTCCGCCACCCGGCAACAGGAGATCCTGGATGTCTGCGGGACCGGTGGCGACCGGCTGAACACGTTCAACATCTCAAGCACGGTCGCTCTGATCGCGGCGGCGGCGGGCATCGCCGTGGCCAAACACGGCAACCGGGCGGTCACATCCAAGTCCGGGAGCGCGGACGTGCTGGAGGCGCTCGGCATCCCGATCGACCTCGCCCCCGAAGAAGCGGCGCATTCGCTGAAAGAACACTGTTTCGCGTTCTTCTTCGCGCCCCAGTACCATCCGAGCTTCCGGCATATCGCCCCGGCTCGCAAACTTTGCGCGCAGCGCGGCCAGCGAACGATCTTCAACGTCCTCGGCCCTCTCCTGAACCCGGCCCGTCCCAGCGCGCAACTGGTCGGAGTCCCTGCCCCGCACCTGTGCGAGCGGATCGCGCAGGTTCTGCAGGCCCTGGGTGTCCGGCGCGCCATGGCCGTTTCCGGCGGCGTGGGCAACGCCTGGCTCGATGAACTTTCCATCCTTGGCGACAACATGATCGCCGAGTTTTACCATGACCGCGGATTTGCCTGCGGCATGCGGACCCTCGAAGGTTTGCCCTTCCAATCCGCGCGTCTGGAAGATCTTGCCGGCGGCGACAGCCAGGAGAATGCCGAGATGGTGCGCCGTCTGCTCAACAACCAGGATCGCGGCCCCAAACGCGACGCGGTTCTTCTGAATGCCAGCGCTGCGCTCCTGGTCGGCGGCAAAGCCAAGTCTCTCACCGAAGGCTGGGACCTCGCCGTGGAACTGATCGAAAGCGGCAAGGCCGCGGCGAAGCTGAGGGCTCTCGCGGCGTCGCGGTAACGCCAAGAAAGGCAGGGCCGGACCGTGCTGCGGTCGGGCGGAGCGCCGGTTTGCAGCCAGCTTTATGGGGAACCCATTTGTCGTGACCGTGAAGCGGGATGTAATGCAGCAGCAGCCGACAAAAGCCGCTTGCAAAGCGGCGCTCCGAAAGAGCAAGAGAGAATTGCCGCCGGTTGAGGCTTCGCCAGTTCAGTCAACGAACCAGAGCATGGCGATGCCCAGCACGATCCGGTACCAGCCAAACCCTACGAAGGTGTGCGATTGCACAAAATGAAGCAGCCATTTCACCACCACGAACGCCACCGCCGCGGCTACGACGGATCCCAGGAGCAGCAATCCCCAATCGATCGAAGCCGTCTCGCCCCGCCGATACGCACTGGCGATCTGCAAGGCGCCCGCGGACAGAAGCGTCGGTATCCCAAGCAGGAACGAGAACTCCGTCGCCGCCGGCCGGCTCGCGCCCAGCACCAAACCCGCGAGAATGGTCGTCCCGGACCGGGAAGCCCCGGGGAAAACCGCCGCCAACAGCTGCGCCAGCCCGCACGCCAGGGCCACGCGCCAGGTCAATTCGTCCTTGCGCGGCTTGTTCCGAAGCCATTGCTCGACCACGATGAACAGGATGCCCCCAATCAAAGTCGCGCTCGCCACCGGCGTCGTGGTCTCCGGCAGCTCGAAATCGATCATCTTTAGCCCTATCCCGCCCGTCCCGGTCAGAACAAAAGCCGCGGCGAGTTTGGCCAGGTAATCCTGCGTCTCCCGCTCGCGCCACCGGAAAGCCATCTGCTTGATCCGTGACGTGAAGACGACGACCACGGCCAGCACCGTCCCGCACTGAATGACCGTGTTGAACAGATCCGATTGTCGCGGAAGCCAATGCTGCATCAGCAGCAGGTGACCGGTCGAAGAAACCGGCAGAAACTCCGTGACACCCTCGATAATTCCCAAAATAACAATAGCGAGCCACTCTGGCATCCGGTGGTTAGAAAGGAAAAGCGCCGCTGTGGCAAGACCAATCCAGCAGTTCTCGTTTTAGGCAGGGCAGGTCGCTCTGTCGACCGCCGTTGCTTGCTTTCTCTCTTTTGTTCTTCAGCGGAAGCTAGCCACGGCGGTCGACGGAGCGACTCGCCCTCCCCCCGGGCATCTGACAGGGGCAGGGGACTCTCATCGTGGCGCATCCACGACCTTGAAAGTCCCATCAAAGGATACCTCGATCGCGGAGGTCCCTGGCGGCGCGTTCCCGGTGACCAACTTGCCGCCGGGCCAGCGCACCTCCAGATCCACGGCGTTTCCGCCCGCCGCCATGACTTGCACGGCCCCGTTTTGCGACCAATAGCCGCTTCCGGCATGCACTTCGCGCCGCGGCACTGGCGGCTCGCCCTTGAACCGCAGCGTGGCGCCGATTCCGTCGGGATTGCCTGACGGGCCTCGAAGCCGAATCCGAACCCCTGGCTGGGCCGTGACGTTGCGGAAGAGCCGCGTTCCTGCGCCATTCTGCGTCACGACGAGGTCCACCCGCCCATCGTGATCGTAATCGGCCACGGCGCAGCCGCGCTGTTCGCCATAGACCGCGATGCCACTCTCCTGGCCCGACACGACTTCGAATCCGCCGGCCCCGTTCCCTTTCAGCATCAAACCCCGCCCGGCATCCAGGCGCGGCACATTGGGTTGGGCGGCGAAGAAGTTCTGGCTGAGAAAACAGTCCTCGGCGCCGTCGCCATCGAAATCCGCGACCGCAATCCCGAACGCGGGGGCGAACTGCGCCTCTTTCGGGAGCGGGACGGCATCGAACGTTTCGCCGCGGTTCAGGAAGAGCGTTGAGGCGAGCGTATTGACCTCGAGGACCTTCGCCGAGGCGAGCCGCGGACCGTAGATCTCCTCCACGGACGCGGCGGCGTAGCTTTGGTGGGTGGCGAAGCGTTCGCTGACAAACGGCATTCCCATCAGGACTGCTTTCAGATCGCGCGATGGCGCCCACTTCCGGCTCGCGGGATCGAATTGGGCTTCGACAATGTCGAGCGTTCCGTTCCCATCGAGATCGCCGTAGAAGAGGCGCAAGGGAAATTCGGCCGACGCCCGGTGCGGGCTGTTAAGGCCCCAGTTCGCCACGACCAGGTCCATCCGGCCGTCGCGGTTGAAATCGCCCGCGGCGATGCCGGTCCACCAGCCGCGATGCGCGTCCAGCCCCCAAGCTTTGGTGATCTCCTGCAGCGTGCCGCCGTTCCATTTGAAGAGCCGCACCGGGCCCCAATCGCAGGCCAGCGCCAGTTCGGGCCGGGCGTCGTCGTCGAGATCCGTCCAGACTGCTCCGGTGACCAGGCCCACGCTGCGAAAGACAGCGCTGCTGGCGCTATCCAGGATCCAGTTCGTTCCCGACGGCCGGAAGAGAAGCGAGGAGGCCGGTTCCGGATACCGCCCGGGAACGGCGCGGCCGCCCACGAACAACTCCAAGGCGCCGTCGCCGTTCATGTCGCCCAAGGCGAGCGGGCCGGTGCTCGAGAATTGGCCGGGAAGACTGTCTGCGACGCGCTGCGACTGGAGATCGAATTGGCGCACGCAGCTTCCGGCGGCCATGCCATCTTCGTAATTGGCGGAACCGGCAAGCAGCACGGGGTGGCCGGCGGCGGTCCGCCAACCGAGCACCGTGGTTTGGTCCCGAGTGACCGGCTGGTTGAACGGGGCGCCCGGAACGGGTTCAAAGGCGCCTCGCCCGGTGTTGCGGAAGACGGCCAACTTCCCGCCCTTGCCGCTGGGCAGGATGAGATCTTCCCAGCCGTCGCCCTCGAGATCGAACCAGGTGGCGCCGGGCCCAAGCTGGCTCAGCTTGATGGGCAAGAGCGGTTGGCGGGCGAAATCGTCGTAGAACTCCTCGTGATGCGAATGATCGAGCATCGCGCTGACGTCCTCGAACCATGCCGGCGACTGTCCTGAGGCAGGCCCTCCCGCCAGAGTGGCCGAAGCGCTGGTTGGGGGAGGGGCTGATTGCGCGAGGGCTTCGTCAATTTCGTAAATGCGGTTCGCGCGCGCCCGGGGGACGAGGCTTGTCTTGCTGCTCCGCCAGGTCACTTCGATCCGCAGATCGTGGGTGGGTTGGCCTGCAGCGAAAACACGCAAAGGGTCGTCGCCGGAAAGATAACGGCCGCCGCAGATCATCTCCTGGCTTTGGGGAACCGGCCCGCCAAGGACTTTGATCTTGGCGCCAATGCCGCGCGTGTTCGGAGGCGAGCCTTTCAAACGCACCGCCACACGAAGAGCAGCCGTCTCGTTCCGGTAAAGTCCGGCCGGAGCGTTCAAGCGGTTCACGACCACATCCACATCGCCGTCGTTATCCAGATCCGCGAGCGCCATTCCCTGGGCGGCCCCGAAATCCCCAAAGCCCCAGCGCGCCCCGATTTCTTCGAAGGTGAGATTCCCGCGGTTGCGGAACAAAAGCTTGGGCTGGGGCAAGGGCGGGTACATCAGGAGCTTGGATGGAATCATCTCGCGCCGGAAGGGGCCTTGGGCGGCGATGCGGGCATTGGCATCGAGATCCTGGGTGTTGAAAAGGTTGCCGGAGGTCAAGAGGACATCCTCAAAGCCGTCCAGGTCCACGTCCAGGAAGACCACGCTCCAGGACCAGCCGCTCGCTTCAAGGCCGGCGAATTGGGCGATGTCGGCGTAGGTGCCGTCGCCCCGATTGAGCTGGAGGGTGTTGCGGTCGATCTGGGGCCGGTCGAGACCTTCGCCGATGGCAGGCGGGTTGGGCGGGTTCATTGCCAGGTTGCGCAACCGCATCTCGTGGGTGCGCTCGAGCATGTCCAGGGTGATAAAATCGTCATCGCCATCGCGGTCGACGTCCGCGAAATCCACCGCCATCGAGAAGGTGGGCGTGTGCCGGATGGCGAGCGGGGCCAACGCACGGAACCGCCCTGTGCCGTCGTTGATCCAAGCCCGGTCCGGCGACTGGAAATCGTTCGAGACATAGATATCCGGAGCCAAATCGCCGTTGATATCGCGAAAAGCCGCCGTCAAAGCCCATTCGAAAAGCGGACGCTCCAAAGCCCGGCCGTTCTCCAGGAACCGGCCATCCATCCACGACACCGCTGTGAAATGGCCTTTGCCATCGTTCAGGTAAAGAACATCGGGCTCTCCATGCTCGAGGATCAGCCCCTCGGGCGTGTACTCGAGCCGGTCCCGGTCTTCGGGCCGTATGACGCGTTTGCCCCCGATGTTCAGGACGGCGAACCCGGTGCTGCGAATGGTCGAGGTGCGGTAATTGGCCACATACAGGTCCAAGTCGCCATCGCCATCGATATCCGCCAGGGCCGATGTCGTGCTCCCAAACCGCCGTACCAGGCCGGAGTTCAGGGCTTCGGCGAACCGGCCCGCACCGTCGTTCATGAAAAGGCGGGTGCCCGTCCCGATGCCATTGACCAGCAAGTCCAGGGCGCCGTCGCCGTCCACATCCGCCAGAGCCGCCCCGGTGGAGTATTGGCTTTCGCACGCGGCGGCGGGCGCAGCTTCGGCCGTGACATCAACGAACCGCCAGCCGCCCAGGTTCTTGAAAAGCCGGTTGCCATTCTCCAGCCCGCAAAAGTAGAGGTCGCACAAGCCGTCGCCATCGATATCGCCTGCCGCAACACCCGATCCGTTCAGGCGGATCTGGTTTTCCGCCGCACGTTGGGCTGAAAGAATGTTCGTGAAGGTGACGCCCGAGAGGCCCGCGCCAAGAAGATCAAACCCGCTATGCCCAGGCGCCAAAGGTTGCACGGGGGCGCTCCGCCCCCAGGTTTCCGGCTGCCATTCCAATCCAGAGAGGGCCGGCGCGAGCCCAACCGCAGCTATGGCCATCCAAACCAGGAGTCCAAGAGGGGTGCGCATCACGGCAATGCCGAAGCTTTATACTGGCCTCAAGCCCTCGGGGCAACCCGCGAACGCACGGTTCACCGGAAAAAGAAAGAGGTTCGGGCGTCACCAGTTCCCGTAGGCTTTGGGTGGGGGACCCAATTGAAGACTAACAATCGCGCCCGAACCTTGGCTGATACGTTGCCAAAACAGGGCCGGTCTGCGCTTCACACATCTTGGCCAAGAGTGGACCGATTTTGCCGCCATCGAACACGCGCGCAAACCGGACGCGTTTGCGAGTGGAAAAGCCACGAACTTGTGTGCCCATGGCCGAGGTGCTATAAGGGCGCTTGATGATTTCCTCATCCTGCTGCCCTGCGGCCATCGTGGTAGCCGATGCCGACGGTGCCAGCGCCACAATCGCTTCACTGACGGTGTTGGATCGCTTGGTGATTTCTTTGTCCAGAGCTGGGGTGGAGCGCATCCTTGTGGTGAGCAAGACCCGGCCCGTCTTGGCTAGGTCGGCGGCGTTGGGAATCCCGTGGGAATATGCCGACCGGGTGCCGCAATCCTCCGGAGCCGTTCTGGTCGGGGCTGGAAATGTCCTGGTGACCGTTGCGGACCTCCGGCGGATTCTGGAGGCCCAGGGCCGCCTGACCACCGCCGACGGTCAATCCCTGCCGATTGGGGTGGTCGAAGGCATTGAGGATTGGCAAGCCCGCCTGGCCAAAGCGCCTCCGGTTCAGGCGCGGGACCTGGCGGCTCTTGTCACGAGCAACACCGTTCTTCAGCGCGAACGCGCCTACTGGGCTTCCCTTACCAGCAGCAGCGACGGCTGGGTGGACCGTCACTTCAACCGGCCGGCTGGTCGCGTGTTGTCGAAAGGGCTGGTTCGCACCGCGGTCAGCCCCAACCAGGTGTCGCTTGGGGCCACGCTCGCAGGGTTGGGATCGGCCTGGTTGTTCGGGGTTGGGACCGCACAAACGGCTTTGGCTGGCGCCATCGTTTTGCAGTTGTCGGCGGTCCTGGACTGCATTGACGGCGACCTGGCGCGCGCGCTCTGCAAGCAATCGGCGGTTGGCAAATGGTTGGATATCGTCGGCGACCAGGTCGTGCATATCGCGGTGTTCCTCGGGATCGCGGTGGGTCTCTGGCGGGCGGGTTCAGCAGCGCCGGTGTTGCTCTTGGGGAGCATCGCGGCGGTCGGCGTCGTCTTTTCGTTCATGGTCGTCTTGAGGGCGCTGCTCAAACCGGAACGGCGCGGCCACAGCCGGCTGCAAAAGTTGATCGATGCCACAACGAATCGCGATTTCTCGGTCCTCCTGATCCTGTTCGCGCTGTTTGAAGTGCTGGATTGGTTTTTGTGGATGGCGGCGGTGGGGTCTCACGCCTTCTGGCTCACGGCCATCACCCTGCAATGGCAGGGAAACCGGACTCCCCAGGTGCATGCAGAAGGCGCTTAAGCTCCTGCTGTTGTCGCTGGGTGCCGGGATGGTGGCCTGGCTCCTATGGCGGGCCGATCCGGCGGGTGTCTGGCATGCCCTGGTGCCGCTGGGCATGGGGGCTCCCTTGCTTCTTCTCCCTTACGGATTGGTCTACCTGGTGGATACGCTGGGTTGGCGGTTCACCTTCGGACGCCATCTGCCCCGGTCGCTTTCCTTCGGCCGGCTGGTGCGAATCCGCTGGGCCGGTGAAGCTGTCAATGCGCTGGTGCCTTCCGGTTATCTGGGCGGCGAAGCGGTCAAAGTCCTTTTGCTGCGGCAGGCGGGCGTTTCCGGCTGGGTGGGCACGCAAAGCGTTGTGGTCAGCAAGACAGTGCAGACGCTTGCCCAGGTCCTGTTCATCGCGTTGGGAGCGTCGCTCGGAGCGATGCACCTTCCACCCGATTCGCCCGTCCGCGGAGCGTTATGGACCGTCACCGCGCTGGCGATGGTTGTGCTGGGCTGCGTGGTGGCTGCGCAGCTCTACGGCTTTTTCCGGGCGGTGAACCGCATCGGTTCACTCTCTCGTCGGTGGCGCGACTGGTTTCAGCGCCATCAGCCGCGCCTCCGGGAAGTGGACCAGAGCATTCGCTCCTTTTACCATCGCCAACCGCAGTGGTTCGCGCTGTCGGGCGCGGCGTATTTTGCCGGATGGCTCTGCGACACCCTGGAGATTTGGCTGGTGAGCGCCCTGCTTGGCTGGGAGATCGACTGGCCGCGCGCGGCAGCGATGGAGGCCTTCATCGGTGTCTCCAAAGCCCTGGGCACCTTCGTGCCGGCCTCCCTGGGGGTGCAAGAGTCGGGCGTGGTTCTCCTATTCAGGTTGTTCGGTTTGACCTCAGGCCAGGCGCTTGCCTATGCTCTGCTCAGGCGCGGTCGAGAGCTCGTCTATGCGTTCCTGGGTTTGGTCTTCCTTTGGATGCAGCGATTCAGCCTCAAGCTCCTGAAGTCAAAACCGAATCGGACAGTGCTCAACCCTGGATGAATGCCTTTATTTATGCCGCCGGCGCTGGACGCCGTCTTGGACCTGAACTCGGCCAAAATCCGAAGGTCCTCCTCGAGATCGGCGGGCGGACCTTGCTGGAATGGCATGCGTGCCGCCTGCGAGAGGTGGGAATCTCGCAGGTGTTCGTTGTGACCGGTTACAAAGCCGAACTGATCAACCGCCAGCTGGCCGGCCTGGAAGCGAAGTACGGGCTCACCTTCCGGCCCATTCTCAACCCAAGCTTCACCGAAGGCAGCGTGCTCAGCTTCGAGGTGTCCCTCCCCCAACTGCGGCAGCAGACCGAGCCGGTTCTGGTGATGGATGGCGACGTTCTCTATCCTGCCGCCTTTCTCCGCCGTCTCATCCATTCCGCGCACCGGACCGTTCTGCTTTTGGACCGGGCTTATTCCACCGCCGACGACGATCCGGTGCTGGTCCCGGTGCGAAACGGGCGCCCCCTCGATTTTAGGAAGGGCTGGAGAGGCCAAGCCGATCTGGTGGGGGAGTCGATCGGCTTCTTCAAGATCGATCCGCTCGACTTGCCAGCCCTTGAGCAAGGCACCTTGCGCCGAGTTGTTGGCACGAGCCGGACGGAGTCCTACGACGAAGTTCTCCGAGACATGGTTACCGAAGGACGGTTCGGTTACGAAGACGTGACCGGGTCTCCATGGTCGGAACTGGATTTCCCCGGCGATGTCGAATACGCCACGAAACAGGTCCTGCCTCTGATCCAAGCGCAGGAACCCGCGCCCGTGGCGCAGCCCGCGCCCAAACGCTGAGGCGGCGGTTTAGAGCCCGCCAAATCGGCGGTGCCGGCTGGCGTACTCCTCCAGCGCCGCAAAGAACTGCGGCTTCCGGAAGTCGGGCCACAAGGTCGGCGTCACGACCAGTTCGGCGTACGAGATCTGCCAGAGCAGGAAGTTGCTCACCCGCATTTCGCCGCTGGTGCGAATGAGCAGGTCAGGGTCGGGCCAATTGCGCGTATACAGGTGGGCGCCTATGACCTGTTCGTTGATCTCAGCGGGTTCGATTCGGCCATCCTTCACCTCGGTGGCGATGCTGCGCACCGCTTCAACGATCTCTGTGCGCCCTCCGTAGCTCAGGGCGAGGACCAGCGTCAGGCCATTGTTCTTGGCGAGGGCGGCGCGGGTTTTGCGAAGTTGTTCCTGAACGAACTCAGGCAGCCGGTAAATCTGGCCGATGGCTTCCAGCCGGACATTGCTCCGGTTCAACTCGTTGATCTCGGTCTTCAGATAGCGGGCCAGGTACCGCATCAACGTGTCAACCTCGTCCTTGGGCCGGTTCCAGTTCTCCACGGAAAAGGCGTAAAGGGTGAGGTACTTGATGCCCGCTTCCCCGGCCGCACGCACGATCGTTCGCACCGATTCCACTCCATTGCGGTGGCCTTCAACGCGCGGCAGATGGCGTTGTTTGGCCCAGCGGCCGTTGCCATCCATAATGATGGCCACGTGCGCCGGCAAAGACGCCTGGGCTTCACGGCTCAGATGTGACGTTGCGGGGGTCATTCCAGAGCGCTCTCCGCGCTTGGCCCTGGGCGGTCTGCGCCTAAGAAGCGAACGCAACGACCCCGAGCTCCAGCCAGGATGCAGACGCGCATGAGGCCAAGGTCACTTAAGGAAGATCGTTTGCTCGCGTGCCGGGCCGATGGAGGCAATCGACAGTTTGGCCCCGGTCAGCTCGCTGATCGCCTGCAGATAGGTCCGCGCCTTGGGCGGAAGCTTTTTCCATTCGCGAATGTGGCTGGTGGTGGTCTGCCAGCCTGGAAACTCCGCATAGACCGGTTCGCACTTGGAGAGGGCCTCGATGTCATTGGGCACGTATTCGTACTGACTGGAGCCGCAGCGATACGCGATGCAAGCTTTGATGGTCTCCACGGTATCGAGCCCGTCGATATTGGTGATGGCGATCTCGTCAATGCCATTGACCATGGCCGCATGGCGGGTGGCCACGGCGTCGAACCAGCCGCACCTTCGGGCCCGGCCAGTCGTGGCGCCAAACTCTCGGCCCATGGCGTGCAGCATGTCGGCGATGTCGGCACTCTCAGTCGGCAGGGGCCCTTCGCCCACCCGGGTCGTGTAAGCTTTCATCACTCCCACCACGCGGTCCATGCGGTTCGGAGGCACGCCGGAACCGGTGCAAGCCCCGCCGGCAGTCGTGTTGGAGGACGTGACGAACGGATAGGTGCCATGATCGATATCGAGGAAAGTCCCTTGCGCACCTTCGAAAAGGATCTTGGCGCGGCGATTGGTGGCCTGGTGCAGCACAATCACTGTGTTTGTGACAAATTGGCGGAGTTGTTCACCGGCTGCGGCATAGGCCTGGTGAACCTTCTTGAAGGAGAGCGGCTTCGCGCCCATGGCCTTGAGGATATCGTTATGCTCCTTGATCCGGCTCCTCAAGAGCGACTCGAACCGCGGCGGATTGATCAGGTCGATCATCCGCAGGCCGGTGCGGGCGGCCTTATCTCCGTAAGCGGGGCCAATCCCGCGTTTGGTCGTGCCGATCTTGTTCTTGCCTTTCAAGGTCTCGCGCTGGGCGTCGAGTTCGCGATGGTAAGGGAGCACCAGGTGGGAGGTTTCGCTGACGAGGAGGTTGCGATCGACTTTAACGCCCAGTTTGCGCAGGCCTTCGATCTCCTCCACCAGGCTGATCGGGTCCACCACCACGCCGTTGCCTATGACGCAGATCTTGTCTTCGCGCAGAATCCCGGAGGGCACAAGGTGCAACACATACTTCTTGTCGCCGATAAACACGGTGTGGCCGGCGTTGTTGCCGCCTTGAGTTCGAACGACAATGTCAGCTTCCTCAGTCAGAACATCGATGATCTTGCCTTTGCCCTCGTCGCCCCACTGAGCACCTACAAGAATGGTATTGGCCATAAATTATCAGGTTGACACATGGACACAAAGAGCCCCGCCCAATGCCGCCGCGGGTGCAAATCGAGTCAACTGTAGAGCAATCTACTATCTTAATCCGCCCCGCCGTCAAGCATACGTCATGCACGGGCGGCGATTCTGCCCATGAACCTCAAAATGGTTGGCTTGATTACCAACTATTTGCGCAACGCGAGGTTCAAGGGCGCAGTGCGCGCAATCCTGTTCCGGGGTGATCTCATCTTGGGCAGGGCGGGTCGGCCCGGCCCGCCGATGGTGATTGGAATGACCTTATGCCCAAGGGCCGTCCCGGCGGTCCGGCCCTGCTTCTGGGCCTCGGTCCACCCAGTCTAAACACGGTCGTCACTCGGTCACGAGCGGGTGTCGACCGTGTGTTTAGCGTCGCGTCACCGCGGGAAGGCCGGAATACGCGCGTTCTACCGGGACAGCGCCGGTCCGGGTGCAACTCCCGTTTATCGGTGGCGAGGAAGAGGAAGCGTAAGAGCAAGCGTGAAACGCAGCCGGTGGGGATGGGAACAATTTGTTCTCATTCAGTCAAGATGTTGAGCGCCACCCAAATCAGCGCCTAAGCGCACAAAGCAAAAAAAATTTGGGGAGGGAGGGGGTC
>CAZODO010000112.1:0-18727 GCA_964578605.1 uncultured Verrucomicrobiota bacterium | reverse complement strand
ACTCCCTTCCCTCCCCAATAATGAGAAAACCCTGGAGACCGTGAGTTGCACCCAAGGTTTGCTAACCGGAGAATTCAGCTTTCTGCACCGTGCCGAAGGAAGAACAGAACGTCCGCCGCCGGTGCCCCCTGGCGGCACAATCGGCGGAAAATCCGCTGGACGACGCTGGGGATTATTCCCCTTCCGTTGACCCAACTGGGGACTTACGCTCAGACAGTACCCCCACCGCTTCCCGTAATGCCGAAAGCTCAAGCGGCTTCTCCAGAACCCCGTCGAACACTGCCGCCGGAAGATTCGGGGGGCACCCGCTGACCAGGATCATCAATTGATCCGGCTGCTGACGCCGAATTTCGCTGGCCATTTCCAAGCCTGTCATCCCAGGCATCCGGTGGTCGGTGAGGATCAGGTCATAGCGGCCTGGCGAGTAGCGGGCAAGCGCTTCCATGGCGCTCCAGACCACTTCGGTCTCGTAACCGTCGTTCTGGAGGCACACCTCGGCGTAGCGGGCCACATCGGGTTCGTCATCGACAATCAAAACGCGTTTGGGAGTCATAGCACAGCTCGGTTGCGGATGAACGGCTTAGACCAGACGATTCAATCCTGGTTGTTCGTAGAGGGTATCGCACCTGTTTCGCCCAGCAAAACCCATTCCGAGCCGAAGGGCGCCAGTTCGGCAACGGCCGCCAACTCCGTGGGTTGCCTCAGTGCCATTGACCTGCTGCTTCCGTCGGCGCTCTTTCGCCTTGCCGACGTTGAGTGACCGGGTTGGGTTCGCGCTCCTTACGCTTTTCGGCTAATGTTCAAGAAAGATTTTACCATTTCATCATGGTGAAACCATAGTTAAATCATAGTAGTACCTTAGTAAAATCTTACTGAATCATTGGAAGTGCCTCGGCAGAACGCTGTTCCTTACCCGAACTCAGCTGGACTACAAGACGCTGACTCCCGCCGCCAACTCCCAGTCGCTTTCCCCCCTGCCCCGCCGACGCAAGACCTGAACCGCGCCGACCCCGATCAAGCGCAACCGGCGTCCGCGTCCGGGCTCAAAGCGAACCCGCAGTTGGGGGGTCCGGCGAAGAAAGGCCAAGGGCTGCTCTTGTTGGCAATCTTCGCTCCATTCAATGGCCAGTTTTGCAGTCATGGCGTCTTTTTCCACGAGAGAGACGACGCAGAACACGAGGTCTGCTTTACAATTGAGGCCGGCGTTTCCAATCGCCTCACGGGATTCCCTTCGTCCCGGCGTGCGGTCTCGATCGCTGCCGGCAGGTTCCAGGAGGCCTTGTGCAAGGGCCGTCTCCCCGGTGTAAGGTGTGGCTATGAAATCCTTTCCGCTCTTGTTCCTGGGCCTGGTCCTGCTTTGCGGATGCAGCACCGTGGATGCCCGAAGGAAGGAACAAACCGCCGCTTACGCAGCCCTCTCGGCCAGAGAGCGTGACCTCGTTCAACAGGGGCGCCTCGAGCGCGGCATGACCACCAACGCCGTCTACATCGCGTGGGGCAAACCGTCCGCCGTGATGCCTCGCCCACACGAACTGGGCGCCGAGAGCGACTTGACTTGGCTCTATTACGGCCACGAACCGGTGCTGGTTCCGCGCTGGACCTACCTCCCGGACGCCTATGGTTATTGGACGTTGCAGTACTCGCCGGCCCATTACTCCAAGCCCTATGTCAAAGCCGAGGTGCGTTTCAAACAAGGCCGTGTTTGGGACTGGAAGACGTATTGAACGCGCGAAGCGTTTCTAGCCAGCAAAGGACGCCGCTTGATCGGGTGGGACGAAATCCTCGAAGGCGGGCTGACGCCCGGGGCAGCCGTGAGGTCGTGGCGCGGGGTTCAAGGCGGCCTTGCGGCGGCGAACGCCGGGCACGACGTTGTCATGTCGCCCACGTCGCATTGCTGCTTCGATTACGCCGAGTCGCAGAAGGCCGGCGAGCCCGAATCCATCGGCGGATTTATTCCGCTTCGGATGGTTTACGAATTCGACCCCATCCCGCCGGGGCTCGAACTGTCCAAGCGCCATCATGTGCTGGGTGCCCAGGGGAATGTCTGGACCGAGTTTATCCCTACGCCCGCGGGCGTGGAATACTTTGTGTTTCCGCGAGCGGCCGCGCCGGCGTAAGGGCTGTGGCCGTCGGGCGAAGGCAGGGATTGCCAGGACTTTATCCGCCGCCTGGCCGTCCACACCAAGCGCCTGGACGCGCTCAAGGTCAATGACCGCAAGCGCGACCCCGAGCCGGAGCAATGAATGCACGAGTGACCGTGCGCGTCTGAGGCTGTTAACCGTTTATGAAGAATGCTTATTGTTTTCTTCTCGCGTTCGCGATGGTTCCGCTGACCGGCTGTATCAACCTGAGCTTTGGAGGGCGTTCGCAGCCGCCACCACCGCCCCCTGCTCCGGTGGTCTTGCCCGTGGCTCCCGCGGACGCCGCGGACGCGGCAACGATGTCAGAGATTGACGCGGCGGCACGATTGAGTTTTGACCCGGCCAAGAAGGAGGCTCTAACGGCGGTGGCTCAGCGCCCGGGCCTGAGTCCGGCCGCGCAGATTCACCTGGTCAATGTCACGTACCGTTCGCTTGATTTTGACCCCCACAAGTTGGAAGTCCTATCGGCTTTGATTGCCAACCCGTCCTTTGGCGACACGACCCGCCAGGCGATCGTAACGCAACTGAACCGTCTTTCGTTCGACGGCCATAAGCAGGAGATCCTTCGACGTCTGAACCAGCGGATCACAGCCGCGCAGCCGCACTAGCCGGCGCCGGCTTGCGGCATGCCTGGCGAGCGACGGGCCACTCCAAACGACCCCTCTACCGGAGTTCAGTGGTGTGGGTCTTGAGCCAGTTCAGGTCGGTTTGAATCTCCGCGGTGCTGGTCTTCGGCAAGGACGCGTTGTGGTTATGCCAGAACCCGTCCGCCTCGGTGAGTTTAGGGTCGTTGAACTTCGAATTCACCCATTTGTGAGCTTCGGAATGGCCATCGGCAAAAGCGAAATTGGATGCTTTTCCGTGGTAGTTGCCCGGCACATGGTAGACTGAATTATTGTCCATGTGCACCCCAAACTGGGGACGGCAGATGCTGAAAGGATGGATCTCGCCGAAGATAAAGAACGTCCCCGGCTGGGTGACTTGCGTGGTTTTCTTGAACACCCAATACCGGGAGTTGGGTTCGCTATGGTAGGTCGCGCCTTCCCAGCCAAAGAACGTGTTCATTCCATAGCTGCGCGGGCGCAGGAAGGATTTCCCTCCCTGCTTGATGGGTTTGTTGTCGCCCGGGCAGCGGAAAGTGCTCTTGGACTTCATGTAAGGCGCCATCAGCGAGACGCGTTCGGAAACCATTCCGTTCGCGGTTTTCTCGTCCGTGAGGTTGGAACCCTCGCGGCCTTCCACCCAGACGCTCGGGACATAATTGGCCGGGGGATTTGCGAGGTTGACGTTGGCATCTCCGGGGCTGTTGGAGGGCCATTTGTCATCGAAATCTCCCGCGTAGACCTGGGCGGCCAGGATGAGCTGCTTGGTGTTGTTCATGCAGGAGATCCCCAGGGCTTTGGCTTTGGCTTTGGCCAGGGCCGGCAGAAGCATCCCGGCAAGAATCGCAATGATCGCGATCACCACAAGAAGTTCGATAAGGGTAAATCCCCTCGGAATCCGGACGACCGAATGTGACGGGCTCATTACGAGACCGTAACAACCCAGGCGGCAATAGCCAACGAAATCTCCACCTCGGGTCTTTCGAATTGGCCCACTCCCCGGGGCTTCGGCCAGGGTTGCGGAGCAAACCCCTTTGGTTTAGGCTGGCCCGCGAATGCTAGCTCTGCCCAAACCGGAAGTCATCTGTACCCACGAGAGTGATCTCGACGGGTTTGTCTCCGGCTTGCTGCTCAAACGGCTCGCCCGGAAACTTTACGACTGCGACATCCCGCTCGAAGCGTATCATAACAATAATTGGCGGCAGCGCCCGCTGAGCGAACGATCCGCCTGGGTGGCGGATCTCGCCTTCGACCCGCGGCTCGATCGGCCGGACTGGGTGATCATCGATCACCATCCGATGGATACGCCGCCCAAGCGCGCGCTGGTCATCAACGACACGACCAAATCGGCCAGCCTTCTCGCCTACGAGATCTGCCGCGAGCACGGCCTGGCCTCTCCGGAATTGGACCGGCTTGTGCACCTCAGCAACGTGGCGGACCTGTTTCTCCAGGAGGACCCCGATTTTCTCGAAGCGCATGATTACGCCAGCCTCGTGAAGACCTACCAGTTCTGGAACCTTTACGAGCTGATCGACCGCCAATTGGAGAAGGTGCTGGGCCATCCCCTGCTCGAGGTCATGGCCGTGAAGCGCCGCGTCGAGAACCCCTTGGGCTACCAGTGGAGCAAGTCGAATATCACGGAATTGAGCGCAACCGTGGGGTTCGTCGACACCGTGGTGGGCAACATCAATCTCATCGTGCACCAGTTGCTCGAGAAGCAAGAGACCCCTTACCAGGTGCTGGTCACCTTTTTCCGCAAAGGCAACAATACGGTCATCGCCAGCTTGCGCAGCCGGAATGGCGAAGCCCTCAAACTCGCCGCCAAACTCCAGGGCGGCGGTCATCCAAACGCCTGCGGCGCCACCTTGCCCCGCTCCGTCCAGAATATTCCCGAGGCGATCCAGTACCTGCGCCATATCCTCAACCCGCCTCCACCCAAACCGGAAGCTTTGCAAAGCCTCGAAAGCCTGTTTGCCGCCGCCGACGCGGGGAAAAAGTAGAGCCCGGCCGACGGGATCGCCCGTTACCGCAGGAGGTTCGCGTGGTGATCCAGCCACGCCTCCGCGGCTTGATACTCCGGGCACGCGCCCGCCACCCACGCCCAAAATCTCGGAGAGTGGTTCATCTCGCGCAGGTGCATCAGCTCATGCACAATGAGATAATCGCGCACCCAAGCCGGCGCCTGGATCAGCCGCCAATTGAGCGAAATCGTCCGCCTGGGAGAACAGGATCCCCACCGCGAGCGCTGGTTGCGGACCACCACGCGCCGCACCGCAAGGCCATGCCTGGCAGCCAGGTCCAGGGTGCGGATCTCCAGTTCTTTGCCGGCCAGCCACCATAAGTACTGCTCAAGGCTCGGGCGAAGATCGGCCGTCTGCGCCGGCAAGGCCAGCACCTGGTCCGCGAACCGCACCCACTGCATCTCCCCGTTCACCTGGACCCCGATCCGCACCGGCTCGCCCCGGAACAGGAACTCCGTGCCTGCGGTCCAAGTCCGCGCCCGGTGCGCTTGCTCGATCCGCTTGAGTTCCCGCTCAATCCAAGCCGTGTGTTTCGACGCAAAATCGGCGGCGAAGTCAAGCGATCCGCCCCGGGGTACGGTCACCCGGACGGAGCCATCGCGGCGGATCCGGAGGAAATAACGCCGCGCACGCGGGTTTCTCACGAAAAACAAGGGGGCTCGAATCGGCCCCGGGGCGCCCGGGTCTGGATGGGCCGGCCCAAGGTTCTCCTCGCGAAACATTTCGGACTGCACGCGCCAGAGTGAACCAGAACCGGCGCGCCTTGACAACTGCGCGCAGGCCGGCGAAGGGCGGAGGCGTGCGCCCCGGGGATCATTCTCCCGCAATCTGCTTGGCTCGGCCGAATGGTCCCAGGTTGTAGACGTGCGAGTAGCCAAGGCGCTTGAGCCGCTGTCGCGCCACTTCGCTGCGGCCCCCGCTCAGGCAGTGGAGCAAGAGCACCTGGTCCTTCTCCTTGACCTCCCGCAGCACGGCGGTCTCAAGCTCGCCCAGCGGAATGTTCACCGCTTTCGAGAGATGGCCTGCCCGGAACTCCTCCGGCGACCGGACGTCGATCACCAGGGCGCCCGCGGCGAGGTGTTTTCGGGCCGTGTCCACGGGAATAAACGCCATTCGTTTGAACAGGACGAACGTCACAACGGCCACGATCATCGCAATGACAAAGGTCCATTCCATGGTTTTTCGAGAGAAGATCACACGTATCGCTTGTTTGCCTGAACCCAGGGTGATGTTTCCCAAATCGAAGCGTCCGGCAAGGCATTTCTGGCGCCGACGCCCGGCAGAAAGGCGGGCCAACGCCGGTTCACCGGCCTTGATTTGTCGCCCGCCCTCCGCCCTGGATACGGATATAACACGTATATAACTCGTATTTAACACGTATTTCACTCGATTGGCCAACGTGTTATATCCCTGTCAAATTCGAGTTGAATGCGTGTCAAAAGCGGCACGATACCCCGAAAGCCGGGGGATCCGGTTGGACATGAAGAAGCCGGCCCACCTGGCGCTCGCGCGTGAGCTCGCCCGGATCAAGCTCCACCACTGGCCGCGCTAGGCCTTGGCTGCGAAAAGCGCCTCGATCTTGCGCTGGACGTCCTCAGGCATGCGGATGGAGGGCGGCCAGGGCCGGTTGAATCCTTCGCCGGGAAGCTTGCGGGTGGCGTCGAACCCGAGCTTGGACCCGACTCCGACGGACGGCGTGGCGTGATCGAGGACGTCCGCCGGGCCTTTGGTGAAAAGCGTGTCACGCTGCGGATCGGTATTCGAACAGAGATGGAACAGGACCGAACGGGTGTCCTGCACATCGACATCGTGATCGACCACGACGAGGTACTTGGTGAACATCATCTGCCCCATTCCCCAGAGCCCGTGCATGATTTTGTAGGCTTGCATGGGGTAAGTCTTCTTGATGCTCACGAACACCAGGTTGTGGAAAACGCCTTCCGCGGGCAGAGCGAGATCCACGATTTCGGGGAAGTTCATCTTGAAGACCGGCAGAAAGATCCGGACGGCCGCCGTGCCCATGTAAAAGTCTTCCATGGGCGGCCGGCCGACGATCGTGGCAGGGTAGATGGCATCCTGCCGATGCGTGATCGCCGTGATGTGGAACACGGGGTAAGGCTCAGGCAACGTATAAAACCCGGTATGATCGCCGAAAGGCCCTTCCTGCCGGAGCGGTTCGCGCGGGTCGACGTAACCTTCGATGACGAAATCCGCGTTCGCGGGCACTTCGAGATCGACCGTCTCGCATTTGACAAGCTCGACCGATTTTCGGCGCAGATAACCCGCGAGCAGGAATTCATCCAGGCCGTCCGGAAGCGGGGCCGTTGCGCAAAAGGTGCAAGCCGGGTCGCCCCCAAGAAAGACCGCGACCGGCATGCGTTCGCCGCGCGCATAGAAGCGGCGTCCATGGCGAGCGGCGACCTTTTGGAGTTGCCAATGCATGCCGGTGGACCGGTCGTCGTAGACCTGCATGCGGTACATCCCGACGTTCCGCTCGCCGGTGTCGGGATCCTTCGTCACCACGCAAGGCAAGGTGAGGAACCGCCCGCCATCCAGGGGCCAGCACTTGAGCACCGGGAGATCGAGAAGCGTCGGGATGGGCTCGGGCGAGGCGGGCGCAGCCGCCGGAGGACTCGCGTCGGAGATTTGGGGAGCGTCCGGCCAGGGTTCCAGGCGGGTGGGCGGAGCGTCAAACTTGCGCACCCATTGCTTGCAGGGCCCCGTGCGGACAGATTTTGGTTTGGCATGGCGCAATTCCAGCGCGGTGCCGAGGAGTTTCATGGCTTGTTTGAAACTGGCGGGCGGCTTGGCCTTCATGAGAGAGCCAAGTTCCTCGGCGATGGCTTCGATCGAGGAGGCTCCCAACGCCATGGCCATTCGCCGGAACGACCCCATGGTATTCACCGCCACGGGATAGGGAGAAGGCTGGCCGTTGACCCTCGGCTGCTCGACCAGCAGGGCCTTGCCGCCGTCGGGCGACTTCATTTCACGATCGGCGGCCTGCGTGATCTCGAGCTCCGTCGCCAACGGTTGACGCACGCGAAGCAGTTCCCCGGACCGCTCCAGAGCTTCGAGAAACTCGCGGAAGGATGCGTAAGCCATATTCCGGCTTGAAGAGAGCAGGCCCGGACGAATTCCGCCAGCAGGAAAGCCGGCAAGACGGCGGACGGGAGGAATGCGCGAGGCGGAAGCTTGGCTATTTGCTCCCGGGCTTTGACAGCGGGATGGACGCCAGGTCGGGCGGAAGTGAATCGGCCGGGAACGTCTCGACATCCAGACGAAGGACGCTGAACATCGGAACGCCAAGGTCCACCGAGCCGTCCGAGCGATCGACGATCATGGCCACCGCCAGCACGTTTCCGCCATGGGCCCGGACAATGTCCATCGTTTCACGCACCCGGCCGCCCTGGGTAACGACATCTTCCACCACCGCGAAGCGTTCACCCGGCCGGATCTTGAAGCCGCGCCGCAGGGCCAGCTTTCCCTCCTCCTTTTCAGTGAAGATAAACCGAATCCCAAGCTGGCGGGCGACTTCCTGGCCGATGACAAGTCCGCCGAGGGCGGGCGAAATGACCGTTTCGACCTCGAAGCCGCGGATCTGGTCCGCCACAACGCGACCAAAACGTTCCACAACAGGCATTTGCTGAAGAGCCAGAGCGCATTGAAAGTACTGGCGACTGTGCCGCCCGCTGCGAAGAACAAAATGCCCGTCCAGCAGCGCGCCCGAGTCTCTGAACAGCCCCAAAGCTTCCGTCTTGGTCATGCCCCGAATAGAAAACGATGCGACGCCGCAAGACAACTCCTATCGGTATCGATGCGCCGCAAACCGCAAGCCGATTCGCCCGGGTGGAAAGAAGTTCGGACCGCCAACCCGAAGGATCGCGCCAGACTTGCGAAGAATTTTGCAGTGGTGTAACCATGTGATTGGCAGACGGATGCCGTCTTCGGGGGTCCGCGCCCCCTGGCTAGCGTCGCTGGGCAGGGCAGAAGATCTTTCTTTTTCTCACGAAAATATTGTTGACGCAAAGCGGCAAAAGCCTTACAAGCAACTATATTGAACGGGGAACAACTACTTAGAAAAGAAACTATGAAACGAAATCAAGTCACCTTGGCTGTCCTGCTAGCCGCTCTTTCATTCCTCGCTGCTCCCACAGCTTCCGCCATTTCTCAGACCGATATCGCATCAGTGCAAAGGGCAGTGGCAGCTGTTCCCGCCGCAGAGATGGCCGCCAAGTCTGCCCAGATTGTGGCTCAGGCTAACGAGGCCGATCGTCAGGAGGTTGCGCTTGCCGCTGTTCGCGAAGTTGCGGCCCGTCGCCCAACTGCGGTTGCCGCCGTTGTCGCCGCTATATCCAAGTCTGCCCCTGAAGTGAGTGTCGCCGTCGCGGTCGAAGGGGCCAAGCTTGTGCCAGGACAGGCCGCGCTGATCGCCAAGGCCGCTGCAAGTGCCGCGCCCGCTCAGGCCGATAAGATCGCCGCTGCAGTCGCGAAATTAACTCCTAAATCCGCCACAGTCGTGACACGGGAAGTGGCTTCGGTTGTTCCCGAACAGAGCGCGAAGATTGTGGAGACGGTCATTGCTGCGGTGCCCGCGGCACAGACTCCGATCGCCAATGATTCCGTTATCACCCGGTTGACCCAGCGCAGTGCGTCAAATCAAGGACCAACCGGCACCATGACGACCCGGCCGGGCACCATCGACGGACGCACGCCGCCAGGAACGCCTCCGAACCCTGTTGGCAACCCGATCCCGGGTTCGGATCCTGAGCGACAATACGGACAACCCTAGTTCTCGCCGTTCAGAAGATTTCGTTACCCTGTCCTCGCAGCGAGGACAGGGTTTTTTCTTGCCGCTCTGTGCGCCCGAACGAGGCCGTGAGATCATTGCCGCATCCGTTATCCGCAGGCCGCATCCGCAGGACTCAGCGCCCTCGCACGACGGGAGCAGCGAATCTGGCCCGGCCGATCAAGACCCTGGCGGCGATCCTTCTCCTTCCCGTGTGCCTGGGCGCGGCCGAAACAGTGGTCCAGCTCGTGCGTGCCACCGGGCAGGCGGATACGATCTGGGTAGCCATGCTGGCGGGAGCAGCCTGCTGGATGGCCGTTTACCTGACCTTGCCGAAACCGGCATGGGCTTATGTGCTCGGGCACGAACTCACCCACGTGCTCTGGACATGGCTTTTCGGGGGAAGGGTCCGGCAGTTCAAGGTCAGTTCAACGGGCGGCCATGTCCTCGTGACCCGGAGCAATTTCCTCGTTGCCCTGGCTCCTTACTTCTTTCCGATCTACGTGGCCGCCGTTATTCTGGTGTTTGTCGCGGGGGATTGGATTTGGGGATGGCAGGCCTATGTTGCGCCCTTCCATTTGCTGCTTGGGGCTGCCTACGCCTTTCATCTTTCGCTAACCTGGGATATTCTGCAGACGCGCCAGAACGACATCGTCGCGCACGGATACCTCTTCTCGGCTGTGATCATTTGGCTGGGGAACGCGGCGGTGCTGGTCTTGGGAGTTCCGCTGCTGACGACGCGCGTCAGCGTGACGACGGCGATGGAATGGTGCTGGCTGAATACGTGTGAGGTCGTGGAACAGCTCCGGACCCTACTTTAGCAATTGCTCTTGAAATGAACCCGCGATTTAGGCGAAATCAATTCCGCCTTTTGGATGTATGAACCTCGGCGACATTCTAGCGACGGACCAGATTGTGCCAGAGCTGCAAGCCGCCAATCGTTGGGAAGCGATCGACGAATTGCTCAATACTCTTGTGTCTTGCGGCAAGATCAAACCGGAACACCGGCAGGCCATCGCCGCGGTCGTTAAGAAACGAGAGACCTCGATGAGCACCGGAATCGGTTTTGGAATTGGCATCCCCCACGCCTCCACCGATCTGATCTACGAGGTCGTCGGCGCGCTCGGCCGCTCGCGCTCGGGCGTCAACTTCGATGCCCTGGATAATCAGCCCGTCAATCTCGTGATGCTTTTCCTGGTGCCCCAAGGCCAGTTCCAGAAACATCTCCATACCCTTGCGAATATCGCAAAGCTCCTTCACAAGAAAGAATTTCGCCAGGCCCTGGAAGAAGCTCCAGATGCCGAGGCCATGCTTAGAATTATCCAGGATACCTCCGCCAGCAAATGATCATTCGGGCCGGTGACCCAACGCCGGGCCGCCTACCCCATCCCCACACGTGTCATTCCTCCAGTCCTTAGAAAGCCGCCTGCTCGCGGCCGTCCGCGCCTTTGTTCCCGAAGCCGATCCGGCCAACATCCGGATCCGCCCCTGCCCCGATCCGAAATTCGGAGATTACCAGGCGACGGCCATCATGACGCTTGCCAAAGCGCGCCGCATGAACCCCCGGCAACTGGCTACCGAGATCCTCGGGAAACTCGACGCGAGCCCGTGGTGCGAATCGGTGGATGTGGCGGGAGCCGGGTTCCTTAACTTCCGCTTGAAACCCGCTGCCGTCTCGGAGGCGCTCGCCAGCGCGATCAAAGGGGAACACCTTTTCTATCAGCCCGCCCCTAACCCGGAAACGGTGGTGATCGATTTCAGCTCACCCAATGTCGCAAAGCCGATGCACGTCGGGCACATTCGGTCCACGATTCTCGGCAACTCGCTGGCGCGGGTGCTTCGCCTGCTGGGCCACCGCGTCATTACCGACAATCATATCGGCGACTGGGGCACCCAGTTCGGAAAGCTCCTGGTCGGATGGAAGCGACACCTCGATCCGCAAGCGCTTAAGGCGGACCCCGTCAGCGAGATGGAACGGCTCTATAAGACCGTCAATCACGCTTGCGAATCCGATCCCGCGGTCCTCGAAGGCGCGCGCGACGAACTGGTTGAACTCCAAAGCGGCGATCCGGAAAACCTCCGCATTTGGCAGGAGATGATCTCCCTGTCTGCCATTCAGTTCGATGCGATCTACCGGCGGCTTGGGGTTGCCTTTGACCACACGCTCGGGGAGAGCTTTTATAACCCACGGCTGAAAGGTGTGGTCGATCAACTGGCGAAAACAGGCCTGGCCCGGGAAAGCGACGGGGCGATGGCGGTTTTCTTCGACGACATCGCCGAACTGAAAGGACAGCCAGCGCTCATCCAAAAGAGCGATGGCGGGTTCAACTACGCGACCACTGACCTTGCAACCCTCGAGTTCCGCCTGACGGAATGGCATCCGCACAAGGTCCTTTACGTTACCGATGGCCGTCAGCAACTGCACTTCAAACAGATCTTCGCCATCTTCCGACGCTGGCATCCCGAGGCCCGCGTGGCTCTCGAACATGTGTGGTTTGGGGCGATCCTTGGCGAAGACGGACGTCCCTTCAAGACACGTTCGGGCGACACGATCCGCTTGGCGGATCTGCTGGACGAAGCCGAAGAACGGGCGTTCCAGGTGGTTTCGCAGAAGAACCCGGACAGTCCCGAAGCGGAACGTCGCGAGATCGCACGGATTGTCGGGATTGGCGCGGTGAAGTACGCGGATCTGTTGCCCAACCGGCAAAGCGATTACGTCTTCAGCTGGGATAAAATGCTTGCGTTGAGCGGAAACACCGCGCCCTACCTGCTCTACGCCTGCACCCGGATCCGCAGCATCTTCCGCAAAGCGCAGGAGTCCGGCGCCGCTCCGTCCGGTCCGCTGGCGGTCGCGCCCGAGGAACTCACGTTGAATTCGCCGCACGAACTCGCGCTGGCCAAGCATTTGCTCAATTACGGCTTGGTGTTGGAATCGGTGGCATCCGAGTTCCGTCCGAACTACCTCTGCAATTACCTCTACGAACTGGCCGGGAAGTTCACGGTCTTTTACGAGAACTGCCCGGTACTGAAAGCGGAACCCACCGAACGCACCGTGCGGCTGGCCTTGTGCGATTTGGCTGGCCGAGTGTTAAAGCAGGGGCTCGAAGCGCTTGGCCTGGAGACGGCCGAGCGCATGTAAACGGCGGCGCAGCGTGCACAACGGCGCGATCACCCGCAAGTTCCCGCTCGAAGAAGGCTCGAAAGCAGCTTGAACAACCCAGGCCTATCGCTCGCGTGCTGGGGTTCCGTTCGGCGCCGGACCAGTCCAAATCCCGGGCCATAGGCGGGTCCGTTCACCACGCACGCGTCTGTGCGGCAGCGGTCCATCTGATCGTGGGCAGCGCGGAAGACATCCGCCAACGCACCGTCGACCTCGTACTTCCAGCCCACCAGCAAGGCCCCGGGAAACCAGGCGCGCAGCTCCGCGATGACTTTCGGGGTGGGAACGAGTTCGACCAGGAGCGGCCCCAGGCGCGTGGATAGCTTTCCGGCACGAACCTCGGCAAGAGCTCCGTCTTCGGAGCGACGAAAGGCCCTGCCGAACGCGAAATCGCTCACCGCGGCGGCGTGAAAGACGGCGTGGCAATCGGTGCCCCCCAGCGACTGGAGCTTTTGCGCCAAGTCCCGGGTGGTTGTGAAGGCCACCACGCGCCCTGCGTTGGCGTCCTGGCGAAAGACCGCCTGCTCTGCTTTCAGAAGAACGACGCTATGGCCTTCCGCCGTCAGGAACCGGGCGAGTTCCGTCCCCAGTCTGCCGGTGGAGAAATTGGTCAAACGCCGCACCTGGTCCAGGCTCTCGAAGGTCGGACCGGCGGTGACGATGCAGTTCACAGAGCCCGCGGCGTTGCCCGTCTGCCGCAACGGGATACCGGCGTCAGGACGCGGCCGGTTGGCGATGGGCCGCGGTGCGCGTTTCCTTTTCCTTCACTGCGGTGGCGCCCTTGCCGATCCGCTTGCGCAGGTAGGTCAGCTTGGCGCGGCGGACGGCCCCCCTCCGCTCCACTTCCACCTTTTCGACGCGGGGCGAGTGGACCGGGAAGATACGCTCGACTCCTTCGCCGTAGCTGATGCGGCGCACAGTGAAGGTCGAGTTCAGGCCGTGGCCACGGCGTCCGATGACGACGCCTGTGAAGATCTGAATGCGCTCTTTGTCGCCTTCGACCACTTTGGTATGGACGCGCACGGTATCGCCGACGTCGAAATTGGTTGAATCCTTGCGGAACTGCTCCGACTCGATTTTGTCAAACAACGCTTGGCTCATAATTCAGGTTCGTTTTTGCGGGGCCGCATTTCCGGGCGCTCCGCGGATTCGTTTAGTAAATCAGGCCGTCTCAGGCGCGTGCGCAGGCGGGCCTGTTCCAGCCGCCATCGGGCGATCTCCGCATGATGGCCTGAAAGCAACACATCCGGCACCTTCCAACCCCGGTATTCCACCGGCCGGGTATATTGCGGATACTCAATCAGCCCCGCGCTGAAGGATTCCTCCCGCGCGCTCTCGTCGTCGCCCAGCACTCCCGGCAACAACCGGGTGACGGCGTCGATCACAACCATGGCGGGCAGCGCGCCATTGGTCAGCACATAATCCCCGATCGACAGTTCGTCATCCGCCAAGTGCTCCCGAATGCGTTCGTCGAAACCCTCGTAACTGCCGCACACCAGCAGCAAGTGGGCGTCTCCGGCCAACTCACGCGCCACGCTTTGGTCGAACCGGCGTCCTGCCGGTGTCAGCAAGATCACCCGAGTCGCGTCGGTTGCCAGCGTTTCCACCGCTTCGAACACAGGCTCCGGCTTCAAGAGCATGCCTGGTCCGCCCCCGAAGGGCCGGTCGTCGACCGTCTTGTGCCGGTCGTGCGTGTAATCTCGCAGATGGTGGATTCGGAGTTCCAGGATGCCGGATTTTCTCGCACGCTGAATAATGCTTTCGTCCAGCGGCCCGGCAAACATCCCCGGGAAGAGCGTTAAGACATCGATTTTCATCCGGGCAGGGCCGCTACGCCGTGGCGCCCTGCCAAACATCTGGCCCAGGGATCGGCGGCGGACGCCAGCCAGGTCATTCCTGAGGCGGCCGCTCTTCCACGATCTCCACCATGCAACGCAGCCCCTTCTTGGCGGCTCCCACCTGGAGCAGAGATCGGATGGCATGGATGGTCGCACCCTGCCGTCCGATAATCTTCCCGATATCGGTGGGGTGCAGACGCAATTCGAACAGGGTCAACCCGTTCCGTTCCACCGGGGTTACCGTGACAGCATCAGGCCGCTCCACCAGGCCCTTGACCACATACTCCAGGAACTCTTGCATAAACGCCGTCGGCCATTACGCGGCTGCAGCTCTTGCTTTTCGCGATTTCCTCAAAAAGCTGGCGACCGTGTCGCTGGGTTGTGCACCTTTGCCAACCCAGTACTCCGCGCGCTCAAGATCGAGCACGAAATTGTCGCCCTTCTTCTGCGGCTGATAAGCGCCGATTTCCTCGATAAACCTGCCATCGCGCGGGCTTCGGCTGTCGGCCACCACGATCCGGTAGGCCGGCGTGTTGGTCGTCCCGATCCGCTTCAGGCGAATTCTCACTGACATAATAGTTTGTTGCTATGACCGGTCCGCTCAAATCAGACGTTCCCGCCACCGGCCTGCAGCGGTTCTCAAAAGAGCACGGAGACTAGTCTCGGCCGCGCCGGTTGGCAAGCCCTCATTTCGCGCCTCATTTCGCGCCCCTCGCGGGGGGGGGGGCGGCCTCGCGCGGCGAGGGTCCGTGGGCGCCCGGGGTCTTGCGGTCGCGTGGCCGTTGCCCTAGGTTCGTCCTATGAAGACTTGGTTTGGCATCTTGCTTGTATTCCTCTGCTTGGGCCAGCCACACGAAGGGCATAGTGCTCCCCGCGCCCGGCCGAAGGAAAGGGCTTCCGTCTACGTGCTTCCTATCCGGGATGACATTATGCCCCCCCTGGTTTACCTGGTGCGGCGTGGCGTGAAGGCCGCGATGGAGGACGAAGCGGCGGTGCTGATCCTTGATATGGAGACCAACGGCGGGCGCGTGGATACCACGGAGGAGATCATCCAGATCCTGAACCAGTTCCGCGGCCAGACGGTGACTTACGTCAATCGAAAGGCTTTTTCAGCCGGGGCCTTCATTTCCGTGGCCACCCAGAAGATCTACATGGCCCCCCAAAGCGTTATTGGCGCCGCGGCGCCCCTCCTGATGCTGCCCGGCACCGGCCCTGCCGAGATGCCGGACACCCTGGAAGCCAAGATGACATCCAGCATTCGGGCCCTGGTGCGCGCGAATGCGGAGAAGAACGGCCATAACGTCGAAGTCATCGAAGCCATGATCGACAAGAGCCGCGAACTCGAGGTCGATGGCGAGGTGCTCAACGAGAAGGGCCAGATCCTCACCCTGACGAACGTGCAGGCTGAAAAAGAGTATGGCGATCCGCCCAAGCCGCTGCTTTCGTCGGGAACGGTTGAAAGCCTTGACGCCCTGATGGATGAGCTTGGGTACGCCGGTGCCAGGCGCGTCGATATCGAGCCCACCGGGGTTGAGCGCTTGGGCTCCTGGATCAACGCGCTCAGCCCGCTCCTGCTGATCATCGGCGTGATCGGCATTTACATCGAATTCAAGACGCCAGGGTTCGGTCTGCCTGGCTTTGCCGGTCTGATCGCGTTTGCGCTCTATTTCCTTGGGGGATACGTGGCCGGCCTGTCAGGGATGGAATGGATTGCTCTGTTTGTGATCGGGCTGGTCTTGCTCGCGCTGGAGCTCTTCGTGTTCCCCGGGACGATCGTGCTTGGGTTGGCGGGCACCCTCTTGATGCTGGCGTCGGTCATCATGGCCATGGTGGATATTTATCCGAGCACCCCGGGGCTGGCCCCGTCGCTGCAGTTCCAGGTCCCGATCGAAGGCATCCTGGTGAACATGACCATTGCCTTGCTTGGTTCGCTGGCCGCCGTCTGGTTGCTCAGCCATTTCCTGCCCAAAACGACCTTTTACGGCGCGCTGGTTTCCAGTTCGGCCAGCGGCGAACGTTCCGTGGTCCTGCAGGAGGAGGAACAACGGCGCCAGATCGGCGAGATTGGGTTGGCCAGCTCGCCGCTGCGTCCCGGGGGAAAGGCCCAGTTTGGCAACGAGATCCTCGACGTGATCACCCAGGGCGAGATGATTGCGAAGGGCACCCGGGTCAAGGTTATTGGCCATAGCGGCACGGAGGCGATCGTCGAGGCCGTCGCTCCGTGAGAAGCCAAGGACGGCGCATGGGTTCGCGCCCTTTTACCGCACGCCGGCCGATCCGGGTTTCCGGATGGGCGCCGGTTCCCGGCGATCGTCTATCCGGCGTTTGGTGTCGGCCGAGCGGTTCCCCCGGTGCGACTTAAGCATCTGCTCGAATTTCTCCCGCTGATCGTCGCGCAATTCGGCCCGGATGAGATCGTTCACCCGGTTTTGCTCATCGCGGGCCCGCGGAGCGATCGTATCCCACAACCCGTTCATTCGGGCGTTGCTGTCGCGAAGAATGCCTTCGATTCGCTGGCGTTGCTCGGGGGTTAGATACAACCGGCGTTGCATGCGGTCCAGGACCTCCCCGCGCTGGCGGGAGAACCCGGCGGACACGTTCTGGGGCGCACGTTTGGCCTGTTTGAGGTGGACGGCGAGCCCGCCGGTCACGACTCCGGCGGCAAAGATGACCACGGCCGCCAAGATGACACGCCAGGCTTTCACCAGGTCTCGTTGATCGCGCTGAGTGGCGCCCAGACCGCGCGCTCGAGTTCGGCGGCCAGCGTAGCGTCCGACCGCCCCAGCTCACCCGCCACGACGGTCCAAGCCGTCATGGCCAACATGACCGCCACGCAGGGCGCGGCGGCCCGCCAAAGCAATTGCGCCCAGAAAGACCACGGATCGGCGGGAGCCTGGGGACCCAACGCCGCCATGATCCGCTTCTCGAATGCGTAAGGCACCTCGCCGCGGGGAGGCAATGCCCGGGCCGCAGCCAAAAATCGCTGTTCCAATTCGTCCAATCGTGTCATCGCCCAAGGAACCAGACGGCACCCTGTTCCGGGGGGTTACAGGTACTTCTCACGCGCTATCCGTTGCAGACATTTTCGCATTTCAGCGCGCGCGCGAAAAGCCCGGACTTTGACCAGCGTCAGGGACCACCCGGTCAACGCGGCGATCTCTTTGACCGGCCGCCGTTCGATTTCCAGCAGCGTCAAGACCAGCCGTGCGGCGGGCGAGAGGCAGCTCAGGAGCGCATTCACCAGTTCGCGGGCGGCGGCGGCCGCCTCGGTATTCTGTTCCGGGGCGGCCAGGAACCGTTCCAGCCAATCCGTCTCCTGGTCCCGGAGATCGCTGAACGCGGTTTCCCGGTTGCGCTGGTGCATCCGCAGGAAATCATAGCACGTGCGAACCGCCAAACGCATGAGCCAATGCTCGAAAGGCGCGTCGCCGCGGAAGCTGGCCAGTTTCTGGAAAGCCTTCATGAAGACCTCTTGGACGATGTCCTCCACTTCGCTCAGGTTCCGCGAGTAACGGCGCGCCGTCGCGAAGACGCGGGCCTGGTACTTGCGAACCAGCGGTTCGAAACTGGCTGTGTCGCCTTGGAGGACAGCCGCGATCCTTTCCGCATCAGCGGGTTCCATGGGTGGCATGGGTCGATCGGCTTCGGCTCCTCCAGGCTGGGCGGAGGTCATCGGCAGCGTTGGCGTTGCGAATGGTTTGCGTCGGCAGGCGTTTTTACGCCGGGGTGGAAGAGTTGTCAAAGCAACTCACGACGGCCTTAAGCTGCGTGAGGACCGGGGACCGCTTCAGAGGCATGTCGATATGCGACTCTGACGGTCTGGATACCTATCAAAGGCATGGTAAACACATGACAAACGCATGGTAAACACATGTCCACATGAGTTTAACGTGCGTTTATCGTGCGTTTAGCATGTGTTTAGACCAAGAGGAAGGGCGACGGATCGCGCGTCCATTGCCGCTTGTTCGCGGTTGAGTCAGGCCTCCGCATCGAATGCAGGCGCTTCGAAATCCGTCATAAACCAGTAAGTGCGTGCTATGAAGCTGAGGTGGAAGGATTCGAAATCGAAGCGGTTGCAGGAGGTTTCCGTAGACCTGAACGCCATTCTGAGGAGCCCCCGTTTGGGTAGATGACATGGGTGTTGGCAGGTGAGCAAAACAGTTGCTACACCAAGGTTAT
>CAZODO010000111.1:0-19002 GCA_964578605.1 uncultured Verrucomicrobiota bacterium | reverse complement strand
AAACGCGCAAGTGGTTGGTAACCAAGTCAACTGTTTTGAGGTTCATGGGCAGAATGATTGAAAACGCGTTGCGTCCTCTGTCACGAGGGTCTAGGCTCCGACAAAACGCAGCCTAAGCTCGCTTCTAAGGCGGGCGCGGGGGAACCAGACTTTCCGGTTCGCGATGGCGACTCGGGAAATGGGGCGCAGGGCCGCTCGAACGAGCGCCCAGGCCACTTTCAAGGCCCAGCCCGTCAGCTAACCTCGTCGGCATGTGAAAGAGCGATCTTCCTCAAGTGGCTCACTTGGGTCCTTCGCTCGGCATGATATGCAGTCGAACGAAGAGAACGGACCGCAAGTTGGCGTTCAAAACAAACCTGCAGCAACGCCTGCTGGCCTGCTCGTGCTCGGTGCGCTGGGCGTGGTTTACGGGGACATTGGCACCAGCCCGCTCTACGCGCTCCGGGCGTGTTTTAACGGGGCAACCGGCGTCGCCCCCTCGCGCGACAACGTCTTTGGGGTGCTTTCGCTGATCGTCTGGTCGCTGGCACTGATCGTATCGGTCAAGTACATCGCCTTTGTGCTGCGCGCCGATAACCGGGGGGAAGGGGGCATTCTCACCCTCATGACGGTGGCGTTTCCAGGGCAGCAGCGCCGGAACGCGGGGCGCGCGGCGCGCTTGTTGACGCTCTTCGCGCTCTTTGGAGCCTCGCTTCTCTACGGAGAAGGTCTGATCACACCGGCCATCACGGTGCTGGGCGCGGTCGAAGGCCTCGAAACCGCAACGCCGCTCTTTTCGCGCTACACCGTGCCGCTCTCGTTGTGCATCTTGATGGCGCTCTTCAGCGTGCAACGGGCGGGTGCGGGAGGTTTGGGAAGAGTTTTCGGGTGGGTGATGCTCGTGTGGTTCGTGACGATAGCGGCGTTGGGGATCAATGCCATTTCACGGGCTCCTGGGATCCTGGCTTCCCTCTCGCCGCATTACGCGCTGCGATTCTTCGCGGCCAACGGCTGGCAGGCCTACTTTGTTCTTGGCGGTGTCTTCCTTGTCGTCACGGGCGCCGAGGCTCTCTATGCGGACCTGGGGCACTTCGGGAGGAAGCCAATTCGTGTCGCCTGGTTCGGGCTGGTGCTGCCAGCGCTCTTGCTGAACTACCTTGGGCAGGGGGCGTTGCTAATGGTGCATCCTGAGGCGGCTGAGAATCCCTTCTACCGGATGGCGCCGCCGTGGGCGTTGTATGGCCTGGTTTTCTTGGCGACAAGCGCTGCGGTCATCGCTTCGCAGGCGCTGATTTCGGGCTCTTTTTCCCTCACCGTGCAAGCGGTGCGCCTGGGGTACGCTCCTCGCGTGCTGATCAACCATACCTCGTCCACGCAGCACGGACAGATTTACGTCCCCGGCATCAACTGGGTTTTCATGGGGGTCTGCCTAGGACTCGTGCTCGGCTTCAGGTCGTCGGGGAATCTTGCTGCGGCTTACGGGATCGCGGTGGTCTGCACGATGCTCATAACGACGTGCCTGTTTTTCTTCGCTGCACGGCGGCTTTGGGGCTGGAGCTCGATGAAAGCCGGCGCGGTCAGCCTCAGCTTTTTGCTGGCGGAACTGGCGTTTCTGGGCGCCAATCTCTCCAAGGTTGAGCACGGCGGCTGGTTCCCGCTCGCGGTGGGCGCATTCGGTTTCACCCTGATGTCGACGTGGAAAACCGGGAGGGCACGCCTGCGGCAGCGTTTGGCTCACAGCCTTGTGCCGTTGACCGATTTTCTGAGGAACGTCATGAGCGACTTCCCAAAACGTGTCAAGGGCACCGCCGTCTTTCTCGCGGGCAATCCGGAGGGCACCCCGCTCGCGTTGCTTCACAATCTCAAGCACAACAAGATTCTTCACGAACGTGTTGTTCTGCTGACCGTCCTGGTCGAGGAAATCCCGTTTGTGGAGGAAGAACGTCGCGTCGAGGTGACGGATCTCGGGAATTCGTTCTACCGTGTCCTTGCGCATTACGGCTTCATGGAGGAACCCCAGGTGCCGGAAGTTCTGAAATCCTGCAGGCAACTGGGCCTCGAACTCTCGCCAATGACAACCACCTTCTTTCTGAGCCGCGAAACGATCATCCCCAGCGAGCGGCGGGGCTTCGCACGCTGGCGCAAACACTTGTTTGCCACCCTGTCGCGCAATGCCCAGCCCGCCACGGCCTATTTCGGCCTTCCACCAGATCGGGTTGTGGAATTAGGCATGCAAATCGAGATCTGAGGGCTTTGCGGCGCGCAGGCCGGACGCGAACCTCGCGAGGAAAGATTGGCGGAGGTGCATGGGAATCGAACCCACCCAGGACTTTGTTGAGCCCTACACTGGTTTTGAAGACCAGGGGCGCCAACCAGGCCGCCGGCCACCTCCGCGCGGGTGACACATTTGTCAACAAAACGGGCGGGTTGTCAAACGATCTGCTCCAAGACCCGGTCGAGCTCTCGCCTGCTGTCGGTCTAAACACAGGCTAAGGACACGCTAAACGCACGCTAAACACACGTTAAACTCATGTGGACATGCGTTTCTCATGTGTTTAGCATGCGTGTGGCTCGAGGTTATGCCGTATTCTGTGCCGTGCCGCAGCGAATGGATCGGCACGGGATCGGCCCGCGGCTGTGGCGCAGGCCAGAGTTTCCCTCGGAGCGTTCTGTCCCAGGGATTGTTCTTGCGCAGCACGGATTTGCGGCGATATGTACCCGACGCTCTGACGTTTCGGCTTTGAACTGGATTCCATTGAGGAGACCGCCTGCATGATATCTCTCACGCTGCCCGAATTTTGTCGCTTGAAGTCTTCCAATGGAGGGAAACGGAGCGGCTGGTTCGATCGCCGACTTGCCTGGACACTGGCGCTGCCGCTCGCCCATGGATTGCTGGCCGGTTGCGCGCAATCCGCCCCGCTCGCGCCCGTCCTGGAGCAGGCGCCAGAATCAGCGGCACCGGTGGCAGCGGGCCGGTTTGTGCCGTCGGTCTACCGGCAATTCTCCGAATGGAAGGCTGCCTGTGACAAACTGCCGTCCAACCGGGAATTGAAATGGTATTTGCCGCCGAAGGAATTGCTTCCGTTGCGGACCTTTGCGGAGTTCAAGGAGGTTCTGGACGCGTACTTTCGGGTGGCCAAGGCCAGCACGCTGGCGCAAGGCGATGCCTGGCTGGCGAAAGCGCCTGTGCAACCGGACTTCTTCAACATTTCGGCCACCTATTTTCTGCGCCCCTCGATCCGGTTTCAGCCGTTTGTGCAGCGCGAGCTTGTCCCGCCGGGAACGGAGATCATCGTGCATGGCGATTTGCACGGGGACATTCATTCGACGGTGGCCTGGGTGGAGTGGCTCAACACCCACGGCTATCTGCGCGACTTCACCCTGACGCGGCCGAATGTCTGCCTGCTATTCCTCGGGGATTACACCGATCGCGGGATTTACGGGATGGAAGTGCTCTATACGATCCTGCGGCTCAAAGTGGAAAACCCGGACCGCGTGCTGCTGGTCCGGGGCAATCACGAAGATGTCAACCTCGCGGCCCGATACGGTTTCATCGAGGAAGGGCGGGGGAAGTACGGACGGGAGTTCGATGGCAAGTCCATCCTGCGGTTCTACGATTTCCTGCCCCTGGTCCTTTATCTCGGGTGCGGGGACGATGTCCTCCAGTGCAACCATGGGGGCATGGAGCCGGGGTTCGATCCGCGGCCGCTTCTGGACGCGCCGGAAGGGGTGCAATTTCAGCTCCTGGGCCCGTTGCGCCAGCAGGAGTTCTTGAGCCAGAACCCTGAATTGAAGGCCCAATTGCCTTCAAACACCCGGAAATTGATGGAGTCCAGCCTGGTCGATGTTCAGCCCACAACCCCGACCTCGCCGACCGTGATCGGGTTCATGTGGAATGACTTCACCGTGGTCAAGGGTGAACCGGACTTCGATTACGATCCAGGCCGGGCGTTTGTCTACGGCGAAAGGACGACGCAATATATCCTTCGCCACCATAGCAGCACGCGGCGGTTGCAGGCGGTCTTTCGAGCGCATCAGCATGCCACGATTCCCAATGGCCTGATGCGGCGCTTGAAAGCCGGCGACGGGATCTATCGTCATTGGCAGGAAACCGATTCCGTGGGACTTCTCAACGCAAACGAAGGCGCCCTGAGACGCACGATCGAGACGGGCAGCGAACGCACCCTGCCGCCGGGATCGGTCTGGACGTTCAATGTGGGGCCCGACAGCGTTTATGGGCATGCCTGCGACTTCTCCTTCGACACGTTTGGCGTCTTGACGACGGCGACGAATTTCGCCGATTGGCGCCTTCGCGTGGTGACTCAGAAGATCCCGAAAGCGAGCGGGCGTTGAATGGCGGTGGCCTGCGCTTCCCCCTCGGTCTGGCGGAGGGGGCGGAATGCTCAAGGCGTTTGGAGCAGTTCGGGCGTGAAGTAGATGAACAGGTAATGCATGGCCGTTCCGGCAACAAGCCCGATGACATAGCCGTAGGGCAGCCCCACGGCCGCCAGGCCTACCAAGAGGACGATGGCGAAGTCCGCCTTCGCGCCCGTCATGTCCCGCGCCAGCATCAGCAGGGCGAGCGCTTCGAAAAGCAGGATGATTCCAAGGATTGGCAAGGGGAACGCCTGGACCAGTTGCGAAAAACCCCGGCTAAAGAACAGCCCAAAAAGCAGGTAGAACGAGCCGTAGATCACCACGGAACCGCCCGTGCGCGCCCCAAAAGCGTAATGCCCCGCCATGCCGCCCGAACCGTGGCACGTGGGAACACCGCTCAGGAACGGGTTCAGCAGGTTCATGCAGGCATAGGTAAAGCCAATCTTTCGCACGGGCAGAGTGCGGCCGGGGAAAAGGTCCTTCGTGATTTGCGACGTCGCGAGGATGGAATTGCCGATCGACAGGGGCACCTGGGGCAGCGCCAGGAGGAGAAAGCCGGTCCAAATGTCGTTCAGGGATGGCGCATTCAGCCGGGGAAACGCAAAGCCAAAACTCTTTGAAAGGGTGTTCGCGTCCAGCTTAAACACGGCGGCATAGGCAATACCGATCAGGATGATCAAGAGCGCGGGCGGGAACCGGCGGTTGCCCATGAGCAGCAATGCCAGGATGAACGCCAGCAAGGCGAGGCCATATCCGAGAGTCGATTCCGCCTGCACATAGTCTTTGAGCGCCAGCGAGGCCAGTTGCAGGCCCAGTCCGAACTGCACACCCCGGATGACACTCTTGGGCACCACCCGGGCGATCCAATCGATAAGGCCGGTGACGGCCAGGAGGAGCATGGTGATGCCAATCGCCAAGCCCGCGCCATACAGAATGTTGCCGCCCAGCTTCTGGCTGATCACAAGGACCGCGACGGCTTTAAGCGGCTGCACGGGCATGGGCAACCGGTAGAACAGCGCCGTCCCGATCTGCATCACGCCGTAGGTGATCAGGACGCTGGCGCTATCGAGCCCCGCGGCCAGCACCATCCCGATCAGCAAAGGCAAGTCCGTCCCGATATCCCCGAACGCGCCGGAGAACTCGTTCCGATCGAACTTGAGCTGAGATGGCGGTATCACGGGTGAAGGGCTGTTACCATAGGACGGGGTTGGACACAAGGAACCTCACCCCGCCCCGCGCGCGCGATTCCCGCCGGGACGCTCCAATACCTGGCCGGTCTCTCGTCCTAAGGTGCGTCAGAGCGAGAGCACAAAGGCCGCGAGGTCGGCAATCTCCTGCGAGTTCAGGTGCGAAGTCCGGCCGCGCTTGTCCTCTTTGTTCCAGCGGCTGATGGTTTCTTCGACCGTCGAAGCCCGTCCGTCATGCAGGTAGGGGGCGGTGCGCCAAACCTCGATCAGCGTCGGCGTATCGAACCGGTCGGCCGGCTTGTCGAGCGGGCCATTGGTCCCGGCGTCGTACTGCATCAGGTTGGTGTAAAGCGGCGGCCGATGACACTCGGCGCATCCGATCTTGGCATCAAAGAAAAGCTTCTTCCCGCGCCGGGCCGCCGGAGAAAGTTCGCCGTCCACCAGCCAGGGACTCGGGATGGGCACGAGCGCTTTCAGATACTCGTCCAGGGCGACCGCGTCGTCCTCGGGTTGGACAGTAAACAACATGTGCCGGATGCCCGCGCGCACCGCATATTCCGCGTCTTCGCGGACCCCCATGGCCATGGACGGAGGTGTCAGGTGCGACAGGAGCAGGGTTTTCACGTTTTTCGGGTTGCCAATGCCGTCGTTCAGGTTGTCCCAGTTCATGCCGTCGATCCGCCCGTCGGACGAATGGCAACTGGCGCAGCTTTGCCACCCCTGGAAACAGATCTTCGCGTCGTTAAAGAGGAACTCGCCTCGCCGAATCTGGGTCATGGGCGCCCCATTCCCAAGGCGAACCGACTGGAGCCGCGGCCTTTCGTCGCCCAGGTCGATGCGGGTCAGGCTGTCGCTGAAATAATTCGCCACCCACAGAACGCCTCCCGCCAACCCAAGAGCGCGCGGACCCAAGTCGGTCTCGGGCAAGGGAACCCGCGTTCGAACGCCGACCAGGAAGGCGAGGTCGTTCGGAACATCGGCCGGAGTCAGCGACGTGGAAACATATTCCCGCGACTGTTTCGACGCGTTTTCGACCACTTTGCCCAGCTTCGCCTGCAACGCGGGCCAGTCGATCACACTCACTTCATGCGTGCCGGCGTGACCGACATAGATCCGTTTGCTGTCGGCCGACCATGCCGCAGGCCAGGGGTTGGCGGCGCCGCGGTCCACGTTGTCCAGCAGCACGGTGTTGATCACCGTCATCGTCGAAAGGTCGATCACCGTCAGGGCGTTGCTATTGATCCAGCCGCGTTCGATCTGCGTGGTTGGAAGGTGAAACCGGGCGACCACATGCGTCACGCAGGCAAACTTGCCGTCCGGCGAAACCCGCACATCGCGAAGCAGCCCGCTCCCATTCGGCAACTTCAATTCCTGGGAAACTGCCCCTGCTTCAATATCCACCAGCGAAACCGACGAGGCCACGTAGTCCGCGTCCGCAGGACCCGTGTGGATATGGTTCGCGACGAGCAGAAAGCGGCCATCCGGCGTGATCGCGGCCGCCACAGGCTCCCGCGCCACGGGCACCCGTTTGCGCACCGCACGCGTGGCCAGGTCAATAAACGCCACTTGATCATTGAAACGGCAGCACACGTAGAGGGTTTGCCCATCCGGGCTCAGCACCGGCCCCATCGCGGTGTGTCCGGCCGGGATGGTAGCCACCGTTCTCGCGGTCGCCGTGTCCACGACGCAGACTCCGCCGTCGGGTTCGGCCGACGTGACATACAGGGTCGACCCGTCCCGGGAAAGCGCGAGGCCCGAGGGCGTTGGGCCCACCGGAAGGGTCCCCGTCACAGCGCCGTCTGCGGCGTTAAGCACCAGCACCTTCGAAGCCGTGGCGCAGGCGGCGTAGAGCTTGTCCCCGCTTTCGGTCGCGACGAGGGCCGTGGGCGAGAGGTACTGGGCCGGAGCGGAGCCAGCGTCGGCAGAGAGAACCTTCGGAACGGCCGACGCCACCAAGGCGCCAAAAATGAGGAGAGAGAGTCCGGGTGGCAGGTTCAAGGCTTGGTATTTCATGTTTGATGCTTTTTCCGCTGCGGAACAGCCGGCCAACCTGGCGGGCAACGGGAGCACAACGCTGCTTTACGGCACAGGAACGAGCCCCCTCCGCGTGCCTCCCGGAAGTTGAAAGCACGAGACCCGTTAGGTGCCTTGACCGAAATCAACGGTTTAAGCTTCCGCGGGCTGCAGATTTCATAGTGAATTGCTGGGCGACCGCTTCGGATTGAATAGAGCTTGAGGCAAGAATCCCGAGCCAGATTGGGATTGTGCTCCGCCGGTGCCATCGCCAGTATAGCGCCCACTCTTGCTATGAAGAACACATCAACTGCTGCTTTGATTGCCACTGGAGCTCTGACTATTTTGTTGCTTGCCGGATGCGCCACCTCCGGCCGGTCGAGCGGAACGAGCCATGAACTTCTCAATGGAAAGGACCTGAGTGGCTGGACGTTCGTCTCGGGCAATCCTCAGGCCAAGGCGGAGTCAACCTGGAGCGTCCGGGATGGCATTTTGAAGTGCACGGGCGACCCGATCGGCTTCCTGCAATCAGACCGGCAGTTCGGCAACTTCCGCATGGTGGTGGAATATCGGTGGGCGCCTGGGCAGAAGCCCGGCAACAGCGGCATTTTCTCCCGGATCAATGGCGCTCCCAAAGCGCTCCCGCGCTGCGTCGAGGTTCAGCTCCAGCACGGGAATGCCGGCGACGTGCTTGGACTCCAGGGCATGGGGATGGCGGCGGGACAGGATCGCTTTTTCGAAGTCAAGGCGCACCCGTTGGCTGGAGACATTCGTGGCGTGAAGAAGACCGCGGCTGCCGAGAAGGAGCCTGGCAAATGGAACCGGGTCGAGATCTTGGCGCAAGGATCCAGCTACACCGTCTGGGTGAACGGACAGCAGGTGAATGCGACGACCGGGGTGGAATTCATCCCTGGCCCTGTCGGTTTGCAGTCCGAAGGCGGCGCGATCGACTTCCGCCGGGCGACGATCACGCCGTTGCCTTGAGCGGCGGGGGGTTGGCTGGCGCTTGATACGGTTCTTGGCCGCCCTCACAAGGTGCGGAAGACACGCTCGGCGGCGCGGACGGTCTTGGCGATATCGTCCGCCGTATGCGCCGTGGAGAGGAAACCCGCTTCGAATTGAGAAGGCGCCAGGTAAACGCCTTCTGCGAGCATTCCATGAAAGAACTTCGCGAAGCGCTCGCGATTGGCGCGCATGGCATCTTGGAGGTTGTGAACCGGGGCTTCGGTGAAGTAGGTGCAGAACATCGAGCCGCAGGCATTGCACTGCACGGGAAGGCCCGCTGACTTGGCGGCGTCTTTCATGCCGGCTTGGAGTTGGCCGGCCAGCGTCTCGAGTCGGGGGTAAGCGCCGCCCTTTTGGAGTTCCTGGAGCGCGGCAATCCCCGCAGCCATGGCGAGAGGGTTTCCGCTAAGGGTGCCGGCTTGGTAAACCGGGCCCAGGGGCGCCAACCGGTCCATGATTTCGGCTCGGCCGCCGAACGCACCCACGGGAAGGCCGCCGCCGATGATTTTGCCAAAACAGGTCAGGTCCGGCCGGATGCCAAACCTTTCCTGGGCGCCTCCCCACGCCAGCCTGAACCCGGTCATGACCTCGTCGAAGATCAAGAGAGCGCCATTCGCGGACGTTACCGAGCGGAGGAATTCCAGGTAGCCCGGGCGGGGAAGGTAAACGCCAGCGTTGCCCGGAACAGGCTCCACGATAATCCCGGCAATCGCGCCTGGATTCGCGTCGAAAGCCCTTTCCACCGCCTCAGGATCGTTGAAGGGCAGCACGATCGTGTGCTGGGTGAACGCCGCCGGCACGCCGCTGCTGTCGGGTTGCCCAAAGGTCAAAGCGCCCGACCCGGCCTTTACCAGGAGCGAGTCCGCATGCCCATGGTAGCAGCCCTCGAACTTGACGATCTTGTCCCGTTGAGTGAAGCCGCGCGCCAGGCGGATGGCCGACATCGTGGCTTCCGTTCCCGAGTTGCACATGCGCACCTTCTCCACGCTCGGAACGGCGGAGCAAACCAGCTTGGCCATGGTAATTTCCAGCGGGTTCGGGATGCCGAAGCTTGTCCCCCGTTGCGCCGCTTCCTGCACCGCGCGGATGATCCTCGGATGCGCGTGCCCGAGGATCGCCGGCCCCCAGGTCCCCACGTAATCCACGTATTCATTGCCGTCCACGTCGAACACATGGGCGCCTTCGGCCCGGTCCACAAAGAACGGGTTCCCGCCCACAGCCCGGAAGGCCCGCACCGGGGAGTTCACGCCTCCCGGGATGTAACGCAACGCTTCGGCAAAGAATTGATCGGATCTGGGCCGCGAAATCATGGCCGGAAGATATCGCGCCGGAGGGCGAACGCACGCGGAAACTCGGCCGCCCATCCGGTCATTTCGCGCCGTCGATGGAACGGGAGATCAGGCTCTGCGCGGGCGCGGGCTTGCGTCGGCGCGCAAAACATCCCAGGCCAGCCAGGGCAGCGGCGATGAAGCTCGAACCCAGAATGAGGAAGGCACGAGAAGGGGTCCGTGGGAGTTCGGGTGCGCGTGCAAGGGGGCTCTTGTCGGTGGCTTGAGCTTTCGGGAGAGGAGGGACTTCCTGAGCGGGAAGGGCGGGTGCGGACTCGGCTTGGTTGGCCGGCGTGACGCTGGCGAATCCGGCCGGGGGAGGTGCGTCCGCCGGTTCCGCCTTGACCGGAACATTGTCGGATGCCGGGGGCGCTTTCGAGAGAGAATCCGGGATTTTGAGAGCGGCCATGTTTGTCACCTCTTCCGATGCTGGAGGGGCGGCCAAAGGAGCTTCCAGGACCGGAGCGACCGCCTGCGCGGATTCCGTTTGCGCCGATGAGAGATTCGACGGCCCCGGATCGGGCGGGCTCGCGATTTCAACCGAAGCAGCCGGCTTGACCTCCTCCAGCTTTGCGGGGGTGGACTGCGCGGGGGGCGGTTCGGCGGTGCCATTGGTTCCGACAGGCGCGTGGAGCGCTTCGGCAACCTTTGGCGTCTCGGGCGGGCGTTCGAAGGCTGGTTTTGGGCTTGTCACCGGCCGAGGGGCAGGGTGGGGCGCGGCAGCGTTCTGGGGCCGGACGGGCGTTGGGCTGGCTGGAGCGGCAGGCACGGCGGACAAAGACACCGGTTCGACCGACCAGGCGAGCATTCGCCCGCTTCCTGTGAGCAGCGTAACTGCGACTGGATTGGAACCCGGCCCTTCGCGAGAGGCGATAAGCTGGCAAGCGCCGTTGATATGCGCATCGAATGGGGTTCCGCTGACCGGGGTGGCGGCGTCCGTGACGATCACAACGAGCAACTCGTCTTCGCGAGCCGCAAGATCGGCCGTGGATCTCAGCGCGAGATCGAGCCGGGAGCGGCCCTTGAACGAACTGTCACGCAGCGCTTCGGCCAGAGCGGCGGGAATCGTCTGTTTGAGGTGCGGGTTCCAGACGCCTTGAAGAGTGACGCCCGAAGGGAGCGTTTCGCCAAAAGTCCGAATCAAGAACACGTCGCCGGCGCGCAATTGTCCGTTCAAACCGTTGGCGAGGCGCGCGGTGACGGCCTCCAGAATGTCTGATTTGTGTTCACCCAGCGCCCGTGATGTATCGATCAGGAACAGGCAGCGAACACGCGACGCCATCGACGGCGTTCCGGCCGCTGGCACGGTGGTCTGGCCAGCCTCCAGAACGGCTATCAGAAAGAGGACCCGCAGCAGAATCTTCATTGTCGGTTCCGGACGGATCGAGCGAGCATCTTATGGACCACGGCAAACGTTCTCAAACGACGCCGGGGCCTGGGGACGGCGCCACGATGTTGAAATGGAGCCCCGCCTGTGAAATGCTAGAGAGGTTCTTCGATCGCGTATGCCTCTTTACGAATACGAACTGTGCGAAGGCGACTGCGTCGTCTGCGGTGGAAAGTTCACTCTCCGCCGGCCTGTGAGCGCGCCGGAGTTGACGAAGTGCCCACTCTGCAAACGGCCGGTCCGCAAGCTCATTTCGACATTCAACTCCCCGGTGCGTACGAAGCCGGTTTCGATCACCGACGCGAAGAAGGCCGGTTTCACCGTCCTCAAGCGCGTTGGCAAAGGCGAGTACGAGCGGCAGTGAATGGCAGTGTCGCCGCACGCCAGGTCAGGTGCGGATTTTCGGCCTCGCTCCGATGTGAGGTTCAGGTGCCCGCCCTGATTGAGAAGATGAGGGGTCGACGTAGCTTCCTCGAACAAACGAGAAAGGAATGTTCCATTTCCGGCAAAGGGCTCATTCGGCTTTCTCTGCCGTGAATTGGTCGGCCTTGTTCTTAAAGAGAATATTGAAGGTGGTCATCGATCCGTAGCAGCGCGTGATGTACTGCTGCAAATCAACCTTCTCGGTGTCGCTCAGTTGCGGATGCGCATTAATTTTCTGTTCGAGCACCCGAAAGTTGTTCCGCATCATGACGATCTTGTGGAAGAAGACCTCGATGGGCACCTCTTTGGACTGTAAAGAACGGTCCGAAGGTTGGATAAGCATCACCCCGCCACGCCAACGGCTCCCCAGTTGCTCCACGATTTCCTCGGGCCCGGTCAGGCCCATTTGATCGGCCACGCTGCCGACGATCTGCTTGATGAATTGCGCCAAGGGCAAGTCCAACCCGGTGACGGTCGCCTGGGGTTCGGCTGCGACAAGCCCGCTGGTTTCGGGCGCCACCGTCCGGAGCCCTTCATCAAACTGAATCTCCGCTGTGTGCTCGAGGATTCTTCGGACGGTGCCAACGCCGTATTGCGGGTGGCGGACGCGCATGTTCAAGTGCAACGATTCGATATTCATGGCTTCGTGCGTCTCATTGCGCCAAGCGGCTGGCTCTTGCTCAAGGAGACCCGCCCTCAACCCTCCTACGGCGTCACCAGCGAGTCAAACCAGACCAGTTTGGCTGCCAACAGGGCGAACGGAGCGCATCCCCCGTGATCGGCCGCCGGCAGAGGATTGAGGAGCTTCACCTGGGTTGCGCCCCGCCGAATAAAACTGTCATAGGCGGACTGCGAATTGGCGTAAAGCACATCCTCATCTCCGCCGCAATGATACATCTGCATCGGGGCTGCCGGCGTCCAGTCGATCAGATCGTTCTCCCTCAGCGCGATTCGCAGCGGATGATTCGGATTGCCCTTGAACGCGTCTAGGAACTCCGGTTTGAGCACCCGGGCGGGGATGGACGTCCCGATCGCGCGGTTCAGCTCCGAACCGCCATGGCGCCCGTCCAGGAGCGGCGGCAGGGTTTCGTCATACGGCGGGGCAAGGACCTCCACGAGAGATCCCGCAAACCCGTAGATGCTCTGGTAGGAGGCAAGCAGGTAAAGGAAGTAGTACGGATTGGGCATGGCACGATCCGAGAGAAAGTCGTTGAGCATCACTTCGGAAAGGTTATAGGGCCCGGCCATTGGCGCGGACGCCGTGATGGTGAACTCGCTGGCGTGAAAGGTCTCGATCTCGCGGTGCGCCGCCATGGTGGCATGCCCGCCTTGAGAGTATCCGATCAGGAAGAGTTGCCCGTTCAACGCCACCGCGTTGCTCGCGCAAAACGCACGCGCGGCGCGTAACATGTCGACCACCGCCGTCGCTTCGCTCTTGGCATGGACAAACGGGTGGAGCCCGGGAGATTCGCCCAGCCCCACATAATCCGGCAGCACCGCCGCGTATCCGCTGCTCCCAAACGCAAGGCCGATCAGCGCCTCCAACCCCTCCATCGCGGATGGCGTCTCGTCCCGCGAAACGATGGTGCCATGCTGGTAACTCACGAGCGGCAACGCGTTGCTCGAACCTGCAGGAAGCACCAGCAAGCCCGACGCAGTCGTCCGCAGCTCAAACGGGTTCACAGTTTCGTAAACAAGCCGGTGCAAACGCACTCCCCTGCCGGCGGGAATCGCGACGCCCAGGGCATCGAACATCCCCTGAATCTCGGCCGCTGAAACGGGCGGCAACTCCGTCGCAGACAGGACCCGCCCCCGATCCGCCCTCGAAGGCTGTGCCATCAGCCGGTAGAACGAAGTCCCTTTTCGCGCCAGTCTCGGGTCCGTCCACGTCTTGCCGGGAATCGGCCACACCGTAGCCGGCGCCGGTCTCCAATCGCCGCCCCGCGCCAAACTTTGGCAAGTTTCCACGACAAAGCCGTCCTCAGAACCCAGGTTCGGCCAGGAGAGCGAAACCACCCCGTTGTGAACCTCGATGTCGAGCGATCCCGGAAACGCCTCCTCGGCAGGCCAGCACGGATGGACGGCGCCAAGCCAGAAGATTCCAAGAATGACAATCGCGGATTTTCTCATTGCACGTCAGGGCCTGCGCAAAGGATTGCAGAACCAGGGCGCCTGTCGAGACCCGTATGTCGCAGGGAGAGGACCGGTTGACGATTCTCTTCTGCAGTGCACACCGCTGGCTTCGACGATGATCACGCTGATGGTTGCATCCGCCCGGCAAAGCGGCCGTTAGTTTCGCTGGCCCGCGGCGCACTGGTCGTGATAGTCTTCAGGAAATCACCATGAACGTTAACGACAACTGCCATCCTGAGGCGGTGCATCGCACGCAGACCGGGCGTTGAAAGGATTGCCATGGATAAAGTCAAAATCGCCGTCATTGGGCTGGGCTGGTTCGGCGAGAAGCACTGCGAGGCGCTCTCGGGGATCCCCCACGCGGAATTGCACGCCCTTTGCACCCGCAACGAATCCCGCTTGAAAGCTGTGGCTGGAGCTTTCGGCGTGAGAAAGACCTGCACGGATTATCTGGAATTGCTCGCAGATCCGGAGGTGGATGCTGTGAGCGTTGTCACCATGTGGGACCAGCATGTGGCGCCCACTCTTGCCGCATTGCGTGCCGGCAAGCACGTTTTTCTGGAGAAACCGATGGCCTCGACAGCGGCCGACTGTGATCAAATCGTCCAGGCCGCCCACGCGACCTCCAAGCATTTCATGGTTGGCCATATCTGCCGGTTCAATCCGCGCTACGCCGCCGCCAAAGCCGCCATTGCCGAAGGCAGGATTGGTCAAGTCGTTTCCATGTACGCGCGGCGGAATATCCCGGCCAGCGTTGGCGCATCCGTGTTGCCCAAGATCGGCCCGATCATCGGCGACGGCGTGCATGATACGGATCTCATGCTGTGGTACTCGGGCGCGCGGGTTGTCTCGGCCTATGCGCAAACCGTCAACGTTCGCAAGTTCGCGCACCCCGATCTGGGCTGGACGATGTATCGGTTCGACACGGGGGCCATCGGGGTGCTCGAAAACAACTGGTTCCTGCCGGATAGCACGGCGTTCCAGATCGACGAACGCATGGAGATCGTCGGCACGGACGGTTCGATTCACATTCACGAGACGCACCCAAACTTGTCGATCTGCGACAAGACCGGCTGGCACTCGCCGGACACGACCTATTGGCCGTTGCTGCACGGGGTTCGGGCGGGCGCCTTGCGCGCGGAGTTGAGCTATTTCCTCCAATGCGTGCTCGAGGACCGCAAGCCGGCCGTCATCACGCCGGAGGAATCGGCCGCCGCGGTAAAAGCCTGCCTTGCCGCGGAGGAGTCGGCCTCGAACGGCAAGGTCATCCAACTATCCAACACCAACGCATGAGACAATTCCATCACCTCGGTCTGCCGACCGACGAAAAACAGCCCGGAGAAACCTACGTTCCAGCCACCAAGGTGTGGGTCACGGACCCGATGGCGCACAAGTACAAAGTCGAATTCCTCCGTTTCGAGGCGGACTCGCCCGTCCAAGGACCGGTCCGAAACGTGCCGCACGTTGCCTTCCGCGTCGATAATCTCCAGGAGGCGATTGCCGGGGCAAATGTCCTGCTCGGCCCGTTCGAGGCGCTGCCCGGGCTGACGGTCGTCTTCGTTGAACAGGACGGTGCCGTCTTCGAGTTCATGGAATACAAGAATCAACCTCAGGCCGCCTCTTGGGGCAAATAATCCGCATACCCATGAGACTGAAACCACTCCCAACGAACGAGTACACCAACCGGATCCGACGACTGCAGACGGAGTTGCGGACGGCTGGCCTGGACTGCCTGGTCGGATACAGCAGCGAGAGCGAAAGCGCCACGACTCGGTACTTGGCTGGATTCTGGCCGTTCTTCGACTTCGCAGGAATCATTGTGCCAGCCGAGGGCAAGGCGATGCTCATTACCGGCGGTCCGGAGTCGTTCGAATTTGCCAAGTGCTTCTCGCAAGCTCCCGAAATACGCATTAACCCGCTCCTCGTGGAGACTTCGGCGCCAGAATGGGTGCCGAAAGTCCATGGTGAGAGCTTCAAAACGCTCCTGCCTGAGGCGTGCGGCCGGGTGCCAAAACGCCTTGCTGTGGCGAACTGGAACATCTTTCCGGAAGTTCTTTTCAACGATCTCAGGTCAGCGGCTCCTAAGGCGGAGTTTGTCCCCGGCGACGACCTGTTGCTCCGGGTGCAGATGATCAAAACCGACGCGGAGATTCCCTACATCGTCGAAGCGTATCGGATCACAGAAAAGGCCATGAAAGCTGCCCTTCGCGCCGCCAAGGCGGGGAAGCGCGAGTGGGAATTGGAAGCGGTCGCACGATCGAAAATGGTGTTAAGCGGCGCCGAGGGAATGGCGTATCCCGCGTGGGTCTGCTCGGGGCCGCACACTCCCCTGAGCCTCTGCCGGTCAACCGAACGCCCCATCCGGGCTGGAGAATTGGTGCAATTGACGTTCGGCGCCAAATTCATGGGCTATTGCGGGAACATGTGCCGCCCCTTTGCCATCGGCTCCATGCCGAAACCCGCGCGCCGACTGGCCGAAGCGGCGTTGCAGGCGATGGATTACGCCATCACCCACATCAGGCCCGGGGCACGAGGTTGCGACTTGTTTGCCGGCTACTATGAGATTCTCGCTCGCCATGGCTATGAACAATTCACGCTTTACGGCCCGGCCCACGGAACCGGAACGTCGGAGGTGGAAGGCTTGTGGCTCTCCAAAAGCGCCGACTTTGTGATCCAGCCGAACATGCTCTTCAACGTCGATATCTGGCTTTCCGACGGCCGCTATGGACTCCGCTACGAAGACGGCGTGTTGGTGACGCAAACAGGTCTGCGTGAACTGAACCCTTATCGGCGCGAGGTCATCATCCTGTGAGCCCTGACGCCATTCGCAATGCGGTCGGCCGGCGCGCGGATGAGATTGTCGAGTGGACGAAGAAGTTCATTCGGTTCCCCAGCGAGAATCGGCCGCCCAACGGCCAGGAGGCAGCGGCTCAGAAATGGCTCGCCAACGAGTGCCGCAAACAGCGCTGGACCGTGGACCTATTCTCACCGCTCGCGGTGCGCGGAATCCGCAAGCACCCGTCGTGGTTGGCAGGGCGAAACTACCCCGAAGGACGCCGCAACGTGGTTGCGTGCTGGCGTGGCACAGGACGCGGCCGATCCCTGTTGCTGAGCGGCCACGCCGACGTGGCCCCGTCCGAGCCGGAACAGTGGCGAGTGTGCCGGCCCTACCGGCCTCTGGTGAAGAACGGACGGCTTTACGGCCGCGGCTCAGCCGACATGAAAGGCGGCCTGGCCTCTATGTTCTGGGCGATGCGAATCTTGCAGGATCTCGGCTTTGCGCCCGGCGGGGACATCCTGTTCGAGAGCGTGGTGGATGAGGAATTTGCGGGCGGGAATGGAACCCTCGCCGGCCGGTTGCGAGGCCATAATGCGGACCTCGCCCTCGTGAGCGAGCCTACACGGATGGAGGTGTGCCCGGCATGCCTGGGGGCTTTTCTCGGGAACCTGACGCTCACCGGACGCGGGGGAATGGCCTACATGGGAAAAGCGATCACGAATCCGCTGGACGGTGCCGCCCGAGCCATTCAATTGCTCAAAGAGTGGCAAACCCTATGGCGTGCCGAAAACCGGCACGCGCTCTTCAACGCGCCAGGCAAGGAGCTGAATGTCCTTCCTTGGCACCTGACGACCGACCGGCCGGGCGAATTTACGCAAATGGGAACGCCGCTTTTCGCCAAGATCGCCTGGATCGTCTGGTGCCATCCCGGCATGACCGAAACAGAGTTCTATCGGCGGTTCCGCCAATTCTGGAAAGAAATGAACCAGAAGGACGGGGCACTCCGATCGTTGAAGATCCAACTTGAGCCTGACTACCACTTTGTGAAGCCGTGGGAGACACCCGTCGACAGCCCAGCCGTCAATGCCGTGGCCGGGGCGTTCTATCGATTCAGCGGGACCAAACCAACCTTGGGTGGCGCCGCCTTTTCGTGTGACCTGGGGATCTACGGCGAGGCCGGCCGAATGCCGGCCATTCTGCTCGGTCCGCGCGGCGATAATCTCCATGCGCCCGACGAATGGGTTGAACTCGAGGATATTCTGACCCTGACAGGTGTTTTTGCGACCTTGGCATTGGAATGGTGCGGATGCGCAAAGTGACGGGAGGGCTGGGCGAACTTGTGTCATAAATCGTTAACTTTCAATTAGATCCAGACCTTCCACAATTGCAGACTTTTATTAGGGGGAGATGATTAGACCGGTCTACGGATCGCAGCCCACAGCCGCTAGAAGTTCAATTAAGAAACGGTCTAGTAGATTGTGGCGGTATATTTAGCGTGTAATTTCAATAACGTGGACTTTTCACAATAACGGAATGTTATTTACCGCCATATGTGATTAGACTTTTCTCCACTCCTACCTTACCTTTCCCCTATGATCTCTTTCTCCCAAAACCACCTCCCCTCCCTCGCGGGCCCCGCCGGCTCCTTCCCGGTGCTCCCCGACGACGAAATCACCCTCAAACTCGCCATGCTCTACGAGGGCGAATGCGACGGCCTGGGCCCGCTGGAAGCAGCTCGCAAGTTCGGCTATTCCAAGCAGCGCTACTTCCAGTTGCGCCACCTCTTTGGAGAGCAGGGCGCCCTCGCTTTGCTCAGCAAAACCACCGGCCCCAAGTCCAATTACCGCCGCACCGACGAGGTCGTCCGCCAGATTATCCGCCACCGCTTCTTGGATCCGGAGGCCTCCCCGGAGGTCATCGCCCAAAAGCTGGAGCAGACCCAGCATCGCATCAGTATCCGTTCGGTCGAAAGGGCCATCGCCGATTACGGCCTGCAAAAAAAAACTCTTCGCCCTTAATCCCAAAACCCCGCCCCAGACCGTTCTCACCCAGCGCACCAAGCGCAAGCGTCAGCGGTTTGCGGCGGATCCCAAAAGCTTGGAACGGCAGACCCGGCAATTGCTGGCCGGGTCCGCGCAGTCCATTGGGGTCAGATCTCTTTTATCTTCAATTGACGCTCAGCCGAAGGGGCGGGTAACGCCCGGCGCATGGCCAGACCCTTGCGGATTGAACAGGTCGGAGCCTGGTGCCACCTGACCGGGCGAGGCCATGAACGGCGGGCGATTTTCCGGGGAGGGGCTGGAACAGAGTTCCTGGGAGGATCCGAAGGAGCAAGGGGTGCTGGGAGGGGAAGCGTTTCTGGAACGTGTGCGCCGGCCGGTCAGAGGAGAC
>CAZODO010000110.1:0-19208 GCA_964578605.1 uncultured Verrucomicrobiota bacterium | reverse complement strand
GGAGCGTGCGTTGCTCAAACGAGCAACATCAATGCACAATGAAGAAGGAAGAGATCTGACCCCAAGCACAGGGCGGAGTCAACAATGCTGAGGTGGACTGGCGAATGTAGCACACTTCGTCCACAATTTGTGGACGAAGTGTGCTACAAATTGCAAACAGAGTCCATCGGGGTCAGATCTCTTTTATCTTCAATTGACACTCGGCCGAAAGGGCGGGTAACGTCCGGCGCATGGCCAGACCCTTGCGGATTGAACAGGTCGGAGCTTGGTACCGCCTGACCGGGCGAGGCCATGAACGGCGTGGACCGGCGGGTTTGCTCCGAACGGTTCGGCCTACGCGCCCTTTTTCGCTCGCGCGACGACTGCCGCCCAGTTGTTTTCAAACTCTGCGACAAGCCCCTTGAAAGCGGCTCGTTCAGCTTCCTGGCGGGCGCGATCAGCGCTCTCGCGCGATTCCCAGGCGTTCGTCAACACCTTACGCCGTTCGTTGGCCTCCAGGGCGGCGTAAATGAAGCCGGTTCGCGTGTCGATCAACAGGGCCGACGCGGTCGCATTCACAAAAACGTGCCGCGTCGGCGAAAGGCCCAGCGTGATGACCTTGAGAGCAACCGAAGCGTCGTTATCGTGGAAGGAGGTATCGAACGTGTAAAGCAAGAGCATGTCGGCTTTCAACCGGGCAGCCGCTTCACGCAGTTCGCGGTCAGACTCCAGCTTCGCGGGGATGAGTAACCGATTGATCGTAATGAACCCACCCAGATCGGGCAGCTTCGTCAGGCGTTGGAAATCCGCGTCGTCTTCGACCTCCTTGGCGGTAACGACGCTATATCGGCCTCCACCGTAAACCCCTCCTTCCCGTTCCGTATGGTAATTCCGGTATTGGGGCGCCTGAACCCGGACAGCGGCGATGCTCGCAGGCAGCCCTGCAGCGGGTTCCGCCGCGAAGCTCTCACGCATGGTGTAACTGGAAATGCTGCCCAGGTCAGCGCGTCCACTGGGCGGGATGTAAGTCGCGCAGGATGTCAGTAGCAAGAGGCTGACCGAAAGCAGCGCAGGAAGAAAGCTCGTCTTCATGAATAGCCTTGCACTTTCGACTCACCAGACGGCTGGTGCGTTCAAAGGCAAAGAACGGGGCGTGAGCGACGGCATCCGTGTTGTAAACCGTTTGAGTGCAATTACATCAAGACCTTCCACAATTGTGGAAGAGTCCGCATTCGGTGCAGCGGAGGTGAGATCTCGCAACATGAATCTTCGCCGAGTGCACCGTGTTTCGCGCGGATCAACAGTCCCGTTGGGGACGCCATGGGAATGGCTCGGCGTTTGACCGCCTGGCTATTGCCGGGCATCCCTTCGGGACCAACGACTCGCCAGCGATGAATAACCGCTTTTCGCCCACCACAGCCGTCTCGGAGCTCGGATTTGGAACTCGGACTTCTTTCGGCGCCTTCGGGCCTCGCTGTTCGGACTTGCCCCGCCGTCTTGTCCCCGCCGTTTCCGGGGTTCACCCGTAGTTCACCCGTAGTTCACCCGTAGATGACCCGTAGTTCACCCGTAGATGACCCGTAGATGACCCGTTGCGGAACGGGTGAATCACGGGTGAACAACGGGTCAGCAACGCGGCATCAGCGGGTGCAGCAGGGCATGGTCGTGGAAGCGCGTGCTTTTTGTCGGGGGTCGACGCCCTGCTCTGTGGGAGCGGAGGCGGTGCCCTTAGTGAGTTGACCGGTTGCTTATGCAGCGGCTACGCTCCGGCGCATGAAGACTCGATTGCCCCGATTGTTCCTCGGCTTGCTTGGCGCTGCCGCTCTCTGCGCGACCAGCACCAGCGCCGGGACTTTTAAGCGGATCACCATCGACGGTTCGTTCGAAGATTGGGCGGGGGTTCCCCCGGCAGTTGTTGACGCCGAAGATGCGCCCGGACAGTTCGACCTCAAGGAGGTTTATGTTGCCAATGATGACCAGTATCTTTACGTGCGCATAAAGATCCATGCCGAGGCGGATTACGGCGCCTTTCACCATCATGTTCTTATCGATGCCGATGCCAGCACGGCGACGGGGCACCCGCGCTTGAATGTGGGTTCGGAGTTGATGATCGAAGACGGGGCCGCGTATCAGCAGAAGAACGGGGGCTTCAATGAAGGCAATGCCAGCGCGCTCGATTGGGCGGCGGCGCCCGCCGGCCAAGTTACGGAGTTCGAGGCCCGGATTTCGCGAGGCGTGCTGGATGCCGAAGGGCTGCCGGTGATGGTCAACGACAGCCTTGCGCTGGCGTTCGAAGCCCAGAATGGCAGTTGGGCCACTGTGGATCAGGCGCCGGACACGGAAGGCGTCTTTTATGATATGGCTCCCACTCCTGGCAAAGCGACAGGCTCCACGACGCTGATCTCATTGAGCGGCACCGATTGGCGTTACAACGATTCCGGATCCAGCCTGGGGACCGATTGGTTGCTGGCCGAGTTCGACGACTCAAGTTGGGGCAGCGGACTCGGAGCGTTTGGTTTCGCCACGGCCTCCGGAGTCTATCCGGCCGTGCAGACGCCGTTGTCGCAAGGACGGACCACCTACTATCTGCGGGTGCCGTTCACCTGGGATTTCGATAGCTATGGAATTGCGCTCGCCGCGGACGCCTATCTTTCCGATGGCGCGGTCATCTACTTGAACGGCGCCGAGGTGAAGCGGATCCGGATGCCAGCCGGTCCAGTCAACTCCAGCACCCAGGCGACGGGCGGACCAGCCGTGCCTGGAAGCGCGGAGAAATTGAGCCTTCCATCCGCACCGCTCGTCGTGGGCGCGAACGTGCTCGAGGTCGAAGTGCATCAAGCTGCCGCAACCCCCGCGGAGCTGGTGTTTGGGCTCCAATTGGAGGCCAGCGACAGCCTCCCTCCGTCCATCGAAGATCCTTCGCAGCCAGCCGACCGGACGGTGGTCGAAGGCAGTTCGACGAGTTTTTCGGCCGGAAGCATTTTGGGCACGGTTCCAATGTCATTCCAATGGTTCAAAGACGGGGTGGCCATCGAAGGCGCAACCAGCGCGACGCTGACAATTGCCGAAGTGCTCTTTGGCGATGCCGGGAAGTATCACGTGGACATCAGCAATGCCACCGGCACGACCATTTCCAGCCGCGCGGCGCAGCTATTGACGACGGCCGATCCGGTCAGCTTCCCGAACGCGGGTGAACCGGCAGATCGAACGATCGTCGAAGGCGAATCAACCACCTTGAGTGTTCAAGTGGCGGGGTCGCCTGCGTTCACGTTTCAGTGGTTCAAGAATGGCACCGCGATCGAGGGCGCCACGACCGCTGAGTTGACGCTTGGCAACGCTGCGCTCTCCGACTCGGGCGACTATTGGCTCGTCGTCAGCAACCGAGTGAACCAGGTGGTCAGCCGCACCGCGAAGGTCAACGTGGTGCGTGATTCCACCGGTCCGCAAGTGGTGCAGGTGGCTGGTTCGGCAACCAAAGTCGTGGTGGAGTTCTCAGAGCCTCTCGATGAAGCTTCGGCGAACGCGGCGGCTTCCTACAGTCTGACCGGTGGGGCCAAGGTGCAAAGCGCGTCTTTGGACACCGCCGATTCGCGGACCGTGACGCTGAGGACCAGCGCGCTGACGTTCGGCCAGGTGTACACGCTCGGCGCAAGCGGCGTTAAAGATCGCTTTGGCAATGCCTCCTCAGGCCAGGCGCCTTTCCGCGCGACGATCCTAATTGATGGCGACTTCGGCGATTGGACAGGCATTGACCCGCTCGCCACCGAGAGCCAGGACACTCCCGAAGGCCTGGAGTTCAAGGACATTTACGTGGCCAGCGACGATCAATACCTCTACGTCCGATTCAACTTCTACGCCGAGATCGGCCAGTTGCCCGTGGATCACTATTTCCACATCTTTGCGGACGCGGACAACGATATCGCGACCGGCATGGGCCAAGCCGGGCTCGGTTCGGAACTGATGATCGAGAATAGCAATGGCTACCAGCAGAAGAACGGCCAGTTCAACGAAGGCGGGATTACCGGGCTGGATTTTGCTTTGGCTCCGCAGAGCGGCTCTGCCGACTTCGAGTGCCGCATTTCGCGCAATGCCAGGTACGAAACGGACGGGGAACGGCTCTTTAACGGCGACACCGTTGCGCTCGCCCTGCAACTCATCTCGAATACCTGGGCCTTGGTGGATACGGCGCCGCTCCTTGGGCCCGTCGTGCACACGTTCGCCGAGATGCCTCCCATGAACCCGGGGCCGCTGCGCGTCCAGGCATCCCCCGGTGGAATCGAGATTAGCTGGACCGGCCCGGGCACCCTGGAATCCAAAGACAGCCTGGGAACCGCCGCGTGGACGACGGTGCCGAACGCCACGAGCCCGTACCAGGTCTCCCCAACCGGTCAGCAACGGTTCTATCGGTTGCGGCTGTAACCGGCAGGTGTGATCAGGCGATAGAAACGGTTGGGACGAAAACCGGGATCGTGAAGGGTTTGTTCACGATCCTCAGGCCAGGCGCAAATTTCGGCAAGTTTCGACCAATCTCCGCTCCCCAAAGCGTCCGTGAACTCCACCGTGTAGGTGCGAGCGGCGCGGGCTCGGAAGCTGAAAGTTGCCCCGTCCTCGGTGACAGCAACGGCGTCGATGCGCAGCCGGCTTGCTGGATCGGTCGGATCGGTGCCGGCGAAGTATTCGGCGGCGTTGGGCATCCCGTCTTGGTCAGCATCGAGATCCGCGTCCGTCGGCGCGTCTGGCAGAAGCCCGAACGCGAGTTCCCAACTGTCCGGCATTCCGTCCTGGTCCGTGTCGATCTCCACGGAGACGAACGCTTCGCTGCTGGTGAAACCGGCCGGGCAAGCGGCGTTTGACACGTGGGCACTGTACCGAGTGTCCGCCGCCTGAACGTTCGTGATCGTCAGGAAGCAGACTGGCTCTTCGAGAACGAATGTGCCGTCCGGGATTGCCTCGCCATCGCGACGCCACTGGTAAGTGATCGGAAGCACCGCCGAATTGGTCACCGCGACGCTCAACGAAAGTGACGCGCCGGGAACAGCTGATTGGCTCACCGGATGCAGAACGATGGTTGGCGATCCATTCGCGTCGCACCCTTGAACGGGAGGCGGATCATCAACGCCGGGAGAGCCTCCCGGGAAAGTGCTGGCTCGCCAAAGAGCCCCGTCGCTTGTGTTCAAGGCCAGCTCCGGCGAAATCGGCACCGCTGAGAACCCGCCTCCGGCGGCGGCCTTGGGCCAAGGTGCCTCCGTGCCATAAGCCATTTCGAACACCGGCGTGGACACCGGCGTTTCGAGCCGCAGAACTTCTCCGTTGTTACTGAGCTTCCCGGTAAAAACTCCATGGATGGGAACGCCCGGCCCATACTTCGCCTTGAAGGCGTCAGCATTGGCCGCGAGCACCAGGAACGCCCCGGGCGCAAGCCGTGTTCCTTGTGAAAACGTGAACTCAATCCCGCGGGTAAACCCGAATCCGTCAAGCCACAGGGTGTTGGTGCCGGTACTCTTGAGCTCAAGAAACTCAAGATCTTCGCCCGTCCAACCGCCGGAAGCCGGAGGTTCATACATGATTTCGGTGACGACAAGCTTCGCGAGGTCCTGAGGCGTAAGGTAAACGGCCGTGGCCAGGCCGCTCCATTTCCCGCCGCTTCGCGAGCGGGCCTTCACGGTCGTTGGCTGGTCGATAACGAACGGCGTCGTATAAATGCGTGCGGACGGAGAAACGCTGCCTCCCAAAGAGCGTGGATCGCTGTTATCAGTCGTGACATAGACCGTCCCCGAGCCTGCCGTGAGCGTCACGGCAAAGCCTTGAGGCACCTCCCCACCTGGCTGGGCGAAGGCAGGGGGGCGCAGGTAATTGCTATCGATCCAGTCGGCTCGCTGCGTCAGCCAAGACTTCATGTCACGCAGACGACGACTCCACTCGGAGGCGCCGGGCATGCCATTCAGCAGAGCTTTCTCCGATGTGATTTCGGCGGCTTGCGCATCGATAATCGCTTCGAGACCGCTGTTGCTCATCGGGCCGCGTCGGAGCTCCCACCAGCGATCGATATAGAGCTGGGCAAAGTCGGGGTCCGCGAAAAGCCGCGAGTACCAGAGCTGTTCCGAGCGGTGCATCAGCGAGCCGGTCGGGCCGCCCGAAACGTAGTAAGCGCTCCAGTTGTAATCCCAAGCCGGCCCCATGCGCAGCTTGCCGTCGTCCCCCTTCCACGGGAACATGCTAATCAAAAGCCCGTCCCCGTTCCGTGTGAGGACGTTGAGGACGAAGTAATCGGCGAAATCGATCGAATCCAGGAAACGCCGGTAACCATTGACCGGATCCCGCCAAATGGCGTCATTAAAAAAGACGTCTTCAAACTGCTTGAACCAGCCTTCGATCGCCGCGCGTTGTTTCAGGTTGATGGTATGGCCGTTGGGATTTTCGAAGTTGATATAGGCGTTCGGTTGCTGCGGCAAATCATCGCCCGGAACGGAACCGTAAGCCGTATTCGGCCGGGTCTGGAGAACTCGATCCCGCCCCGCTGTGTGAAAGAACCACGGCTCCGTTGCCCCGTTCGGCGCAGGCCAGCCGGTCTCGGGTTCGGGGTCCATGCGGTTGATATTGAGAAGCCATCCCCCTGTCGAGCCATCTTCGGAAAGCCGCTGGAAATCCAGGCGGTCTTTGCCGCGAGCGACTTTTTCGATGATGGCGTAAACGCCGCGCCGATCCGCCAGGCTAAGGTCGCCGCCATTCTCGTTGATAAACGCCTCCACCCAGCGGAACCGCGCCGCATAATGCCCCATTTTGCCGCTGAGTTCGTACGCAAAGGTGTTGAAGAGCAGCGACGGATCTTTGTTCTGATCCGCGTCGGGAAAGTACAGCACCCAATCCGCGTGCGGCGGCATCCCGAGCGGAGCGACCTCGAGCTCCGCTCCTTCTTCGTCCATAGCCTCGACGCTGTAAGGTTTCTGCCGCCACTCGGTCGAGTACGCTCCGCGGCCCCGGATGCCCACCAGGCTGAGCATTTGCGGTGGATGGGTGAGTCTGCTGAGGCCGTCGATCTTTTCGAACGTCGCCCACGCGGCGGTTTGCCTGGGCACCTGCTTGAGGCCGGCGCCTGTTCCGTTCCAGCCTTTCCTCTTGATGGTGCCTGCGCCGAAATTTTCGATAACCATGATTGGCAGCGGCGAGGTGTACCCCGCAAGGTCCGGCGCGAGTTTGATGTAGCTTGCGCCGCTCGTCGGACCGCCGCCTCCGGGGCCAACCGCGATCGCGCGCAGCCGCGTCGTGCTGGCGACTGGGATCGGCGCCTGATATCGGGCACCCGCCCCTGGGCCGGGCGCCGTTCCGTCCAGGGTGAACCAGATTTCCGCATCAGGATCCGGGCTGGTCAACGACACGGTCAACGGTTCTATGAACATGCCGCCCGGCGGCGAGAACTCGACGGCCCTGGGCGGCGGCTGAGCCTCGTTATTCGCCGCCCCCGGCGTGGGGAGGCCAAGGTACTGGACGAGGGCCGGATCGCCAGCAAGAAGGCCATACGAGATATTTGCCCGCTGAGACGGGAATTTCGGGGTGAACGCGTGCAGGGGGACCCCGCCAGGCCCCATGAGCGCGAGATACTCGCCTTCGTTGCTCAATCGGAAGTTTGTATGGAGCGGCCTGCCAGCCACCATGCGCTCTTTACCCGACGCGAACACCACAAGATACCCGCCTCCCTTGAGTTCCATTTCGGGAAACGGCCACCGGGCCGGGTTGCCGGGATCGTCCGTCAGTGCATACCCGGCCAAACTCACGGCGTCCGGTGCCGGATTGTGGATCTCGATCCAACCCGAATATTCACCCTCTTCATCCGCCAGGATCGATTCGTCGTCAGCCATGAACTCCGAAATGACCAGGTGCGTAGCGGGTTCCGCGAGCCGAAGGTCCACTTGGGCGCTCGCGCTGCCGAAAGGGTTGGCGGCGATCAACACGAAGGTCTCGGACGCCAACGGATGCACCTCAATGCTCCCAGAACCTTGCACCGTCGCAGCGGTCACATCACCCACGTCCGGCGAAATGCTCAGCGTGTGGGCAAAGCTCGTTTCCCAACTGAGGTTGATGCTCTCGCCCGGCCGCGCGTAGACCCGGCTGGCGCGAAAGCGCTGAATCTGAGGCGGCGGATTGACCTGAACGCTGACCTCGGCCTGGACGCTTCCCGCCGCGTTGCTGGCCACAAGGCTGAACGTGTGCGATGCGGTCGGGGCGGCAACGGCGCTCGTTGTGCCTGTGACGTCCTTGCCATCAAGGAGAATTGCGGTGGTATTGACGACATCCCAACTGAGCAGAACCATTTCCGGCGTAAAGATCGTTGGCGGCTTGGCCTCGAAGGAGCGGATCATCGGCGGCCTTGTAACCCCGTTGAAAGCGTCCGCGTGCCGGCGAATCACCTCTTCCGAGACCCTTCCGTCATACACCGTGACCCGGCAAACCACCCCAACCATGGCTTCGCTTCCGGACGGGTTCGCACCAAGCCAACCCTGCCCGGCCGGCATGGCGAAATCCGGGCTTACCGACTCCCGGGTTCCGGCGAGTTCGCCATTGAGGTAAAGCCTCATGGCGCGCGCCTGGGCGTCCCAGACATAGGCCACATGCGCGGGCTGAGTCGGCGACGGAACTCCGGGGTCGAAGGCGTAATCAAATACACCAAGCTGGGTAAAGCCCAATTGCCCGGTTTCGAACCACAGCTCGTACCGCAGGTTGCTGCTTGCGTTGGCCCCCACCGCGAGATAAGAACCCGTGTTCGCCTGCGGATCGCCTTCCAACACGAACTCCAAGGTGGTGTCGCCGGAGGTCGCCCCGAAATCGAACGCCTCCTGATCCTGCCCCCGAAATGTCACCGCCGAGGTCAACCGTGCGAGCGGCTGCAATCCGCCCCTGGCATCGTCGGCGATAACCGCGTCGTACGACTCGAGGGAGCCGAGGGCATGGGGTGTGACACAAAGGAACAGGCCTAGAAGGCTGGTTCTTAAGCGGCGGGCAATTCGTCTGATCGATCCTGAATACGTCATTTCGGGGAGTTTTGCAGCAGGAGAAGTTCCAAATTTGGCGGATCAAATCGGGCAAAGGAAACAGACCGGTTCCACGCTTCTCGAAGCCGGCGTTCCGAAGGGCCTCAATCAAACCACTCGTCCGTTTCGTCGAAGGCGGGAATAGCGACATTGATAATCTTGAGTCGCCCAAACGCCCGGTGACGGCAGCCTGGACGGATCAAGACAGCTGTCATGGGCTTCACGGGAATCCGTTCGCCATCCAGTTCGAGACTCCCCTGCCCTTCCAGCACCACGTAAACCTCCGTCATCTCTTTGTGGTAATGCGTTCGCGCATTCTCCTGGATTTCCACGCAATGCACGCTTGCCGGCGCGCCGTCCAGTTCGGCGAAGGCCCGGCGCGTGACGCCGCAGGGACAGGGCCGGGGCGGGATCTGGTCGAGCTGAACCATGGAATAGTTTGCAGTAGACATAGGGTTCCTATATGGATGCTATAACCTGAGCCATCAGGTTGCCGCCGGCATGGTAGTCGATCATCGCTTGCCAGGCTTTGCCGTCTTCCGTGCTCCGAAGGAACAAGCCGCTGTCGGGGCCGAAATCATTGTTCATCTCGACGACGACCTCGAAGTCGCCAAATCGCTCGTCCGTGATGATGATGCCGGGAAGTGAAGCCGAAAGTGCGCTTGCGATCAAGCTCCGCGGCACGCGCCCGAAACCAGGCTTGCGCCGCACCGGAATTCATGGATCTAATGGCCCCATGCCCGGACGACGAACGCTTGCCGGTTGCGCGCTTCCAAGGGGCTGTCGCTTGGAAGGATCGCCCGCCGCATTTTCCCCAGGTCAGCAACGCGCGCCGTTCGCCTTTACCTTGATCGAGCTGCTGGTCGTCATCGCGATTATCGCCGTGCTTGCCAGCCTTCTTTTGCCGGCGCTCTCCAGCGCCAAAGCCCGCGCCCAGCGCATCAAATGCACCTCGCAAATGAAGCAGCTCGGTTTGGGGTTCGCGTTGTTCAACGGGGATCACGGCGACCGCTTTCCGCCCACTGCGTATTCCACGGGGGATTACCAGTATCAACTCTCCTGGGATGACTACATCCACCGATACATCGGCGGCAACGACCCGGAAGCGGACCTCATCCTGGGGATTTCCGGCGCCATCTCCAGCCCGAGCCTGATCCCCAAGATTCTCAAATGCCCGGCGGACCGGATCGAGATCGGCATTGATTACGCCCCGTTCACCATGCGGCGGACTTACGCGATGAACTGGGCCGGGCCGGCTTTCATTCTGAGCTCCACCACGGCACCTTTGCCGCCGGCCAAGTACGGGGTGGGCGTTTATTACAACCTGCGCGGCACGGCCCCTGGAACATTGCCGGATTGGGAAGCGCGGGGATACCCGGAGAGCGCGGTTGAGGATCCGTCGGGAACCCTTCTCCTGGTGGAATTGCCGAACGGCCGGAACGCTGCGGGCAACGATTGGCCGTCGTTCTGCGCGGGACCGGGATCGGGCGTTCCGGGCGGCCTTTCGCCGGATTGCGTCCAGATCAGCCGTTCAAGCTCCTTCAACTCGATCAGCTACGGCGCCGCGGCTTACGGTCTTCATGGGCGACGGTTCAATTACCTGTTCCACGATGGGCATGTCGGGATCCATAAGACGACGGAGACGGTTGGCAAAGGGACGACCAATGCCCCGCTTGGCATGTGGACCATGGTGGCTGGCGACTAGCGGTTTTCCCTGGTTGACAATCAGCTTTTGCCCGATTGGCGCAGGACGCCGCGCCGCTATACTTCGAGACGAATGCACACACCTGGTCGCCAGCTTTCAGGCTCCAGAGAAAGAGGTCATGTCCCCCACTCCCATCGTGCTTGCGAGTCCGCTTGTCGCCCTTTGGGCTGACGATGACGACAATGATATCCTTTTGATCCGGCGTGCCATGGAGCGCCTGGCCCTGTTCCGGCACCTGAGGGTGGTTTCGTCGGGTGAAGAAGCCATTGCCTTGCTGGAAGGCAGCGCGCGCACGATCGACGATCAGTTCCCCAGCCCGAACATCGTCCTCCTGGACCAGTTCATGCCCCGCTGGTCGGGATTGGATGTCTTGGAATGGTTGCGCAGTCGTCCCCAACTCAAACAACTGCCCGTGGTGATTCTCAGCCTGGGCCTCTCCCCGGCGCAGACAGAACATGCGCGAATGCTCCGGGCAGCTTGTTGCCCGAAAACGCCGCACCTTGCCGAACTCCCGGCGGCAGTGGAACAGGCGCTCGGCGCCGTCGGCCGATCAGCCCATCCTTCCGCCTGGCGCTCCGCCTTGGAGCCGGCCAGCGGGCTCGGGACGCTCGAGGTTCAGCCATTCGCCCAGGCACGTTCACCTGAGCGAATGGGATAGTCTCACCCCCTCCGAGAGGGGTGTGTGCGATAGTGCGGGCGGCCGATGCTCAAGGCGCCACAACTCGATAGAACTTCTGCACCCCCGCGATGGCGTCGGTGACCTGCTTCGGCGTGCCGTCGCCCGCGATGTTGGAGAGGGTTTGCCACGTCGCTGGCGAGAGGCTCGGGGAGAATTGCACTTCGTAATTCTTGCCGGCCTGGGTTTCAAACGTGAACTGGATGCCGCTCGCGGTGTGCGCCACGTTCGCCAGGACAATGTCCGAGATTGGAGAGGGCGCATCGGTATGCGCGGCCAGTTCGAAGACGCCAAGGAATCCGCCGCTGGCTGTTCCGCCTTCACTGCCGATAATGCGGATGCCATCGATGCCGGTTTGGGCTGGGGCAAGCTGGAATGTGGCTTTGGCAAGGGTGGGATCGCCGAAATCCGCTTTCGGCAACGGATGCCCCTCGAGGGCCGTCAGATAATCCGACGTGTACCCGACCGCATCCCAGGAAGCCCCTTTGTTCTTCGTCACTTCCACGCGCGGCTCGATCAAATACTCCGCGGCATTCAGAAAACCGCCTGTTCCAGGACCGGTACCGTTAAAGCCGAACCAACCGCCATCAAAGAAGATTGCCAAGCTGAGTTCGAGCCTGACGATGGAGACAGCGATGGGCGCATCCCAGAGCACGCCGACAAAACTGGCGGTGTGAGTGCTTCCCTCGTTGTAAGTATCCACGCGAGTCGTGAGATTGCCATCGATGATGTTCTTGGCCCCGCCTGCATTGAAGACCGGCGTTTCGGCACCGGCGTCAGCGGTCTCTCTCGTTCCGAGAATGCCTTGACCCAACAGCGCCAGGTTGGTCGGAATACTCGACGCGGAGTTCGGGTTGCTCCCCAGGTTCACCTCGGCGGTATCGGAATAGCCATCGCCATCGGTGTCCGCCTTGGTCGGGTCGGTCTTGGTCGTCGTGACTTCCTGTCCGTCACTGAGGCCGTCGCCGTCCGTGTCGCCTTGTTTCGGATTGCTCTTGTACTGGTTGACTTCGGCTCCGTCATCGAGACCGTCGGCATCGGTATCGGCCAGTTGCGGGTTGGTCTCCTTGGCGAACTCCATCGCGTTCGAGAGCCCATCGGCATCAGGATCCAGGGCGGCATCGTTCGTCCCCACCACCAAACCGTTCTGCCGCTCCCAGGCGTCGTCAATCCCGTCGTTGTCGGTGTCGGTATCCGAAACCCCTTGCCTATGCACTGCCAGTTCGAAAACCCCGAGAAAACCTCCGCTGGCCGTGCCACCCTCGGTCCCGATAATGCGGATGCCCGTGATGCCATCGGCCGCTTGGTTCAGAGTAAAGGTCGCTTTCACCGTGCTGGGATTGGGGTTGGGGCCGCCCCCGACGCCATGTCCGTTGAGCGCTGTCAAGTAATCGGACGTGTGCCCCACCGTCACCCAACTGGCGCCGCCGTCGACCGAGGTTTCCACCCGCGGTTCCGTGAGGTAATTGGGGGTGAGATTCGCGCCACTTCCCGGCCCCGTCCCGTTGGGTCCGAACCAGCCGCCATCGTAGAAGGTGGCCAAGGTGAGTTCCAGGCGGATGATATCGTTCACGGGGGCATCCCAGAGGATGCCCACGAAACTGACCTCGCCGGGCATGCTTTCGTTGTAGGTGTCGACACGGGTGGTGAGATTCCCGTCATTGATGTTTTCAGCGGTCCCAACATGGTACAGCTCGACCTCGGTTTCCGGGCCGCTCTCCATGGATTCCTTCGTCCCCATCAGACCACGGCCAAAGAGGGCCGCATTGGTCGGCACGCTGCCGCTATTGAGGGGATCGCTCCCCTGCGCCACTTCCGCCGCGTCGCCATATCCGTCGCCGTCCGTATCCGGCAGCAAAGGATTGCTGCGGATCGTTTCCACTTCCGCGAAATCGGAAAGACCATCTTGATCCGAGTCCGTCAGGAGCGGGTCGGTGTGGGTCTGGTTGATCTCGCGTCCGTCATTGAGGCCGTCGCCGTCGGTATCCGCGATCACCGGGTTGGTCAGGTGGGTCTTCTGTTCGGCGCCGTCCTTCAAACCGTCGCCGTCCGTGTCGGCCTGCTGCGGATTCGAACCGGCACTGAATTCCTCCAGGTTCGTCAAACCGTCGCTGTCGGCATCCAGTGCGGCGTCGTTGGTGCCGACGTCCAATCCGTTGGCTTCCTCCCACGAATCCTGCAAACCGTCGCCGTCACTGTCGGAAGAAGGATCGGCCTCAATCTCGAGCTCGAAAACGCCCAGAAATCCGTTGCCGTCGGCTGCTCCGCCATTCTCGCCGATGATGCGAATCCCATCAATTTCGGTGACGGGGGTCGACAACGTGAATTCGGTGGTGACAAACGACGGGTTGATATTGTCGCCGCCGCCGATCAAGTGCCCATTCATGATCGCGAGATAGTCGGACGTGTGCGCGGCGTTGTTCCAGGTGACGCCGCCGTCGGTCGTGACCTGGAGGGTGGGCTCGATGAGATGCTGGTTTTCGAGCGGCCCCCCTGGAGCGGGTCCGATGCTCTTGGTGCCAAACCAGCCGCCGTCGTAGAACGTGGCCAAGGTCAGCTTCAAGGACTTGATCCGTTCAAAGCGCTTGGACGGCCAGACGACCCCAACGTAACTGACGGATTGGCCCTGATCGGTCGTTCCAAACCCCCACCACGTATCGACGCGCGTCCCGATGTCGTTGTCGTTGATGTTCGCCGCCGTTCCTGCGTTCGCGTGAGCGGTCCCGGCTTCGCTGTTGACGGCGGCATTCACCCCGAGGATGCCGGTTCCAGCGGGGGCAATGTTTTCAGCCTTGACGCGGCCGGTCGAGCTTGCTGCAGCACACCAAGCCAGAACCGACACAAGCGCAAGAAGAGATGGAGTGAATCGGGTGGTGGTCATAGGAGCCCTATCCTGCTCCTCAGACGGGGAAAAAGCAACGCTGCTTGCTCGGCTCGCACAGCCCCGTTTTCACCCGGACGATCTTGCCATTTGTCTTGATGCCCCCATAGTATTGTCCGGTAACATTGTTCGATTAGGCGCTCGTAGCTCAGTCGGATAGAGCAACTGCCTTCTAAGCAGTGGGTCGCTGGTTCGATCCCAGCCGAGCGCGCCATCCAGCCGCTAAAATGCTAAGCCCTTCGGGAACGAGCCTTGCGACCTCAAGAGGTTACCGTCCCATCGTCCCATTTCACGCATCAGGCGCCTCGGTCCTCTTTTCAAACCAATCGTACAGGACCGGGAGAAGGACGAGCGTGAGGAAAGTCGAACTGAGGATCCCTCCGATAACGACCGTAGCCAGGGGGCGTTGCACCTCGGCCCCAGCGCCGGTGGCAATCGCCATCGGCACGAACCCGAGGCTGGCAACGAGGGCGGTCATGAGCACTGGCCGAAGGCGGGTGACCGAGCCTTGCAGGACGGATTCGCGGACTGGCATCCCCTGTTCGCGCAGGTCATTGAAGTGGGAGATCATCACCAGACCGTTGAGCACAGCCACACCGCTGAGCGCGATGAAACCGACGGCGGCGGTGATGCTGAACGGCATGCCGCGCAACCAGAGCGCAAAGATGCCTCCCGTCACCGCCAGAGGAATGCCCGAGTAAACCAGGGCTGCTTGCCGCAGGGAACGGAACGTAAGAAAGATCAGCACAAAAATAAGCGCGAGAGCGGTCGGCACCACCACCGCCAGTCGAGCGCGGGCTTGCTGCAGATTCTCAAACTGCCCGCCGAACTGGACGATGTAGTCCTCCGGCAGTTTGACCTGTTCCCGGATCCGGCGCTCGGCGTTTCGCACATAGCCTTCGATGTCCCGGGTGTCCAGGTTGATCATGAGGGCCGCGCGCCGGAGCCCGTCGTCATGTTGGATCGGTTCGATCGTCTGGAGCGTTCTGAACTCGACCAATCTGCCCAGAGGCACCAGGCCTGATTCACCCACCCGCACCGGCAGTTGCTTGATTTGCTCGTCGTTTGCGCGCAACTCCTCGGGCATGCGCACAACGATGTCGTGGCGCTTGTTGCCATCGATGATGCTCCCGACCACTTCACCGGCCAGGGCGGCGCTGACCGCTTTGTTCACTTCGCTGGCCTGCAAACCGAACCGTTGGAGAACATCACGCCGCGCGTCGATCTGGAGTTGGGGCGTGCGGCCTTCCCGCTCGAACTCGACCTGAGCCGCGCCGGGGGTCTCTTCCAGGATCCGTTTGATCTGCTCGGCCAGTTCTTCGAGCACATCGTAATCGTCGCCGAAGATCTTTGCCGAAAGTTCGGCTTTCGTGCCTTCGAGCATTTCGTTGAAGCGCATCTCGATCGGTTGCGCGGTGAGGATGTCGTATTCGGGATCGATCTTCTTGAGCAGGTTCTCGACCTCTTGATTCAGCTCGAACTTGGTGCGGGGACGTCCCGGGGTCTTGGGCCATTCCGCAAGTGGCTTGTAGAAGACGTAGATGTCGCTTTCGTTGGGAGGCATCGGGTCCGTCGCGATGTCGCTCGTTCCGATGCGCGAGAACACGCGGGTGATCTCGGGAACCTGGTTCAGCAACTGTTTCTCGAGGTCGATATCCGTTTTCACCGATTCCTCGATGCTCATGCCCACCGTTTTGTAAAGCATCGAGGTGATCGAACCCTCGTCCAGCTTCGGCACAAACTCTGCCCCGAGCCGAGGGAAGAGCCAGATCGAAACCGCGAAAAGGAGAAGGGAAGCCACGACAACAGCCCAGCGCAACCGCAGCGCCAGGGTAATCGACGGCACGTAAGCTCGTTTCACCAGGCGGATCAGGGCGTTGTCTTCTTCGCGAATATTTCCGCGCAGGAGATACGAACAAAGCGCCGGCATCAAGGTAAGCGCGAGCACCAGCGCGCCCCCGAGCGCCATCATGACCGTGATGGCCATGGGGTGGAACATTTTGCCCTCGATCCCCGTCAGCGCGAGGATCGGGATGTAAACAACCGTGATGATCACCACGCCGAAAAACATGGGTGTGCCCACTTGCTTGCTGGCGGCGAGCACGGTCTTCATTCGTTCTTCCACCGTGAGGACGCGGCCCAGTTGATGCTGCCGGACGCTCAGTTGACGAACGATGTTCTCCACAATCACGACGGCGCCATCGATGATCAGGCCGAAATCAATCGCGCCCAGGCTCATCAGGTTTCCCGAGATGCCGAAGCGCGCCATGCCCGTCAGGGCAAACAGGAAGGAGAGAGGAATCGCTGTGGCCACAATGAACGCGGCCCGCCAGTTGCCCAGGGTTCCCAACAGCACCAGCACAACGAGCACCGCGCCCTCAAAGAGGTTGGTCTTGACGGTCCGAATAGTCCGGTCAATCAATTCCGAACGGTCATATTGAATCTGGATTTCCACCCCGTCCGGAAGCTTCGTCTGGATCTCCTGGAGCCGCGATTTGACGCGCTCGGCGACCTCGCGGCTGTTCTGGCCTGCCAGCATCATGGTGGTTCCCAGGACCGTCTCGCGGCCGTTGAACGTGGCGGCGCCCGTCCGGAATTTTGCGCCGATCTTGACCTCGGCGACGTCCTTGACCAGAAGAGGCGTTACGCCCGCGCCAAACTTGAGCGGCAGATTCGCAATGTCCTCGACAGTAGCGACCCGGCTGACCGCGCGTATCGTGAGTTGCTGGCCGCCGCGATTCATGATGCCGCCGCCCGCGTTCTCCACGTTCTGTGCGATCAGGTCGGCCAGTTCGCTGAAGGTCATGTTGACTTCCGCCAACGCTTCCGGCTTGGGCTGCACCACGTACTGTTTCTCGTAACCGCCGCTTTCGTTGATTTCCGCGAGCCCCGGGACCATGCGAAGCAGAGGTTTGATCGTGTATTCCTGGATCTCGCTGAGCGCGATGAGCTGTTCGAACTCCGTCGGCGGTTTGTTGGTCGCGTCCTCCCGGAACTGGACGGTGTAATAGAAGATCTCGCCTAAACCGGTGCTGATGGGCGCCAGCTTGGGGAGGGCTCCGAGCGGAAGCTGATCCACCACGCCCTGAAGCCTTTCCGCCACCAGTTGCCGGGCCCGGAAAACATCCGTCCCGTCGCGGAACTGGAGGGTGACCTGGGAAAGCCCGAACTTGGTAATGGACCGCATTTCCTCCACACCGGGCAGGCCGGCCAGTTCGCGTTCGATCGGCTGGGTCACGAGTTTTTCCGATTCCTCAGCCGCCAACGCGGGGATCTCCGTGTTCACTTGCACCTGCACGCCGGTGATGTCGGGAATGGCATCGACCGGCAAATGCGTGGCGGACCACAATCCCGCTCCCAGCAGCGCGGCGGCCCCGAGCAGGACAACCGCCCTCTGGCGAAGTGAGAATTCGAGAATGCGTTCGATCATGGCTGTCCGATCGGTCGATCACCCGCTTTCAAATTCGGAACCATCAGCTCCAGCCCGGTCAGGTGATGCAGTTCCTGCCCGGCTTCCAAAGCGTCGAGGCGCGTGTCCAGCAACGCTTCCACCGCTTCCAGGTATTGTTTCTGCAACTCCACATAGGTGGCGATGGGGACCGCGCCCAGCCGGTAATGGCGGTCCGCCAACTCCGCAGCTTTCTGAAACTCGCCGACCGCTTCGAGGCGCCACGCGTCCATCTCCTCCAGCTTGGTGCGAAAAACAAGCGCCGCCTGCACGATGCGCCGGTGCAAGTCGCGCTGCGTGATGAAGAGCGAGGTTTCCGCCTGTTTCCGGCGCGCTTCCGCGGTTTCGATGCTTCCCTGGTTGCGGTTCCAGAGCGGCAGCGGCACCGAGACGGCAATGCCCACCTGCCGTTCGCGATCGGCGGCTTCTTCCTGAGCATAGTACGGCCCGATCCCGAACGAGGGGTAACCATCCTTGCGGGCCAGCGACAGCTTCAAGCCGTGCTGTTCCAGCTCAACCTGCCGCATTTGGAGTTCAAAATTGTTCGTTGCCGCCGCTGCCAGCAGGTCCGCATCGGTCGGCACGGGAGGGAAAACGCACTCGACAGGCTGCAGAACAATCCGGTTCGACAACGCGACACCTCGCAATTGATTAAGCTCGAGCATGGCCTCGCGCAGGGCCAGTTCGGCCTGGGTCGCCTTTCGCCACAACGTCAGTTCACTCGCCTCGATGATGCGGGTCTCCAGTTGCGGAGTCAGGCCGGCAGGATCGCGCTGAACGAGCACTTCCCGCAACTGCCGAAATCGCTCGGCAACCTCGCGGGTCGCGGCCGCTTTTTCCTGCGAAACGAACAAGCCGAACCCCAGGTAGCGCGCCCTGGACGCGAGCACGGACTTGAATTGCGCCAACCCCAGCTCCGCGAGCTTCACTTGCCGGTTGGCAATCGCTTTTCTTAACGGGATGCGCCCCGGCCACTCGAACGGCTGTTGGACAGTCACCGCCCAAGCAACGCCTTCTTCCGAGAGTCCGCCACCCCGGACGCGCTTTTGCCCCACTTGAGAGGAGATCTCCGGATTTTGCCAGGTGGCCGCGGAGCGTCGCTCGCCCTTGGCCGCTTCAATTTCCGCCTGGTAAAACGCAAGCTCTGGATTGTGCCGGAGAATATCCGCCACGAGGGCAGTGATCGGCATCGGCGGCGTCTCGGTCAATGCGTTGGATGCGCCTTGGGCACCGCATCGAGGCGCTCTCGCAACAGCGACCGTCAGAAACACGGAGAGGAGCCAGTGCCGCAAGCCAACGGACAGGGGCAGAAATTGAGCCATACGTTTGGATTAAACCAGTCCGCGGTGAACAAGCCAAGCCCGGAGCCGAACCCGACACCGGCGCGCCCTCCATCCGGTGAGCCCTGCCAAGTCATCACGGGGGGTGGAACTTACGCTTCACCCGTAGTTCACCCGTAGATGACCCGTAGATGACCCGTAGATGACCCGTAG
>CAZODO010000109.1:0-19532 GCA_964578605.1 uncultured Verrucomicrobiota bacterium | reverse complement strand
CTGGCGCCACCGGACCGCAAGGGCCTGTTGGACCGCAAGGTTCCGGGGCAACCGGCGCGCAGGGTCCGCAGGGAAGGCAAGGACCATCCGGTGCCGACTCGACCGTTGCTGGTCCGCAGGGTCGCCAAGGACCGGCAGGTAGCACCGGCAGCACTGGCGCCACCGGACCGCAAGGGCCTGTTGGACCGCAAGGTTCCGGGGCAACCGGGGCAACCGGCGCGCAGGGTCCGCAGGGAAGGCAAGGACCGGCAGGCGTCGGAGGTCCGCAGGGCCCGCAAGGGCCTCAGAGTTCTTCGTCCGATTATCGCCTAAAGGAAAACGTTGCGCTCTATGACGACGGGTTGCGCGCGGTAAGGTTCGTCCCGGCCAGGACATTCAATTTCATCGGCAAACCGAAACACCAGGCGGGTTTCTTCGCTCACGAAGTGGCGGAAGGCGGGGCGAGTTGGGCGGTGATTGGGCGCAAGGACGAGGTGGATAGCGCTGGGAACCCGGTCTATCAGCAACTCGATTACGTGTCGCTGGTGCCGACGCTATGGAGCGCCCTCCGGAACGTGGACGCCCGGCTGGCCGACGTGGAGGCGCGACTGATGGAAAAGAAGGAGGAGCAATGAGAACCATCGTGCTCCACGCAAGCCATCAGGTATGCCGGAACGTGCAGTTCTTCCTTCGTCACGGACTGAGCGATGATTCGGATGTGGACACGATCTGCGTCGTCAGCGACCCGAATATCATCTATGAAGCGCGTGATCAGGTGCGCTTTGTCAATCGAAACAATGAAGGGCAGGATTTCGGCGCATGGGGCGACTTCCTGACACGGATCGATCCAGGGGCGCGCGATCGCTACGACTATTTCGTGTTCATTAACCAGACTGTGATCGGTCCGTTCTACCCGGTCTGGTATCAGCCGACCCGCCATTGGAGCCAGCACCTGACCCGGATGCTCGACCACGAGGTGAAACTGGCTGGCATGACGATCAATCACGCGATCGCGCCCCACGTCCAATCCACCCTGTTCGCTACCGATAGCGTCGGGCTCAAGGTCTTGCTAGAGGCCGGCATCTTCGATCCAGCGCGAGTGCCAGAGGACAAGAACGATCTGGTAGTGGAATGCGAGATACGTATGTCGCGGGAAATCATCAAGGCTGGTTACAACATTCGGTCGCTGCAACGGAGCGAGCAGGGCATCGATTTCCGGCAAGCGATCCCACCCAATCGCCTGCACGGGGATGTATGGTATCACGAGTACGCCCAGGAACACATCCGAAGCGGCGCAGTGCCGCATCCGTACGAGACGCTGTTTTATAAAACGAACACCCCGATCGATCATCGCATGATCGATGATTACATCATGTGGCATGATCCCTTATAACCCAACGATCCAGTATCAACCGCGAGTCGTCGACGTGCCGTCCGGATGGATGGGCATCGAGCGGATCTTCGCGAATATCCTGACAGACTTCGCCGTGAGCCGCGACCTGGCGATCGAGTTCGGTGTCGAATACGGCTACTCCACCGCCGTCCTGGCGAACTACTTCGCGCGGGTTATCGGTGTAGATACATTTACCGGGGACGCTCATTCGCGCTTGAAATCCAATCACATGACCCACACGCGCGAGAAGCTGAGCGAATTTTTGAACATCACGCTGGTCCGGTCGAGCTTTCAGGCGTTCGATTGGGCACAGTTGCCTGAGACGCCGGGGTTCTGCCATATCGACATCCAGCATTTCTACGAAGACACCTATTCGTGCGGAGAGGCCGCGCTTGGCCATGGCATTCCTGTGGTGGCATTCCACGACACGGAACTGTTCCCGGAGGTGAAGCAAGCCTGCCAGGACCTTGCGAGGAAGTTCAACCTGTCGTTCTACAATTACACCCCTTGTTGCGGTCTCGGAATCCTGGTCGCATGAAACTCCATATCATTACCCGCTGCACGCGCCAGAATCCTGAATGGGCTCTACACGTCGGAGATTCCATAGCCGCTTCCGCTGTGGCAGCCGCTTGGTACTTGGTTGGGCCGAACGCGCAAGGTTTGCCAGGTTTGGTGCTGCCGTGCGACTGCGGGGATGGCGACTACGCGCGGTTGCTTAATCACTACCTCGATATCGTGCCGGACGACGGCCAATGGGTGTACGTGCTGGACGACGATAACCTGATGCACCCCGGATTCAAAGCCGCTATGGACCAGGCGGATGAGGCCGAGTTGATCGTCGGAAGCCAGCAGGTGGACGCCACGACAGTGCGTGTGGCTAATCCTTGGGATCTCACCGTCCAGCGCGTGGACTCGGCGCAATACTGCGTTTCACGTCGACTGATCGGGGAGTTGCGGCACTGGAACCTCTACCGGCACGATGGGTATTTCCTCATGGAACTCTTGATTCGAGCGCGTGAACAGGGCGCGCGAGTGCATGTCACCCAGCAGGTCATGAGCTTTTACAACGCCCAACAATGGCTCAGATGAGCACGCGCCTTAACATCGCCACACTGACCCATGACGCTCCTGGGCGAGCGGTCATGCTTGAGAAAACAGTGGAGAGCTTTCTTGCCCACACAACACTGCCGTGCGAAGTCGTTTGGTACGTCTATTGCAACGGGGTTTCAACCGAACTGCAGGGGGTGATTCAGCGACTGACACGGGATCACGGGCAGCAAGTGACGTTTGTGACCGTACTTGACCAGGTGAATCGAGGCGTCGGTTACGGTATCAACAGGCTGAATGACATATGCGCCAGATCTGAATACACCCTGTTCCTTGAGGGCGACTGGCTTTGCCTGCATTCAGACGACAGTGGGCAACCGACTGATTGGCTGACACGCTGCATAAACCTGTTGGCAGAGCGACCCGACCTGGACTGTTGCTACCTGCGGCGGTTTGTGAGCCCGGTCGATTCCCGACAGACCGGCCTGCAAGCGTGGTACTCGCGGCTGGAGCGCCCGGTATCGGACGAGTGCGGCCTGCGCCATTTCACGATCCGGCTGCCGGTCTATACAAACAATCCGCTCCTGCGCCGCAACCAGGCGTTTTACGGGAAGGACGTTTTCCCACTGATGGAGTATTTCGACAGGGAACAACCGTTGGAACTGAAAGGCAACCCGGAATGGGGCCGCGCGGAAATGGAAGCGTGCGATCGACTATCACGCAAAGGGCAGCATCTTCTGACAGCTGTTCTGGCGTGGGGCGTCTTCGTCCATAGCGAGAGCACGGAGGGGTTGTTGAATCGCAGCACGATGCGGATGAGTGCGTCACCGAACCTGTGCGGGCACTTTCGCTGCGGGAAATCCGCATGCCGCTGGGGTTATTTCAACGAGCAGTTCCACGTTTGCGCCCTTTGCCAACGCGACAAGAGCGAGGATCAGCTCTGGCACATCTTCCGCGATGAAATGGGGTTTCTGGCTCGATACGACCAGGCGCAAACGGACGAGGACCGCCGCCGCTTGATCAAGGCTGCAAACCCGCACCCGGAGCACACGGTATGTTGAGCATCGTCATACCAACACTCTGGCGCGCGGACGAGATCCACCGGACGATCGAAAGGTTTCGGCGGGTTCCTGATCGTGCAGCGGAATTGATCGTCATCGACAACGGCCAGAGCGATTTCACGGAGCCTGATCCGAGGGTAAAGGTAGTTCGGGCCAGCCGGAACCTGTTTGTCAATCCGTCATGGAACCTTGGCGTGGCACTCGCCAGGCACGAGGCGGTTGTGCTGGCAAACGACGATCTGGAGATCAACGCCGTGACCCTTACCAGAAACCTGCCAGGGCTATTAGAGCGCACACCTGATCTCCGGGCGGCTGGGATTTCGTCCGACGCTATCGGCCAGAGGGTCAACAAGGATGACGACGAACTCCAACTGCGCTCGATCATTAGCCGAGGCCACGGATTTGGTTGCCTGATGCTTGTGCGGAAGTCGATCTGGGAACCAATTCCCGAACAAATGAAGGTCTTTTACGGAGATGATTTTATTATCTGGCGCGCAAACCTGGAGAAACGCGGGCTTTACCTCATCACAGGCTTGCGGTGCTGTGGAACTCATTCCAAAACCAGCAACGATTTCATCGAGCATATGACCACGGACGGAGCCGCATTTCAGGAGGTGTTTCATGGGTAAAGGCGATAAGATCACAGTGCTGTCCATCGGACGGCGATTCAATGCCCTGCGCGACGGGGTGAACCGTCCAGACTTCGAGGAATGCGGTTTTCAAGTCGTCCATACCGAGAATGATCATAACCTGCCAGCGCTCATCAATACCTGGAACCCGAACGTGATCCTGACCTTCGGAGATTGGGACCAGCACAAATTGCTCGCCGGAGCGCCAATGGAACTACGGCGGCGCTGGATCGCTCTACCGAATGACGCTACAGACGATCAGGTTGGGCCCGCCTGCCTAAACTGCTACGTTGGTACGCTCAAGGAATCACCGGAACCGCTCGTGTCCGTGTTTACGGCCGCTTTCCGGCCAGGCGCGAAAATCTTCCGACCGCTCAAATCACTCATGAGCGAGACCTACCCGAATTGGGAATGGATCATTGTCGACGATTCGGACGACCGTCAGACATGGCGACTCTTGCAGGAACTGTCCGCGATGGATCCGCGCGTGAAGCCGTTCAAAGGAACGCGGCACTCGGGCCGGATCGGTGAACTAAAACGATGGGCGTGCGGCTTGGCTTCAGGCGAGTTGCTCGTGGAACTGGACCACGACGACGAATTGACGGCGCATTGCCTGGGCGAACTGGTTCGCGCCTTCAATGAAATGCCCGACGGCGGCATGTTTTATACGGACGATGCCGAAGTGTTCGAAGACACGATGGAAAGCTTCGAGTATCCGGACGGATGGGCATTTGGATTCGGAGCTTACCGGCGCGAGGTTTATCAGGGTCGCGAGTATTCCGTGGCGATCGCCCCACCCATCAATGCCCAAACGATCCGGCATATCGTGGGCGTGCCTAACCACGCGCGAGCATGGCGGCGAACCGTCTATTTCGACATCGGAGGCCATAACCCGGAACTGCACGTGGCGGACGACTACGATCTAATCGTGCGAACCTGGCTGGCCAGCAGACTCGTCCACGTCCCCACCTTCGGCTACATCCAGTATCGAAACCGAGAAGGGAACACCACGTTCAACCGCAACAGCGAAATTCAGCGCCTGGTACGGATTGTGCAGGAGCAATACGAGGAGCGTATCCAGGCGCGCTTGATCGGCATTGGAGAGCAATCCACACTCGATCGGTCTGCGCTGTTGGCCTGTGACGAGGCGTCTGCCGGGTAGTTTTTAGATGTGGGTGAATACACCCACTAGGAAAGCTAACTGGGATGCGGATTTCCGCGTGGTTGTATCAAAGCTCTGCAAACATGTAGCAAACCTCGTGCAACTTTACAGGGAAAATATCGCTACGTCTGTCCCTGGCCTCTGAGTAATTCCTATTTCCTGGCCGCCGAATCCGAAACGCAAAGGGTGTTTCTGATCGACACGTTTGGCAACCGGGAGTTGCTGTTTGAGGCACCGGTGGATCTGCCGATCTTCCAGGTGCTCCCGTTGCGACCTCGGCCGCTTCCCAGGGCGGCGCCCGGGCACACCTATCAAGGACGGCGCGAGCATCGGCCGGAGCACGTGCGAGCCGTGATTAGTGTGGCCAATGTGTACGAGTCCGACTTGCCTTGGCCGGCCGGGACGGTGATCAAGGCGCTGCGCATCATTGAGATTTTTCCGCGTGAATGGGCTTTTCCAGAATCGGACACGCCACGAATCGGGTTTGGGACTGGCGCCAACGCGCGCATGGTCCTGGGCGTGGTGCCCGTGGAGGAGGACGGGAGCGCATACTTCGAGGCGCCAGTCGGCAAGGCCATCTATTTTCAAGCGCTGGATGAGCGGGGGTTAGCGGTGCAATCCATGCGGTCCTGCACCTATGTCCATCCAGGCGAGCATCTGTCCTGTCTTGGATGCCACGAACACAAATGGAAGGCGCCGCCAGCGCGACGCGGGCTGCCCAAAGCCTTCCGCCGCGCTCCCTCGGAGATTGCTCCGGAGCCGGAGGGGTCACTGCCGTTCTCGTTCGCAAGGCTCGTCCAGCCGGTTCTCGAAGCCAGGTGCGCCGACTGCCACGCGCAGCGGCAAGTCAAGCCGCGGCTGGCTCCGGACCCATCGCCTTCCACCAACGCTCCGGTGTCCATCTACGCATCGCTGGAACGTTACGCATTCTATTTCCACGGCCAGGGCAGCGCGCTGGGGCTCGAACCGATCCATGGGGGTTACCGCACCATCCCCGGCCGGTTTGGCGCCCGGCAGTCGTCGCTGCTGGCCTTTCTCGATCCGGGGCATTACGGCGTGCAGTTGACAGAAGAGGAAAAGCGCCGGTTGACACTGTGGCTGGATCTCAACTCAAACGAATTGGGCGCGTACCACGACGCCGCTCGCCAGCAACGCGGCGAGGTCGTTTGGCCGAAGGGCGTCAATCCGGACAATCCCACCGGCGTGGAGCACGATCGCCGACTTCCGTAGTCGGCCCTTGACGTTGGCACCCGCAATTTGCGTCCGCCAGGCACTGTTCGCTCCAGGCTCACTCTGCTCGACCACTTCCTTGACCGCCGAACGGCATGAAAAAGGTCTTTGAGGATGGGCACCAAGACTCAAATGAATTAGCGGCTTCGTTGGCACCACCGCCCTCCAGGGCAAACCAGAACAGTTGCCCATACTAAGAACCAACCCTGATCCGGCGGTCTCGGCCTTCGGATTTCGGATTTCAGACTTCCAGTCGGTATTCGTTCGGATCTCGTTCGGATCTCGTTCGGAATTGGTTCGGACATGATACGGCAAATACCGATTGAAAGCCGGATTAGATCAAGAGGAAAGCCGATTCACCAGCGTAACGGTCGCATCGTCGTCGGTGAAGACGTTTATGAGGCCATGCACTTGACTCTCTGACCTACAACATCACCAGCAATCACGTGCACCGGCTGGTCTATGCCGATCAGGTGGATGCCGGTCCGTTGGTTGCATTCTATGACCGCAACGATGCTTGGCATGGGTGGTCGCAACAGCAGATGGAGGCATTTACCCCCGCCCAACAGTTCCTATGCGTCCGTGCCACCGACCTTCCTCCCGGTATAACACCTATATGATCCTGGCTTCGACGCTCCGGTCTTGCTACGGTGATGGCCAGGATGAATCGACGCACCTTTGTCCGTCACCTTGGCATGGCTTCCTTAGGAATCCGCGGCGCAGCGGCCGCCCTCGAGTTGCACGGAGCGGAGTCGGCAAAACGGCCCGCAATGGACCGGAACTGGATTTGGACCGGGCTCGACGAGCGATCCACTCCCGATCAGCAGAAGCGCCGGTTTGAGAAAATCCGCGAGGCAGGCATTCAGGCCGTGCTGTTCAGTGGAATTAGCGCCGAGGTGTTCGCCCTGGCCAAAGAGCAGGGGCTGGAAACCCACGCCTGGACCTGGACGCTTTGCCGGGGCGACCGCAAGCTGCTGAACGAGCACCCAGACTGGTATGGCGTGAGCCGGTTGGGAGAATCGACGGCGAACAAGCCCCCTTACGTGGGCTACTATCACTTCCTTTGCCCCTCGCGGGAGGAGGTGCGGGCGTATGTCACAGAGTTGTTTTCTAATGTTGCGGACACGCCGAACCTGGATGGGGTGCATCTGGATTACATCCGCTATCCCGACGTGATTTTGCCCGTCGCCTTGTGGAAACAGTACAACCTCGTCCAGAATGAGGAATTGCCCCAGTTCGACTTCTGCTACTGCTCTGTCTGCCGCTCAGCCTTCAAAAAGAAGGCAGGCGTGGACCCCTTGGAACTGCCGGACCCCACAGCGGATCAGGCCTGGCGCCAGTATCGCTACGACAGCGTCACTCAAGTCGTCAACCGCGTGGCCGAAGCCGCTCGTCAGAAGGGCAAACAGGTGACCGCCGCGGTGTTCCCATCGCCCAGCCTTGCTCGGAAACTGGTCCGCCAAGACTGGCCGAAGTGGAACCTGGACGCCGTCCTGCCCATGGTCTACCACAGCTTTTACAAGGAAACCGTCGACTGGATCGAGCCGACGGTGCGAGAGGGCGTGGCGACGCTGCCGCCCGAACGTCCGCTCTACGCGGGACTGTACCTTCCGGATCTGAAGACGGAGGAGCAGTTCGATCAGGCGGTTCGTTGTGCGAGAGCAGGAGGCGCCAAGGGCGTGGCGCTGTTTGGCGGTCTACGCACCGTGAAGTCGCGCTGACTGCCAACACCGTCTCCGTGGTCAATGGGTCACTCCTGCCGGCAACTCCTGTCCATTCGATGATTCCCTCAGGCGCGCCTCTCATCTCTGCCAATGAACTCGCCTTGACCTACGGTCATCAGCCTCTGCTCGTTTCCGTGACATTGGGAGTTGCGCCTGGTGAAAAGCTGGGGCTGGTGGGCCGAAACGGCTCAGGAAAGACCAGTTTGCTCAGGATCCTGTCCGGACAGCAAGCCCCTGACCAGGGCGAAGTCTATCGGCGCCGCGGATTGCGCATTGGGTATCTGCCTCAGGAATTCGAGTTGTCGAACGAGCAGACCGTGCGCGAGAACATCGAGCAGGGTGCGGCGGACCTGTTGGATTGGTTGACTCGGTATGAGCGTGGGGAGGGCAGCGACGCGGAACTGGCGGAGCTTCACAACCGGATTGAAGCGGCTGATGGCTGGAACTTCCAGGCGCGCATCAGAGCGCTGGCATCGGCCCTCGGAGCGCCGCCCCTCGACGCGATAGCCGGCCCGCTCTCCGGCGGCGAGAAGCGGCGCGTCGCCCTCTGTCGCGCCCTGGCCGGCCGGCCGGACCTGTTGCTGTTGGACGAACCAACCAACCACCTGGACGCCGAGTCGATCCTCTGGCTGGAAGATTTCCTGCGGGAGTTCCCGGGGGCCGTCATCTTCGTGACGCACGATCGATACTTTCTCGACACGATCGCGACCGGAATTCTGGAGCTGTCCAACGGCCGGTGTTTTTCGCATTCCGGCAACTACACCGCTTACCTCGAGAGCAAAGCCATTCGCCAACAGATCGCGGACCAAACCGAGAGACGGCGGCAGCGGTTCCTGCGCGAGGAATTGGCATGGGTCAGGGCGGGTGTGCGCGCGCAACGGTCCAAGCCCCGCCACCGCCTCGAGACCTTTTACGGGGTCGAAGGCCTCGAGGCGCCGCCGGAGGAAAGGGAGATGGATTTGCTCATCCCGCCGCCGTCGGCGATCGGGAACCTCGCGGTGCGACTTGTCAACGCTGGCGTCAAAGTCGGTGATCCGGGCAAGGAACGGTGGCTCTTTCGACATTTGAACGCGGAGTTCAAACCGGGCCAGTGCACGGGCATTGTCGGTCGCAATGGAGCAGGCAAAACGACGTTGCTGCGAAGTTGCCTTGGGGAGCGCGCTCCGGACGAAGGTGCCGTCCAGATTGGGAACCGGGCGGTTTTCAACTACATCGACCAGGGCCGAATGCAGCTCAAAGGCACGGGAACCGTGTTGGAGGAGATTGCCGACGGCGGCGAGACCGTTCTATTCGGCGAGCAACGGTTGAGTGCGCGCGCCTACTTGCGGCGCTACCTTTTCAGCGACGCCCGCGCGAACGAACCGGTGGACCACTTATCCGGTGGCGAGCGCGCGCGCTTGATGCTCGCAAAGGTGCTGCGCCGCGGCGGCAATGTGCTGGTGCTGGACGAACCAACCAACGACCTGGATCTTGCCAGCTTGCGGATGCTTGAGGAAGCCCTCGCCGATTTCGACGGCTGCGTTCTCGTGGTGAGCCACGATCGCTATTTTCTGGACCGGATCTGCGATCAGATCATCGCTATCGATCAGGACCGCGTCATCGTCCAGCCGGGCAATTACTCTTACTACCTGGAGAAGAAAAAGGAACGGGAAGCCTTGTCAGCTGCTGCTCCAGCAGCCCTCATGCGAGCTCCGGCGGCCAGCGCCTCAGAAGGGAGCCCAACCCGCTCAACCCGCCCGCGCCGGCTCAATTTCAACGAACAACGCGAGCTTGCCGGGATGGAAGCAAGAATCCTCCAGGCCGAAACACGGGTGCGTGAGTTGGAATCCATGCTCAACGACCCTGAGTTCCATGCCACCCGCGCCCGCGAAGCGCACGGTTTCATCGCGGAACTCGATGAGACCAGGGCGGAAGTTGAGCAACTCTACCGGCGCTGGGAGGAATTGGAGCAGATCTCCCGGCCCTAACTGGGATGACCGAAGGCCGCCGCAGGCGACGGGTCCGCAGCGCGTGCCCAACGCGGGCGCGAGCTTTGTGCCCAGACCGAGGATTTCCTCTCGCTCCGCCTCGGTGAGCGGCTTGTATCTCCTCAACTCCGGGAGGGCTGAACTCAATTACGGCTCGCGGCGGTTTGGCACGTTCTACTGAGTTGTGTTCTCTAAAGTTTGCGCTCGATCGGTATTACGGACAAACCGTTCATTCGTTTTCCGCAACGGGGTCTTCTATCAACCGAGGCTCGCTGTCGCTCCAAGGCGATGTCGCCATACTGAGTGGTCGCTGCCGCCCGGAGGCCTATGGGGTTGTCCCGGTCTGTTGGTCTGCCAGCATGAACACCGCCAGCGGCAAGGCCACCGATGTCATATACACCCCGTTCTGCTTGTACCCGTCAGGCCCCACGCATTCCCAGGGCGCCTGGCGTCCACCGCCAAGCCGGTAGTCCTGGGCGCGCAGGTGGCGCACGAATTGATCGAATAATTCCAGCGCTCGCACCCGGTCTGAGCGAGCCAGGACCGTGATCAACCAGCCGGTGGGCGTGTGCCAGAAGGCCCCGTTTTGGTAAGTGTTGACCGCCACACCGGCTGTCTTCTCCCAGGCGGACCTTTTGGAGAAGTCCAGGTTTGCTGGCACATGCCGCACAGCTGCCACGCAAGTGATCGTTCCGTCTTTCGCCCCGTTCAGAACCGCCTCTTGAGCAGCTGTGGCGGCTTTGGCCGGCAGAACTTGCCTGTGAAGGGCATACAAGGTCCCCCAAACGTCTGCTTGCGCACAAGCGCCTGTGGACGCCCGCAACCAGCCATTCAGAGCGGGAGCATCGGCGAACGTGGGCGCCAGGTTTGCCGCGATCGTCTGTTGCACGCCCCGGAAGAAAGCGGCCTTTTCCGTGTCGCCGACCGCCGCTGAAAGCTCCGCCAATTGCCCGGCCGCCCGGTGCCGGAGCACCGATGGGAAGAGCAATTTCCCGGTCATCTGGACGGTATCGTAGAAGCCGAAACCCACCGCCCGATCCGCATCGCCGGTCTCCACCAGCCCGGTCTCGGAATCCACACGGGGAGCATGGAACGCGGCGATTAAGCGGTCGAAGAGCCGCATCGCTCCAATCCTTTCGCGCAGGAAATTCGTTGAGCCCGTCGCGGCGTACAACCGATACGCGATATGAACGAATTCGTAGTGATCATCGACCGGCGGCAGGAGGCCGAAAGCGCCGTTGCCCTGGTCGTTGCCGGACGACATGGTGCCAGGATAGAACACTGCGCCGCCGTCGAAGTTGATGTGGTCGGGAATCGCGTAAGCGGGAACGACCAACCCGTTCGCCAAACGCCGGGCGACAGGCCCATTCTGCGCCCGGGCCGCAAGCCGGAGATGGTTCAGCATTTCGTCCGCCGTAATGAAGCCCGATTCGAGAGCCATGGCGAAGTCGCGTATCCAATACGCGGGATAATGTCCACCGGGACAAATAAGCGTGAACCCGACCGAGTTCGTGGGCGAGTTGCCCCGGCGCTCGCCCGGCGCCACTCGGGCCGATTGCACGACCTCGCGGGTCATACTGCCGAGGAACTCGATGCCTTCGGCTGGGAACAGGGCGGTCATCCGCTGCGTCCGCCCTGGTTCACCGCCGACAGTTTGACCAGGTGCGCTTTGCTCCGCCGCCAGGTTTCTTGTGATGGCCGCGAGGCACAGAATGGCCATTCCGCCGATTGCTCTCCAGTTCATAAGGCCAGTAAACACCCGCGCGCGGCGGAGCGCACGCCCTTCCGCGACCTTGGCAGAGCCGCAGAGGCGCGGGTAGCGTCGACTCGTTGAACAATTCTGATTGCCCTCCAGGACGACTCTGGTACCGATCAAGGCACCACCATGAGACGACGTGCTTTCTCTTTGTGCCGGCCCGGACTCTTCTGGGCCTGCCTTTGCCTGCTCAGTTTCGCCGGCATCCACGCTGCTGGTTCTTCTGACCCGTTCCCCGCGCCGGAAGTGAATCCCGTGCTCGCGGCCCCCATCACCACTTGGGACGAAGCCATTCCTCTTGGCAACGGGTTGTTGGGCGGCCTGCTTTGGGGCGAAGAGAACGCGCTCAGGCTTTCCCTCGATCGTGGCGATCTGTGGGACGAACGCCCCGCCGCCGACAAGGAATGGTGGAAGAAGAGCACTTACGCCCTCATGCAGCAACTTGTCCGCGAAGGCAAGCATGACGAAGTCAACCGGCTCTATGACGCTCCTTACAACGGCGTCAGCCCGACCAAACTCCCCGCCGGCCGGCTGGAAATCACCCTGGCCGCTGGTCAGAAGCTCGAACAGTTCGAGCTTAACTTGCGCGCAGCGGAAGGATTGGCCCACCTGACAAGCGGGTCGCCGGTATCGGTCTTTTTCGCTGCCCAAACCCCCGTGGCGATGCTCCGAATTCCTGGCGCCGAGCCCAAGGCCGTTCGCCTGCTCAGCCCGTTGGACGTTCACCGCCGCACGAAAGATGGTAACGCCGGTCCGAGCAGCGGCGGGTCGGTGGATCGCCTCGGCTACCCGGAGGCCAGACCCGGGCAGGAAGGCCGCGCGCTTTGGTACATCCAGGAGGCCGCCGAAGGTCTGAGAGTCTGCGTTTGTGTGGACTCCATCCGCGACCGCGATGGAACGGTGCTTGCGGTCACGGTCACGTCGACGCGAGACCATCCCGATCCCCTGCAGTTGGCACGTCAACGTTGCGCTGAGGCGCTGCGAACCGGTTTTGATGCCATGAGGCAGCCGCACCTTGCTTGGTGGGACAACTTCTGGGCGCAGTCTGCCGTCCGCGTGCCGGAGCTTGAGATCCAGCGGCAATATTGCCTGGTGCAGTATTTCTACGGCGCGGCTTCGCGCCGCGGGGCGCCGCCCATGCCGCTTCAAGGAGTTTGGACAGCCGACTCGGGCGGGCTGCCACCGTGGAAAGGCGATTACCACAACGACCTGAACACGCAGATGACCTACATCGCTTACCAGGCCGCGGGACACTTCGACGAAGGCGCCTCGTTCCTCGATCTGCTCTGGGACCTGTTGCCGAAGTTCCGCGACTTTGCGCGCGATTTCTACGGCACACCCGGCGCCGCCGTTCCGGGCGTCATGTCGTTGGCCGGGCAACCGCTGGGCGGTTGGGGCCAGTACAGCCTCTCGCCCACCATGGGCGCCTGGAATGCCCATCTCTTCTACCTGCATTGGCGTTACACCGGCGACGACACCTTTCTCCGTGCGCGTGCGTATCCGTGGTGCCAGGAGATCGGTCAAAGCCTGCGGGCTTTGCTCAAGCGAAACGACAAAGGCGTTCTGGTCCTGCCGTTGTCGACATCGCCCGAGATTTACGACAACACCGGCCGGGCGTGGCTCGAACCCAACAGCAACTACGACCTCGCTTGCCTCAAGATGTTGTTCCTGTCGCTGGCTGAAATGGCGGACGCGTGCGGCAAACCGGCCGAAGCACGCGATTGGAGTGCAACCGCCGGTGCCCTGGGCGATTTCCACGTCAACCCGGACGAACTGCTGCTTATCGATGCCCGCCAGCCTCTCCCTTACAGCCATCGGCATCTCTCCAACCTCATGAACCTCTACCCGTTCAACTTGACCACGACCGAGAGCGGCCCGCGCGATCAGCGGCGCATTGCCGCTTCACTTGCTCAGTGGGACCAGCTCGGGCCCAGCCAGTGGTGCGGCTATAGCTACTCGTGGATGAGCTGTCTTCGCGCCCGGGTTGGCGACGCCGAGTCGGCTCTCCGGCACCTGGACATCTTCGTAAAGGCGTTCGTTCTGCGCAACGGCTTCCACGCCAACGGCGACCAAACCAAGAGCGGCTTTTCCTCCATGACCTACCGCCCGTTCACGTTGGAAGGCAACTTCCTCGCCGCCCAGGCTGTGCAGGAAATGCTTCTCCAAAGCTGGAGCCCGACACCCGGTCAGCGGGACACCGAGATCCTCCGCGTCTTTCCCGCCACACCAGAGCGTTGGCACGAAGTATCCTTCAGCAATCTGCGGGCCGAAGGCGGTCACCGCGTCTCAGCGCGCCGGGAGAATAGCGCCACCACCTGGCTCGAAATCGTCGCTGGCAAGGACGGCCGAATCCGAATCCGCGATAGCTTCGGTCAACGCACGCCGCAATGGAACAGAACAGACGTGAAGAAGGTTGGCGGGGGGTTCGAAGTCCTTTTGAAGCGGGGAGAATCTGTCTCCGCCACGTTCGCGAAACCAGGCCAGATCCCATGAGCGGCTCGGACAAATCCTGATCCTTGCGGGCCCATCACGGTCGCTCTATGGTGAGAGTTAAAGGCCGCTCGGTTTGGGAGTGTGACAGCGGCTTTCGATTCAATGGACGCCAGATATGAAAGCACCCCTCGGCCTAGCACTTGTCCTACTCTTCTCGGGCCTAAACTTAGTTCGTGGGCAGCTGGCACTTCGGATTGAACGAAGCGCGAGTAATCTCCTCCTCATTTTCGATACTCAAGTATCCACGAACTACCAAGTCCAAGTCTCTACCGACCTGAAGACCTGGCAGGATCACCAGACGCCCATCGCTGGGGATGGGACGACGAAGACCCAGGAAGTCACCCGCGCGGATCGGCCCCTGGCCCTCTTTCGTCTAAGTGCGACGACCGCTTCCGAGTCAATTGCCCCGAGCGAAGTCGCCTTCAGCGCAACGGTCGTCGGAAAGAACGTTCTCGGTTACCGGATGGTGAGTGATTCCCGGTTCTCATGGTTTGGTGAGGAAGGGAACTGGACATACACCCAGGTTGATCACGCCACAGGCAAGTTGGTCTTCACCTACGACGAGGATGGCAACAATCCAGCGGTTTACCGCGAAGAAGCGCTCATGACATTCCAGTCGCCAACCGCCGGTTCCTTCCGATACTCCGAATTCAACGGCGGAGTGGAAATCCCGGCCAGTGTTGTGAACGGACCGTTCGATCTCAACAGCCCATAATCGGCCATTAAAAGCTAGGCTTACATTAAAGGCGGTGGATAACCAGAATTACGGCATAAGCAAGGTCCAGGAACGCATGCCGATTGCCGCGCAAAAGCAGAAATTGCGCAGGAAGATAGAAAAGGCCCATCCCAAAGACGGCTGCAAACCCGCCAAATGCCTCGTAAAGCCAGAAGCCGAGAAATTACCGCGATCGCGTGGCGGGAGAAGAACTCCGGTCATCAAGCGGGGTCGGGTTGAGGCGGCGGAGAATGAGGGCTGGGGACCCTGGATCAGTTCCTTTGTGCAAACGGTTTACCGAATATTTACTGTACACAGATGTGTACACTTTTGTAAAATGCTTGTGCCAATACGGTTGCGAATGAAAATGTCACGCCTCGCCCTCCATGCTTTACCGTGCCTGAGGCCAGACGCCATCCGGTTGGTCCGAAAACCCGTGCTTGTCCCAGCAGGGATCGAGGCCGAGATCTTTGAGCATCTGGAGATCGCGCAGGTTCACCGCTCGGCCCCCGCGACCATGCTCTCCTGGCGCGGCTTTTCCCTACCGGGGATTCCCTAGACTTCGTCCCGCACTTCGTCCTCCGCTTCGTCTGGTTGGCGCTGGGAGATGGTTCCAAAGATTAACCGCATTGACCGAGTGCCAGCGTTGCTGAAACCGTCTCACGGTCGCGCCGGCCGAGTAAAGCTGTTTGACGTGCCGGTAAAACGGTCTAATGGTGTCCTGTAACAACCGGAGCAAATGTGAAAAATCGAATTTATGCCCAGCCACCGGTGGTCTTGGCGCTGATGGTGTTCTGCAGCCGAATCGCGCCGGTCTTGCTCGCGCAGAATCCCGCTGCCGTCGCCAGCCAACCGGCTCCGGTTCAATTGCCAGCGCACGTAGGGGACGTGTTGAGGCTTGCTCACGGCGACGTGAGTGAGGGCATCATCATTGCCTATATCAGGAACTCCGGCAGACTCTATTCCTTGGGAGCATCGGAAATCCTTTATCTGCACGAGCAAGGCGTGTCCGATCCAGTGCTGACCGCGATGCTCAACCAGCGGCAGAACGAGGCTGCAACCGCCGCGCTGGCCGTGCCGCACGCCACCCCAACGGCGCAACCGGCGGTGTGGGCAAACGAGAGCAGCCCGCAATACGTCCTCGCCGCAACCCAGTCTGCGCGCAATTACGTCGAGAGGGCACCTGTCTATTCCCAACCGGCGCCGCTCTACGTTTATCCGCCAACCTACGGCTATTATGATTATTGGCCTTACTTCGGCGGGTCCTGGGGTGATCCGTGGCTTTCGTTCAGTTTCGGTTACTGGGGTGGTTATTATGGCGGCTATCCTAGGTACTACGGGAGAAGCCATCGAGGGGTATACTACGGCGGGAATCCTCGGGGCGGTTACTACGCTGGTGGACGCCATCCGGGGGGTGGCTATCCCGGGGGCGGCAATCACGGGAGCTACAGCGGAGGCGCTCGCGGTCCTGGTTATCCCGGCGCAGGTCGCCCAGGCGGCTCGCCCGGCGCAGGTCGCCCAGGCGGCTCGCCCGGCGTAGGTCGTCCGGGTGGCTACTCCGGTGGCGGCGGCCCAGTTGGGTATTCAGGCGCTGGACGGTCATTTGGCGCTCCCGGTGGGGGTCGCCCAACCGCCTTCTCCGGCGGCGGCGGTCGCGCAGGCGGCTTCTCTGGTGGGGGACGTTCAGGCGGCTTTTCGGGTGGAGGTCGCCCTGGTGGGGGTGGCGGCGGGCGCCGATGACGGTGCTGCGGGGACGACCAAGAGTCATCCTCGTCGTAAGTGCTTAGCGTGCAGCGGTCAGCCCGTTGACAGGGTGGCCGCCAGAGTCCCATCCGGCCCTTTGGCAGGTGTTGAAGAAGATGTTCTAACGAGGCCCAGTCTCAGATCGTCCAAAATCTAGATCAACTCCAATTCCGAAGCTTCCATCTTCACGGCGGCGGCCTGGCTGATGAAGTCGAGCCGCAGGAGCACAAAGGTCATGCCCGAGCGCCGTTCCACGATCCCTTCGATGCCCCTGAGCGGGCCGGATTTGACCTTCACACGCGCGCCTGCTGTGATTTGCGGGGCGAGGAAGATTTCCAGTTCCGTCTCGAGCGCGGTGAGGATGTCGCCGAGTTGAGCCTGGAAAAGCTCCTGATCCACGACCTCCAGCAGGTTGGCCACGTGGTCGCTCTGATAAACCGACTGTTTTTGGCGAGGCAAAAGCTGGAGAAACACGTAATTCGGGAAGAGCGGTTTGTGGAAAACGAGTGTTTTCCCCCGGTATTTCTTCACGCTGCGGTAGGTGGGCAGGGTCGCGGCAAAGCCTTCCCGTTCGCAGTACTCAGCCAGTTTCTTTTCGCGGCGCGGACGCGTGTGCGCCACGTACCAGCGCAGGGTATCTCCATCGTCGGCAGCGTTGGGTGCGGGGCTTGAAACCGTGTTGGCGGAATCGGTCATGGGCGGGGGTGAAATCGGCGATGCACATCCACCAGCCGTGAGCTGGCGACGTGGGTGTAAATCTCGGTGGTGCTAATGCTGGCGTGCCCGAGCAATTCCTGGATCACGCGCAGGTCGGCTCCGTGTTCAAGAAGGTGCGTGGCGAAGCTATGACGCAGCATATGCGGGGTGACATTGCGTTCGATACCCGCCCGCTGGACGGCGCCTTTGATCCGCCTCCACATGGTGACGGTCGCGAAGGCTCCGCCACGGCTATTGAGGAACACGGCGGCGGTGGAGCGGTGCGTGACCAGTTTCGGCCGCCCTGCGTCGAGGTAACGCTGCATCGCGGCAACGGCTTTGCGTCCCAGCGGCACGACCCGCTCTTTGTTCCCTTTGCCAATCACGGTCACAAAGCCCGCTTCCAGATGAAGCTGCTCAAGCCGGATGTGGCACAACTCGGACAGTCGCAGCCCGGAGGCGTAAGCCAGTTCGAGGACCGCTTGGTCGCAAAGCATGCGAGGCGTTCCCTGGACCGGCGGCGCGAGCAGCTGCTCGATCTCCTGATCCGTCAGGGCTTTCGGCAGCCGCCGCCAGCACTTGGGCAAGGAGAGACTCTCGGCCAGGTTGAGCGGAAGCAGGCTCTCGTTCTCGCAGAAACGGTAGAACGCGCGCAAGGCCGCGATCTCGAGATACAAGCTTGCGGCACTCAGCCGCTTTTTTGATTCTTGGGGCTCGTTGAGAAGAGGCCGCTGCTGTTCGTGCCGGAGAAACTCCGTGAGGTGCGATAATTCGACGGCCTCCCAGCGAGCGATTCCACGCGCCTTGGCCCAGGCGACAAACCTGTTGAGCGAACTGGCGTAGCTCTGCTGGGTGCGCTCCGACTGGCCGCGCTCGTTGCGCAAGTGCTGCAAGAAATCCTCGACCAACGCTTCCATTTTGCCCTAGGTATCCCCGTCACAGCTCGCGTCCCGTCAGGCGCCGGTAGGCTTCGAGGTACTTCGCCCGCGTCTTCTCCACGATCTCGGCCGGAAGCGCGGGGGCAGGAGGGGTCTTATCCCAATCCAGCGTCTCGAGGTAATCGCGCACAAACTGCTTGTCGAAGCTTGGCTGGCCTCGGCCGGGGCGATACTGGTCCGCCGGCCAAAAGCGGGACGAATCCGGCGTCAGCGCTTCGTCAATCAGGATGAGCTGGCCGTCAAGCTGCCCGAACTCGAACTTCGTATCCGCGATGATTATCCCCCGCTCCCGGGCGTAGGCGCGGGCCATGGCATAGATCCGCAGGCTCAAGTCGCGCGCCTGTTCGGCCGTGCCCTTCCCAACCAGCTTGGCTGCCTCTTCGAATGAAATGTTGATATCATGCCCGGTCTCGGCCTTGGTCGCCGGGGTGAAGATCGGCTCCGGCAATTCCGCGGACTCCGTCAAGCCCGGCGGAAGAGGAATGCCGCAAATGGACTGGGATGCCTGGTACTCCTTCCATCCGGACCCGGCGATATAGCCTCGAACGACGCATTCAATAGCGAGGGGTTGCGCCTTCTTCACGACCATGCTTCGGCGTGCCAGCACGGACGCATAGGGCTGCAGCGCGGCAGGGAGCGGGTCCCCCGCCCGGCCGATCCGGTGGTTGGGAACGATTCCAGCGGTCTGGTCGAACCAGAAATGGGAGATTTGCGTCAGAACCTCGCCTTTTTGAGGAATGCCATTGGGCATCACGCAATCGAAGGCCGAAATCCGGTCTGTCGCAACGAATAGCAGCGTGCTGCCCAGATCGAAAACCTCCCGGACCTTCCCGCTCTTAAGCTTGCGGACCCCGGGCATCTGGAATTGCAGCAATGGTTCGTGCGACATGGGCCCAGTATGCCGCTTCCGCCCGCAAGTTCAAGGCGGCGCACGGCGGAGCCTGTCAGCAATTCTGCCCATGAACCTCAAAATGGTTGGCTTGATTACCAACTATTTGC
>CAZODO010000108.1:0-19554 GCA_964578605.1 uncultured Verrucomicrobiota bacterium | reverse complement strand
TCATCTGCAACTCCCCGCGATTCAGTCCCCTCCTTCAAATACGAATCCACCATATCCGTCGCGCGCCGTGGCTAACTTCCGCTTGACGGTGATTGACTCATCCCTCATCCATTCCGCCCAGTCTGCAGAATGTTTGAAGAAAGAGAGAGCAAACCAACGGCGGTCGACGGAGCGACCTGCCCTACCTAAGATTCAGTCCGGCCCCACCCTTTTCTGAGCAAAATGAGACTGCCTATGGGGTCGGCATTCTTGACGAGTTTCGAAAGATCCTGGAGCGTTACAGCATCGCGTATGACGAACGGTACGTTTGGGATTGAACCGGTGGGGTTCGTGTTGCCCATTTCAGGGCAAAGAATGTTGAATGGGACGAGTTCCCAGGGCGGTTGCCCTGGGCTGACGAGTCTGGCGCCTTCGGCGCGATCATTGGAAGTCTCTGCGGGATATAGAAACCTAGATACTTTTTGATGGAATCGCTCCAGAAACCATCGCTATGAGGAATTCCGTCATGCGCCCGGCGGCGCTTTCCTCCGCCCGCCTGGGTTGAACTTCCAAGGCCAGGCGGTAGACTCTTCCCTTGTGAAGCGTTGCGCCCCTGCCTTTCTTGCGCTCGGCCTGCCCGCCATACTCTTCGTGGCCGCCATGGACAGCCCGGTCTTCGGCCAGGATCTGGATCTGGATCTGCCGCGCGAGCGCCTGGGGCAATCCAGCCGCCTGACCAGCTTGGTCATATCGGAGATCATGTACCATCCGCCCGCCCGGCCAGACGCGAAGCGATTGGAGTTCATCGAGATCTTCAATGCACTCGACACCCCGGAGGATATCAGCGGCTACCGTCTCGCGGGGGACGTCGCGTATGCATTCCCGGCGGGAACGGTGCTCCCGGGCCGTTCGTTCCTGGTGATGGCGCGCAATCCGGCCGATGTCCAGGACGTCTACGGCTTGAGCGGCGTGCTGGGTCCGTTCGACGATGGCCGGGGTTTGCCAAACAAGGCGGGAGTTGTGGAACTTCGAAACCGGCTTGGGGCGATTGTGCTCTCCGTGCTTTACACCAGCCAGGCGCCATGGCCCGTGCAAGCGGATGGGGCAGGGCATTCGCTGGTCCTGGCTCGCCCGTCTTTCGGTGAACGTTCGCCGGCAGCCTGGGCGCCAAGCGCGCTCCTTGGCGGTTCGCCAGGGAGACCGGACCCGGCCTCCACCGAAGACGAACCGGGCGGGAACGTCGTGATCAACGAGTTCCTGGCGCACACGGCCACTCCGGACCGGGACTTTATCGAGCTTTACAACCACGGGCCCGCGCCCGCCGATATCTCGGGATGCGTGCTCACAGACGACCCGGACGTCGACAGATTCATCCTTCCTCAAGGCACGGTCATTCCCGCCGGCGCTTTCCGAGCCTTCGACGAACTGGCGCTTGGCTTCGCGCTGGATTCGGCGGGCGAAATGATCCTTTTCAAGAACGCCGCGCGCACCCGAGTGCTGGACGCGCTCAAGTTCGAGGGCCAGGAAATGGGGGTCGCGACGGGACGTTCGCCTGATGGCAGCAGGCTGGTCTCGCGATTGCAGCGCCCGACGCCTGGCGCCGCCAACGCCGCCGTTCGGGTGAGCGATATTGTCCTTAACGAGATCCTGTTCCATCCCGTCACAGGCGATGATGACGATCAGTTTGTCGAGCTTTACAACCAAAGCTCCGCGCCGGTGGATCTGGAGGGGTGGCAATTGCGCGATGGCGTGGCGTTCACCTTTCCGTCTGGCGCTGTCATTCCAGCAAACGGCTACGTGGTCGTGGGACGAAACCCGGCACGGCTTCGTGCGAGCCTTCCAAACCTCCCGGCGGACATCCTATTCGGCGGCTTTAGCGGCCGCTTAGCTGGGCGCGGCGAACGCCTTGCGCTCACGATGCCGGGCGCCGCTGTCTCAGCAAACGCGAGCGGCGTTCTCGAAACCAACCAGTTCGCGATTGTTGTCGACGAAGTCACTTACGCCGACGGCGGGCGCTGGGGCCAATGGGCCGATGGGGGCGGCAGCAGCCTCGAGCGGATCGACGCCCGTGCCGATGGGCGGTGGCCTGCGAATTGGGCCGATAGCGACGAAAGCAGCAAGGCGCCCTGGACGGCAGTTTCGGTCACCGGACGCCTCGACAATGGCAACGTGAGCGCCGACCAATTGCAGGTGCTGCTCCAAGGGGCGGGCGAATGCCTGATTGACAACGTGGAAGTGGTCGATGGCTCCGGGGTCAATGTGGTGCCCAATTCGACCTTCGAAGCGAACGCCGCCGGATGGATCGCGGAAGGCACGAAGAGCGAGTCCGGCTGGGAACCGGCGGAGGGGTTCAACAGCGCGCATTCCTATCACGTCCGGGCGGTGGAACGTGGCGACAATCAGATCAACCGGATTCGCACCCGGTTATCATCCACCCTGCCGTCGGGATCGAGCGTCACAATTCGCGCCCAGGTGCGATGGGTCAAGGGGCACCCGGAGATTCTCTTTCGATTGCGCGGCAACTGGCTGGAGGCGGTCGGAGTCATGGACCTTCCTCGACAACTCGGCACGCCGGGCACCGCGAACAGCCGCAGCGCGCCCAATGGCCCTCCTGCGATCTTTGACGTTCAACACGCGCCGGTTCTCCCCGCAGCCGGGGAAGCGCTCGTCCTCACGGCGCGGGTTTCGGATCCAGACGGTATCGCATCCTTGCAGGTTCAATACCGGGTTGATCCGGCGACCGAATACTCGACGATGCCGATGAACGACGCCGGGGTTGGCGGTGACGCAGTGGCCGGGGACGGGGTTTATAGCGTCACCCTGCCTGGGCAACCGGCCGGCACGCTGATGGCCTGCTTCCTCCAGGCGGTCGATGCTTCGAACGCATCGCTGATAGCCGCGTTTCCCGAGGCTGCGCCCACGGATGAAGCCCTCGTGCGCTTTGGTGAAAGCCCCGTTGAAGGCACGTTTCCCGTCTATCGGATCTGGATGACGCAAGCCACGTTCAGCCGGTGGACCAGCCGAAGCAAACTGGACAACACTCCCCTCCCGATCACGTTTGTCTTGGACGACAGCCGGGTTATCCAGGGCGCGCGTGGGCTCTTCGCGGGCAGCCCTTATATCGCCCCCGGCTACAACACCCCTTCTGGCAGACGTTGCGGGTACTCCCTCTCGTTTCCCTCGGACGACCGGTTTCTCGGCGACACGGACCTGGTGCTGGATTGGCCGGGAGGGCATGGCGGCGAGACGACCGCGCTGCAGGAGCAAATGGCCTATTGGATGGCTGAGCGGATGGACCTTCCCTACAGCCACCGGTATTACATCCGGCTGCATGTCAATGGCGTTTCCGACATGCAGCGCGGCACGGTCTTTGAGGCGGTCAATCAACCTGCCGGCGAGTTCATCGCGGCTTGGGTTCCCGACGATCCGGATGGCGACTTTTACAAGATCGATCGCGCGTTCGAGTTTAGCGACTCGGGCAGCCTCATCGCCGATCCCCAGCCTCGGCTCCAGAATTACACCACCGTGAGCGGGGCCAAGAAGACCGAGCGGTATCGTTGGACTTGGCTCAAGCGTGCCGGTTCTCCCCCAAACGACTACCGCAATGTTTTCCACCTTGTGGATGCCTTGAACGCTTCCAGTCCCGAGCCGTACACGTCGCAGTCCGAAGCGCTCATCGCTATCGAGGAATGGATGGGGACCCTCGCGCTCGAACATATCCTCGTCAACTTCGACGCTTACGGTCACGAGATCGGCAAGAACATGTATGCTTACAAGCCTCAGAAAAGCGGCTGGCAGCTTTACATGTTCGATCTCGACTGGCTCATGCTGGCCGCCGCGGGCCGCGGAAGCAGTTACGCTCCCAGCGTGGCGCCTCTCTTTAACGCCGAGGACCCCACCATGGTCCGGATGTACACTCATCCCCCCTTCCGCCGTGCTTACTTTCGGGCGGTGAGAAAAGCCGTGGATGGCCCGCTCGTCCCCGCCAACAGCAACCCGGTGATGGATGCCAAGTATCAATCGCTTCGCGCCAACGGCATCACGATGTGCGACGGGCAAGCGCTTACCGGACCCAGCGTCGTGAAGACCTGGTTCAGCCAGCGCCGGGCTTTCCTCGTCAGGCAATTGGAGACGGTTGCGGCCGAGTTCGCCATCACGAGCCATGGGGGCCTGGATTTCACGACGAACTCGCCGGTGATCACGCTGACTGGCACGGCGCCCATCGACGTCAAGGGCCTTCGCGTCAATGGCCTCGATTACCCGGTGGCCTGGACCAGCGTGACGACTTGGGAAATGATGCTCGCGCTCCAACCGGGCGCGAACGCCTTGGTTCTCGAAGCGCATGACGCCGCCGGCAAACTTCTGAACCTCACTGACCGCATCGGTATTACCGCCGACTTCGTCACCGAATCGCCCGTCGACCGTGTGGTCTTCAACGAGATCATGGCCCATCCCGCCGTTCCGGGCGCCGAATTTATCGAACTGCACAATGGGTCGCCTGGGACCTGGATGGATCTTTCGGGCTGGCGGATCGAAGGCGCCGATTTCACGTTTCCTGCGGGGACATTCATCGCGCCTGGTGCGGAACGGGTTATCACGGCGGACCGGGCGGCGTTCATGACGGCTTATGGCAACACAACGCCTTTTGCAGGCGAGTTTAGCGGCCGCCTCGATCCGCTCGGCGGGACTTTGACGCTTCGCGCACCGGGCGGCGTCGGGGTGCCGGTGACCATCGACACCGTTCGCTACGAAGGGGCGGCTCCTTGGCCGATGGCAGGTCCGGGGGTTTCTCTCCAGCTAATCGACCCGGCGCAAGACAACTTCCGCGTGGCCAATTGGGGCGCGGCGGGATCGCAGACCGGACCGGAGGAACCGCTTCAATGGAAGTTCGTCTCCGTGACTGGCACGGCGTCCAGCTCGCGTCTTTACGTTTACTTGGGCTCAGCCGGCGAGGTTTCCCTGGACGATCTGACCTTGGTGCCAGGGGAGCAGGCGGGCGTTGGGCTGAACCTCATTCCCAATGGCGATTTCGAGTCTGGGTTCCCGGAACCTTGGAACGTCTCAGGGATTCTCGCGGGTTCAAGGGCCAGCAACGACGTCAGGCATTCCGGCAATGCCAGCTGCCGCGTTGTTTCGACCAGTCCCGGAAGCAGCCGTGACACCTCGATCTGGCAGGACATCGGGCCGCTCACTCAGGGCGCCCCCTACACGCTGAGTTACTGGTACCTCCCAAGCACCCATGGTCCGTCGCTGACGGTGCGCCTTTCCGGCAATGGCATTGTCAGTTCGCACGAGACCGCTCCCGATGCCCTCAAGGAACTGTTTTGCACTCCGGGCGCACCCAATTCGGTCCGCGCCAGCCTGCCATCCATCTCGCCTGTGTGGATCAACGAGTTCTCTCCCGGAGGCGCTGCCGGGGCCGGCGGCTCTGAACCTTGGGTGGAGCTGTACAACGCCGGGTCGGAGACCTTGTCTCTCGATGGCTGGCATCTCACCGACAACTACTCCAACCTCACACAGTGGGCCTTTCCCGCCGGAACGATTCTCGGTCCGAAGAGCTTTCTGCTTGTTTGGCTGGACGGTGCCGTTGGCCAAAGCACCGCTTCGTCGCCGCATACGAGCTTCCGTGCCGCCCCTGGCGCAGGTTCCTTGGCGCTCGTCTGGCCCTTCGCCGAGCGGCCCACGGTGCTGGATTACGTCCATTACAGCGGGATGAACTCGGCCAACTCGATCGGTTTCTATCCGGATGGGAATGCCGGCGGACGCCAGGTCTTCCTGCTCCCGACCCCCGGTTCAGCGAACAACGGCAGCAGCCCATCCCGGCCTCTTTACATCAACGAATGGTTGGCGGCTAACTCCGCAACGCTGACCGATCCGGCCGACGGCCAATTCGATGATTGGTTCGAACTGTTTAACCCATCCGATATTCCCGTCGATCTCAGCGGCTACAGGGTGTCCGAGACGCTCGCCGAAACCGGGCAGCGATGGCGCATTCCAAACGGGACGACCATCCCGCCCCGCGGATTCCTCCTCGTGTGGGCGGACGAAGACGCCGAGCAGAACGTCCCGGGCGCCCTCGGTTTGCACGCGGACTTCCGGCTCTCCAAGGATGGCGAGACCATCGCCTTGTTCGCCCCGGATGGCCAACTGGCCGACTCGGTCACGTTTGGCCCACAGACCGATGACGTGGCCGAAGGGCGTTCACCCGATGGCGGACCTGGCATCGCTTTCCTTGCCGTCCCCACGCCGGGCGGACCAAACGCCCTGCCTGCCGGGGGCGCAGAGGAGATCGCGCTGTTCGTCCCCTCCTTGACCGCGACCGGCGAACTGATCCTGACCTGGTCCACCCAGCCTGGCCGGGTCTATCGCGTTCAGGCCAAAGAAGACCTGCGCGCTCCGTCCTGGACGGATCTGATGCAAGTCACGGCGGTTGGCCTAACGGAATCTCACGCCGTTCCCTTGACCGGTTTGCCGCAATCGTTCTATCGCATCGTCCGGGCGCAGTGACTTGGTATGAGCAGGTTTCCTTATTGTGCACTGCTGAGGTTCCGCAAAGGCGTGACATTTTAACATGCAATGCTTTGCAGTACAGCAATTTACAAAACTGTACACAAATGTGTACAGTTTGGCTTAGGAACAAAGGGCTTGCATAGCATTAGGCTCGCGAATTTCCGAAGCCCCGTCTTTGCACTCCCAGCCAGCCTTCGACACCGGCACTCTGTCCTTCCAATTCCGCCGACGGTTCCTAGATTGGGGCATGATTCAGCGGTATTCACGCCCGGCGATGCGGCAGATCTGGAGTGAAGAGAACAAGCTCCGCATCTGGCTGCAGATCGAACTCCTCGCGAGCGAAGCACTAGCCCAGGACGGCGTCATCCCCAGCGCCGACTTTCTCCAGCTAAAGGCGGGCATCGAAACGGCAGCCGCCGATCCGAAAACGCTCGCCGAGCGCGCCCGGGAATTGGAGAAAACGCTGAATCACGACGTCATTGCCTTTACCACCGCCGTGGCCGAGAAGATCGCGGGGTCAGCCAGCCGCTGGTTGCATTTTGGCCTGACGAGCAGCGATGTCATCGACACCGCCTTCGCCCTCCAAATGGTTCAAAGCGCGGACATCCTCCTGGCGGACGTGGCCCAGGCGCGAGAAGTCATTGCCCGCCGCGCGCGCGAGCACAAACTGACCCCCGAGATCGGCCGCAGCCATGGCATTCACGCCGAACCAACCACTTTCGGTCTCAAGCTCGCCTTGATGCATGACGAATTCGGGCGCGCGTCGGAACGCTTGACCCGGGCTCGCCAGCTCGCCGCGGTCGGGAAGCTGAGCGGCGCGGTCGGCACGAGCGCCCACCTTTCTCCGCGGATCGAGGAGTACGTTTGCTCGCAGCTAGGGCTTCGGTCCGCGCCCATCGCCACCCAGGTTGTGCAGCGCGATATCCACGCCGATTTCCAGACGGCCCTGGCCCTGACCGGCGCCAGCATCGAACGTTGGGCGGTCGAATTCCGCCATCTCCAGCGGACCGAAGTGCTCGAAGCCGAGGAACCCTTCACCCGCGGCCAGAAAGGGAGCAGTGCCATGCCGCATAAGCGCAACCCCATCACTTGGGAACGCCTCACGGGCCTCGCCCGCGTCCTGAGAGGCAATGCGCTGGCCGCCCTGGAAAACGTTGCCCTGTGGCACGAACGCGACATCAGCCATAGCAGCGTCGAACGAATCATCTTCCCGGATTCGTGCACACTCCTGGATTACATGTTCTCCCTGCTGATCCGCTTGATGGACGGGCTCAATGTGTACCCGGAGAACATGAAGAAGAACCTGGGCCTTAGCCTTGGCATGTGGAACTCCCAAACCGTCCTCCTGGCCTTGATCCGCAAGGGCCTCACCCGGGAACAGGCTTACGACATCGTCCAGCGCAATGCCATGCAAACCTGGGAAGTGAAACAGAAAGGCCGGGACGACGCCAATTTCCTCGATCGCCTCAAGCAGGATCCGGAAGTCACCCGGCACCTCAGCCCGATGGAACTGGACGCCCTTTGTTCCCTCGAATTCCACCTCAAAGAGGTCGATAACCGTTTCGCAAAACTGGGTTTGTAGCGCGTGGAAGAGGGGGGTACAAAAAGAGAAGTGCCGCCGGGCAACGCAAGAGAGGAAACCAAACCTAAACTACTCACGCGGCCCCAGGCGCCACTTCTGCGCATAAAGTCGCGCACGTTTCCGCAAAATCAAGGGCACCCCCGGACATTTTTTGTTTCCGCCTTCGAACCTCGAACTTCGAACGCAAGGCTCGCGCCCGAGGCTCTTCCAGTCTATCTATACTCGTGCTATACTAGTACGAAATTTATACCATATTGATGATATATATAAGAAATAACTCATCAAATAAGAAAGAATTAGCTTCGAATAAATGATTAGGCTAAGGAAGGCGCGGTCAGTTGCTTTGCGCCACGGGTCGCCTTGCGTCGCACCGCCCGGCTTGCCCGCTCCCAAAGGCACCTTCTAACGTGGACGAATCAAAGACGTTCCAGTACCCTTCCTTCCATGAATCCGTTGCCGTGCCGAAACGCCAGAATCTCTCTTTTGGCGCCTTCGATACTCACCCCCGTTTTCCTTCTTTCGCTTGCGCTGGTTTTCCCCGTCTCGGTGCTCGGCAACGTGGTCATTACCGAGATCCTGTATCATCCGGTGGAGGAACCGTCGTTTTATGCTGATGGGTCACCCGTTCTGGATCTGTATGAAGACGTGCACGAGTTCGTTGAACTGCAGAATGTTGGGGCGGAGCCGGTATCTCTCGCAGGCTGGGAGCTTGCGGGTGGGATTCGCTATTCGTTCCCCCAGGACCTGGTGATCGGGGCGGGAGAGCGGGCGGTCATTGCGAAGGCTCCGGACCGGCTGCTGGCCGTTCCCCAGTACAATCTCGCCGGCATCAAGGTGCTTGGACCGTACGAAGGCCAGCTTGGCAACCGGGAGGATACGCTCCGTCTTCGCGACGCTTCCGGAAAGACGGTGGAGTCGGTCCGTTACTCCGCGGAGTTTCCTTGGGCGATCAGCGCTGATGCCTTGGGGGCCAATGACGATTTCACCGGCCTGCGTGAGATGGATTATCAATATCGCGGCCGATCGCTCGAGAGGGTCAGCGCAAGCCATCCGGCCAGCGACCCGGCAAACTGGCTGGCTTCGCCGCTGCCGGGCGAGCCAAGCCCCGGACGGCCTAACGCGGTCGAGGCGGAGGTTCCGAAACCGGTGGTCATCTCGTTCAACGTGGCCCAGGAGAGCAATGACGCTGCCCTCATCAGGAATGGGCAGCCCGTGCGAATCCAGTGCGCGTTCTCCAGCGTGGAGACGCTTTCGGAGGTGGGTGTGGAATGGTTTGTGGACGATATTGGAATCACGGGTGAACCGACCCAGGTGGCCACGATGACTGGCGAGGCTGGCGGGTTCAGCGCCGTTCTCCCGGGACGGCCGGATCGCACCATCGTCCGGTTCCGATTTCTCGCCAACCGCGGCACGGGGCGCGAAGTGGTATCGCCGCGATCTGATGACCCGTTCCAGTGGCACGCCTACTTCGTGACGCCGCACCGGACCTCGTCGCGGCCGGTTTACGACTGCTTCCTTTCCAGCCGCAGCCAATCGGTCCTGGCCTCCAACATTTCGCAAAACCCGCGCCGGGTGACCTCGCCCGATCCGCCAGGAAACCCGCGCGCCTCATGGAACGCGACCGAGCCGGCGGTCATGGTCCATGAAGGCGTGGTGTATGACATCCGAATGCGCCACCATGGCAGCCGGTACAATCGCAATGTCGACCGGTGGTCGCTGAAGTGGCAGTTCCCGCGTTACAGAAAGTTCAACGGAGTGACCGGGATCTTCGAGACGGATAAGGGCAACGATTTCATCGTGGGCCACGGGTTGTTCCGGGCCGCTGGGCTGCCGGTTTCGCCGGTGCGCTACGTCGACCTTTACCTGAACGACCGGTCCGTGATGCAGCGGCTTGAGCAGGGCGAATTCGACGGCGATATGCTGGACGCCTTTCATCGCGAGCAGCAGGCGCTCCACCCGGGTTCGGCGCTGGAACCTTCGGGCGAGATTTACAAGGTCGTCGGCACGATCGATATGGGCGGCGAAGGTCCTTATGGCCGGGGCGACGGGCGGCTGCTCAAAGAGACGCACTGGACCGATCTGCAGATGTATGAATGGACCTACGCCCTGCAGAATAACGGCTGGCGCGGGGCGTTCTATTGGAAGCAGATGATCGACGCCTTTTGGGTGGCGCGCGGCGATACGCCCAACCGGCTCAACCCGAATCTCCCGGCCTTGCGCACGTTCTTCACGAACTACTTCGATATCGACGAGATGCTCACTTATATCGCGCTCGAGAATTGGTGTTGCCCATGGGATGACACAACCCAGAACCACTTCTTCTGGCAGCGGCGCAATGGGAAATGGGGCATGCTCCCGTGGGACAACGACGCCTGGTACGGGCGAGGCGATAACACGCCGGCCAGTTCATCTATCTTCATCGGCGAAGTAGACGACCCAAACAACAATTACCGCGGCCCAAACTACTTCAAAGACGCCTTTATCAAAGCGTTTCGACAGGAGTTAAAAGAGCGGTTCTTCCTTTTGAACAACACGTTCCTGCACCCGGACAATCTGTCGGCCCTGGGGTTCGGGTCGATCCGGGGTTTCGCTCAGCAACGGCTGGCGGCGGTCAACCAGCAATGCGGTCTGGGGGCGTTCCAGCGACCGAACAAGCCGTCCAACCTGTCGCCGGTCGGAGGGGTGACGGCGTTGCCGCCGATGATGCTGAGCGCGTCGGCCTTCACGCACACGGCGCCCCAGGCTCGGCCGCATATCAAGACGACGTGGGAGATTCGCGCCGCGGATGGCGATTACCAGGCGCCGGTCTGGAAGGCCACCAGCGCCGGCGATCTCACCTCCATCCGAATCCCGTTCGAAACGCTGCGTTTTGGCCAGCGGTACTACTGGCGCGCCACCTATTACGATGCCGATGATCACCCCTCGGTGGCTTCGGATGAAACGAGCTTCAATTTTGGACCGAGCTCCGCGCTGGCGGCGCTGGTGGCCATCGATGCCGAATCCGCCTGGCGATATAACCAGGCTGGCGCAAACCAGGCGCCCGCCGGGTGGAACGGGCCTGGATTCGATGATAGCGGCTGGGCGTCGGGGCTGCCGTTGCTGGCCAAGGAAGAGTCGGCTTTGCCTGAACCGCTCCGAACACCGTTGAACCTCGGCCAAACGACTTATTACTTCCGCAAGCGGTTCAACTTCCCGGGGCCGACGCAAGGCGCGACTGCCAGCCTGCGGTATATCGTCGATGACGGCTGCATCATTTACCTCAATGGCAAGGAACTGACGCGGGTCCGCATGCCGGACGGGGCGGTCAGCCATGGCACGTTCGCCAGCCAGAATGTGGGCGAGGCGGTTTACGAAGGGCCGGTGACTGTGCCCGCCTCGTTCTTCACGACCGGCGAGAACGTGGTGGCCGTCGAGGTGCATCAAAGCAACGCGAGCAGCTCGGATATCGTGTTTGGGCTGTCGATCGAAGCGGTGCTTCCCGCGGGGGCAGGGGGCGTTGTGCTCAACGAGATGGCCGCGCGGAATACCGGGTCGGTTGTCCACGAAGGCGAACCGCCCGATTGGATCGAACTCTACAATAACGGCGCCGAAACGGTTGACCTTGGCGGTTCCACCCTGAGCGACGATGTCCTGAACCCCCGGAAGTTCGTTTTCCCCACGAACACTCTGATCGCAGCCCGGGGCTATCTCACGGTCTGGTGCGACAACAACACCAACGCCCCCGGCCTCCATACCGGCTTTGGCTTGAATGACGAAGGGCAAACGGTTGCCCTGTTCGCGCCGGATGCGGGAGGCTTGGCCGTGCGGGATTTCGTCACCTATGGACTGCAGGTGGCCGATCTCACCGTGGGCCGCGTGACGGACGGGACGGGCAACTGGGGATTGACGATTCCTGCTCCTGGCGCCCCCAACCAAGCCCAGAACCTGGCGCCCGCCTCGAGCGTGAGGATCAATGAATGGATGGCTTCGCCCATCTCGGGCGACGATTGGATCGAACTGTTCAACACGGCGGCCCTGCCCGCGGCCTTGGGCGGACTGTCGCTCACGGATGACCTGGACGAACCCAACGCGTCCGAATTGCCCCCGTTGTCCTTCATCGCGCCGGGCGGATTTGCTGAGTTGATCGCGGACGGAAATGTCGGAGCCGGCGCAAATCATCTGAGCTTCAGGCTGAGCGCGGGCGGGGAAGTGATCGGCCTGTTTGACGCCGCCAGCGGAGCGCGCATCGACAGCGTCAGCTTTGGGCAGCAGTCGGCCGGGGTCTCCCAAGGTCGTTTGCCCGACGGGAACGGGCCCTTGACGTTCTTCCCGTCCAGTGCGTCGCCGGGTGAGGCGAACTATCTCGCCCTGACCAACGTGGTCATCAGCGAAGTGCTGGCGCGGTCCCAACTGCCGCTCGAGGATGCCATCGAACTGCAGAACGTCGGCTTGGACACCGTGAATATCAGCGGTTGGTGGCTGAGCGATAGCAGGCGCGAGCCGCGCAAATACGCCATTCCCGCGGGCACCGTGCTCGAACCGGGCCAGTTCGCGGTCTTCTACCAATACCAGTTCGAGGCCAATCCCGGAGCGTCCAACAGCTTTGCGCTCAATGGAACCCGGGGTGACGAGGTCGTCCTGTCCGAAACCGACAGTACCGGCAACGAGACCGGGCGGCGTGCCAGGGTGGAGTTCGGCCCGACTCCGCAGGGAGCCACGATTGGCCGGGTGCCTGTCAGCGGGGGCTGCGATTTCGCGGAGTTGATGCGGCCGACGTTGGGCGCTGACGCGCCGGCCACGGTTGAGGCGTTTCGCGAAGGGTCCGGCGCCAGCAACGCTCCCCCGAGAATTGGGCCGGTCGTGATCAGCGAAGTCATGTACCATCCGCCGGATCTGGGCCTCGAAGACAACCGCCGCGACGAATTCATCGAGGTGTTCAATCGCACGGACGCGCCAGTCGCTTTGTTTGACTCGGCTTCACCCGCGGTTGTTTGGCGGGTTCGCGGAGCCGTCGATTACGAATTTCCGCCCGGCGTTACGCTTCCAGCCCAAAGCACGGTTGTGGTTGTCGGTTTCGATCCAGAAACAGACCACGCCGCTCGAGCGGGATTCGAGGCGGTTTATGGGCCGGTCAGCGCGCTCTTCGGGCCGTTCCGAGGGAAGCTGGACAATGGCGAGGATGACGTCAGGCTGGTCTACCCTGGGGTTTTGGGAGACGGGGAGGCGCCGTTTATCCTGGCGGATCGCGTGCACTACTTCACGACAGCGCCTTGGCCCGTTTCCCCTGACGGCGAGGGTCCATCCCTGACGCGCATCGCCTTGGGAGCTTACGGGAATGACGCCGCCCATTGGACGGCGGCGCCGCCCGGTCCTGGACGGGTGAGCGGATCCGCTCCTGCCTGGCAGCTTGGTATCGGCCGGACGGCAGCGGGTGTCCTTGCGATTCAGGCGGCAGGGCCAAGTGCAGCCACGGTCATCCTCCAGAGCTCCACAGACCTGGTCACGTGGGAAAACACCGCGACGGCGTCGGGTGCCAGCGGAAGCGTTGAGTTCCCGCTCTTCGAAATGCCGGGGATCGCTCGGTTCTATAGAGTCTTGGTGCAACCGTAGCCGGACCGGTCTCGAATCAGGAACCCCGCCCGATCAAGCGTTCTGGTGCGGAGACCGGAGCTGGACCCAGAACTTGCTGCCCTGCCCGGGTTGCGAATCCACACCCACACGGCCGCCCATCCGCTCCACGCCTTTCCGCACAATGGCCAAGCCAATCCCTGTCCCGGGAAAGCTCTCGGGACCGTGCAACCGTTCAAACACCCCAAAGATACGGTCGTGGTACTGCGGATCGACGCCGATGCCCTGGTCGATAACCGAAAGATAGACCGCTCCGCCGCGGTCTTCCGCCAGGATGCGAACCCGTGGAGGTGTGCCTGGAGGGACGAACTTCAAGGCATTGGAAACGAGATTCGCAACAACATGTTCCAGCGTGCTGGGGTGAGCACTGACTTTTGGGAGAGGCCGGCCAACCTCGATGACGGCGTGTTTGCCTCGGATTTCCGAAGCGAAGGTCATCAGAACGTGGTCCACCACCGATTCGAGATCCACGGTCTCGGTTTTGAGCTGAGTGCGGCTCAATCGGCTGTAGGCAAGGAGGTCCTGGATAAGCCCGTCCATGCGCTGGGCCGCATTGGTGATGCGCAGGACGTAATCCCGCCCGGTCGCATCCAGCCGCGCAGCGTAATCTTCAATCAGCGCCTGGGAAAAGCCCTGCATGGCGCGAAGAGGCGCCCGCAAGTCATGGGCGACGGTATAGGTAAACGCCTCGAGATGCTGGTTGCTCTCCTCCAGAGCCTGGGTCCTCCGGCGCACGCGCTCCTCCAGTTCCTGGTTGAGTTGGTGGATCTGCTCTTCCACACGGCGGCGCTCGGCGATCTCCTGCTGGGCGGCCCGGTAAAGCAGCGCATTATCCACAGCGAGTCCGGCGCGCTGCCCCAGCCCTTCCACCAGGCCGAGGTCCTCGACGGTATAGGTTCGCTTGGAATCCCCGAAGACGAAGCTGACCGCGCCGAACACACGGCCGCGGGCTTTTATGGGAACAATCACGGCAGATTTAGCGCCAAGCTCACGGACGAGCTTTTGATGATCCTCGCCCGGAGAAATCGACAGCACGCGCAGGTCAGGCACGGTGGCAAGCAACTCCGGCTTGCCAGTGCGAATCGCTTGCGCGATGGACGGGCCACCCTTCGGATCGAGCGGGTGTGAATTGGGCAACGCCTTCGCCAATTGAGCCTTGACCGGATCCGCATGGATGAGTTCGAGGCGGTGGAGTTGACTGCTCGAAAGCACCATGTCCACCGCACACCAGTCCGCCACGCGCGGCACAGCCAAGCGGGCCAGCTTGGCCAAGGTGGTCTCGTAATCGAGCGATTCGCTCAGAGCCGAGCCCGCTTCGGCAAGAAACCGAGCCCGCTCTTCGGCATGCCTTCGCTTCGTGACGTCAAAGACCGTGCCGGTAAACCGAACCGCGCGGCGAACACCGCCGTCCTCTTCAAAGAAAGCGCGTCCCTTCGCACTGACCCAGCGAAAGCCTCCGTCAGGCCAGAGGGAACGGAAATCGATCTCGTAACGGCCGTCCCCGTGCGGGTTGAGCGCGGCTCCGATCGCGCGGCGGACGCCGGGGGCGTCTTCGGGGTAGATGTGGTCAAGGAAGCCGTCGTAGGAGAACTCGGAATCGGAAGGCAATCCGAAAAGGGCTTTCGTCCGCGTGGAGCAGACCAGCTTGCCTGTTTCAGGGTGCAGTTCCCAGGTGCCGGCCTCGGCGCTCTCGACCGCGATGCGAAGGCGATCCTCACTCTCCTCGAGCGTGCGTTCGATGCGTTTGCGCTCGATGCCTTGGGCAATCAAATCCGCGATGGGCGACAGAACGTCGAGGGTGTCGGCCTCCAGCGGTTGCTGAGCGAAGAACGCCACCACGCCGATGAGCTGTCCTTCCACCAGCAAAGGGCAGCCCGCGAACCCCACCAGGTGATCGCTCTTCGCCCACTCACCGAACGCAGGAGGGTTGCCCGGTTTTTGGTTAAGGAGGACAGGGCGGCGTTCGCTGGCGATGCGCTTCACGAGCGGCCACGCCGCCACGGCCCGGCTTGGAAGAAGCTCGTGCGAAAGGGCGGCCCCGGCGCTGGCCCGAAGGTCCAACTGCTTTTCAGGCCCTTCCGATGCCCAAACCCCAGCGAACGGGGCTTCGAGATTCCCGGCCAGGGCGTCCGCGCAATGCTGAAGGACTTCGGTGATCGAATCGCCCGAACGCGCCAACCCGGTGCTGACGTCGGCGCGAAGCGCCGTGAGTTGGGCCTGCCGCTTTTGGACTGCTTCCGCTTGTTTTCGCTGGGTAATATCACGAAGGACCGCCGTGTAGAACCGCTGGCCCCGCCGCAAATAGTGGCTGAAGGAGATCTCCACAGGGATGGGCTGGCCCGATCGGTTCACCCCCGTCAGTTCGATGTCCTGTCGCGTTTCGTTGGGTCCAAGGGGCAGATGCGATCCCGTGCAGAAATCCGGGATCAGGCTTTTCAATGGCTTTCCCTTGAGGTCCGCCGCAGCATAGCCAAAGCTTTGGACGGTTGCGGGGTTCACGGACTGAATCACTCCCTGGTCATCCATGCTAATGATCGAATCGGCCGCGCCGTCCGTGACCATGCGATGCAATTCCTCACTGGCGGCAAGATCCGCCTGGGAGGCTTTCAAGGCTTCGGTGCTCTTCTCGAGCGCGGCGTAGGCTGCCGCCTGGGCCGAAGTCAGCCGGAATACCAGCAAGCTCACCAGCAGACCCGAAATGGCAAGAAACGGCACGACCACACTGCCTGAGGTGGATTCCAGGAGGGCGCCTGACGCAAACTCGAGGGTCCAGTTGGTGCCCGCGATTTCCATCGTGCTCCGGTGGTTGAATCGCGGCCGCCGGGCCGAATTCAGGCGCGGCGTCTCGTAAAGGAGATGATCCGGGCTGGTATTGGTCCCGTCGAACACTCGAAAATCCACCGGGGCGCTGTCCTGGTCAGGGAAGATCCCGCGGAACAGGTCATGAGCCCGGAAGGGGCTGTAAACGAAGCCGGCGACCTCTTTCCGGCGCTCGTCGACGGTCACCGGGACCTGGCCGGTCCGGTACACCGGGGCATAAATCAGGAATCCCGGCTGCACCTGCGAGCCGGCGGTTTCCTGCACCAGGGTTACCCTTCCCGACACGGCAGGCGCGGCCGTGTCTCGTGCCTGGTCCATTGCGGCTCTGCGGACGGGTTCACTGGACATGTCATAGCCGATCGCCCGCTGGTTCCGTGCGTCCATCGGCTCGAGAAAGATGATGCTCTGGCACTCGGCGTCGCCTGGATCGGGCCAAATGCGAAAGTCCGGAAACCCCTCGCGTCGCATGCGCACCGTCAGAGCCTCCTTTCCCCCCGGAGGAACTCGCGTGGTGAATCCCACCCCTTGAATGCCGGGGTAACGCTCGTTGATCCGGAGGCGGCGCACAAACTCTCGGAACTCCTCTTCGATCACCTCTCGGTCGTCTCCATAAAGGGTGCTTCCGACCACCAAGATGTCGGTGTAGATACCCATCCGGCGCTCGATCGAGTCCGTGACCTGCCGAATGCCATTGGCGAATTGCAGTTTATCCCGGCCCTGGAACAAGCGCGCCGCGGAATAGGTGGCGATCCCACTCAAGAGAAGAAGGGTGATCAGGACCAGCGCCGGAACCCAGGCGCGTTTCCGAGTCGATAGTGCCGAGGCTGGCGGAGGCATGGGCGGGTTACCGCTTCAAATAAGGCCTGGGGTTCAGTTCCCGGCCGTTTTTCGCGCCACTCCTCCACGGGCGACCAACGGCACATGCTGCCACCCGCGCAGGACGAAGACTGGACTGACAGATCACACGCCAGAGCTAGCATATCGATGGTTGCCCCACAAGCTCTCTTCCCTGCCGGCAATTCTTTTGGGTCGATGTTCGAGCGACGGTTGCCGGCGGATCCATTGCAGCATGTCGAACCCGGAAGTCTGGGGCATGCGCAAGTCGAGCAGCATCAACGTGGGTGCCGGGCAAGTCTTGGATCAGGTGGCGGAGTGTTTCAAATGACACTGAACCGCCGGTTGAATTCGACGCAGTCCGCGTACCGAACCCCGGACCCTCCAAATAGATCAAGCGCGGACCCTATCGTGAGATCGATCCGTCCCTTGCCAAGTTCGGTAACTCTTTCCAAGTCGCGCAGCGAACGGGCGCCTCCGGCGTAGGTGGCGGGAATCGGCGACCCTTCGGCCAACTGCACGACCAGTTGTTCATCGATGCCGCGGCACAAGCCCTCGACGTCCACCGCGTGAATGAGGAACTCCGCGCAGAAGGACGCCAAATGGCCCAAGGTTACCTTCGATACGGTGAGCGTGGTGAACCTTTGCCAGCGATCGGTGACCACATAATATTGGCCCTCCTTCAAACGACAGCTCAGATCCAGCACAAGCCGATCCTTGCCCAGCAGTTTCACGAGGGCTTCAAGGCGTCCGAAATCCAAATGGCCTTCCCGGAAGACCCAGGACGTCACGATGACGTGAGACGCCCCGGCCTCGAGGTACCCCTGCGCGTTGGACAGGTTGATCCCCCCTCCGATCTGCAGACCCCCGGGGTAGGCCGCCAAAGCCGACCGCGCCGCCGCTTCGTTCCCAGGGCCCAGCAGGATCACATGCCCGCCCGCCAGTTGGTCGTGTCGGTAAAGCTCCGCGAACCAGGAAGCCGGCCGATCGGCCACAAAGTTCGTCCGCAACGATCCCGAATCGTCTGAGAGAGTGCCGCCAACGATCTGTTTGACTTTGCCCTCGTGGAGGTCAATGCACGGCCGAAACATGCGCGCCACGCTAGTGGAAGGCCACGCGAAGGGTCAAGGAGCCGGCGATTGGGCCGGTCGGGCCCGCTGGACCGGTTCTGTCGGCCGCGGCTCCGGCTGCGGCGCGCCTCGATCCAGTTCCTGCAACTTCTTCGCCGCGGGACCGTATCCCGCCTTCGCCGATGTCTCCAGCCATTTGCGCCCGATCGCTTCATCCTTCTCGACCCCATCTCCTTTCAAGTAGCGCGCCCCCAATTCATACTGGGCAGACGCCGAACCTTCGGACGCGCGCTTCTTTTGGAATTCGACAATGCGGCGCAGCGTTGCCTCTTTCTCCGCCCTCACCTTGGCGGGGTCCTGGGGGGCTGGCGGGACGACACGCATGACCGGGCGCGCCGGTTGCACTCGCGGGTTAACGGCCGTCGGGGTCGCGGGGGCGGCGGAGTTGACGGCGGGTGCGGGGGCAACTTTGGGCGCGGCGGCATTGGTCAGGCCCGGGTTCACCTGCGGCGCAACGCGCTGAGTGATGCGTCTGGGGCTGTAAACCTGTGCCGTGACGGCCGTGAGGGAGACGAGTTCGGCCAAAACGGCACCGAACACGATCAACCGAAGTGTTTTCATATGAACGTGGAGGAATGTTCCACAGCGCTTGCGGCACAGCAAGGCAAATGGGCGCTCCTCATTAGTATCCTAGGTGGTTTACCAATCTTCCCGGCGTTCATCCCGTCCCGGCCTGAGCCGCCCCCGCGCTGCATCCGCTCTAAACACGGTCGTCACCCGGTCGTCACTCGGTGATCACCCGTTCGCGAACGGGTGATCTACGGGTGATCTACGGGTGATCTACGGGTGATCTACGGGTGATCTACGGGTGATCCCCGAAGGGAGAGGGGCAGCAGACCGAAAGCGGATACGGGTCACAGGCGCAAACGGGCGTTCGTTCGACGCCATTTTCAGCACAACCGAGAACGGGCGAGAGGGAAGCAAGGTAGCAGGGCCAGACCGCCGGGTCGGCCGTTGGGTATAGGCCATTCCGATCCCCCACCGGCGGCCGGCTTGGCCGACCTGCCATCTCCCAAAATCAGAATGGCGGCGCAACAGCAGTGATTCCGGAAGGTGCTTGGGTCGGACTTGCAGAAGTGCTCAGGAAGGGAA
>CAZODO010000107.1:0-19633 GCA_964578605.1 uncultured Verrucomicrobiota bacterium | reverse complement strand
GTTCTGTCCTGTTTTGCTAACTACAAAAAATTCCTGTTTTGAAAACTACGCGACAACTGTGAATTATCGGAGTGCCAGACGGAGCCAGCCTTGATATCCAACGGTGTTTCAGTCCCTCGAAGCCATGCGCCAGACCGACGTTCTCCCCCCCCGGCATCGTCACGTCCTGGTCCCGGTCTGAACGCAGGGTTCACCCGTAGATCACCCGTAGATCACCCGTAGATCACCCGTAGATCACCCGTAGATCACCCGTAGTTCACCCGTAGTTCACCCGTAGATCACCCGTTGCCGCACGGGTGAACTACGGGTGATCTACGGGGCAACTACGAGTGACCTGCGGATGGACCGCCGGGGGGCCGACGTTCGGGAAGTGGGAACACCCCATGGCGCCAAGTCGCCGCGGCGGCAGGGGCCAATACGAGGAGAATCAGCGGATCACACCGCGGCGGTGATCGGGGGGAAGATTAGAGCATCCGAACAGTGTCCATATGGACCGCTCTAATTGATCATAAGCCCGCACGAATCGCTGGACGATTCGGTCTTGAGGCAGGCGCGCAGGAACTCGACAATCTGATCGCTTAGAACTTCGCAACGAGGGCTCCAGCGCTTGGCGCCGGTCATCTGCTTCACGCAGGCGCGCAGCCCATGGAACTGCAAGACCTCAGGCGACTTTGCCAGCCGCGCCCGAAGCTCCTCGCGCAAGCGAGGGAAAAAGCTGAGTTCCAGCGAGCGTCCGGATCCGCCCGCAAGCCGGCGCAGATCGTACCGGCTGACGCGCCGGTCCTCGGGTTCTTCGGAGGTGATATGCAGTCCGAATGCGCCCAGCGCGTCGGCGAGCGCTTGGGAGAACTCGCCCACCGACACCGTGGTCCAGCCGAGATCCTCTTTGAAGTAATGCAGGACCGCTGCCGCGGCTTGGTGGACGAGGTCGGGATCGATCGACTGCATGGCATCGCCGATCAACTCGACGGCAACCAATTCCGCGGAGCAGGGAATGATCTGACCTTTGGACGTCTCCAATAGCAGGTAATCGGGGTGCAATTGAATCATGATTTCTCCTCCAGGTTCTGAACCGCATGCACAAAATCCTTCGCCTCCTCGAACCGCCGATAGACACTGGCGAACCGGACGTAGGCCACCTCATCCATCAGGCGCAACCCTGCCATCACTCTCTCGCCGAGGGCCAGCGACGGGACTTCGCGGTCGAATTTCTCGGTGACATCCTCCATGATAATGACGACCATGTCCTCAATGGCTTTCGCACTGACCGGGCGTTTTTGGCAAGCCTTCCGGATTCCAGCCAGAAGTTTTTCCCGCGAGAAATCTTCGGCGCGTCCATCCCGCTTGATCACCATCAAGCCGTCATGCTCAATTTGTTCGTAGGTGGTGAAGCGCTGGCCACACGCCAGGCATTCCCGGCGGCGGCGAATGGTCGAGCCCTCCTTGGACGACCTGGAATCGATCACCTTATCATCCTGCCACCCGCATTTAGGACAACGCATATCGGGAACCACTGCTAAATGTGGTTTAGCCCAATTACCACACTAATCGTTGGGCAGTCAAAGCTTTTTGCGCATCTGAATAGGTTGGCGGAGGCCATTTGCCGCGAGATGCAACCGCCCGATACGGAGGGATTATCCCAACGAAAACCGGCATCCGAAGTCCCCACCATGCCAAATAGGTTGCCAAACCCAATGGGACCCGCTTGATTATCCGCACCCGTCACGGTCAGGAAACAGGTTGACCGGCATGAAAATCGCGACATTCAACGTTAACGGCATCCGGTCAAGGCTTCCCAACCTGTTGGAATGGCTCCAGCGCGAGGCGCCGGACGTGGTCTGCCTGCAGGAACTCAAAGCTGCCGATGACGTTTTCCCGTCGGTGCCGATTGGGGCCGCTGGGTACGGGGCGATCTGGCACGGGCAGAAATCGTGGAACGGCGTGGCCATTCTGGCCCGAGGCACCCAACCGGTCGAGACCCGGCGCGGACTTCCGGGTGGCGAGACCGACACGCACAGCCGCTATCTCGAGGCGGCGGTTCAGGGAGTGATCGTCGGTTCGCTTTACCTGCCCAATGGCAACCCGCAACCGGGGCCCAAATTCGATTACAAGCTCGCCTGGTTCGAACGCCTGATCGCGCACGCGAAGACGCTGAGCCAGAGCGGACAACCGGCCGTGCTGACGGGCGATTACAACGTGGTGCCCACCGATCTCGACATTTACGACCCGCGTTCCTGGCAGAAGGATGCCCTGCTCCAGCCGGAAAGCCGCGAGTGTTACCGCCGGCTGTTGGCGCAAGGCTGGACCGACGCGATCCGGAAGCGCTTCCCCGAAGAGCGCATCTACACGTTCTGGGATTACTTCCGTCAACATTGGCAACGGAACTGCGGGTTGCGCATTGATCACCTCCTGTTGAACGCGCCGCTGGCCGCACGGTTGGCCGATGCGGGAGTGGATGCATGGGTTCGCGGGCAGCCCAATGCCAGCGATCATGCTCCCGCGTGGGTGCGGCTGGCCGATTAGGGGCGCCGCGCTTGCCAACAAAGCCGCTGGCCTTTAGGGTTCGGCACGCTATGGAACGAGTGCTCATCATCGGGACGGGTTGCGCGGGTTTGACCGCGGCGATCTACACGGCGCGCGCGAATCTGGAGCCCCGCGTGCTGACCGGGATCATGCCTGGCGGCTTGCTCACGACGACGAGCATCGTGGAGAATTACCCGGGTTTCCCCGAAGGGATTGACGGTTACGAATTGATGTCCCGCATGCAGAAGCAGGCGGAACGTTTCGGCGCCCGTGTTCAGTTTGGGACGGTGGACGCGGTGGACTTCTCGCGGCGGCCTTTCAAAGTGACTGTCGATGGCGAACCCGTTGAAGCGCAGACGGTCCTTATCGCCAGCGGCGCCAGCCACAGGCATTTGAACCTGGAAAGTGAGCGGCTTCTCGAGAAGAAAGGCGTCACTTACTGCGCCACCTGCGATGGGGCACTTCCTCAGTTCCGCGACAAGCCGCTGGTCGTGGTCGGGGGCGGCGATTCGGCATGCGAAGAGGCGACTTTCCTCACCCGGTTCGCTTCGGTGGTCTATCTTGTGCATCGACGGGATACGCTCCGCGCCTCCCGGATCATGGCCGAACGCACGCTTTCAAATCCCAAGATCAAGCCGATCTGGAACTCCGTGGTCCTCGATATCCTCGACGTCAGCCAGGACAAAGTCACCGCCGTGCGGCTCAAGAACGTCAAATCAGAGGCCGAAACAGTGCTCGAATGCGCGGGGGTGTTCATCGCCATCGGCCATGTCCCAAACACCGCGCTCTTCAAAGGCATCCTGGATATGGACGAGAACGGTTACATTCTCGCGAAACGAGGGACGGAAACCAGTGTTCCGGGGGTGTTTGTGGCGGGCGATTGCTCGGACCATGTTTACCGGCAGGCCGTGACTGCCGCAGGTCTTGGCTGCGCCGCGGCCATTGACGCCGAGCGTTACCTGGCGGGAGTAGCCTAGATCCAAGAGACGCCAAGCGGGCTCGGAGGGCCTGGCAGCCCCGGATGAATTCGATTTCAATTTCAACCGGAAAGCTGCTAATGCTCTAGGATGAAGTTGCGGCAGGCCCAGGTGAAGCGTTCGACCCGGGAAACCCAGATCCAGGTCAGGCTCAAGATTGATGGCTGCGGAAAAGCGTCCATTCGCACTGGAATCCCGTTTTTCGATCACATGCTGACCCTGTTCGCCAAGCACTCGGTCACCGACTTGAACCTCCGATGCGAAGGCGATCTCGAGGTGGATGCGCATCACACGGTGGAAGACTGCGGAATCGCTCTCGGCCAGGCTTTCTTAAGGGCGCTGGGCGACAAGAAGGGCATCCGGCGTTACGGGACCGGCTTTGACCCTCGAAACCCTTTCACCGGAGAAGCTTACGTGCCGATGGACGAGTGCCTGGCACGGTGCGTAATCGATTTTGGAGGCCGTCCCCACCTTGTCTGGCGAGGCATGAATGATCACGCCCACCGGCGAATCGCTCTGGAGGATCAACACCAGGATATGTCGTCCAGCTTCCGCTTCGGTCTGGCGCGAGAGTTTTTCCAAGCGTTTGCCAATGAGGCACGCTGCAACCTCCATCTCGAACGACTGTACGGCGACGAACCGCACCATATTGTCGAAGCGCTGTTCAAGGCCTTCGCCCGGGCGACCGATGCCGCTTGCAGGTTTGACCCCAGGATTGAGCATCTTCTGCCCAGCACCAAAGGCAAGTTATGATCAGCCTGAATAACGGTGGTTCGCGCCCCGTCCATTAGAATGCCGACGCAACCGAACTACGCAGCGATGTCGGATGAAAAGCTGGTCACCGCGGCGCAGGCGGAAGATATGGCGGCGTTCGAGGAATTGGTGGCACGACATCGTGACAAGATTTATGCGCGCGCCTTTAGCATGATGCGGAATGAAGACGCCGCGATCGATCTTTCTCAGGAAGCTTGGGTCAAAGGATGGCAACGGTTGAGACAGTTCCAGGGCGAAGCCAGTTTTGTGACGTGGATGACCCGGATCGTCATCAACCTGTGCCTCGACCAGTTGCGAAAGCAGAAACGGCTCCGAGCAGATTCCATCGAGCAGTTGGACGAGGAACTCGGAGGCGTCGAACGCCAGATGCCGGTCGTCATGTCCAATCCAACCGAAAGGCTGGAACAGCAAGAACTGAGACAAAGGATCGACCAGGCCATGGCTCAACTGACTTACGAACATCGAACGGTTCTGATCCTTCACGAATTTGAGGATCTCGAATACAAAGAAATCGCCAAACGAATGGGGTGTTCAATTGGCACCGTGATGTCTCGGCTGTTCTATGCCAGACGCAGACTGGCAGCACTTTTGGCCGGACTGAAAAGAGAAGAATCTAGACAATGAACCAGGAAACAAAGCTGAGGGTCCAGGCTTGCCTCGATCACGAGGTGAGCCAGCGCGAATCGCGGGAAATCGCGGCTTTGCTGGACCAGGATCCCGAGGCACGGGCCATCTCGGCCCAACTCGGAGAGATCCGAACCCTCCTGCGGAACCACGAACCGGAATTTAAACTCCCCGAGTCGCGCGAGTTTTATTGGTCCAAGATCGAGCGGGCGATTCGCGAGCAGGCAGTGCCGGCGCCGGCAAAGAAGTCGGTGGGCCGATACCCCTGGTGGGTGCGCGTTTTCGCCCCTGCGGCCGGAGCGGCCTTCTTGTTTTTTGCGGCAATGTCCGTCGTCAAGATGGCCCACGGCCCCTCTGAATTGTCTTTCTTGCATGAGATCGAGACGCCGCTTCCGGATACCACGTCAATGTCGTTTTACTCGGCTTCGGAAGGGATGACAGTCGTTTGGGTGCAGAGCCGGGTTTATTAGGTTTACAAACACGGCCGGTGTTTCAAAATAGCTGAGGAATGATCACGCGTCTTTCGTCGCTCTTATCGGGCATTGTGGCGGCATGCTTGCTCGTGCTAGCCGTCACCGTTTCCTCCCAAGTCCTCGCTGCCGGAGAATCGGGGTACCAGGTTCAGTTGATCTGGGGAACCAACGGAGAGAAGCCCAAGGACAAACCACTCAAGGATGTGGATCCCCAACTCCAGAAGAAGCTCAAAGGGGTCTTCAAGTGGAAGAATTACTTTGAAGTGAACAGCAAACCCCTTTCGGTTCCCAAAAACACCGCGCAACGCCTGACGTTAAGCGAAAAATGCGACATCGAAGTCGAGGATCTGGGTCATTCGCGTGCGGAAGTGCGGCTGTTTGGTGAGGGAACCCTCGTGGTCAAGAAGGCTCAAACGGTGGTGCCTGGGGAGATGATTGTTCTCGCTGGGAACAGCAAGGATGACACGGCTTGGTTCGTGGTCCTGACCCCTTCGAAGTGACTCTGGGCAGGGTGTGGAGATAGACGCCCCACGCGCCTTGGAGGCCGCTCACGTTCGACGGGTTCTTCCGCAGCATATAGGGTTTACACTCCCCTACCCCTCAACTAATTGGGTATCCCCGACGCCAAGACCTTGAAATAAAGGTTGTCGGACAGCCCTGTTTCGGGTAACTTAGAGCCTGCTCTAGCAGCACGAACTAAACCACTTACCTGAAGGGTGAAAAGGCCCGTGCTAGATCTGTAGTTGGAATCACATTATGCCCGAAGTGCGAGCTGAAGAGAAGTACGACGCATCTAAGATTGACAAACTCGAGGGCTTGGAAGCCGTCCGAAAACGGCCGGGGATGTACATTGGGGATCCGGACGAAAGAGGTCTGCATCATTGCGTATTCGAAGTTCTCGACAACTCCATCGACGAGCACCTGGCAGGATACTGCAAGCAGGTCGATGTCACCATCCATGTCGATGGCTCCGTTTCGATCCGTGACGATGGGCGCGGCATTCCGGTCGATGTTCATCCGAAATGGCAGATGCCCGCGGTCGAGTTGGTTCTGACCAACCTCCATGCCGGCGGCAAGTTCGGTCAGGGCGCCTACAAATACTCGGGCGGTCTCCACGGGGTCGGTGCCAAGTGCGTGAACGCGCTTTCCGACTGGTTCAAGGTGGAAGTGTCCAGAGACGGCAGCGTGTATCGCATGGAGTTTGCGCGCGGGGTCACGGCTCGCAGACTGGAGATCATTGGCAAATCCAAGAAGACCGGCACGCTGGTCACGTTCAAGCCGGACGCGACCATCTTCACGCTGACCACGGAATTCAAGTTCGAGATCCTGGCGAATCGGCTTCGCGAGCTGGCGTTTCTCAACCCGGGCATTGAGATCACCCTGACCGACGAGCGCGCGGAGAACAAGGTGGAGCGGTTTGTTTACCGGGAGGGCATCGAGGAATTCGTCAGGCAATTGGGCAAGAATAAGCAACTGATCCATCCCAGCCCGATCGTTCTTAGCCGGCAGAAGGAAGATGTGTTCGTTGACTGCGTGCTCCAGTACAACGACTCCTACAACGACCAGATCCTCTGTTTCGCGAATTCCATTGCCAACCCGGATGGCGGAACTCATCTCACAGGGTTCCGAACAGCGCTGACCCGCGCCATCAACCAGTACGCCAGAACCAACAATCTGCTGAAAGAGAAAGACCCAAACCTTTCCGGCGACGACGTCCGGGAAGGGCTGGTTTGCGTGCTCAGCGTGAAGCTGCCGAACCCGCGCTTCGAATCCCAGACCAAGGTCAAGCTCGTGAATACCGAGATCGACGGCATTGTCGCATCGGTGGTCTACGACGGCCTGATGACCTTTTTCGATGGCAACCCGTCGGTGGCCAAGTGCGTCCTGGAGAAGGCGCTGATGGCATCGCGCGCCCGCGAGGCCGCCCGCAAGGCCCGCGAAACCGTGCGGAAGAACGCCCTCACGGGAGGAGGCTTGCCGGGCAAGCTTGCGGACTGCTCCGACCGCGACCCGGCCAATACCGAGCTTTACATCGTGGAGGGCGATTCCGCAGGAGGTTCGGCCAAGCAGGGCCGGGACCGCAAATTCCAGGCGATCCTTCCGATCCGCGGCAAGCTCATCAACGTGGAGAAAGCGCGTTTGGACAAGGTGCTCCAGAACAGGGAGATCCGGACGATGATCACGGCCATCGGGACGGGGATTGGCAGCGGGGAGGGCGAGGGTGCGTTCGATGTCTCGAAGCTGCGCTATTTCAAGATCATCATCATGACGGATGCGGACGTCGACGGCTCGCACATCCGCACGCTGTTGCTGACGTTCTTCTACCGGCAGATGCCGGAATTGGTCAAACAGGGCTTTGTTTACATCGCCCAACCGCCGCTTTACCAGATCGCACGCAAGAAGCGGGTCGAATATGTCGATGACGATGCGCAATTGAACCGGATTCTCATTCAGCTTGGCACCGAAGACGTGCGCTTGCGGAACCTGGCCGACAACAAAGAGGTTGCCGACAAACCCCTTGCCGAGATTCTCGAACTGCTCGAGTCGCTGGATAAATACGCCAACGCGCTGCGACGCCACGGGGGCGATTTCGCCGAGTTTGTGGAGCACCGGCGTCCCCAAACGCTGGAACTGCCGCGCCACCTGGTCAAAGTCCGTGATGGCAATGACGAAACCGTCCATTACTTCCATTCGGAAGAAGACCTCGCCCGGTTCGGCGCCGAGAATCCGGATCTGGGTCTGTTTGGCGACGAAGAGTCGGCGGACGCGAATGGGAATGGCAACGGCAACGGGAATGGCGCCCCCGAGAAGGGCCGGAATGGCCATCCCCGCCGCGCGGTGCATACCGAACTCCACGAGAGCAAGGCGGTGGCCGACCTCCTGGGCAAGCTCTCCGAAAAAGGCCTTAGCCTCGAGCATTATTCCGCCCAGGACAAGCCGCTCTTCGAAATCATCGAGGGCGAAGGGGACAAGGCGGTCGTGACGCCGCTTTTCTCCATTCCGGAGATCCTGTCAGGCATCAAGGCTGTCGGCCGTCGCGGACTGCAGATCAAACGGTTCAAGGGCTTGGGTGAAATGAACCCCAAAGAACTGTTCGAGACGACCATGGATCCCCAGAAACGAAAGCTCCTCCGCATCGATCTCACCGACGCGGTCGAAGCCGAGGAAATGTTTACGAAGCTCATGGGCGATGAGGTTGAGCCGCGCCGCCAGTTCATCGAAGACAATGCTCTAAACGTGCGCAACCTGGACGTTTAGCGCGCATGGAGCCGACGTGCGCGACGGGCGACGCCCCTCCCCTTCGGCTCCCGGGCCCTTTTCATTATGCCGGACTCCACAGAACCCATCCCGCCAAACCCACCCCCGACCGAGAGCGCGCCTCAACACGCCGCGAACGAGAAGGTCACCAAGGTGAATGTCGCGGAGGAGATCAAGAACTCGTTTCTTGATTACTCCATGTCGGTGATCATCTCCCGCGCCCTTCCGGACGCGCGCGACGGTTTGAAACCTTCTCAAAGGCGCTTGCTGTTCGCCATGTTCAACGATTTGAACTTGCTGCCGACGCGCCGACATCTGAAGTGCGCACGCATCGTCGGGGAAACCATGGGCAAGTACCATCCGCACGGAGATCAGGCCATTTACCCGACGCTGGTGCACATGGCCCAGCCCTGGGCCATGCGCGAAACCCTGGTCGACGGCCAAGGCAACTTCGGCTCGGTTGAAGCGGATCCGCCCGCGGCCATGCGGTATACCGAAGCCCGGCTCACCCATCTGGGTGCCGTGCTCATGGATGACCTGGACAAGGAAACGGTTGATTTCGTGCCGACGTACGATGAAGAGCATGACGAGCCTGTCGTGCTTCCAGCCGCCTTTCCGAACCTCCTGGTGAACGGCGGCACGGGCATCGCCGTCGGCATGGCCACGAACATGCCGCCGCATAACCTGGGCGAGATTATCGACGGCGTCACCGCGCAAATCGACCAGCCCTCCATTTCCAACCTCCAATTGATGGCCCTCATCAAAGGCCCCGATTTCCCCACCGGATGCACCATCTGCGGCGTGGAAGGCATCCGGCAGTACTTTGAAACCGGGCGGGGCAGCCTTAAGGTCCGGGGCAACGTCCAGATCGAAGAGGTCCGTGGCGGGCGCGAACAGATCCTGGTGACCGAGATTCCCTACGGCGTCAACCGGGCCGTCCTGGTGGCGCGGATTGCCGAGCTCGTGAACGAAAAGACCCCCGGCCTCACCGACATCACCGCCGTTCGGGATGAATCCGATGAGAACACGCGGGTCGTCATCGAGATCAAGCGGGACGCCGTGGCCAAGGTGGTCGTCAATAACCTGTTCAAATTCACCCAGCTCGAAACCTCGTTCGCCGTCAATGCGCTCGCGATCGACCATGGCCGCCCGAAGACGCTCAGCCTCCGCGAGCTGATCAACTGCTATATCGAGCATCGCCGGGAAGTCGTCCTCCGCCGAACACGCTACCAATTGCGCAAAGCCGAAGAACGCGCCGAAGTGCTGGAGGGTTTCCTGATCACCCTTGGCAACCTTGACGAGTTCATCCGCATCATCCGGAACTCGGCCAATCGGGACGAGGCCAAGGTCAAACTGCTGGCGTTTGATTTCATGCGGGACGTGGTGGAAGGATTCGGCGTCATCATCCGCAGCGAGGCCCGCCTCGTCAACGGCCGCTACAGCCTGAGCGAAGGGCAAGTCAACGCCATCCTGGATATGCGCCTTTACCAGCTCACGGGTATGGAGCGTGAGAAGATTCATGGCGAATACTCTGAATTGCTCGAGAGGATCAAGGATCTCCTCGATATCCTCGCCCGCGAAGAACGGGTCATGGCCATCATCAAGGCCGAGCTGAAACAGATCCGGGACAAGTACGCAACCCCTCGCCGGACCGAGATCATTCCGGACGAAGGCGAAATCGCCATCGAAGACCTGATCGCCAACGAAGGCGTCATTATCACCATCACGCATAACGGGCTGATCAAGCGCACCAATGTCAGCTCCTATCGCGCCCAGCGCCGCGGGGGCAAAGGCGTGATCGGCATGACCACCCGGGAAGGCGCCAACGAGAGCGAGCCCGAGGATTTCATCGAGCACCTTTTCACCGCCAGCACCCATGATTACCTGATGTTCTTCACGAACACCGGGCGCGCTTACGTGGAACGGGTGCATGAAATCCCCGATATGGCCCGGGCGTCCCAGGGGCGGAGCATCGCGAACCTCCTGGATCTCCAGCCCGGCGAGAAGATCGCGGCCCTCATTCGCATCGAGTCCAAATCCGGTCCGGACAAGGAGGACATCACCTGGCAACAGCCGGTCTACTTGTTCTTCGCCACCCGGCAAGGGAAGGTCAAGAAAACCCCCCTCGCTGACTTCGCCAACGTCCGGAAGATCGGGATCATTGCCATGGGGATTGGCGAAGGCGACACGTTGATCGGTGTTAAGCTGACCAGCGGCAACGACCAGGTCATCCTCATCACGCGGGAAGGCCAGAGCATTCGCTTCCAGGAAGACGATGTGCGGTCCATGGGACGCCCGGCTGCGGGGGTCCGCGGGATCGGCCTGGAGCCTTCCGATGCGGTCGTCGCGCTCGTGGTCGTCGTTCCCGACGCTACGTTGCTTGTCGCGGGGGAGAATGGGGTCGGCAAACGCACGAATTTCGACGAGTATCCTCTCCAGTCCAGGGCCGGCAAAGGCGTCATTGCCATCCGCACCACCGACCGCACCGGGAGCGTTGTCGGAGCGCTAACGGTGGCCGACCAGGACGAGATCATGCTGATCACCGTGGCGGGTCAAATGGTCCGCATCCCGGTATCGGGCATTCGCGAAGTGGGCCGGGTTACCCAAGGCGTCAAGCTGATCGATCTCCAGGAAAGCGACAAGCTCCAGGCAATCGCCCGTGTGATCAGCGAAGACAAGGAAGACGAGCCGGAGGAGCCCCCCACCCCATCCGCACCACCCGAACCGCCCGCCTTGCCAGAGCCGCCCGCGCCTGACGCGTAAGTCTGGCCCATCCTGACATGCGGTTCCCAGGGAACCGCGCCGCCCCGGAACCCAACGCCCTGAGAGGGGCGTGACTCTGCGGGGCTTGCCCTTGCAGCGGGGCGGTTTGTGGTGGCACCTAAACCTAAGGCACCGCTTTGCTCTGGCCGGGAGTGCGTGAGTCGCTGCGCCGCCGACGGAGGGAAAACCGGTTGCAAACCGGCGCTCCGCGCCTGGCCCCGTTGGGGAGTTCTTTCAAAGCGCCGTCAGCCTTTCGCCTTCGTTCCGAATCAGGGTTTTGCCGTGCCGCGTTCGACGAGCTTCATGCGTGTGGTCTGGGCCATGGCGGAGGTGAACTGCGTTTGGGTGCCGTCCGCGCCAGACATGGCCCCGGCAAAGCGCAGCGATTGCTGGGTCGCCGTCTCGACGAGGGTGCCCGCATCTGCATCAAACCAGGAGGTGCTCTTCAGGTTGCCGTCTTCGACCGTTACGCTGCCCGCAAGCCCCCCAGCCTGCTCACTTGGGCCGTGGAAGGTTCCGGTGGTTTCGAGAATGGCGCAATTGCGGGTGTCATGCTGTTCGAACCCCTTGAACGTGATCTTGGCATCCGCGGTGATGTTGCCCAGAGGCCCGCCGGGCAGCTCGACTTTGAACGGCCAGCTTTGACCCACGGCGACTCGTTCCTGGGGAAGGGCGCTGCTGAAATCCGCTAACTGCCGGAAGAACCCCTCGTTGAACTGCTGCGCCAACATGGGGCCCATCGGGCTTTGCGCGCTGCTTGTCAGGCTTTGCACCCATTGGTCAAGGTTCAGCACCTCCTCCAACGCGCCGTCCGCATTGAGCTGCAACCGGACTTTCGATCCGGGCATTTTGCGGAAGGGCGCCGCGAACATGGCCTGAGGACCCGAGGGTTCGGAAGGTTTCTTGGAATCGAAATCCAGGACCGTTTGACCCGCCATTTGGATTTGCATGGCGTTATCGAGGATCTCCAGCTCCACTTCGCGCCCGCCATCGGCCGTCTCCTTCAACACGGACAGGGCGTAAGTCATGGCGCTCCGGACCTGCTGTTGCATGGGCGCGGGGAGCTGCGGGACTTTATTGGTGCTTTGCTGTTCGCTCTCCATCCGATAGACCGAGCGGCTGCCGACCGGCCATTTCGGTTTCAGAAGGAAAGACTCGGCCGAGTCCGGCGCGGCGCCCGATGCAGCCGTGGAACTGGCGGACGCCGGGGTTGGAGCCGCCTGGTCCCTGCCAGCGGCAGGCTCCGCCGGTTGCTCGGCTTTCTTGCAGGCGCTCAAAGACAGCAGAAGAACCAGAAGACCTCCGAAAGGAATAGACAGGAGTTTCATAAAGAATTCAGGGTGCGGCAGCGGCTGATGGCCATCGGCGTCGCACTGGCGAGAAGAAAACTCCAGAGAGCGCCACGAAGGCAAGGCAAATCGCCGTCCGCTTCCGCGCCCCCTCTCGGGTAACAGTTACTTTTGGCGCACGGCGCCGGCATCCCTGAGGCTACGTCGAGGAAAAGAGCCGCCGCCACCACGGGCGGCGCGGCGCGGGCTCGCAGGCGACGGATTCCTTCAATCGCTGGGTCAATTCCTCCGGAACCGGAGTATGGTCGCTGTCGAACCGCATAATTTCCTCGACCGAACTGAACTCGAGCCCCTGCGTTTGCAGCGGCAGATTCGCGGCAGACTCCTCGGACAGATCCTGTTGCTGGCGTAGTTTGGACGGATCGGGATTCATACGACTCCTCAAGCAGTTCTACCAAAGGCCGCGGCAAAGGCTTTGCGCGCGCGATGCAGCTTCCCGCGAACGGCGTCGGCCGTCTGATCGGTGAGGGCGCCGATCTCCTGGTAGCTGAGCTGTTCGTCTGCCACCAACAAAAGCAGCAGCCGATATTCCTGCGGCAGGGCGTCCAAGGTGTTCTGGATGCGCTGCCCGAGTTCTTTGATCTCCAGCACCCGGAATGGGCTATCGCCAGTCGCGGTGGCCGTTTCCCAGAGCGCGTCGTCGGCGTTGCTGAAGATATGGCGCCGCTGCCAGGTCTGGCAGAGGTTTTGGCAATGGTTGATGGTGATCCGGTAAAGCCACGTGCGCACCCCCGAATCACCCCGGAACTGGTCCATTTTCCGGTAGGCCTTAAGGAACACGTCGTGGGCGGCATCCTCTGCCTGAGCCGGATCTCCCAGGAGCCGCAGCGCAAGGTAATAGATGGCCTGCGAATGCTCGTCGTAAATCGCGCCAAACTCACGGGATGCCCAGGGCGTGGCCGGGTGTGGAGGCGGCGTCGAGGGCTGCCCTTTTACGTGAGAACCAGGACGCTTTTCCGCGTGTTTCTTCTGCACGGGTCTGATCGTTGATTCAAGCAGTGCCACCAACGGTTTGACAGCAATGCGAAGGCGGCGTCACGCAGGCCAGGGTGGAAGGTCCCCGATGCGAATCACCCAAGCCTTCGCCAGACTCGTCCTATTGGCGCAATGGATCTTCCGAGGGCGCCTTTCTGCAAGCGGGCAGTTCACCTTCAGGATTCTGGGGCTGGTGCGCCTTGCGCTGCCCGCATCCATCGAGAAGGTGATAAGGCTGCGGCCCACGCAGAACTCGGTGCCAATCGTGAAGGGAGGCCCCCAGGCGGGACGGTGGATCTCAACTGTGACCTGTTCACGCTGAATGGAACGGTCCCGGCTTGGGCGCGGCCCGCTCTAGGCCTGCTTTTGCCCGCCGGAATCGCGATTACGCACCTGCTCCTTCTTTTCCTCCAATTCCGCCTGGAGCGACTTGCGGTCGCGCACGAGCTGCTGCTGGAAGTTTTCCAGGGCCTCCCAGTCACCCTTGTTGGCGGCTTTTTCCATCTCGCCCTTGAGGAAAATCTCTCGTTCGGCCACTTTCGCGGCGCAGGTGGAGTCCAGTTCGGCGAGCTCTCTTCTCTGCTCGTCCGTCAGTTTCACCACGGGGGCGTTCTTGCTCAAACGTTCCATGGCCAGTTCGTAAGCGGATTTCATGGCTATTCTCGTCGCACCGGTTCAAAACTCCCCTTCGCGGCTTGCGGCTAAAGCTTTGACAAACCACGGTATCGCACGAATGTAGTCCGCATGCAAGACGGGGAATACGCCAGGGGCGGGGCACGATGAATCTGCCGATTCAGCTTTTATCCACGGACTTTGACGGAACGCTGCACGCCGAATTTGAAACGCCGCCGGTTCCGGAGGATCTCCAGCATCTGATTGCCAGACTTCAGTCGGGCGGGCTGAAATGGGTCATCAATACCGGGCGGGATCTCTCGAGCCTGATGGAGACGTTGGGCCAGGCACAATTGTCGATTTGGCCGGATTACGTCGTGACCGTCGAGCGTGAGATCCATCGCCGCGAGGATCTGGAATATCGCCCGCTGCAGGAGTGGAACCAACGCTGCGACCAGGCGCATGCGGAGTTGTTCAAGCGCGTGCGCCCGGATGTCCCGCAACTGACGAACTGGATCAGGAACCGCTTTCGCGCGACGATCTATGAGGATCCCTATTCGCCCTTCTGCCTGATCGCCGGGAACAATACCGAAGCCGACTTGATCTACGCCTATCTGCAGGATTACTGCACCCAAGTTCCCCACCTGACGATCGTGCGCAACGATGTCTATGCGCGGTTCAGCCATGCCGATTTCAACAAGGGCTCCGCTCTCGGCGAGGTGGCCCGGCGTTTAGGCATTGCGCCCGCCCAGATTGCGGCTGCGGGAGATCAGCTGAACGACCTGCCGATGCTCTCCACGCGCTTTGCGCGCTGGCTGATCGCGCCGGGCAACGCGGTGCCGCCCGTCAAAGAAGCCGTCCGCCGTCAACGCGGGCACGTCAGTGAAGCTTCGTGCGGGCACGGAGTCGCTCAAGGGCTGAGATCCTTGCTAAAGGCGCTTTCCTCCGAAGGCAACCCGGCCTAAAGCAGGTCCTTGGCTAAGATAACTCCTCCTAATCTACGCCAGAATCCCGGTTGGCACTCAATCAGCCCGTCAACGTAAGAACCTTACCGGCAATAGTTTAGAATAAGCCGGTAGCGTTTGACACTCTCCATTCCAATGTTAGGTTAGGTGAGGTGTATGATCCTTCCTAACCAAATTCATTGTGCGGTCTTCTTCCGCTCAAGAGAGCAGAACCGGTAATCTTCGACCTTCCCATGAGCTCATCCGCCATCTCCCCGCCCTCGGCACCCCGTGCAAGCCTCACCAGGATCCCCGAGGCCGTCATTCGAATCGCAGGCAATTCGCAGGATGGAATCCAGGCTATTGGCGGGTTCCTGGCTCGCCTTGCCGGGCGGTCGGAACAGGAGGTCATGACGTTCATGACCATTCCGTCGACCATCTCGGGAGGACCGTCCATCTTCCAGGTGAGGATCGGGTCCGGCGAGGTTCTGAGTTCAGGGGATGAAGCGGACGTTCTTTTGGCATTCTACCAGCACTCCTACGAGGGGCATATCGGCAGCCTCAGGCAAGGCGGGATCGTGCTTTACGACAGCGATCATGTGGAGCCCAAACCGGAATGGCAGGGCCTCTATCACCATATTGGCGTCCCGATCTCCGGGCTGACGGTGGAAGCGATTGGCGGCACGGCCAAGGACAAAGGCAAGAACATCTTCGCCTTGGGCCTGATCGCGAAAATGTTCGACTTGGATGTTTCCAAGCTTGCGCAGTTGATCAGCGAACGCTTCGGGGGCAAAGACGCCAGCATTCTGACCAACGCGCTGACGGCCTTTCACGCCGGCTATAGCCATTCGCTGGGTAACGTGATCGCCACGTTCCAGTTTCTCGAGAGCCAAAAACGGACGGGGCAGCAGGTGGTGATGAACGGCAATGAAGCCCTTGGATATGGTCTCATTGCCGCGGGCGTTCGGTTTGGGGCGGGATACCCCATCACCCCTTGGTCAGACGTGATGGAATTGCTCCGGCGCGAGCTGCCGAAGTACGGAGGAACCTTCGTGCAGTGCGAGGACGAGATCGCGGCGGTGGCGATGGCTCTGGGAGCGAGTTACGCCGGCCGCGTGGCAGTCACCGGCTCGAGCGGGCCGGGGATTTCCTTGAAAACGGAGGCGATTGGGTGGGGCGTAATGGCCGAAATGCCGCTGGTGGTGGTCGACGTGCAACGCGGTGGCCCATCGACGGGCATGCCGACGAGCGTGGAGCAATCGGATCTGAACCTCGCGGTGTTCGGGGGCCATGGCGATTGCCCGCGTGTGGTCCTTGCGCCCGCGAATGTGGAAGACTGTTTCTACACGGCGATCGAAGCCGTGAACATGGCGCGCAACTATAGCGTGCCCGTCATTATCTTGAGCGACCAATCCATCGCGACTCGCATCGAGGCCTTTCCCGAGCCGGATTTCGAACGCCTCTGCCAGGATATCGCGCCGGATCTGAGCCCACGGCCATCGCACAAACCTTATGACCTGGCCCTTCCGGAGGGAGTCACCCGGCATGCCGCGCCGGGCACGCGGATTCTGGATGGCCGTTACCCGGTGATCACGGGGTTGGAGCACGACGAAATGGGGCACCCGACCGCGTCGCCCGAGCTCCACCGGGAGATGGTGGCCAAGCGGCGTCGCAAGCTGCAGGCTTTGGGGGAGAAGCTCCCGCGCCCGATTATTCACGGCCCGCCGGAAGGCAACGTTCTTCTGGTCGGGTGGGGGTCCACGCAAGGCCCGATCCGAGAGGCGGTGGAGCGCGCCCGCGCTGCGGGCGACAGCGTGTCGTCGATTCACATTCGGTATATCCAGCCGCTGCCGCCCGGGCTGGAAGATATCTTCTCCGGGTTTAACCATGTGTTTGTCGTCGAGATGAACGACGAGGGGTTGTACGGCTATGGCCAGCTTGCCGCCTTGCTCCGCGCCCGGTTTTGCGATCCGAGAATCCGGGGAATCAACAAGACAGACGGGTTGACCTTCAAGGTGCGGGAAATCGTGGAGCGCGCCCAGGCCAGCGTCAACTCGGCGCTCCACCGACGTTAACCATGACGCTCTTAACCCATTCCAACGAATTGCTATGAGTTTGGCACTCTCAGATGAAGCCGTGGCTGAACAACAACCCCGTCCCGCGTTGCTCAATCCCGACCGGAAACCCCTCACCAAAAAAGAGCTGGCGGCGGATCACCCGACATGGTGCCCGGGATGCGGCGATTTTTCCGTCCTGGCGCTCTACTTCAAGCTGATCGAAAAGCGCAAGCTCTGGCATGAGAAGATCACGACGATTGCCGGAATCGGGTGCTCCAGCCGCTTCCCCTACTTCGTGCAGGGGCACGGCGTTCACTTCATTCACGGCCGCGCCCTGCCGTTTGCCACTGGCGTCTCCCTGAGCCGGCCAGACCTGCACGTGTTTGTGTTTGGCGGGGACGGGGACGCCTTCTCGATTGGCGGAAACCACGTGAACCACGCCGCTCGCAAGAATATCCGGATGACCTATGTCGTCATGGACAACTGGGTCTATGGCCTGACGAAAAAGCAAACCTCGCCCACCTCACCCGTGGGGTTCAAAAGCAAGACGGATATTTGGGGTGCCATGGATCAGCCGATCAATCCCATCAAGCAGTTGATCGGGGCCGGAGCGACCTTTGTGGCCCGCACCACGCATACCAACCCCAACCACGTGCTGCAGATGATGGAAGCCGCCATGGATCATGATGGTTTCAGCGTGATTCACTGCCTGAGTGAATGCGTCGAGTTTTACGGGGGCGCCTTCGACGCGTCCAACCCGCGAAAAGGCGGAATATTCAGGACCATCCCTGCGGAGCACGACGTCACGGATAGCGCGGCTGCGTTCAAGCTGGCTGAGGAGTCGTTTCCGGGGTATTTCGGCATCTTTTACAGAGCGCAGCGTCCCACCAAGAATGCCAATGAAGCCCGGATTAACGCCGCCGCCATGGAAAAGGTCAAAGGACAGGCGGACTGGCAGATCCTGAGGCAATCCTTCGCGCGGATGAAGTGACCCTTGGGTTTCGGCCCAGGCAGGCACCGTGACTTTCTGGAGCGCGCAATGGCGACCTGCAAGATCCCTTGTGCGCCGGCAGACTCTTTCGGATCACCGGTCTTTATGCAAATCACCGCACGGTTGGGCTCCTTCACGGTTGCGGGGCCGGGCCGCTGCTCTCTGCGCCCCTGGCATGCAAAAGAGGGAAACAAAAAGGCGCGGTATAAACCGCGCCTTTGGCTTGCTGAAAAGGACTATGCCCTACGAACGACGCTTGTAACCAAGATATCCGACCCAGCCCAACCCAGCGATCAGAGCCAGAGCGAGGGTGGTGGGCTCCGGAACAGCCGTCACGCGGGCGGCGAAATTCGCCGTAACTTGGCCTGCGACCGCATCATTGATCAGGTAGGTGTTCCATTCGCCGTTGCTCTTCTGCCAGAAATCGGCAAAGCTCGAGCCAATTGTCGGCGGATCGTAAATGCGCAGTCCCGCGACCTCACCGTCATCGATTCCCTGGAACTCAACCGTCCAAGTCAACGTATTCGGCGCCAGGAACTCGAATCCCGATGCTTCAGCCGTCTGGAAACCCGTGGCGAGGCTCAACACCGGGCTGGTGTACAGGACCGAGTCCGGAGTCATGACCGGGAAGGTCGTTCCGTCAGGCAGGGTGCGGGTGATCTCGGAACCATCATTCGCGTAAATGCGCAATTGAACGGTTTCATTCCCACTTGCGCTGCCGCTCAGGAAGTACTCGAATTTGAATCCGTTAACCAACCGATCGCCAGGGGCCAGGTTGATCTCGTCACCAAACTCTACGCCATTCGGCGTACTCGGGATATAGGTCTGATTCAGATCTCCCGTTGCGTTGTCATAGACGATTGCAGCGGATCCTGCCGCACAGAAAGAAAACAGTGCGCTCACGACCGCCAGCGATTTCAGAGTGTTTGACGTAGTTCTCATCATAGTCCTTGGAGGGTTATCAAAACCGTTGTTGTGCTTTTTGGCTACCACAATCACGTCTTTCTCAGTTCAAGCGTGCCTCGTTTTTATTGAGTTCCAGGGTTTAAGTCAAGCGCTTTCTTATCTCTTTTTTTGCCGAGACAGCCGCTGGCCGACTGTCGCTGCCTCCAGCGAACCCGAAACGAGCGCTCTGGCGGCCCTTGCCAGCCCCCGGGCAGGTGTAAAATTCCCCTGCCTTTCAAGCCCATAGTCGGGTCCGGCGCCGGGCGGATTCTGGCCGAAATCGCTGCGTTTCCGACCGTCACGCGGTCTGAGGCCGTAGATCACCCGTAGATCACCCGTAGATCACCCGTAGATCACCCGTAGATCAC
>CAZODO010000106.1:0-19672 GCA_964578605.1 uncultured Verrucomicrobiota bacterium | reverse complement strand
CACACCAGCGATTATAGACACATTGCCGAGTGTAGTCTATCTAAAAGACTCCTCAATAAGCTGCAGGGCAGGGCGCGGGGACAAGACCATCAACGCTGGCCCAATGCCTACTTTACGCGCTTGGGGCTGTTCTCCTTAGCCACAGCCCGAAGTCATGCGAGCCGATCTCCGACGTGAGACCACTGACCGGAGAGCCGGATGCGGGAAAACCGCCTGTCCGGTTCGGAGGGAGGGGCGAGGTCAATTCCTCGTTCCTACCCCTATCCCGGAGTGAATCTCAGGGCGGGTCGCTCCGTCGACCGCCGTTGGTTTGCTCTCTCTTTCTTCAACCATTCTGCAGACTGGGCGGAATGAATCTTGTGCGGAGTCAATCACGGACAAGCAGAAGTCAGCCACGGCGCGCGACGGAGCGCGTCGCCCTGCCTAAAATGAAAATTGCTGGTGTATAGGGCTCTGCACTTGACTCTTGTTGCCTATCGGCGCTCCGAATTGGCAAGGAGTTCCTGTGGGCTACTCCACCGGCCCCGGCCGGGGAATCCGCGGCGCGGTCATGATGCGGGGGCGCACGGCCAGCCAGTCCACTCCCTGGAATTCCGGGTCGGGAATCTGCCGAATTTCGTCGTCCCCCATATAGGGGCACATGGCATCCACCCAGACCACCAGGCGCAAGCGGCTGATTTCGTCCACTTTCACGTCATGATGCGTTCCACTGGAGATCAACTCGATCAGCTTGCTGCGGTAGGAGAGGGCCGTCATGGGCGGGGGTGTGCCGTAGCCCGCGGGATCCACCGTTCCGTAGGCTTCCACCATGAGCATGCCTGCGATCCCGAACCCGGGCGGCGGCTTTTCGGGCGACCGATACGGGGCGCCCCAGGTGGGGCGGCCGATCAGGGTCAGGTAAGGCTCGGTGAATATGGGTGAACTGGGGCGCTCGGTGAGATCAAGCGTCTTCCGTCCCTCGCCGTCTCCCTGGTGGCACTTGCCGCAGTAACGGTCCAGCACCGGTTGAACATAGCGCGGGTAGCTCACCGTGGTGTCGGGCCAGGGCGGCGGGGTGATCGATTGCGGCGCCTTCCTCAGAGCCAGGGCACCCCCTGCCGCGGTGGGAGCGCGCTGGCTGGATTCATGACAGCCAAGGCATCCTCGCATTTCACCCGGCATCAGGTTGACGAAGCTGCGCATGGTCTGCAGGGCGCGCTGCTGCTCGTCGAGCAATTGGAAGTGAAGGGGGATACCGGCCGGAGCGCGGAAGGAGACCGACCCGTCCTTTTCAATGGGCACCGTGCCGATCAGCCTCTTGACGCCTTCGGACTGGACCGCTGAGACGACCGGGCCCGTGGAAATGTAAGGGCGTTTGAACCAGTAAGTATACGTCTTCGCGTCGATGCTGAAGATGCGGAGCAACCGGGCTTTGCCCGCCAATTCCGGCGGGGCGCCTTGATACACATCGCTGCTGAAAATCACGCCTTCGGCCGGTTGATCGCGCTCGGCAAGGGCCGGCCAGGTGACACGGTCCTGGATCACGGGCGGTTTGGATCGAGGGCGCACTGGGAGCGCGTGCAACACATGGTGAGTGCCCTCGTAGAGCAGTTCGCGGTTGCCGTCCACATCCATCAGGTAAAGCACGAATTTGCCGCCGCGGTTGGCGGAGACGAGGAAGTCGCGTTCGCTGAGCGGGTACGGGGAGTGATAGGCCTCGTACTTGCCGCTCCGATGATAGCGCGGCGATTCGATGGGGTCGACCGGGCCGTTGCCGCATTCGGGCCATTCCACGTCCGCGGTGACCTTCGCCAGGCCATCAGGGAAATTGTCGCCCTGCTGAGGATCCACAATCCCGACGGAGCCTGCGAACCAGTTATGATGCGCACTGCCGGTGAACATCACCCGCCGGCTGCCTGGAATGTTCCGGGCGTCTTTCATCAGGTCGGGCCAGACGCTTTGGTTGCCCCAAAACATGAGCACTTGGGTGCCGTCGGGATTGACGGTCCAGAGCTTCTGCAAGCGCCACAAGGGTTTGTCGGTGTATTCCCAGCGGGTGTAAAGAATCCGGCCGTCCTCCATGACCGACGGCAGGTAATCGGGCTCGTTATTGGCGGAGATCAGGTAAATCCCGCTGCCATCCCGCCGGCACCGGGCGAGCACGAATGCGCTGGTAGGCGGCATGCACCGGACATAGGTGTTCGCCCGCGTGGTGCTGAAGACGATATGCTCCTCGTCAGGCAAATAGATCGGGTCCAGGTCATCGAACGGTCCGTCCGTGAGCTGGGTGAGGCCGGAGCCGTCCACGTTGATTTCGTACAGGTGAAAGGACTTTTCGTTGTGCGGCTTGAAGCAGAACAACACCTTCCGGGCATCCCAGGACAGATCCGGCCGCCAGAATGAGCCGTGCAGCGGCGGTTGGGGCATCAACTGGGTGGGGCGCCCGTCCGGTCGAAGGCCTTTCAGCTTGAGCAGGCGGGCGCCGGGAACAGCCATGTACCCCAGCCGGTGCCGGGTTTCATGCTGCCACTCTGAGCCTTGGGGGAAGGGCATATCGACCAACAACACTTCATCGAAATCCACGACCGGGTTTCGCAGCATGACGGACCGTTTGAGGGCGCGCACCTGGAAGTAAAGCGCCTGGTTCTCTTGCGCCGAGGAATCCACGCTGGAAGAGAGACGCCCCAGTTCACGGAGTTCCGCGGTGAAATCCACCGGTGCCCCGGTTCCTGTCCGCAGCCGCCCGATCAACTCCCGAGTCCAGCCAATCTCCTGCCGGATCCGCTCCGGGGTTGGCTTCTGATCGGCCTGGTGCAGCCAGTCCTGTTCGAGCAATTGGCGGGCTTCTGCCTGCGATAACCCGCGGGTGACCGGGGTTGCCGGTGTCCGGTAAGGCGCCACCGCCTCGTGCACGACCGGCCGGAAGTTGATGCGCGGTCCCAAGGCCATGACCAGGTCAATCCAAGCGGGTGAGAAATGCGCCTCATTGCCGCGAGCCGCCAGGGTCTTGAATTGCTCCTCGAACTGCTCCAGCTCTTTCCATTGACTTGCCGCGTCCGCAGATTGCCGGCGCCACTGGTGCTCCGTAAGCGGCTTGTACTCGAGCGCCAGCTCGAGGAGCCGTCCCGCCAGCCGGGCGTCCAGCGCCGGATCCGAGTTCACGAGGTATTCCGTGGGCTGCACCCCTGTCCAGCTTGCGAAATTGCGGCATTCCTCGGGAAACGCCGTTCTCAGCCGGGCTTGGATGGCGAAGGCCAAGTCGCTTTCCCGCCCTGCGCCCCTTGCGGCGATCTGGCGCCGCGCTTCCGCGAGCGTCTGCGCGAACGCGAGGCCGGAAGTGAAGAACGGGCCCGCGGCTTGCTCCAATTCGCGGGTAAAGGCGAGCAAAGCTTCCTGCCCCGCCTGGAACTGTGCGGACACCTCGGCGGGTGTGAGGGCGTCGCGGAGGATGCGCACGTCATCGAGCAGGCCTTGAAAATGCTCGCTGGACCCGCCGCTGGAGCCGATGTAAGCGGGCACGTCGGGAGACAGCGCCACCTGGCCCGGACGCCGGAGCGAACCGATCTCCTTGCCATCGAGGAACACACGCATCCACTCGCCGTCAAACGTCGCGGCGCAGGAGTGCCAGGTGCCGTCCAAGATGTGGTCCACGGGCAGCGTCGCGTCGCATTCCACGTATCCGCCAATGTCCAGGCCCAGCGAAAGAATCGTGCCGCCCTCCTGGAACGAGAAGAGGAGCCGATGCGGCGATTCCTGGCGGAAAAGTTCGCGGAAGCCCGACAGGTCTGTTGGGCGAACCCAGGCGGAAAAGCTGAGCGACTTCGTGCTTTCCGGCAGGTTCAGGCGCGTGCGCAAAGCATGTGCGCCGCGCAAACGGAGCGCCTGACCGTGAATGCCTCGGGCGCGTCCGACTCCTTCTGCCGGGCGAACGAGCGAAGCGTCGGCGCCGTTCCCGCTGGCATCAGCGCAGTGAGTGCCGTCCGGTTCGTCAAATGTCCAGTGGGCGAAGGCGGCGGAATCGCGCGGCGATTGAGGGGCGGCGGCCAATCCGACAGCGGCCGTAACGAGTGCGGAAGCGAGGAGTGATTTCATGGGCTGTCGACTGTATGGCCGCATCGTGAACGGTTTGGCCTTTTGGGTCAACAGGCGACCAGCCGGTCTCTTGCTGGACGTGAAGCGATCTTTGAGAGATAATGCGGCTTGGGGCGCCCCCGAACAAAGAACCGATCCTTGATTGATCATGCGCGTCTTGCCTCATCTCTTTGAGAACAACCGTGCCTGGGCGGAGCGAATCCGCCAGGCGGACCCGGACTTTTTCCAGAAGCTCTCCCGGCAGCAGTCGCCCAAGTATCTGTGGATTGGCTGCTCGGATAGCCGCGTGCCCGCAAACCAGATTGTCGACCTGCTGCCGGGGGAACTCTTCGTGCACCGCAACGTGGCCAATGTGGTGGGGCATACGGACCTCAACTGCCTGACCGTCCTGCAGTTCGCCATCGATGTCCTCAAGGTCAAGCACGTCATTGTTTGCGGCCATTACGGCTGCAGCGGCGTGCGGGCGGCGCTCCGGGGCGACCGCATCGGCCTGGCCGACAATTGGCTGCGCATGGTGCGGGATGTCGCCGCCAAACATGCCGCGTTGCTTGCGCCGCTCGGGGATGAAACGAGGCGCCATGATCTGCTCTGCGAACTGAATGTCGTCGAGCAGGTCCTGCATGTCGGCCAGAGCCCCATCGTGAATGCCGCGTGGGAACGCGGGCAGGAACTGGCGGTGCATGGATGGATTTACGGATTGCACGATGGCCTGCTGCGGGACCTGGACGCCTGCGTCAGCCGCGCGGAGGAAGCCGATCGCTGTTGCGCCGCCGCCGCGTGTGTTCGGGCGGGCAGGGCACTTTCGAACGGCCGGTAACATGGAGATGCCGCCGAGCGTTTCCCAAGCCACTGAGTGCTCGACATTTAGGTTTGAAGCGTGTTTTCTCTCCTCGCCTGAGACCCGAGCAGGTCCAGTTCCAGAGAGCTCACGAACAGAGTCATCGCCGCTCGGGCGGCAACGCGACAGACTGCGGCGCCGGCGTCATCCAGGCAGAAACAAGTTGCTATGGGGTCAGAGCCAATCTCCGGTTCGAGTTCCGTCGTCCAGCCCAAGCCGTTTACAAAGCTCATGGCGGCCAACCGGTCCGAGATCGCCATCCGGATCTTTCGGGCGGCGACGGACCTTGGCCTGCGCACGGTCGCCATCTACGCGCAGGAAGACCGCCTGACCATCCATCGGTTCAAGGCTGATGAATCCTACCAGGTGGGCGCCGGCAAAGGGCCCGTGGCGGCTTACCTGGATATCAAAAGCATTATCGATCTGGCCGTGGATGTCGGCGTGGAGGCGATTCATCCAGGGTACGGTTTCTTAAGCGAAAACGCCGAGTTCGCCCGAGCCTGCGAGCGCGCCGGGATTGTCTTTGTCGGGCCGCGGCCGGAACTGCTGGAACGAATGGGAGACAAGACCGCCGCGAGAGCCCTGGCGGAAAGCATCAATGTCCCGACTTTGCCCGGGACGAAGGAGCCGCTGGCCGACCGCGAGGCCGCCCTCGCCATCGCGCGCGATATCGGGTTCCCCTTGATCGTCAAAGCGGCGCACGGGGGCGGGGGGCGTGGGATGCGAGTGGTTCACAGAGCGGCCGACCTCGAGCGCTTGCTGGACGAAGCCCAGGGCGAGGCGGGGCGGGCGTTTGGGAATCCCGCGGTCTTCATCGAGAAGTACATTCCCCATGCCAAGCATATCGAGGTCCAGGTGCTGGGGGACAAGCATGGCAACGTGATCCATCTCCATGAGCGCGATTGTTCCGTGCAGCGGCGGCATCAAAAGGTGGTGGAAGTGGCGCCGAGCTACGGATTGCCGGAAGAGATCATTCGGGATCTGTGCGCGGCGGCGGTGCGGATGGCAAAGGCGATTCGCTATGACAATGCGGGGACGATCGAGTTCCTGTACGACCTCGACAGGCATCAGTGGTATTTCATCGAGATGAATCCCCGGATCCAGGTCGAGCACACCGTCACCGAAGTGATCACGGGGCTGGACCTGGTGCGTGCCCAGATTCTCATTGCCCAAGGTTATCCCTTGCACGGGGCGCCGGTCGGAATACCGCCCCAGGAGGCGATCGCGCGCCTCGGTTATGCGATTCAGTGCCGCCTCACGACCGAAGATCCCGAAAACAAGTTTACGCCGGACTACGGCCGGATTCTGGGGTATCGGTCGACCGGGGGGTTTGGGATTCGGCTCGATGGCGGCATGGGCTACGCCGGGGCGGTGATCACGCCTTATTACGATTCGCTGCTGGTGAAGGTTATCGCTTCGGCGCACGACTGGCACCTGGCGCGGCATCGCATGGATCGCGCGTTGCGCGAGTTCAGCATTCGGGGGTTGAAGACGAACATTCCGTTCCTGGATAATGTCGTCAATCACCCGACGTTCGCGGAGGGGCGTGTGACGACGACCTGGGTTGACCACACCCCGGAGCTGTACGCGTTTAAGACGCGGCGGGATCGAGCGAGCAAGCTGCTGAGCTATCTTGGCAATGTCATTGTCAATGGCAACCCCGAGGTCAAAGGATTCAAGCCCCCGAAACCTCTCGAGGCAGCCAAGGTGCCGGGCCACAATCATCAGGAGCCCCTTCCGAAGGGCACGCGCGATTTGCTCCTGGAACTCGGGCCGCGCAAGTTCGCTGAATGGACGACCCAACAACAACGGCTCCTGATCACGGACACGACTTTTCGCGATGCCCACCAGTCCCTCATGGCCACGCGGGTGCGCACTTGTGACATGGTCGCCTGTGCTCCGCCGATGGCCCATCGCTTGGGCCGGCTTGAAGACGGACTGTTCTCCCTCGAGATGTGGGGCGGCGCCACGTTTGATTCCAGCATGCGGTTCCTGTTCGAAGACCCCTGGGAGCGGCTGAGGCTGTTGCGCGCGGCCATCCCGAATATCTGCTTCCAAATGCTGCTCCGCGGCTCCAACGCGGTCGGCTACACGCATTATCCCGACCATGTGGTGACGGGATTTGTCAAACACGCGGCGGCCCAGGGCATCGATATCTTCCGCGTGTTCGATTCCCTGAATTATCTTCCGAATTTGCGGGCGGCGATGGAGGCGGTTCAGGAAACCCACGCCGTCTGCGAGGGGACCCTGTGTTATACCGGCGATATCCTCGATCCAAAACGCGACAAGTTCGCTCTCAAATATTACGTCGCGCTTGCCCGGGAGTTGGAGCGGATGGGCGCCCATTTTCTGGCGATCAAGGATATGGCCGGCCTTTGCCGCCCGTTCGCCGCGCGGAAGCTGGTTCAAGCGCTCAAGGAGGCGGTCGGTCTGCCGGTCCATTTCCATACGCATGACACGAGCGGCGTGAACGCGGCGAGCGTCCTCCAGGCCAGCGAAGCCGGCGCGGATGTCGTCGACCTGGCCATCGCCGCCATGTCCGGGAGCACCAGCCAGCCCAACCTCAACTCCGTCGTCGCCGCCCTGCAAAACACGCCGCGCGATTCCCGTTTGGACCTCGATGCCCTCAACGAGTTCTCGGACTATTGGGAAGTGGTGCGCGAGTATTACGCCCCATTCGACGTGGCGCCTCGAACCGGAAGCGCCGAGGTCTACCTGCACGAGATGCCGGGCGGCCAGTATACCAACTTGAAAGAACAGGCGGCCAGCATGGGTGTCGCCCGCCGCTGGCACGAGATCGCCCGCTATTACGCCGAGGTCAACAAGCTGTTCGGCGATATCGTGAAGGTGACCCCTTCGTCCAAGGTCGTCGGCGACATGGCCCTGTTCCTTTTCTCCCGCGGCATCCACCCTGCCGACTTGGCCAATCTCGAACCCGGAACCATGTCGTTCCCGGAAAGCGTCGTGGACATGCTGAGGGGCGGCTTGGGTTGGCCTCAAGGTGGCTGGCCAGAGCCGGTCTGGAAAGTGGTCCTTGGCGAAACAGGCTTCCAAGAGGCGAAAGCACGCTTCCAAGCCGCGATGGCACCCGGCCACCGACCCACCGCCTCCGAAAGCGAGCCGGTCGACCTGGAAAAGATCCGGGCGGAACTCTCCGCCAAACTGAAACGGTCCGCGAGCGACGACGATCTCTATTCGCATCTCATGTATCCGCAGGTCTTCGCCGCCTACGAAAAGCATCGCCGTGAGTACGACGACGTCTCCGTCCTTCCCACGCCCGCGTTCTTTTACGGGCTCCAGCTGCGCGAGGAAATCAGCGCCACGATTGAGACGGGAAAGACGCTCATCATTCGGCTGGTCAACGTGAGTGAGCCAGAACGGGACGGGCGCCGCACCGTCACTTACGAGCTCAACGGCGTGACGAGAGAGACCCTCATCGCAGACAAGAGCCTGTCGGCCAAGGTCAAGCACCGGCCCAAAGCGGACCTGAACGATCCGCGCCAGATTCCCGCGCCCATCCCCGGCCTGATCGTCAGCGTGGCTGTCAGTGTCGGTCACAAAATCGCCAAAGGGGACAAGCTCCTCATGATGGAAGCGATGAAAATGCAGACCACGCTTTCCGCTCCGCTTGACGGTGTCGTGCAAGCGCTGCATGTCAAGGTGGGCGACATCGTGGAGAGCAAAGACTTGCTCATGGAACTCCGCGTGTCGTCCGAGGAGAAATCCTGACCGTTCATTCGCCCGGCACGACGAAGCATTGCGAGGCAACGCGCGGGATTTAGGCCCCCCTTCCGGGGCATCCGCCCAGGTATTTGACTCGAATTCAACTCGAATTTAACAGGCATTTAACACGATCAGCCATCGAGTTAAATACGTGTTAAATACCTGTTATATACGTGTTATATCCCTGGGGACTCGGCCAGAATTTCGGCCAATGTCCGCCCGCGCCTTGAACGGGGACGGCGCGGGCAATGCCGGGCCATGGAAGTCCAGCGGCTCAAACGCATGGGCTAACGCCGGTGCAGGAGCCGAACGGGACCGATCAATCCGGACTCCATTAACGCGGTGTCCGCCGTGAGTTTGCGGATATTGGTTTTTGTGAGGCGTTGCGCCTCAGGCAACGAGGCATCCCCGATGATCCGGTTCGGCCAGAAGTTCACCACTTCAACTTCCAGGGTGTTCTTCCCTGGCTTGACGGCCCGGCTGATATCGAGCCGGAAGGGCGGAGCCCAGGCAATGCCGCACGACTGGCCATTCACCTTCACTTCCGCCAGTTCGCGGACGTGGGCGAAGTCAATCCAGAGCGGTTGTTCCAAAGGGCGGGTCGCAAGATCGAAATGCGTCCGGTAAATGGCGGTTCCGGAGTAGAACTTGACGCCCGGCTCAGGCCGGCTCGTCCAACTGGCGAGCGTGCGAAACTCGACTTCGCCCGGACCGCCCCATCTCGGATCAAACCAAACGGACCATGAACCGTCCAAATCTGTCACCGGTTCGAACCGGTCCCAATCGGGCGGCGGGGTGCCGGCGGACCCTCCCTTCTCGCGGAAAACGACGAACCACGAACCGCACGGCGCAAACCGCATGGGCACCGTGGTGCGCCCGTTCACTTCCCGCGATCCCGGCGCGGAATGCCGCTCACCCGTTAGCGGATTCCACAATTCGGGCGCCCGCCCGGTGACGCGAAACGTGCAATCGACGGCTGCGGGGAGATTGGTCCGGTTGGCGACAAAGTAGATATCGGTATCGCCTGCCCTGCGATGGAGGTAGTGAATCGGGAGGGTTTCGCTGCCGCCCAATTCAAAGTCCGGCCGGATTCCGTTTTCGGCGAGCACGGTTCGGGCGGTTTTGCCGGAAAGGACGCGCCCCCGGCCGACGGTTCGCTCCGAGGAGCCTTCGGCGCTCCACAGTTCATCCGCCAGGCGTTTGACTTCCAGATCGCACCCGGGGTAGCCCGTCAGCGAAGTGGATTGGGACGGTTTCGGGCCGAGCACTGTGGCGCCGGCTTGGACGAGTTCGCGCACTTTGCGCAGGACGGGCAAGGAGATGCCCTCGCGGTTTGGAAGCACGAGCAGGCGGTAGCTCATCCCGTCGGGGAGCACGAGGCGTCCCTGGCGCACGGACGCGCGGTCCAGGAGCGCTTCCGCGGTCAGCACGTCGTAATCATAGCCGCGGCCCACGGAGGCGGGATCCGATTGTCGAAGCTGGGTGAAGTTCGGCACGTGATCGCCGTAGTAGCAGGCCACGTCCGCCACAAACAAGCCCTGCTGGAGCAAGAATTGCGCGCGGTTGATGTACTCGAAGAAGGGACCCGACTTCTCCCACCAGGTGACGAGCGGATTGAGATGGGTTCCGGCGAAGTACTGCTGGCCGGGCACGCCTTCGCTTTCGGGCGAACAGACAAACGCGTGCCACACGAGCAGGTTCAGTCCTTCGGTGCAGGCGAAGTCGAAGGCGGGCTTGAGGTTATCCCAGAGCGTTTCCTGCCAGTGCGGACCGATCGTCGTGAAGCCTTCGGCAAGCACGAGCTTCCGCCCGTAAACGTGGGCGGCCGAGGCAGGCTGTTTGACGAAGAAACGGTTCGGGTCACCCACCCGGTGGCGCCAGGACCATGCCCAGAACTCGCTCATGGGCGCGTCATTGAAGCCGAGGCATTGCTGGGCGTCGATCGGCACGGCATGCGGTCCGCCGGATTCGGGGTGGATAAGAAGATTGTGGCGGCGGGCGCCTTCTTTGAAGAGCGCAAAGTGGCTGTCGATCGCGAGGTCGCCCAGTGTTCGGCGGAAATCGTTCAGGAACCGGTTGCTCTCGTCGCGGTTGTTGATGATCTTGCCGGCAAGGACAGGCAGCCAGCCAAAGAGATCGTAACCGCGCCGCTGCTTGAAGGCATCGCGCAGCGCGGGCGTCCAGTTGGCGACTTCGACCTCCCAACTGTCGGTATGCAGATACTTGAGAGTCGTGCCGGCAAGAGGCCCGGCATCCAGGAGCAAAGGTTCGACCACGGCATCCCAATAGCGCCGGAAGGCCCCGGCATCGAACGGGTCGAGTGCGTAACCGTCCCAGCCTTGGCTGCACGTCGAGACCCGGCAATGGTCGTTAAGCGTGGAACCGATCCGGATCACCTGCCAGGCGCCCGGGGGCGGGGTCCAGCGAAGGGTTCCGTCCTTGTTGAGACGTTCCGTCAGGTCGATCACCTCGCCGATTTCGGCGTCCTGCTCGCCCGGCAGGGAAGGGAACTCCTGGAATAAAGGAGAACTGTCCGGAGCTGAGAATGGCCTCAGGCCCGCCGCCAAGGCCTTTTGGGCGTGATTTTGCAGAGGCCGCCTGGGCGGTTCGCCTCCCGCACGCTCCGGTCGAATGGGATACCCCAGCACAAACAAGTCGCGGTAAAAGCCGTCGCGGCCCTTCGGCAACGGGAGCGCTCCGGAAAACGGGAATCCGCCATCGATCCGCTGTTCCGTCCAGACAAGCTTTTTGGGCGCGTCGTCGGCCGGGACCGTGGGGCCCCCGAGGTTCCAGCCGCTCTGGATATTCAGGCTCATCTCGAGCCCGAGCCGAGCCGCTTCGCGCAGGGTATGCTTGTAGAGAGCCCGCCATTCCGGCGAAAAGAAGGTGGGACCATGCGGAGCGCGCTCATTGCCGTCCTGGCTTGATCCATCGGCATCACAGATCAGGGCGCCGCCAAATCCTTTGGCCTTCATTTCTTCCAGGTCCCGGGTGATGGCTTCCTTCGTGACATTGCCATTGAGCCACCACCAGTAAGCCCGAAGCCGTGCGTCCAGGGGGGGATCAACCCAGCCCTGGTCAAGATCCACGGCCGCAGCCGCGCGCGGCGCGACGGCACTGAGCAAGAGGCCAAGAAGCGGGGCGATAAGAACGGGAAGGAAATGCGTCCGAAACGGTCTTGGCAAAGGCGTCACACGCCAGAAATACCGGCCGATCCCACGCCCGTCAACGAAAGCGATTTTGCGCTCAGCCGCGCGAGGGAGAGGATGTCACAGAGCTCGCACCGAAGGAGGTTATGACGTGGGCGGCAGAGGCAGGCATTCCCAAGCCGAGGAAGACGCCGACGGAACCGGATCTGCATCGCATCCGCCTGCTGGACAGCCGCCCATGGTTCGCAGCCCTCCAGCCGGTCGACAGGCCCACGCCGCGTCAGGCAGGGTGCCGTCGTTTAAGTCCGGTTCAGCTCGAGTGATCGTGGATAATCTGCCACTGGCCGTAGATCCTCCGCAGGACCAACGACACCGTCCCGCGCCGAACAACTTCCCCATTTCGGCTATTCCGGTAGAGCACCCGCGCCAGGGCCGCATCCGGTGCCAGGACCTCGATATCCACTTGTTCGAACGCGAGTTCGTCGCGGACCGCTCCCGGCTGGAAGTTCGGGCTGTAGAAGTCGCGGATGGCTTGGCGCCCGACCAGGAAACCGTCCGCCAGCGTGAAGGTCGCCGTCTCGGCGTAGACCGCGATAAAACCGGCAAGGTCGCCGATGTTCCACGCTGCGACAAGCCGCCTGCACTCTAACGCGACCTCTTCCGGGATATTCGTGCCCGGAAGCGCGGACTGGGCGGATTGGGTTGCGCAACCCGCCAGCAAGCTCGACCAGAACACGGCCACAAGAACCAGGAGTCTTTGCTGGAGTCGAACACGTTTGGTTTGCATGGGGTTCACCCTTGGGAAATGTGGCGCCGCAACCAGGCCCGCGCATAGCTCCAAAGCCGCTCGGCCGTGCGCAACGGAATGCCAAGAGCCGTGGCGGCTTCGTCCATGGTCATGCCGACGAAATAGCGCAGCTTCACAAGGTCGGCGGCCTCACGGTCGGTTGCAGCAAGGAGGTTCAAAGCCTCGTCAACCGCCAGAAGCTCATCCGAAGCCGGTGTGTCGGCGAACTTGGATTCGTCGAATTCCTCCCGCTGGGCCGCGCCTCCCCGTTTCAAACTGCGCTTGCGACGGGCAGCTTCAACGAGGATGCGCCGCATCGCTTCACCCGCAACGGCAAAGAAATGGCCGCGACCCGCGAATTGCGGATTCCCATGCTTGACCATGCGGATCCAGGCTTCATGGACGAGCGCGGTGGGCTGGAGGGTATGGCCCTCGGCCTCCTGGGACATCTTATAGGCGGCGATCTTGCGGAGTTCGGCATAGACCAAGGGCAACAGTTGGTCCGCGGCCTGAACCTCCCCCCGCTGCATCGCCTCAAGAATGCGGGTCACATCGCTCATAGGCGCTCGCCCAGCTCTTATTCGTCTTCGCTCTCAATGAGCTTCCATTCGTGGATGCCAGCCGCCCAATCGCGCTGCAGCTTGACCTTGATCCGGAGGGCGCTCGCCGTGACGGGGTCAAAGCTGACTTCGCACCATCGATCCTTCTCGATCGCGTAGGTCGATTCCGTTTTGACCGGGCGCCACTCTTCGCCGGAACGGTACTCGAGCTGCCAGGACTCAGGAAGGCGGCAGGCGCCCCGGCCCGTGTCGTCGAACCAGTAGACCCTGGCTCCTTTGACGGCCACCGGCTTCGGCCACGAGTACTCAACCCACTCGGTGCCGTTCTTGTGAGGCCACCAATGGCAAAGTGCGGCGGGTTGCTCACCCGAGCTCTTCGGTTCGATGCCGTCGTTGATCCCGTGGGGCTGGCAATTGCCGCTTACGAACGAGAGTTTGACCTTCGCCGCGGTTTCCAAGCCCCCAATGACAGGTGCCGGCGGAGCGGTCGGAAGCCAGACTTTCATCGCGCCCGCGGCGCGGTTATCCCAGGCATGGTAAGGGATTGCGGTGAACTCGACAGCCCGGGAGGCTGCCACGGACCGGTAAAGCTTGCGAGTCCAATCCTGGGATTCAGCCACGCGCACGGTGCCGCGCACCACGACAACGTCGCCCAACGCGCCAGACTGTTTGCGCGCGCTCAGTTGAGCATCCTGCGGCAGGTAAAACGAATCGATCGGCGCCGATTGGTCGCAGGCCTCAAGGCAGTAGACCAACGGGCCGCGCTGGATGGCCAACTGCCCGGCGTTCTGCCTGACCCGTGGATTGGCCGCAACGCGCTCGACCGGCATGGGCAGGTCCAGCTCAACAACGTCGCCACTCCGCCAGGAGCGCTCCAGAACGACATAGCCCCGCTCACTTTTCGGCTCGGCATTCCTCTCCCCATTGACGCGCACCGCCGCGCCTCTGCACCAGCCCGGCACGCGCAAGCGCAACTCGAAATGGGCGGAGCCTTCGAGCTTTGGCTTTGCCGTCACCTTCCCATCCCACGGATAGTCGGTTTGGACCTCAAGCGTCACTTTCTTGTCCTGAATCCTGGCCGTAGCGGCACCCTGGATGTAAAGATTGACCCACAAGGCGTTGTCGCTCGCCGCGTAGGCGTAACCGCCAAGCGAAGCAACGGTCCGCGCCACATTGGGCGGGCAGCAAGCGCAGCCAAACCAGCCAGACCGATGATGGGTCCCCAGGCTCTCGAGCGGGTTCACGTAAAAGAACCGGGTGCCATCCAGCGACACGCCCGCCAGAACGCCGTTGTACAGCGAACGCTCCACCACATCGGCAAAACGCGCATCGCCATGAAGCAGGGCCAGCCGGTGATTCCACTGCGCCAGCGCCACAGACGCGCAGGTTTCCTGGTAAGCCGTCAGGTTTGGCAGATCGTAATCGGTCGTGAATCCTTCATTATGCGCGCTGGGCCCGATCCCGCCCGTGATATACATGTTCTTCTCCGCCGTGTTCCGCCAGACACGGTGGATCATCTTGAGCAAGCCCTGGTCTCCGGTTTCCGCCGCAATATCGGTTGCCCCGCTCAAGAGGTAAGCGGCGCGAACAGCGTGTCCCTTGATATTCCGGTGTTCATAAATGGGTATGTCGTCCTGCCAGTAAGTGCCGTCATACCGGTCCGGCGCGTCTCCGTGCTCCTCGGCAAAGAACTTTCGCCCTCGGCTTTCGACGAAAAACCGCGCCAGATCAAAGTACCGCTTTTCACCGGTGACACGCCAGAGCTTCACCAGCGCCAACTCGATCTCGGGATGGCCTGGATAGCCCATGCGTTTGCCAGGGCCAAACACGGAATCGATATTGTCAGCGAACTGGGTCGCAACCTCGAGAAGGCTCCGTTTGCCGGTCGCCTGGTAATGGGCCACCGCGGCTTCAAACAGATGGCCGGCGCAATAGAGCTCGTGCCAATCCCGGAGGTTCGTCCAGCGCTTGGCGGGTTCCTTGACGATGAAATACGTGTTGAGATAGCCGTCGGGCTGCTGGGCCGCCGCGATCTTCGCGATGATCTCATCGAGCTGTTTCTCCAGAGCCGGATCCGGATGGGTCGCCAACGAGCAGGCAGCCGCTTCCAAACCCTTGTACAAATCCGAATCCATGAAGACCGGACCGCTGAATCCCTCCCGGGCCTTCTTTCCTGCCAGCTCGAAATTCCGAATGTTGCCCGACTTCTCGAGCATTTCGAGGTTCACGGGAATGCTTGCCACTCTGTTTGTTTCCTGACGGGGGGCCCAGAATCGGTCGCGGACCTCCACGTCTGTAAAAGGAACGGCACGTAATTTGACCAAATCAGGGAACACGGCGGCGCGCAGCGGCAGCGCAAAGGAGGGCACCATTAGGAAGCTTAGAACCAGAATAGGAAGCGTTTGCATAGACGTTGCGCCAATCAGATAAGCAAAACTACGAGTCCACACTTCCGGAGCCAAGCAGTATTTGAAGCGCCCCCCCACGTCCACGTGGACGCATCTCACGCGTTCCGCCCTCGCAAGATCCCGCAAGCCTCTCCCGAGACAGCGCCGATCGGATGGCCAAATGGTGCACAGTCTGCTGACAAAAAGTCATCAATGGGGTTAAGTTCCTGGCGCTCAACACCTTGAATCGATGAGAACACCTGTGAATGCCGAACATCATTCACGCATCGCTTCCAGCCAGGCCTCATCGATCGCGATGGTCTCTCTCCCCCCTTGCCGCTCGAGGATGATTTCCCCGGTGATGGCCCTCAGTCCTTGGCCTTTCCGGTCACGAATCTTGAGGATCGGACGTTCGCGATCATCCCGTACCGTGACGTTCTTGAAATGGAGGTTGCCGACCGGGCGGCTGTCCGCTTCGAGGCCTTGCACGTAGAGCGGCGGGAAAAAGGAGTCTTCGCGGGCGCAGTCCCGCAGGGTGCAGTCTTCCAGCTCAATCCGCACCGCATCGTAAGGGTTGAACTGCACGGAAAGACCGGCCATGCCATCGTTTTCCGCGAGGAACCCTGTGATCCGTAGCGATCCCACCGGGGGATCTTTCGGGGCACTGCAGAAATGGATGGCATGCTGCCGGTTGCCGCGGGAAACACACTGATCGAGGTCGATCGAGATGGGCTTTGAGCTGCTGTTCATGGATTGGGGACAGATCTGGAAGCCGGTTCCCGCGTTGAATTCGGCGGTGCACCGGCGCACCACGCAGTTGACCAGGGAATCCGCGGGATGGTTCGGCTCGAAATCAATGCCCGCCTTCGGGTCCGTGCCATCGGTCTGGCGCAGCCGGCAGTCCTCGATCAAGAGGTCTTCCGCGCTGATGACGCTCATCCCCTGCCGGTGATTGGCTATGCAGTCCACCCGCCGAATCGTCACCTGGCGGTTGGGCATCTGCTTCGAGCCCGCACCCAGGTAAACGCCGTCGCCTCCCGTTTGTTCGATGACGAGGTCCTGAACCAGCACGTTGCGGCATCCGTAAAAGGCCAACCCATGCCGCCATTCCGACTTTTCATAAGCGGTCGATTGATAATCCTCCTTGTGCATCCGGATGCGGCCCGGCTTGCCCTGATCGGGCCGATCGCCCCGAACCACGACGTTTTCGCATCCGCGGAACGAGAGCAGGCAATCGCTCCCGGCCTGAAAGGCGCCTTTTAAAGCCACCAATTCGGTGCCCGGTTCGAACACGATTTCCTGGTCGCTCACTCCGGTCAATGGCCGCGTGATCCAGGCCGACGGTTGCCGGTCAAGTATCAGCCGCTTGACTCTCGAGTCGATGGCTTCCTGCAGGCAGGCCGTGGAATCTGCGGGATCGAATCCCCACCATGACACGCGGGCTTCATGCCGTTGGCCATTCAAGACGTCCTGGACCAGGTCCGGTCTGCCAAAACGCTTCGCCTTGGGCGATTCCGTAAGTGTTTTGACCAGGAAAGCATCGAACGCCTTGCGGTCTCTCCAGCCGAGCTGGCAGCGCACTTCCCGGCCATCCGGCGTGATGCGCGTGTGGCCTCCGTCGTCCACGATGAGTTCTCGAGTTTCGATAAGGGCGTGCTCCTCGGAATAAGCCAGATACACCGCCGCCGTGTCATAAAGGATGCTGCTGGCGTCGCGGGGGTAATTGCGCCGAGGCTCCCAGAGATCATAATTCTCGATGACGATCCGGGCGAGCGGATGATCCGAAGCCACCACTTTCGCGTAAGCCTCGCCGCGCAACACCAGTTCTTCGGAAGCATCCAGGGGTGAAGTGGTGATCGTCCACGGCGCAGCGACCATCGCTTGCCAGGACGCGGCGTCGGCCCGGACATTCCAATCCGCCGGCGGCTTCCCACCGCTCTCAAAGCCTTTGTAAATCCTGCCGCCGGTGCAGACGATGCGGGCTTTGGTCGCAATGCCAGGGTCTCGGCGGAGCGCCTCCTTGACGTTGGGAACGGGGCCGATGGTGATAACGGTGATCATGCCCGGCTGCGCATTGATGGCATCGATCAGCGCCGCGACGCCGTCGGCATGGACCTTGCCCGGATACGTGCTCAGATCGAAATCGCCCATCCAACGCTTCTGGTTCAGGGGATCATCTCCGGTCTTGATCCCTGTGCCAATGGGAATGTCGGTGCGGCCGATGCGCTGGAGGATTCTCGCCACGAGCCGGGTTCGCTCCGGAGTGTTGCCGTAGTCGGTGACGACCAGCTTGAGATCCAGCTCAGGCATGCCCAGCAGCATGGCCAGCGCCCAGGTATCATCGATGTCGTCGCCTATGTCCGTGTCCAGAATCACAGGAATGGGTGCTGCGTGTGTCGCGACAGCGAAAAGGCAGAAGCCCACCGCGGCAAGCAGGGTGAGCCCAAATGCCCGGCAGCTCCGCGCAAGCCAGGCGCCTCCGCGGACGAACGGCACCGAAGGCCCCCGAAACGCGCGCGCGCCTGGCGGCTCGGGGAAAGATCTCACATTGTCGAACGCCGGGCAGGCTCCCTGCACAGCGGCGGGATTAGGAAGCATAGACATGGTGACGCCTTGGCAGTGCTACAGGGAATACTGCGGGATCCTCAGGGTCTCGCCGTCCTTCATGGCCGACAGGTGGGCGTAATAGCCCGGAACCGTCATGTTCAACGCGTCAATCACATCAACCGCCGGCTTGCGATCGCGGAGGATGGCGTCGATGAAATCGTCCGCGAGGTAACCGTGAGATCCGCCATGTCCACCCGCGGCCACGCCTGGCGGCAAGGCGCACTTCCGGGTCTGCACGCCCTTGGCGAGCGCCTGCTTGAGCCGCTCTCTCCCGGCCGCGTCGCCGACGAAACCGTCGGCCCGTCCATTGTGCCAGTCGTAGCCCGCGTATTCGCCCCGCAGCCGGCCTGCTTCCAGGTACTCGCCTTGCGAACCGCAGATGATGATGCGGCACAGCCCGCCTTCACGGGTTCGGAACAACCCCACTTCCGAATTGAAAATGTTGCCAATGGCATTGGGCTGGCGTTTGGCTTTGTCGAATAAGGCCGTTCCCTGGCAGCTGACCTGGACGAAACTGCCGTGCGTGACACCAACGTAGTAGGCCGTCGCGTGGGTCGGATACCACATGGGACAGCCTTTCTTGCGCCAGTCTTTGTACGAGTCCAGTGACGGAGTCCCCAAGGAGTGCGGATGGCAGTATTCCCCTTCGCCATAGATAATGCGGCCAAAGACATCCGCTTTGGAAAGCTTCTCCATGGCGTACAAGTCGTCATGAAAGACGGAGGTTTCGAACATGGCATACACCAAGCCGCGGTTCTTTCGAACACACGCCAGCAGTCTCTCCGCATCTTCAATGTCGCCGCGGAAGGCGGGCACGGCGGTGCATACGTGCTTGCCGTGGTTGAGGACCTCGATGCAATGACGGGCGTGGGAGGGCGCATCCGTGGCCACGAAGATAGCCTCGATCTTGTCGTCTTTGACCATCTCCTCGAGCGACGGATAGGTCTTGGCGCATTTGACGTGTCTGGCCAAAGCCGCGCAGCGGTCGGGAAACAAGTCGCTGACCGCCACGACCTCGACGTTGGGATGGTTCTGAAATTCAAAGGCCGCCGCGAATTGGCAGACCCCGTAGCCCACCAGCCCAACCCTGATTCTGCGGTCGCTGAACGGTTTCCATGCCTTAGCCGGATCAAAATCGGTCTTCGTCTGGTCGAATCCGGGAATCACTTCGGCGCCGTGGGCGCCACAGGTGAAGGCCGGGATGGCGGCCATGGCGGAGGCTGCGGTCGCGAGGAAGGAGCGGCGGGTGGTTTTCGCTTTCATCATGGGGACGATACGCTTGCTCGCTCACGTCGTTTCAAGAGAAAAATTGTCGCCGCTCAGTAACCCCCCCCCCACGCCGGTCTAGCGTTCAGGATTCCTGCATAGGGAATTCGTCCGATTTCAAGTAGCCAGGCTGTGGCACCGGGTAAATGCCCTCGGGCCCAGGCCGGACCGGCGCTGGGGAATCAGCGGTGAGCCTGTCCACTTGCGGGGCGAATTCGCGCGCGTCGTTATGTCGCGGTAGGGACGCCGGTTACCCGGCGCCCCCCGCACAGATCCCGGCGGGC
>CAZODO010000105.1:0-19717 GCA_964578605.1 uncultured Verrucomicrobiota bacterium | reverse complement strand
CCTCTCCCGCCGTCAGGCCAAAAACGAGGCTACGCCAGTTCGTGCTTCAGGCGTGTTGTAAAAGACTGAAACTCGCGCTACGGGTGCTAACGTAATTGATGATAGCCTCGTCTTACCCGATGGACACGGCCGTGTTCAGGAAGTAGGACGAGGTCTCTTCTTCCACGATCCTCGCGCCACACCGACGGTTGGATTACCAACCTCGCTCCCTCTCGCCTCCTTGGAATGAAGGATCCTTCGCTCTCCGCCTCCCAACCAGTGGATCACTCTTTCAGAGCATGCCTGGGTCAATTCCGGTGAGCGCTATAGTTCTTCTTCCTCGGAGCGCCGGCTTCCCTTTTCACCGCCGCCACGAACAAGCGGCGCTCCGAAGACAACGAGAATTGCTGCAAATTGCCGGTTACCAATTGCCGCTACAAAAGGTTTGAATTATGTAGCAGATGCCTTGAAATAGGACATGACACGCCTGTTCTGAGACACTGCTGAACCAGGCAGACCGACGGTAGGGGCGCTGGGTCGGGCGCGCTTGAGCACCGGCAACAATCCGAGTGGATGGTCTCAGGCGCGCCTTCATCGGGAGAGGGTTGTGTGCTGGCTTGCCCTGGTTTGAACGAGCTGAACATGCTATTTATGGACTATCACTATCGCCTGCGGAGAGCTTCAACCTCGCAGAGGACCCGGCTCCTCGGCCGATTGCGCCAGCCACGTTTCCCAATCAGCAATTTTCTGGTGCCGCGATTCACCCCATGCTCGCCCGCTGCAGGCGAACCGTCCAATCCCCCAAGCCCCGAAGCAGGCGTCCAGCCGAAAGCCGCGCCCCGGCGCCAAGCCGCCCCGGCGCCAAAGGATTCCCCCCAGATCCAGGCGCAGGTCAAGCAGTTGCAGTTTTGGCTGCGTGTGTTCTCGCGGTTTTGCCAGGATGACGGTGATTCCGAGTAGCTTGACCGTCGCACGGAGCCGCCCGGCCTGTCGTGTCCCGGCGACTCAACGGCCCACAGGGGCGCGACGGCGTGAGGCCGCAACAGATCCCAAACCATGAGGAAATCGGTCTGGATTAAATGGATGGAGTGGTTCGTGCTCGCGCTTGTTCTGATGTTCGTCGCCGGCATCCTCTGGATGCGCGCGGAGATTACCTCCCCCGGTGCCGACCGTTTAGATCTGTCAGGTGAAAGCGTGGACGCGGTGGTGTTCGATGGCGATTGAAGGCCGCCGTGATTGAACGCAGCCTGCCTGCATTCCGATGGAATCAAAGCCGGACCTTCGGATCGCCTCTGGCCAGGACCCCCAGCCTAACGGTCGGGGCTGGATAGCCGGGCTGCTTGTGCTCGGTGCGCTGGCGGCCGCCATCGTCCTGGCGGTTCACCGGGGCTATTTCCCGTTTGCCAGGAGCGATACCGCATCCCGCATCGACACCAGCGCGGACGGTGCCCAGCCTGAACCCGAGGCGAGCGCAACGCTGCCCACAGCGGAAGGCGCTCTCGGAGAGGGTTTGGGGGAGGTCGATGCAGCGCCCTTGGGTCCCGGCACCCCGCCGCCGCAGGGCGCCACCTCCCTGGCCTTGCCGGGCGAGTCAGGTGTTTCGCAGCGGATCATTCAGGAAATGGCGATGCTGCAGTTCGCGGAGGGCAAATTACGGCCGGAACAAGCTGCCCAGTTGCGCGAGCATTTCAAAGCGCTGTCAGAGGAGGGCGCGGCGGCCATCCCAGCCATCCAGACTTTTCTGGGGAGGAACCAGGACATTGTCTTCGACCCTTCCGGGGGCGCCAGCGTGGCGGGCTATTCGTCCTTGCGCGCCGGGCTCCTTGACACGCTGAGCCGGATTGGCGGTCCTGAGGCCGTGGACGCTTTGGCCAATGCGTTGCGGAGCACGGCCGAGCCGTCGGAGATCCAAGCGATTGCCCGATACCTCGAAACACTTGCCCCGGGAGAGTTCCGGCAGGAAGTCGTCAGCGCCGCGCGCGAGACGCTTGACAGGACCTTGCGCGGGCAGTTGCACGTGGACGATGCGGGGCCGCTCTTCGAAGTCCTGCAAACCCGCGGCGACGAAGCCGTCGTTGGGGATTTATTGGAAGCCATGCCGCGCTGGAATTACTACTCCACCATCGCGCTCGCCGGCTTGGCCGAAAGCCAAGGGATTCCCTGGCTGGCCGAGCGCGTGCAAGCGTCGTTGGGGACAAGCAACGCCGACCTGCTTGGCCTGCAGATGCTCGCCCAAGCAGCCGGACGATCGCCTGACGCGGCCTCGGCGTTGTTCGAACAGGCGCGCCAGAACCAGATTCCCGACGGGGCCTGGTCGAAAATTGCGGACGGTCTCGCCGGAGACCAGTACCAGATGGGGCGACCGCCGGCTGGAACCGCCGCAAGTCCGGGAATCAGGACCTACCATATCGCAAGCGGGAACCAGAACTTTCACAGCGTCCCTTTCAATTCGCGGGCCGACGCCGGCGAGACCACTCTGCGGCGGGCGGTAGTGGAGGAGTTGTTGCGGATCACGCAAAGCCCGGCCGCGGTCCAGGCATTGCAGCAAGCGCGGGCGGTGTTGGAGCCGCCCAGCCCATAGCGGCGGTCTGGCGATTGGCTTGCGGCGGAGCAGGGGAGTTCAGTTCCGACTGGAATCCAGTCGTATCACATCCGCCTCGCGCTCCGGGGGAGTCACTTTGAGACTCTCCAGCTTCCCGGCGCGGTAGAGGCCTTCGACGGTGGTCCGGAATGGGGCGTGCAGCTTGAATTCGACATCCCAGTCCGCGGGCCAGGCGGGAAAGAGCAGGATCTTTCGGCCGTCCGTTTGCAGGAGCATGGTCTGCAGGGCCATCAAGCCGTTGCCGCCATGGTCCTGGTCGGGAATCCAATCGAAGTTCGGTCCCCAGAACGCCGGGAACCGGCTGCCCTCGTGTTTGGTGGCGAAGCGATCCGCAACGAATTGGCGCGCTTCGTTCGCCAGGCCGAGAAGAGCCATTTGGGTCTCGTCCTGCTGCCAGCCGCGGTTTCCCTTGGAGCCCCGGATCTCGAACGAGCGCCGGGCCATTTCCAGGTCGGGCTTGCCTACCCCGAACAGGCGGAATGGGAAGATGGCGTAGAGTTCGGGGTTCTCCGAGTTCTGCCGGTTGCTGAATGATTCGCCGGGTGCGAGCACGGTGTGGCCGTCGGCGACGCGTGTCGGGACGGGAGGCAGGATGTCCCGGAACTTGAGCCACTCGCTTCTTTGTTCCGATGGGAGATCGGTCGAAGGCAGCGCCAAGAATTGGTTGAGTACAAAGCGCAGGCCTGCAATCTCGGGGAGCGGGTTGTCGCATTGCCACCAGGTCTCGAGCGATTGCGCCGGCACGATGAGCAAACGCCCCTTCTGATCGCGCGGGTAATGCTCGCTGTAGAAACGCAGGACGGCGTCCACCAGCGGCAGCGCGGTCTCTTGAAGGAAGGCCTTGTCCTGCGTGTGCGCATAGCAATCGAGAAGCATGGCCGAAAGCTCCAGCCCGCCTGACCAATGGAACCGAATGTACTTGTTCGCCGGACGTCCGAACGGTTCGCCTTCCCGTTCCCATCCGTAACCGAGCCCGCCATTATGATACGCGCCCCAGAAGTGCATCGTCTCGGGGAAGAACGCCCCGTCATGCCGGTAATAGATCCGGGTGCGGGCTTTCGCAAACGGGAGCATCTCGCGATACATCTTGAACAGAGGCTGCATCATGTCGAAGTCCCCTGCGCTCAACATCGGCCAGTAAACCAGGCGCGTGTTCTGAAACCAGTAGCACCCGCCCCATTGACGGTAGTCGGGGTCAAACGAATCCAGCGTATCCACCGTGAAAATGGAGCCGTTGAACTTGATGGGGAACGCCCCGCGCCCAGCGCACGCGCTGAGGAAACGCTGCAACGCGTACCCGTCGGTCACGACCTGGGTATCCGGCCGCGACGCCGACGAGTCGCCTCCTGCTGGCACGGCAGATGAGGAGCCCATGACGCGGATCCAGCTCCGATTCCAGAACGCGTTCCACCAGGCTCGATGCGCATTGCGCGCATCTAGCGGTCCAAGCTCGCTTGCAATCGCAACGCAACGTTCCAGCCCCGCCAGCCATTCGCCCAGCGATTGCGCCTGCGCCGTGAACGCGAAGACGTCCAGGGTGAAGCGTCGTGCCGGGGCTTTCGCCTCCAGTTCAGTCGCGCCTCGGCTAACCATGCCCTCGCCCTGCATAAGCCCCCCAAACGTTCGCCCTAGCAACGGGTCCTTCCCGCTCTCGCGAATCGTCCCTAAACCCTGATGCTCCAGAGTCACCGGCCAGAGCGATTCCCGGTTCCGATGAAACCAAATCACCCTGTTCTGCTGGCCTCCAAGCGCTGTGTCCGGGTACACGACCGGCGCCATATCCGTGCCGAACGTATCCGTCCCGCTCTCTTCGCCGCCCACCAGGGCGCGCTCCTGGGTGCGCCAAACTTCGAGCATCGCCCGCATCTCGAACGGCTCCTTTCCCCGGGCGCTCAAGCGGACCAAGGGATCATTGGCGTCCACCCGGATCTCAAGGTCCACCCGCGAATTCGGCGCGCCGGCTTGGATGTGAATCTCGCCTTGGCGAAGTCTCAACTCCTGCTTGAAAGGCAGTCCTTTCGCGAACGGGTTGGGCGAGAGCTTCACACGCACGCGGCCCAGTTTGAGGAGGCGCGCGTGTTCGTCCCAGGCGTCGGTCTTGCCAAGGTAAAAGAGCAAGTCACCGTCCGGCTCGACCCAGAGATTGATCCCGAGATCGCCATTGCCCAGCGGCATCGAACCTGAGGAGTTGGTGCTCGGCGTCATCCAAACAACGTTGGAGGCGTCAAGCGGATCGGCGGCCTGGGCGGCCCCGGATCCGCAAGCCAGTGCGCAAGCAACGGCCATCCCGGCTCCGAAGAGGAAGCGATAGTGCATCATCGACGAGCTTGCGTGGTTCGTTCGACGATGAACGGCTCGGAAAGCCCGTAGCCGACCGTATGGTACTCCTTCCCCGCCGGCGGACCGGGAATCGGCCCTCGATGGAACATCCCGGGCCAGGCCGTCCCAAGGGCTGGTTTGCCATGGTGCGGCCCGAGCGTGTTCTTGAGTGTCCCGATGGCAATAACCTCCACGGTGTTCTCGCCGCTGCGGAGATGCTCTGTGATCTTGCACTTCCAAGGCGCATAGCCGATGTGCCCAGCGACAGCCCCGTTCACAAGGACGGTGGCTACGCTTCCATACCATTTCGAAAGGGTTACCGTGAAGTCACCGGCCGGTTGATCACCGAGGTCGAAGCGCTGACGGTAGCTGACGCCCGCCGAGTAGAAGGGATGCCCTTGTTCGTTCCAGTTGCCCAAGCGCAGCGGTTGGTCGCGAGTGATCACGAAGCCGTTGGCCGCCGGTTTGAGGGCGAAGTTGCCAATTACGTAAGCCGGCTCCAGTTCGTGGAAGACGGTGAACGGCGAGGCCTTGATCTTGACTTCATTGTCACCTAACCGTGCCGTCCCGGAAAGATCGATGCGCCCAAAAGCTTTGTCCAACCACCAGGCCCCGGCCGACTGCGCCACAGGCTGGCCGTTGCACGTGATGGCATAAAGGTCTGGGCGTTCGATAACGATCGCCAGCATCGGTGGCACGCGATCCTCGATCTTGAACCGGTAAGTCGCTTCGAAACCGCTCTCGGCCGGGAACTTCCGCGTGATCAGTTCGTCTTTGAACTGCACCGCGCTGTCCCAGGGATTCCGGTCCATCCCGTTTTTCTGAAACGCGAACTGGCTCGCCTGGTAGAAGTAAACGTTGGTGCGTGTCTCGCCTCCGGCCGTGACATCGACATAATCAAGCACCAGGACGTTCGGATCGGTCCGGTGCACTTCAACCGCGCCCGATGGCCGAAGCTCGCGCGTGCGTTCGACAAGCACCGGCGCCGCCGCTCGCTCAGCCTTCGAAAGGAACAGCAGCAGGCTCCCGCAAGGCGGGAGCTCGAAGCTCGCCTGAACGGCGTCGCCCTGGGCTTCAAACCGGCAAGGCTTCGTCTTGCCAGTCTCGAGGTCCCATTGCTCAACGCCTTTCGCCGCGGACCGGACTGTTCCTGCGCTTGGTGACTCGATGCTCGTATTCACTAGGAAGAGCAATTCGCCATCGTCCAGTTGCCGCCGCATATGGAACAGGCTGCCCTTATCGCCTTCCTTGCGATCGATGGCAAAACCCTCGCGGGCGCTTTCGGAGCGCAGGACACCGGGCACCTCGGTCGCCTCGATCGTTCGCCAGCGTTGATTCCAAAGAGCCCCCACGTCCGGTCCCCGCTCTCCGTTGCGCCGCCGCGACATAGGGTTGGCTTCAGGCTTGCAGGCAATAACCTTCCCGCCTTCCGCGACAAACCGGTCCAACAACTCCCACGTCGGGCCGTCGAGGTTTTCGTTGTGCGGCGCGAGGATCACGGTGTGATAGGCCCTGTGGCCGACCTTGAGCTCTTTGCCGGTGACCGCGCCGTGCCGCGCCATGACATCTTCGCTCGCCAGGTCATATTCCACCTGGGCGGCTTCAAGGGCCATAATGAGCGAGAAGAACGCGTCGCCGAGTTCTTTGAGCTTGGGGCCGTTGCCCTGATACATCCAGGCCGTGGTCGTGGGTTCGATCAACAGGATCTTGTTGACCTGTTCTCCTTGCGAAACCGCCACGCTTAACCGTTCCAGGTAAACGCCCGCCATCCGGTAAGCTTCCCACCACGGTTCGTGATACGAAAAGGACTGGGGATGATCGCGTTTCCGCGCCCCGCGCAACGTGATATACGAAAGGTGCTGGTCGAAGGTGTTGACGCCCAACACCCCGAGCCAATCCGCCTGACGTTTCATGTCTTCGAAGCGCAAATCCCATCCGCCCGCGCCATAGACTTCGCACAACGTCCGCTTCCGCCCCATCTGATTCGCGACACTGCCAATTTCCCGGACGAACCGCGCGTTGCCGAACTGCGCATGCGTATGCTCCGCATACTGGTTCATGAGGCAATCGATCCCGGGCCGCTGCTGCCAGGCGGCCATGGCCATGTTATCGGGAACGCCCGTGCAATTGGGCCATTCGTGCTCCCAGTAATGCCCGGTCATCTCCAGGCCAACCTTCTCGCATCGTTCCGCATAAGGCTTGGCCCAGCGCTCGATGAAGAGCTGGTTCAACGTGGAAAAGTAATTGTGCCGGACCTTGCGCCAGTCGCCGATCTCCAGGTGCAAGCTGGGCAGGTGCTCGAGCAGGTTGTACCCCCAGCGCTTCTCGAATTGCTGCGGCAGATCTTCGGTCCACGGCCAGCCGGCGGGGATGATATTCGGCTCGTCGGTAAACATGCCGGGCACGCGCTTGCCGAAATGTTCGCCGATCTCGCGCGCGTACGGCTCAAGCGTCACATCGAGAAACTTCTCGGTCACGCCCGGGTAAAGCAGGTCGACGTAGCACCGGTTCCCGTGCCACGGGGAGTTCCCGGCGCGCCGCACCGAAGCCACCGAGTAAGTGTGCCCCTCGGGCAAAGCCGTGCCAGACCGCAGCGTCTCGGTCACGTTCTCGGGTTGATTGCCCCCGAGCCGGAACACGGCCAGCATTTCGTTGCTCCACTTTGGCGGCTCTTTGACCAGCCGCAGGTCGAGGCCGCGTCCGCGGGATTCGGGCATCCGCTCGGGGACGAAGCCGCCGGCAAACCCGGACGGATAGGAGTTCTCGTCGTAAATCCAGACGTTCATGTCCAGGCGTTCCGCCTCGGCGAGCGCGGTTTTCCAGAGCTTGAACCACGGGCCGGAAAGGTAAGGCGTCATCAGCCCGGGCCGCGGGTGAACGAAGACCTGCTTGACCTTTTGCGCCGCCAGGTCGCGCATCGTGCCCACGATCTGCTCGTCGGTCAGCAGGTCGTTCCATACCCACAAGGGCGCCGAACTGAACTCACGCGGTGGTTCTTCAAACAACCGTTTCACCGTGGCCGAATCGGACGCGCACGCGCCCACCGTTGCCCCGGTGCAAAGGACGAAGGTCAACGCCGCTCGGCAGAGGGTATCTTCGAGAGAAATCCACGCGGGCTTTTTCATTCGCGCAGGGTGTGGGAAGCGGGGTTGGGTGGACTTGATCCAGATCAAACGAAAGAGGGGCGGCTCCGAACAGCCAGGCACGGGCCGGGCAGGGGGACGTCGAACCCGTGGCGGTCCGAGTTCGAATTGCGGAGGATTATGGAAGCGCGCTCGGCGCGCCGCGATCCGGGTGACGCGGTCTCCTCCCGGTTTAAACAGGTCTTTCACCCGGTTATGACACGTATTTCACTCGATCGCCAATCGAGTTAAATACCTGTTAAATACGTGTTATATACGTGTTATATCCCTGGGCAGGCGGCAGGGAATCGGTTCGGCCCGCACCGCGGCTGACTGAGATCCCGACGCTTGGCGGGCTGTTCCTGTTCTCGTTGCCATCATGAGCTCTCCGGACTCGGCGGTTGTGCCTGCCGCGGCGGAGGCCAAGGCAGCAGCCGGGTGGCTGAAAAGCAGGATCCCTGTCCCCGGCCGGTCAGCGAGCCGATGGAAAAGCTTGCCCTGCAAGCCTTCGACCGCATGCTGGGCGGATGCAAGTTCACTTCCTGGGCGCCACGCGGACCACGACCGGATCCATGTACCTTCTCGAAGTCAACCAACAGCGTCTGTTGTTGGAATGCGGACTGTTTCAGGGCCGGCGTGGAGAATCGATTGAACGCAACCGCAAGTTCCCGTTTGATCCCGCGAAGATCGATGCCGTTGTCCTTAGCCACGCGCACATCGACCATTGCGGGAACCTTCCGAACCTCTGCCAGCAGGGTTTTGCCGGGAGCATTTATTCCACCTTCGCCACTCGGGACCTCGCGAGCATCATGCTTGAGGATTCGGCTGAAATTCAACGCGCCGACGCGGATTACGTTTCCAAAAAGAGGGCCAAACAAGGGCAACCGCCCGTGGAACCGCTCTATTCGGCGGTGGATGCGGAAAAGGCCGTCCGGCAATTTGTCGCTTTGAATTATGACCGGCCGATCCTCGTGGCCGACGGCGTCACGCTGACCTTCCGCGATGCCGGCCATATTCTCGGCTCCGCCCAGGTCGTGCTCGATATCCGGGAAGGAAACCGGAAATTCCGATACCTTTTCAGCGGCGACATTGGACGGGGCGAGGACGACATCCTGCGGGATCCGGAACCCGTGGACGCCGTGGATTATCTGCAGGTCGAGAGCACCTATGGCGGACGCGAACACTCTCCAAAAAAGACCGCGAAGGCGGAGATTGGCGCGCTGGTGCGGCAAACGCTCGAGGAGAACGGGAAGGTGATCATCCCGGCGTTCTCGGTGGGACGCACCCAGCAAATCGTCTATACGTTGCACCAACTGATCGATGATCAGCAACTCCCGCCCGTCCCGATGTTCGTGGACAGCCCGCTGAGCGTGAGCGCCACGGAAATCTACCGCCTGCACCCCGAGTGCTTTAACGATTCGATTTACCGGTTCCTGCGAGAGAAGGAGAACCCCTTCGGCATGGACAACCTGACCTACATTCGCGAGGTATCCCGTTCGATGAAGTTGAACGACCTCAAAGAGAGCGCGGTGATCATCAGCGCGTCGGGCATGTGCGAAGCGGGCCGAATTCGGCACCACCTCAAGAACAACATTGGCGACCCTCACAACCTGGTGCTTTTCATCGGGTATTGCGCGGAACATACCCTCGGTGCTCAAATCCTGTCCGGCCGCCCGGAAGTGAACATCTTTGGCGAACCCCACCGGGTCCGCGCCCGGGTGGCATCGGTCGACTCGTTCTCCGGACACGCCGACAAGCACGAACTCGAGCGCTATGTGCGCCAGACCGGCGGACGTCTGCAGACCATCTCGGTGGTGCACGGGGAGGAATCCCAGGTGTTTGCCTTTGCGGAGACCTTGAAAGGCATGAAACCCAAGTCGAAGGTTGTGGCGCCGGACTATGGACATACCGTGAGCATCTGAGCCGATTCAAAGGGCGCGCTGCGTTCGTTGCGGCCGTTCAAGTTGCGGTTGCCGCTCGGGAAGACCTGCGGCATGCTTGTGCCCGATGGCGTTCGCGCAACTGGCCCCCCGCCCGCTGAGCCTGGCATCCATGTCCGTTGCCAAGGCTCTGGTGCTGTCTTGCCTTATTCACGCCGTCGTGATCCTGGCTGTGGAACTCGGGTATCAAACGGGGTTCTGGAAAACAACGTTCCTCTTCGCCAAGCGCGAACAGGACCTGGACGCCGAGCGCATTCGGATGCTGCAGCAAATGCGGGCCATGGAAGAGGAAATGCCCCTGATCTTTGTGCAGGTGGACCCTTCCCAATCCGTCCCGGAACCTCCGCGCGATGCGAAGTACTATTCCGCCGTCAACTCGCGGGCGGCCAATCCCGACACACAGAAGGAGACGGAGGTTCCCAAGATCGATGGCAAACAGGATCGAGTTCCCCAAACCATGGATCGAGCCTTGGAGGAGCCGAAACCCGCACCGCCCGCGCCGGAACCGCTCGCCCCCAACGTCGCAAAAGCGGAACCGGAACCCGAACCCGAACCCGACCCGCCGACGCCTCCCGAGCCCAAACCGGAACCAAAGCCGCGGCCTGGCGACCTGGCCCTCGCAACGCCCTCCGAAACCCAGGCTCAGCCAAGACCTAAACCGTCCTCCCAGACGGAGCGCCCCAAGCCGCCGCCACAACGTCCGCGCCGTTTAGACCAGGCGCGCCTGCAAAAGGGGATTGCGGGCGAGCGGATGAAACAGGCCGGGGGCGTCCGGCGGTTTTCCCTGGAGCCGAGCTTGGATGTGCGGGCGACGCCGTTTGGCTCCTACGACGCGCTGATCATCGCCGCGATTCAGAAGCGCTGGTATGACCTGCTGGCCTCCCGCGACTTCGCCGCCAATTACTCCGGCAAAGTCATCGTCGAATTTCGCTTGAATTCAAACGGCCGGGTTACCGATATGAAAGTCACCGAGAACACGGTAACCGAGATCCTGGCGCTGCTCTGCCAACGCGCAGTCCAAGACCCTGCGCCGTTCGAACCTTGGCCGGCAGACCTGCGGCGCATGGTGAACAGGGACTACCGGGAAGTTCGGTTCACGTTTTATTACAATTGAGCCCGCGTTCGCAGAACCGGGTCTTAAAGAGTCCAAGAAGTAAACTGCACGGCGGCGCGCATGCCGCCCACGAGATCGGATGAAATCGTATGTTTGAGTTCTTTAGAGCCGGTGGCGTGTTCATGATCTTTCTGGTTGCCACGTCGGTGATCGGACTGGCGTTCGTTATCGAACGAGGCCTCGCCCTCAGGTGGGGCAAGGTCATCCCTCCCGACGTTGAGCGGGCCGCCCAGCGCTGCCAGGCGCCCGAGGATCTGACCGACCTCCGGGAAGTCTGCGAGGCGCGGCCTTCGAGTTTCAGCCGGTTGCTCCTGACCGCCCACGAACATTTGCACCGGCCGCGACAGGAGAATATTGACGCGATCGAAACCCGTGCCCGGCACGAGGTGCTGGAACTGGAGCGCGGGCTTGTGGTGTTGGAGATTGTCGTGGGCATTGCGCCTTTGCTCGGCCTGGTGGGAACCATTCACGGTCTGATCCGGCTGTTCGGCGATCTCGGCCGGGTGGGGTTGGCGGATAACGCGGTCCTGGCGGCGGGAATTGCCATCGCCCTGAACACGACGCTGATGGGCTTGCTCATCGCCATCCCTGCGCTGGTGGCCTGGAGCTATTACAACAAGAAAGTGGAGACGTTGACTGTGGAGATGGAAACACTCTGTGACGAGTTCATCCGCCGGTACTATTCCAGCGCGAAAAGGGCGCGCGCATGAAATTCAGCGAGCGCAAGCACCGGCAGGCGCCAACGATCATCATCATTTCGCTGATCGATATTCTGATCGTGCTGCTGATCTTCTTGATGGTCACGACCACTTTCAAGCAGCAGCCGGCTCTTAAACTGGTCCTTCCCGAATCTCAGCAGGCCAAACAATCCGGTCCGGAAGGGGGGAAGAGCCTCCTCGTCACCATCGCGAAGGAAGCGCCCTATTTCTACCTGGGACGCCAGCAGATCACCCCTGAAAAGCTCGCGGAGGAGTTGCGCCTCAACGTCTTGAACGACCCGGAGATCAGCGTCTTCCTTCAACCCGATACCGGCGCGCCCTTCGGTCAGGTGCTCAAGGTTTGGGATGCGGTGAAACTGGCGGGGATCAAGCAAGGCAAAATCCACGTCCTGACGAAGCCTCCGGGGACGCTTTGACGGCTGCCCTGCAGCCGTGCCCCGCCCTATGGATGATCCAATGGTCTGGCGCTTTCTACGCCCTGCCGAAGAGAGCGCCCCAGCAGGATCGGGACTCGACCTGATGCTGTTTGACCTTCAATTGGCCAAGGAGAGACTGCCAGGCGATATAAACGCGGTGCCACTGATTCTCCACGCCGCGCAAGGCGCCGTCGTTGAGCTCGCTCAGGTAACGCACCGAAGGGGCGGCGCCGATGAGCGCGAGGACGTCCTCTTTGGCGGGCGCGGAGCACTCGACACAGCTCAGGATCATTTCCAGTTCCTGGGTCAGGACACTCTTGATTTCCAGGAACTGGTTTTCGTCCTCGGAATTGAACTTCTTGGCGCGGGCCAAACTGAGGTAATGATTGAACTGTTTCCAGCACTCCAGATGGCTTTCCATCTGCAGGATCAACCGTTCGATCTTCTTGTTGCGCATAAGCAGTAAGTCGGCAACGCCAAAACTATTTCCGGCCCAAACCTTGTGGGGCCAGAAACACAATCGCTCCGCCTCTCAAAGCTCGCGCCGTCAGTTTGAACGCGGAAAATTCCGCGACCAGCTCCGCCAACGGCAATTCGGCCTCCTGCGCGGCCCGGAAACTGGCCAGCACATGCCGGCCAATCTCTTTGGCCCAGGTTTTCGGAAAGAAGCCGGGCAAGGTGCTCACGAGAATTTCTCCGTTGCTGTCAACGGTGAAGCTGCCGCTGGGAAGGCGAACCAGGTTCAGCGTCGTCCGTTGTTGAAGGAAGCTTAAGAGGCCCATTTGTTCACAATTTGGTGCATGGTTTCGGAAATCGTCTCGGGCGGAAGGGACCGGTAGAACCCAACGCACAGTTCGGATTCGCCCCGTGAGGCCACCGACACGTTCTGCATGGGGCCGCGCGCATCGATCCGATTGAGCATCCCGGCCTGCAGCGTCTCGCCCAAGGCGCGGAATCCCTGAACGGTTTCGCGGACCCAGCGGCTCATGATTTCAGGGCTGTCCAGGCCCCAAGCGTCCGGTTCCTGGTCCTTGGCCGAAGGCACCGCCAGGACGAACTCGACCCCCTGAAACCGGGAGAGTTCGGCCAGGGGCGATGTTGGGGTGGCGGACTTGGTGTCGTCCGTCGCATTGGCATTGCCGCCCGGGTTGCCTTGAGCTTCGTCAAGCACCTGGGCCGTCTCCAGTAGCAGCCCGTGGTAGGAGGCAAAAATCGTCCGCTTCCGGCCTGGGTCATGGGGCAGCATTTCAAAACTGCCATCTTTCCATGACAGGATGCGGTGGAACGCTTCCACGCCTGTCACGGACTCCGTTTGGGCATCGATAATCTCGCCGTCGTGAATCCAGATCCGGCCTTCGAGTCCCCCGTGGCTGATCTTAAGAACGGAGGAACTCTGAGACAGGCACTCCAACTGGATCAAGTCCACCAGGCTCTTGCTTTGCACGCCTCGAAACCCACCCGCCTGCTCGCGGTCAAGAAGCGATTCAATGCAATCCAGAAGGAACGTGATCTCCTTGTTCGACTTCGGCTTCTCCAGGTAAAGGTCGATGCCCATCGCATACGCCCGGATACGGAACTGTTCGTCAAGCATGCTGGTCAGGACGGCGGTGCGCAAATGAGGGAATTTCCTCCGGACAATGGCCAGCACTTGGAGCCCATCCATCTTCGGCATGCGCAAGTCGCAGAGCAGCAAGCTGAATGGCTTTGAACTGAGCAAAGCCAACGCGCGCGCACCGGAAGTCACGGTATGGATCTCAGGCTTGCTCGGCAAACGGGCGAGGATCTCCCGGTAGACCTCCAGCAGGTCCTGGTCGTCGTCCAGCAGCAGTATTTGGTGACGCACTGGCGTTTCCATGCATCGGCCAGCAGCAGCTTGTTCCTTGCCAATACGCAGCACTGGTATGGAAAATGCACGTCGCCTGGGAATTGTTCACGTGAGAGAGAGCCGGCCATAGCAAGAGCGAAGGGTTTTCAGATGTTTGGATTTCTAAAGAGTCTTTTTCGCGAGGCCCAGGCCGAAGAGCCTGTCTCAAAATCATCCAAAGCGGCGGTAGTTGAGGTTGAGAAAAGCCCACCTCCGCAAGCGCCCAGGGTTCATGCACTGCGCCCGACTCCCGTCCCACCAGCACCGACCCGGGTGTCAAGACCTCCGGCGCCCTCCCCGTCGCCGAATTCGCCCGCTCTCCAATGCCTGGATATCCCTCTGGCCCCGGTCGCCAACAAGCTGCCCCCCGCCCTGCGATCGCGTCTGTCCCGGTCTCCCTTGGCGACCGACGCCGTCCGGGTGCCCCTCACTGCCGTCCTGGAGCAACTCCCTCGGGGGGCGGTCCGCCTCGCCTTTCGCGACCTCAAGAGGTACGCCCAGCCCGGGACCTTCATCGGCGGATGCGAACTTGACGAAGCCCTCGTGGAATTGCCGCTGGCGGAAGTCCTCGCGCGCCTCAAGGAGAATCACCTCGCGCGCCGTCCCGCTCAAAGGCAGCTTTCCGTTCCCGACACCATTCCCACGATTTTCGGATCGCGCTCCTGCCCGATCGAAAAACCTCAGGCCGGGCACTTGGGCGCGCTCGATCCGCGTTTGCACGACGAGCACAATGCCAGCCGCTTGCTGTCGACACGCATCCGCCCGGCTGCCGCGCCGGCGCCGGCTTCCTCCCCCGAACCGCATTTGCCGGCCATGCCGGCTGCGCGCCTTCCCATCCCGTCGCCGGTCCCCAACGCCGCGAAGCCGGTGATGTCGAAGGCGGATGCCTCCGTCAGCCAGATCTCCCGACCGTCTCCCGGCAGTCCGTCCCAGGACGTCGTCAGTGTCGCGCTCGCTTCGATCGCGAAACCCTGGCCCGACGCGGTCCGGCGTGAAGTGCTGGCCTCTCATTCAGACTCGATTGTCCACATTCCGTTCGCGGATTTGGAGGCCGCCATGAAGCGCGGCAAGGCGCGGTTTACCTGGGGGAGGATTCGTTGCTGGATTGGACCGAAGGCTTGCCATGATTTCCCTGAGCTCGACGCCACGGAACTGGAACTGCCGCTGGCGGTTCTCACGCCGCTCTTCATGGCGCGACGTTCCGGAGGCAAGGCCGCGAAGAAAGTCACGCCAAGCTCCGAGATTCCCGACATCTTCGCCCCAAAGAAACCGGACGCTCCTGCCGAAGCCGCTTCCACTCCGATCGCGCCTCCGCCTCCGCAAAAAGCCCCTGATCCAGGGCTGGCGCCGACCCTGGAGAACCGGATCAGCGCGGGTTTCGCCTCGGCCCTGGCGCCGCTCCCGGCGCCGAATGCTGCCGGACCGCACGTTCAATCCATTTCGGGCAAGAGCCTGCCGGTGTCTCAGCCGATCCGCCTCCCCTCGGAGATAGTGCAGCGTGTTTGCCAATTCGGTGGGGTTGCTGGAGCCCTGCTGGCGGACTTGGAGGGCCAGGTGATCGCCAGCCAACTCCCTCCGGGGGTCAACGCCGAAACAGCCGCTGCGTTCCTGCCCGAGGTGTGCCGCCACACCGCGCAGCTTGCCCAGTCCCTCAACCTGCCCCAACCGGCGCAGTTCGAATTGGCCCTGGGCGAGACTCCTGTGCAAATCCTCAAGACGAGCCGTGCGTATCTGGCCGTGCTGGGGAAAGGGGGCGAAGCCCTCCCGAAGATTCCGTTAAGCTCCCTCGCAAACCAACTCGCGCAGCACAACCCATAAGGACGGACCACTATGGCAATTATCAACCAGGCAACCAAAGAGCTCCACGTCAAGATCGTGTATTACGGGCCTGCGCTCTGCGGCAAAACGACGAACATCCTTAAGATCCACGACAACGTGGAGCCTGTGCAGGAGAAGGGCAAGCTGGTCTCCCTGGCCACCAGTTCCGACCGCACCTTGTTCTTCGATTTCCTGCCGCTCGAAGCGCTCTCCATTCGCGGCTTCAAGACCAAGTTCCAGCTCTACACCGTCCCCGGCCAGGTCATTTATAACACCACCCGGCAGCTGGTCCTTCGCGGCGTGGATGGCATCGTGTTTGTGGCCGACTCTCAGTACGAAAAGATGGCCGAGAACGTCGAGAGCTTCGCCAATCTCGAAGAGAATCTGGCCGCCCTCAAACTGAACCTCACCGACATTCCCTACGTGCTCCAGTATAACAAGCGCGACCTGCCGAACATCGCGCCCGTCGAATACATGGAGTACCTCCTTAACAACCGCGAGGTGCAGGTTCCTTCCTTCGAATCGAGCGCCAGCAAGTGCGAAGGCGTGTTTGAGTCGCTCAACATGATCACGCGCCTGCTGCTGCAGAAGTTCATCAATGAAGGGTCTCGCAAGCCGGCGGTCTATGCCTAGCGTCCCCCAACTCACGGAGGAAGACGTTCAGGAGATCGATGTGGCGTTGAATGATCTCCTCGTCAAGAGCGGAGCCACCGCCGCGCTCGTGGCCGCCGAGGGTGGGTTCCTCATCTTCAAGCAGGGGGATACCAGCCAGTTCGACGCCACCACGCTCAGCGCTCTTGCCGCAAACGCTTTCAGTGCCACTCAAGCCATCGCCAGTGTGCTCAAAGAAACCCACTTCGCCACCGTCTACCAGCAAGGGTCCCAGATCAGCATTCTCATCGCCCAAATCAACCACCAGCACTCCCTGATCGTCGTCTTCCCGGCGAGTATCAGCGTTGGCGCGGTCAAGTATTTCGCCGCTTTCACCATCCAAACCGTCACCGCCCAGCTTAAGAAAGCCCGGGACCGCGCGCCTTCCGAGGGTTTTGATCTGGCCATGCTGAATGTCGCGGACGCCACTGAGATGTTCCGGATGCGCAGGAATTAGCTTCGAGCAAGGAATCGGCCAGCCGGCGCAGCATCAAGGGCCGGCAAGTTCGGCGGTGCGCCGCGAGACGAACAGTCCTGACACCCTACGGAGTCGCGGGAGTCGACGCTTCGGGCGCGAACATCTTCCGCGCCATCCCCACCCCAACACGCATCATCTGCAGTTGGTTCGACTGGAACTTGCCGAACGCGCTGAGCTGATCCGGCGCTAGCACCGTCTTGGCTCGCTCGTAGACCCGCTCGTTCACGTATTCCTGGGATTGCAGCATGCTTTCCGATCGGTCCTCCGACAGGATCGCCTCCATTTCGCCTGTAGTCTGCCCGGTCCCGATGGTCGGATGGCCAACCGACGCCATGCTTTGCTTCTCTTCCTTCATGAAGCCCAGCAGTTGATCGGTTTGTTCGTCCGTCAAGGGAAACGCTCCCGCCCCGAACTGTTGTTTGAAAAGATTGAGCTGCATGCGGTCCCCAGCCGTCTGCTCATAGTCCTTGTACTCCGCGTAGCGCGGGTCGCCCAGAAGCTCCTTCAATTGTGCATCGGTCGCAGCACGGTCCGCCGCTATCTGGGCCACGGCGGCCATCCGGTTCGTGGAGGCGCCCAGGAGCGAAGAGGCTCTCTCGGTGCTCTTCATCGCCGTTTCAAGAAGGAGATCCTTGAACCGGGTGGCTTCCTCAGGCGTCAGGTTCAGCTTCTTGATTAGCGGCCCGTAAAGCTGATCCATCATCATTCTCTGCTGTTCGCGGAGAAAGCCTCGGGTTTCCGGATCATCAAGCATCTTTGAGATCATCTGCCGGAACCCCGCCTGCTCCGGGCGCGCCTCCGGACTGCCCGGCTGAGCCCCGGGCGCCAGCGCGGGCGGGGGCGCGGCGGCGATCTGACGGCTCAATTCGGCCGCTTGCTGCTCCGCCTGATCCAGCAAATCGCTCCGTTGCTGGCTGAGGTGTTGCCTGGCTGTCTCCAGGTCACGGATGCGGTCTTTTTGCTGTTCCAAGGCGCCATTGAGTGCGGCGATTTGCGCCTGCTGGTCGGAGGCTTTGCGAAACTGAACAACGCATACCACACCCAGTCCTGCCGCGGCCACAAGCAGCGCCACAATCAAGGTGGATTTCATGATCAGATTAGAGTCTGCAAGCCCGAATCTGTCACGGCCGGGCTTCACCGTTCTTTCTATCGCTGACATGGGCGCCTGGTCAAGATGAGGCTTCCTCGAAGATTCGGCAGTTCTTGCATCCCCCTTGCTCTTTGACGGTTGAGTTCAACGCCACCACTCCCAATCAAGGCAACAGCTTCGTGTGGCTGAGCCTGGCTCTGGGCCGGGTGCTGTTGGGGTGCACGTTTAAGCAGACCTGCGCTTGGCAAGGGTCGAGTCGCCTCGGCCCGCCATTGAGCATTCACGGGGAGGCCGCACCGCTCCGATAAGCGCCAATAACCCTTGGCGGACGGCGTCCGGCGCGTTAGCATCCGGCGATGCGGCAGCGTGTTGCCCAACCGCCAATCCAACGCGAACTCCGTGCGACGGAGCGGCGGAGCAATTCGGCAGGACTGGCCTTGGTGCTCGCGGGATTGGCCGTCCTTTGCTGGGGTGCCCTTCGTGTGACCGGGCTGGACACCCTCTCGGGTGAGGACGCCTCCGAGCGGCAATTGATGAAAGCCTTCGCCAGCGGCGGCCTGCGCATCTCGGATCCGGCAGCTCTGCCGCCCCCGTCCATTTTGAATGACCCGGCTCTTGCAGCCGCCGCCTTTGAGCGGATGCAAGAGCGCGACCGGACGCAGGACAAACTCATTTACAGGGTGGACACGAGCGCCGCGACCCCGTGTCCTACCTGAATTAAGTGACGCTTTCGGCCACATGGCGTGGCCGGCATCCATCCCGCAGGCTCGCTATCGCCATAGCCGCCGTTTTGCCCAGCGATCCCTACGGCGCCAGCCGATAGAACCGGGTGCCCGTGCCGGGGTCAATACTGATGAACTTCGTATTCCCTTCGGTGGTGACGGGCGACGCGTCCGCGGCCCAACCGGCCGGCAGGCTGGCAGTGGATTGAAGCACGCTGGTGACGCCTGCGGGCCAACTGACCCGCAGTTTGCCATCCGCCTGCATAACCGCCGCAAGCTTTGGCGAGACGGTCAGCGAACCCAACCGGATGTATTCGAAATCCAGGATTGTGCCCTCGCCGTCCGGGGGATCAAAACGCATGGCGTTGAACGGACCGAGTGTCGCATTGGCGAAGTTGATCTGGTAGACGTGAAACTCTCCGTCACTGTTCACCTCGGGCAGAGACCAGGCCGTTGCCTCGCTCATGCCACGATTCGGCGCGTCTTCGGACCAGTAAAGCCGTAGAACCGTTCCGCCCGACACGACGCGCATTCGGAACTCGAGGATTTTGTAGTTGTTATCCGTAGGAACTCCGCTCCGCGCGAAGAACGGATCCCCTCCGATGGTCGTCGCTGTCAGCAGGCCGTCCTGAACCACGAGGGGAGCGAGTCCGGCCGAGATTCCGAACGCACTGGCCTCCGCTGGATCGTCGAACTCACCAATCGAGAACCATTCCAAGACTGGCTTCTCGGGATCGATGGTCGCAATCGGATCCACCAGCACTGCCAAGTGCAACTGAGCCACCGAGTCAGGTCCGTCCTGATACTCGGCGGTGACGTTGTAAGTCGCTAGTACACCACGGCGGAAATTCGTCGGTGGATTGGATTATCGGAGTAATTGGCT
>CAZODO010000104.1:0-20046 GCA_964578605.1 uncultured Verrucomicrobiota bacterium | reverse complement strand
TTTCGGTCCTCGAAATTCAGAGAAATCCCCGTTTTTGAACTGCGGAATGTAGGCCGAATGGTGCAGGCATCCGCGAAACCGTGTTGTAAACCCTTGAAATCAAATAAGATCCAAACCTTCCACAATTGTGGAGGGCATGAATTGCCGGGGAAACCGGTGTGTTGACGGTATGGCGGACCGGCGAAACGGTGCGCACAGCTTGATAGCCCTATTCCGTAAATCGCTTCCAATTCCGGCCGTGAAACGGTCAACACCCGGTGGTGACCCGCTCGTGACCGAGTGACGACCGTGTTTGGCGCGGGAGCACTTGCAGGGCAGTATTGTGTTGCGAGGGTAAAAGGCGCGTTTTATACCTTCGCTTATGCTTCTCCAGGCCTTGACTGTCTTCCTTGTGTTGTGTGCCGCTGTTCCGCTTGCCTCCCAGGAACCCGCCGCGGATCTTATCCTGCACGGTGGAAAGGTCGTCACAGTGGACCGGGATTTCTCTGTGGTCGAAGCCGTGGCCGTCCGCGGAGAGCGCATCATCCGCGTGGGTGCCGATGCAGAGGTTTTAACGCTCAAGGGGCCTGGAACGAAGGTCATCGATCTCGCTGGAAAGATGGTTCTGCCAGGCCTGATTGATTCCCATGCGCATCCTCTGGCGGCAAGCCTCGTCGAGTTCGATCATCCGCTTCCCGATATGGAGTCCGTGCAAGACGTATTGGACTACTACAGGGCGAGAGCGCAGGTCGTGCCTGAGGGGCAATGGATTGGCTTGCGGCAGGTCTTCATCACGAGACTCCGGGAACAACGCTATCCCACCCGCGCGGAATTGGACGCTGCGGCGCCCAAACACCCGGTGATTTTCGCCACGGGTCCGGACGCCATGTTCAACTCGCTGGGTCTCAAGTTCCACAAGATCGACCGCAATTACGTCATCCCCGACGGCGGTCCCGGCCGGATCGAAAAGGATTCAGCGGGTGAACCGACCGGGTTGGTTCGCACATTCGCGCGTTTCCTGACGACGCCGGTGAGGACGAAAGAAGCCTCCGCTGCCGAAGAGCGGCGTTGCCTTGCGGACCTGTTCCGCGACTACAGCCGCGTGGGTCTTACCGCCGTGTGCGAACGGGATGCTTCCGCCAGCGAAGTGCCGATTTACGAAGCGGTCCAGCGCAGCGGCGAATCGCCCGTCCGCGTGGCCTTGTCGTATCACGTCGATTCGGGCGGTGACCTGTCGCGCATTCGCGAAAGCATCAAAGCGGTGGCGGCGCACCCGCTCTTCAAGAACCGCGATCCAATGCTGCGGATCATTGGCATCAAGACTTACCTGGATGGCGGCATGTTGACCGGCAGCGCCTACATGCTCGAGCCTTGGGGCGTCAGCGCGATGTATGGCATTGCGGATCCAGCTTACCGCGGGGTGCGATTTATTCCGCAAGACCGGCTGGTGGAATTGGTGCGCGCCGCGGTTGAGAATGGCCTCCAGTTCACCGCGCACAGTGTCGGTGACGGCGCGGTCGAGGCGCTCCTGGACGCCTATGCGGAGGTTGATAAGACTGTTCCGGTCCGGTCCGTTCGCGCCAGCGTCTCGCACTCGAATTTCATGAGCCAGAAGGCCGTGGAGCAAGCGGCCCGGCTCGGTGTCTTTCTGGATATCCAACCTGCCTGGCTGTACCTGGACACTCGGACCCTGGTCAAGCAGTTCGGTTACGACAGGCTTGGCTGGTTCCAGCCGTTGAAGAGCGTTTTCGAGGCCGGAGCGGTAGCGACCGGTGGCTCCGACCATATGCAAAAGATCGGCTCGCTCCGTTCCAACAACCCGTACAATCCCTTCCTCGGAATGGCCACGGCGATCACCCGCCGGGCACGCTGGTACGAGGGCCAGCTCCATCCTGAACAGGGCCTGTCGCGGGAACAGGCCATCCGGTTCTACACGATCAACAGCGCCCGGATACTGTTTCTCGACGAGGTTGCGGGTTCGATTGAAGCCGGCAAGTTCGCTGATCTCATCATGCTCGACCGTGACCTCCTGACTGTGCCCGAGGATCAGATCGCCGGAACCCAGGTCTTGCGGACCTATTTGGCCGGCAAGTTGGTCCACGCGAAGTGAATCAGACCGGACGATGAACGACCGAGATCAAGATCAGGAGCAAGAAGGCACCCGGCAATGTCGGGCATAGGGCAGATCCGCGGCAAGCCCGTTCCCCGTTTAGCCGCAGCAATGAAGTCAACGATCCCATGAAGAAACCCCAACTCTTCCCTCGCCGGGCCTTTATCGAAAAGGCTGCCACCATTAGCGCCATCGGTTTTGCCGCGCCGCATCTCGCGTCCGCGGCAGATCCTGTGCCGTCGGCCAGCCGCAGCCCGAACAGCCGGATTCACCTGGGATTGATCGGTTGCGGCCATATGGGCAGTGCCAACCTGACCAATTGCGCGGCCCACCCGGACGTGGTGGTGACGGCGGCGTGCGATGCGGATGAAAACCGGCTCGAACCCACGCTTGAGCGATACAAGGGCACCTGCCGCGGCTATCGCGATTACCGGGAGATGCTGCAGCAGCCAGACCTGGACGCCGTGATCATAGGCACATTGCCTCATTGGCACGCCCTCCAGGCAATCGCCGCGTGCGAAGCCGGCAAGGATCTTTATATCCAAAAGCCGATGACGCTGCACCTGGCGGAAAGCCTTGCCGTGCGCAACGCGATCAAGAAGCACAATCGGATCAGCCAGATTGGCACCCAGCATCATGCCCGGGAAGAGCACCACCGCGTGATCGAATATGTCCGGTCGGGGAATCTGGGCCCCATCGGCGTCGCGCGAACGTTCAACGTCATGAACCAGTCGCCGAAAGGGATTGGGACCGGGGGATACAAAGACCCTCACAAGGGCTTGGATTGGGACCTCTGGTGCGGGCCAGGGCCGCTGGGCCGGTTCAATCGCAAGCTGGTCGCTGACGCCTACCATCATTGCTCCTGGATGGATTACAGCGGCGGTTGGACCCCGGGGAACGGCCCGCACATGATCGATCTCCCGATTACCGCGCTCGATTTGGGTTACCCGACCATGGTCAGCTCGAGCGGCGGCCGGTTTGTGGTCCAGGATGACGGCGACGCTTATGACCAGCACGAAGTCCTCTGGCGCTATTCCAAGCCGAACCTGACGTTGACCTGGATGATGTCGCTGACCAACAGCTACGGATTCGATCTCCAAGGAGATCCGGCGCCCCGGACACGGCTCGGGGTCTATTTCCACGGGACCAACGGCACGCTTTACGCCGATTATCTGGGCAACTCCACCCTGGTGTCCGAAGGCGACGGTCTCAAAGACAAGCCGGCACCGCCGAAGTCCATCCCGCCTTCGCCAGGCCAGGAGCGAGAATGGCTCGACTCCATTCATTCCCGTCAGCAGCCCAGTTGCAGCGTGTTCCACCATGTGAAAGTGGATGTGCCCATCGTGCTGAGCGTGCTTTCGCTCAAGATCGGCCGCTCGATCCGTTTCGATCCCCAAACGGAGCAGATCGTCGGTGACCCGGAAGCCGCCCGCCTGGCCGTTCCGGAATATCGCGCCCCGTGGAGGTTCCCGCGCGAATACCTGACCAGTTAGTGTGGCCTCGTAAGGGGAAGCCGAACCGCGGCTCAAGAGGCCAGGCGCTCTAGCCGCGGATGGCCCACCGGACGAGGTCCGTTAGCTTGGGCGCCTTGCCCTGCATCAGGATTCCGACGCGGAAGATGCGGCCGCCGATCCAGACACTCAACGCGCCGAAAGCGATCACTCCGAGCAGGCCGACCCAAGGCTGCCATGCGGGAACACCCGCGGGCGTGCTCAACCGCAAGAGCATAAGCATGGGGGTAAACGGAGGAATGAGCGACAGCACGAAGGCCATCGGGCTGTGCGGTTCTTTCAACATTGGCCCAAGCAAAAGCATCGGGATAATTACCGGCAGCATCGCAGGCACCTGGAGATTTTGGGCGTCCTTGGGATCGTTGCACGCTGAACCGACCGCGGCAAACAACGCGCCGTAAAGAAAGACGGCCGCGAGCAGATACGCGAAGAACCATGGAAGGACCGAATACGGAATGAAACCGGTCATGTTCATGGTCCCCAGGGTCGCGACGGCAAGGCCGAGGTAGACCAACGACCCTGTGAGCGCAACCGCGACGCCGCTCAGGAGCTTGCCAAGCATCAACTGGAAGGGAGTGACCGACGCGAGCATCACTTCCGCAATCCGCTGCGTCTTTTCCTCCATGATCGTCTGCAGCAGCGGCGTCGCCCCCATCATCAGCAGCATGAACATCAGGATTTCAATGGCCATCGGCAACAGCACCGCTTCCGCCTCGCCGCGGCGTTTCGCTTTCCGCACCTGCCCCGTTTGCGCATCGACGCTGACCAATCCCATGCTCTCAACGGGAGCCCAGGCGAACAGATTGGTCACCACCGCCAGGTCCAAGCCGGCCGCCGAAAGCCGTTGCCGGCGCAGTTCTTCGTTGATCGGCCCGGCAAGCCAGCGCCGCAAATCGTCCAGAGCGCCATTCTTCGCGTAATATAGGATCTGGGCGTCTGGCGTCGTTCGGCCGGGTTCGAGCACGCCGGCCCCGATCTCGAGGAACGCGTGCAAGGATTGGTCCCGGACGCGGTCGGAAAGACGGAGGCGCTGCGCATCGGGATCCCCTGGCTCAGGCGGCACCAAATCGATCAGGTAGCGCGGCTTGATCTTCTTGCCGGTCTTGGGATCGGCGGTTTCCTTGGCATTCCGCTGGTTCGCGGCTTCGATAAGCGCGGCGCCAATCCCCCCCGAACGATCCACCACGGCGAGGCGCTGATCGCGGGTATCGACATGCCCTCTCATCAGACCCATGGCGACAAAGCCGCCGCTCATCAGGATCGGCGCCAGGATCAGGCCGATGATGAACCCTTTGCTTCGCACAGCCGCGAGATACTCGCGGCAGGCCACAGTGACGGCTTTACGCATCGGTTGCCTCTCTTCCTCCGGACCCGGCGATCCGCACAAAGATGTCGTGCAGCGACGGCTTGGCCACTTCAAAGCTCAAAACCCGGGTGCGCGAAAGCACCGTCGCCAGCACGGCTTGAGGATCGCCATCCCGGCTCAAGCGCAACTCCTGCATTTGGCCCAAGTCGTTAATGGCCTCGATGCCGGCGAGACCCTCAACAGCCGCCCTGCCCGCCTCCGTCCTCAGCCGGACGGTATCGTTCCCATAAGCGTCTTGGATGGAGGCCAGTGTCCCGTCGAGAACCTTTCTTCCCCGAAAGATCATGAAAACGAAATCACACAGGCGCTCCGCGATGCCCATATCGTGCGTGCTGAGAATCACCGTGGCGCCCTGGGCGCGCAACTCCAGCACCACGGAGCGGAGAACCTCCATGTTCACCGGGTCCAGCCCGCTGAAGGGCTCATCCAGAATGAGCAATTCCGGGCGGCCCACAACCGTCGCGATGAATTGCACCTTCTGGCTCATTCCTTTGCTGAGCGCTTCCACCTTCCGGTTCGCGCAGTCGCTCAACCCAAGCTTCTGCAGCCATCGATCCACTTCGTTTCGCGGAGATTCCACCCCTTTCAACCGGGCGAAGAACGAGAGGATCTCCCGGACTCGCATGCGCCGGTAAAGCCCCCGTTCCTCAGGCAGGTACCCCACCCGGTTCGAACAAGCGGCGCGGACCTCGCCTCCGAGAACGCGAATCGAGCCGCGATCCGGATGGAAAATGCCGGTGATCATCCGCAGCGTCGTGGTCTTGCCGGCCCCGTTTGGCCCGATGAACCCGTAGATGCTGCCGCGAGGCACCGTCAGGCTCAGGTCACTCACGGCGGCAACCTTGCCGAAGGTCTTCGTCACAGCCCCAAGCTCGACAGCATTCATGAGGGAACTTGATCCTAGCCTCATGCAGTCCCAATGGCGAGGGCCTGTTTAAGCGGCATAACGAGCGGGATCATGATGATGAGATTTCGCCAGGCGCAGGCCAAGATTCTCCCCATGCAGAGGAGTTCCGGTTCCTGTCGACTCCAAAGACACCTGTCCGGAGAATTCTGTCACGCGCCGATTTCAAAGGCGGGAACGAATTTGGAATCGCTTTGTCGCCCATGGATCTTAGGATCGGTTTGGACGCAAACGCGGCCTTTCCGAGAACGCTTCCTCAACTCCTTGGGGGAGCGGCCGTCGAAAACAAACGCTGAGTGCAGATAACTCATGAATACCAAACCGGAATCCCTCCAACTTACCCGCCGTCAATTCCTTCAGTCGGCAGCGGCGGTGGCAATGGTGGCGCCTGCCTTCGTGCCGGCGTCGGCTCTGGGTCAAAATGGCACGACGCCGCCCAGCGAGCGCATCAACCTTGGCATTATCGGTGTGAACGGAATGGGGCGCTCGAACCTGGAGAATTGCGCGGCGCATTCGGATGTGGTCGTCACGGCCGTGTGCGACGTCTCGAAATCTCGGCGGGATGAGGTGGTCGAGAAGTATAAAGCCACGGCCAAAGGGCATCACGATTACCGGGAGCTTCTCGCCCGCTCGGATGTCGACGCGGTCATTATCGCTCCGCCGCCTCATTGGCATGCGCTCATGGCCATCCACGCGGTCGAAGCCGGCAAAGACATTTACCTGCAGAAACCGATGACGCTTTTCCCGGACGAAACGCTCGCGGTGCGAAACGCCGTTAACAAGCACCATCGCATCAGCCAGATTGGAACGCAGATTCATGCCGGGGGCAATTACCGGCGCGTCGTGGAGTGGATCCGGTCCGGCAAACTGGGCCCTGTGAGCGTCGTCCGCACGTTCAACGTCATGAACCAGGGCGCCAACGGGATTGGGCACGCGCCAAAACAAGCGCCGCCCGAAGGCGTGGACTGGAACCTATGGCTGGGCCCGGGACCCGAACGGGACTTCAACGCGCTTCTGTTCGAAGGGAGCTACCACCACTGTTCATTTATGGATTACTCAGGGGGATGGACGCCCGGGATGGCGCCGCACATTATCGACCTTCCCATTTGGGCCCTTGAACTGGGCGTGCCCAACATCACCAGTTGCACCGGCGGCCGCTTCGTTGTCAAAGACGATGGAGATGCCCCCGACACCCAAGAGGTCATCTGGCAATATCCCAACGTCACCATGACATGGATGTCGAGCCTGTGTAACAGCTTCGCTTTTGATTTCGGTCGCGGCACACCCGCCCGCCGCCTGGGCATTTATTTCCACGCGCTCAACGGCACCTTGTTCGCCGATTACGGACGGTGTGAAGTGGTGCCCGAAGGCGAGTTTCTCAAGGACAAGACGCCACCTCCCGAATCCCTCCCGCCGTCGCCCGGCCACGAAAGGGAGTGGCTCGATTCGGTCAAGTCGCGCAAGGAACCGAGTTGCGGCGTGAATTATCATTACCGTATCGATCTGGCGATCAATCTTGCCAACCTCGCTTACAAGCTGGGGCGCTCGGTCCGCTTTGATCCGTCTGCGGAGAAGATCATTGACGACCCAAAGGCGGTGCAACTCGCTCGCCCTGTTTACCGCGATCCCTGGACGTTCCCGGCCCAGTACCTGGCCTGAGTTTCGCGTTCGACACAGTCGGGCGGCGCCAACAGTTTTTGAAGGGTATCTGCGGAATCGGATGCGCACCGTCGCATTCAATTTCCAGCATCACCCATGCTTCACCCAGCGTAAACGCATGCTGAACGCACGTTAAACTCATGATAACATGTGCTTAGCATGAATTTGACATGACTTTTACGTGAGTTTAGCCGCTGTCCTGCGCCTCAACAGGGCAATGAACCCTCATTTTGCAGGCGCATCGTTCGTGCTTTTCGCGTGTTTCGTAGGCCCATCAGGCGTTTTTCGCGGGCCCATCAGATTCGCTTTGACCGTGTTGCTCTGGGCCGCTAATCGTCATCCCCATGATGCAACACCAGTTTGGCATTGGAATGGCGGCATTGCTCCTGGGGACGATATCGGGCTCTAGCCTGGCGGAGGATTGGCCCCAATGGCGCGGTCCGGAACGGAACGGGATTTCACGGGAACAAGGTCTGCTCCAGGAATGGCCGAAGGCAGGCCCGAAGCTCCTTTGGCGCATCGCCGAAGCTGGCAGGGGCTATTCGACCCCGTCGGTCGTGGGTGATCGACTTTATCTCCTGGGCAACGAGGGCCTCGATAACGAATTCGTGCAGGCCCTTTCAACCCTGGATGGACATCGGATCTGGTCGACGCGCCTTGGCAAAGTCGGCAACCCGGGCCAAGACCCAAACTTTCCCGCGGCCCGCTCGACTCCCACGGTTGACGGCGAGTTCCTTTACGCGCTCAGCTCCGATGGCGACCTGGCTTGCCTTGAGATCAACACCGGCGCTGTGCGCTGGCGCAAGAACTTGCGCACTGACTTTGGCGGAAAGCCTGGCACATGGGCCTACGCTGAATCTCCGCTAGTCGACGGCAACAGAGTCATTTGCACTCCCGGCGGCGGCGATGCGACGATCGTCGCGCTCAACAAGCGAACGGGCGCGGTCCTTTGGAAATGCGCGCTTCCCGAAGCGGATGAAGCGGCTTATGCCTCGGCGGTCATCCTTGAGGCGGGCGGCGTCCGCCAGTATGTGCAACTGCTCCAGAAGGGCCTGGTTGGCGTCGAGGCCGAGACTGGGGCATTCCTGTGGCGTTTCCCGAAGGCCACCAGCCGGTATAACGCCAATATTCCAACCCCATTGGCAAGCGGCGAGCACGTCTACGCCGCTTCTGCCGGCACCGGCGGCGGCTTGGTCAAAATCGTTCGGCAAAACGATGCGATCAAGGTGGAACAGGTCTATTTCGAGTCCAAGCTGCCCACGGCGATCGGGGGAGCTATCAAGCTGGGCGATTCCCTGTATGGTACCACGGGCTCCGCGCTGCTTTGCTTGGAATTCGCCAGTGGCAACGTGAAATGGCAAGAGCGCTCTTTGGGCGCCGCTTCGCTCTGTTACGCCGATGGCCGCCTTTACATGCATGGCGAAAACGGGGAACTCGCGCTCGTGGAACCTTCGCCCGAAGGCTATCGTGAAAAGGGCCGTTTCGGACCGCCTTCTCAGCCCGGCAAGGTTAACGACATGGAAAAAGCCTGGGCTTACCCGGTGGTCGCCAACGGCCGGCTTTACGTGCGGGATCACGGCACGATCTGGTGCTACGACGTCAAACGCAGCGGTAACTAGGAAGGGTCAAAGAGCAAGGCAGAGCCGGCCCGCCGGGCCGGCTCTTAAAAATGCGCTATTCCCCATTCCCGATGGGCGCACCGAAGCTGGAGCGCCCTACCTCGGCTTCAGGGCAGTAACGATTTCCTGAATACTGACGCCAAGCGTCGCGCGGGCAATCCGGTCCAGTTCCGCTTCCGGCCCGGTCAGGTGCAGGGTGCGGTGGACATGCTCGATCGATTCACCTGGAGCGAGCGCCGCGGCTGGGGAGGACGACTCCAATTCGTAGAATGGCCCCAGAGGTTTGGCTCCGGGCGATGCCGGACCATCATTGTATGTGTTCGCGACGTCGCCGGCGTAGGGACTGGCCTGGATTTCCCATTTCGAATTCACATATTCCTTTGCACCCGGCGCAAACGTGAACTGCACAAGGGTCAAGACTCGGCCTTGCGAGTCGTAACTTCCCAAGATGGGTTTGCATCGCTTTGGACTGACGCCCAGCTTGCTCCGATACTTGCCGTCGCCGCTGAAGAAGACCGCCTTCTCTTTCACCTGCAGCCGATCCTCCGGCACGGGGCCGAAATAATCTGAATTGACCGCTTTGCCCAGGGCGGCTTCGGACCCGGGGACAATCGGGATGACGATGGTTGTCGCGGGCGAGGGATTGAACATTCCGAGAATCCAGATCGAGAGCAACCCGCCCTGGCGGGTCCATGGCTCGCTCCCGGCGTTGCGCACTCGGTTGACGGACTCGTAAGCGACCAGGTCCATTTCCCGTCCTGGAGCCACACCCAGTTTGCGCCAGGCTTCATCGGACTCGAGCAGCCGGACGGTCCGGTTCACTGCGACGTCGAACTTTGTTCCCGAATAGTTTGTCAGAGCGAAGGCATAGCGAAACTCCGCCTGATCGGCTGTCTTCCGCTCCAAGTCAAACGGATCGGTGTCGAGGGGTGCCGGCGTGAACCAATGCGCCAAGTCGAACGGAACACCCTTCGCAAAGAAGATGGAGTACTGGCCGCCCTCCGGCCCCATCCAGAAGCGGTCTTCGCCTCCAAAGACATTGATGTGCGGTTGGAATTGGCAGGAGGCGATCAGTTCGCGGTTGATCCAACCGAAGCTCGCCCCCGAATCGCCGCGCGCCGTGCTGGTCATGACACGCCCCTGCATTTTCGGCGCTATGGCGATGCGCGCGCGATCGGCCTTGTCCGAGAGCACAATCACGTCCGTGTGCTCCTTCAGAAAAGCGACAGCGTCGCCGAAGGTTGCGCCGGCCGCGTTCGCTTGGCCGAGCAGGCAAGCGCCCGCCACCGCGAGCGGACCGAGGCGGGCGCAGGCGGCCGGTGTCGAATGGGAAAGTTCGGATGAGCTTCTTTTCATAAAGTAAATTGATCCAGTGGCCCGATGCGTCACACACGATAGCATCCACTCCCGCACGTGTCGCGCACGGCAAACAAGCCGGAGCCCTTTGGCGTGTGTTTGAGCCAGCGTTGGATCGCTGTGCGGGGTTCGATCAGGCCCGCTGCATCCAGATCAGCTGTTTATCAATGTTATCGCTGAGTTTGTAGGGCTTGATATGGTCGGCGATTCGTTCGCCGAGCACGTCAATCCTCGCAAGGTCGCCCTGTCCAAGCCCGGCCTGGGCGCAATAATTCAGGTAACCGACCTTGGCAAAATCAATCCCCATCAACTCCACAGCCACGCGGTCCGCTGCCAGCCAATCCAAGCCGGCAACGAGGACCTTGTGATCCACAGGCGTGCCGCCGACCGGCCCGTTGCCTTGCATCCCATCGAAGCCGTCAATAATCGCGAGATGCGGATGCAAACGCTGGGCAACGGCAAACAAGTTGTAATTGATCCCGCGGAACCCGCTGCCATGGATGAGCGGCTTGTCATTCTTTGTCCCCCGCTTGGAGCGCGGTCCCCACTGGAAGCCTGGATCCTTCACCGGCGCCCCGACAATGATGTTCTTGAGCGACAGCGTCGCCACCACCCGGTCATGGGTCTTAATCTTGGCGGCGGAAATGATGAACGTATTGGGGTCCAGAAGCCGGCGCGCCATCCGCACCCCGTGAGGCCGGAAATCTTTTTCATCGAACACCTGGACGATATCGACAGGTTCCTGGTCCAGGTCGACCAGCTTGACGGGATATTTCTTGAGCAAGCTTGTGTAACGATAGTTTTCGAACCCGTCCATGGTCGGGCCGCTCGCGGCGGACTCGGCGATGACAACATTCTGGAGTTTGCCGATGGATTTGAGGAATTCGAGGGTGCCTTCCAGGCAGTCCACATGCGTCGCGCATAGCGGCACGTCGATGGCCACGTTGTTGGGCTTGATCACGACCGGGCGTTCTCCGATGGCCTGGGCAATCTGGTTCTGAAAGCTTTTGAGTGCCCGAAAGGTGTTGTCCGCACGGTCATCCCCGGCCGTCAACGCCACTTGAGTGATCGCGGGTTCAAGGGAGGCCGCCGGCGCGCCTTCTTCCAAGGCATGCAACCGGGCGGGAGCGAGCGCAGCCAGGCCGCCCAAGAGAGAGGCTTTCAGGAAATCCCGACGTGAAGTGCCGTGTGAATGGATCATACGCTTTAATCGATGGTTTAGGCGCAGTGGCTCCAGTCGCTGGCCGCCACGCACAAGGGTGAGTCAATCGCCGGGTGCCTGACTTGCCTTTGACCTGCATCAAGGCGGAGGCCATGAGCGCGAGGGAACGGGCTCGGCCTGCCGGACAAGAGCGCGGTAGCTGGGCCAGGCACCTGCCGTGCTGACCCGGTCTCCACCCCAGGTTCCACAAATGTGGAAGGTCTGGATCTAACTGCCGTGCAGAGCTTTATGACATGAGTGCGAGCCTCTGAACGGGAAACCCTCCCCTTCCACTCTCTGAATCTCCCATTCCGGCCGGCCATAGCGCGTCTTGCCAAAAACTGGGCGTGCATTGCCGAGAGCAAATCGGTAGAATCCGATCATAGTATCACCAAACCGTGGAACGTGGACATCGACAGGTTCACAAGGGAGCGCCGAGCGACTGCGTTCTCACGGCGACACGGCAACTGCGAGTCCCAAACCTATGAAACTCAAGATCCCAACCCATCTGTTGATCGCGTTTTGTCTCTCCCTTCCTGCGGCCCAAGCGGCCGACTTGCGCGAAGGGATAGTTTCCTATTGGCCGCTGGACTCCTTTTCAGCGGACCTGACGACCACCCCGGACCTCGTGACGGGCAACCATCTGCTGCTGCAAAACTTCTTCGACGCCACTGCCCTGGTGCCGGGAAAAGTGGGCAAAGCGGTGGAGCTCGATGGCGATCTCAGCCAGCGCCACCTTTTCTACACCGTCCCGGAAGGTGAAGACCGCGGCTTGCCCGTATCGCAAAAGCCAACTTACACGATCGCTTTTTGGGTGAAGAGCAAAGGAACCGGTCAGAGTGACCGCCGCATGTTCAGCGAGAGCTCAAGCTTGAACACCGATCCTCTCGTTAACCTGGGAACGCATAACGGCGGAGCCGACGATACTGTGGATGTTTTCATCCGGAACAACGGGACGCAAGTGAACCACGTGCATTCGCCCACAGCCGCCCTGGACGACGCCTGGCATCACGTGACATGGACCTACGAGGGAGGCACCGGCCGCCTGTATATCGACGGCAAGGAGGATTACACGACCCCCTTCGCCCAGGGCACAACAGCCATGGATACGACCTCGATCGGCGCCATCGTCCGGGCTTCGTCGGCTACCCCGGTGCAGTACTTCTTCACCGGACTGATCGATGACGTGGCCGTGTGGGAACGGGCCTTGACCGCCGCGGAAGTCCAGGACCTGGTGACCAACGGAATCCAAACGCCTGTGCCGGTTTTCGCCCCGGTCATTCTGGTGCAGCCGCAAGGGGCCACGAACTTGCTGGCGGGCGATAGCATCACGCTCTCTGCCCAGGCCGTGGGCACGCGCCCCCTGACCTATGAATGGCGCCGGAACAATGCGCCAATCGCCGGAGCCAATGCGCCAAGTCTAACATTGAGCAACATAACGCAAGCGGACACCGGCGAGTACATCCTCGTCGCACGCAACAGCGCCAATTCCGCGACCAGCCAGGTTGCCACGCTCACATTCGGTCTGCCTGTCGCGCCGAACCTCACGAACGACATGGTCGCTTACTGGCCACTCAATGAAGTGCAAGGCACCAAGACTCCCGACCTTGTCAATGGCTATGACATGGAATTGGAGAACATGACCGCCGCCGATTTGGCCAGCGGCAAGTGGGGCCAGGCGCTCAGTTTCGACAACGCGCGCAAGACCCTCCTCCGACGCATCAATCGCCCTGGGGAGGATCTGCCAATCTATAACCACCCAGAATTCAGCGTCTCGATCTGGGTGAATGGCGCCGGAGCCCAAACGGATCGCCGAGTGTTCTCCGAAGGCTCAACCAAAACCACCCAACCGCTGTTCAATATCGGCACGCATAACGGCGGCGCGGATGGCACGGTCGACAGCTATATCCGCACGGATGCCGGTGCGACCAGCGGCGATCATTGGCACTCGACTGGGACCGCATTCGATGACACCTGGCATCATATCGCTTATGTGCAACGCGAGGTCGGCGGAGCGCCTCAAGCCGTGCTTTATATCGACGGCGTAGCCGATGACGTGACGTTGGGACCCGTTCGCCCCCTCACGCTGGATACCACGACGATCGGCGGCATTTTGCGCGCCAGTGCCTCGGCTTGGTTCACCGGCTTGATCGATGACGTGGCATTATGGAAACGGGCGCTCTCCGGGGAAGAGGTTCAGAAGCTCTTCAACGAAGGCACTCCGACGCCGCCGTCCCGGCTCCAGCCGCTGGCGATCACCAAATTCAGTCCGGACCTTCCCGCCGTGGCGCAGGGAGACTCGGTGATCCTGCGCTGGGACGTGAGCAAGGACGCCACCGCGATCCTTATCGAGCCAGCAATCGGCGACGTCAGCGCCATCACCACCGCCGGAGCCGGCCAGACAAACCTTACGGTGGACAGCACGACCACCTTCACCCTCACGATCAAGAGAGGAACCGAGCAGCTTTCGGCCAAGACCACCCTCACGGTCATCGATGGAGTCGGCTCTAACTGGACCCTCCTCGACAACTTCGATCGCTACGCCGTTGGCCCACTTGCCGCCACCGGGTTCTGGCAGGATCTGCGGGGTGATTTCGCCCAGGTCCAAGACCGCGGCGGCAACCGGGTCATGACAATCCGCAGCACCGATAGCGCGGCGATTCTGAACCTGCGCAGCCTCACCGTTGCGGAGAATCAAAAGAGGACGCTGTTCTTCCGCTTTATTCCCGCAGGCAGCCCAACGGCTGCGCTGCAGCATATTGTCGGCTTGATCGACAAAAACGTGCGCACCTACGGCGACGCCACGGTGGCCGCGGGAATCGGTCCCATGGTTTACCCGCTCTTCGACACGGCGATGGGAACGTGGCACTTGGGAACCATCAACGGAGTTGGCGGAGTCGTAGAGTACTTTGACGCCCTCGAGACCAACGTGGTCTATTCCGTGTGGGTGGATGTGGAAAACAGGCGGCTGGATGACCCAGCCAACCCGAACGATATGTTCTCCGTTTACATCCAAAAGGAAGGAGACGCCACCCGAACCGCGTTGTTCACGGACTATATGAGCAACCTCGACATTACCGCCGTGGACCCCGTCCTCGGCGGCGCCAGCCCGGATCTCGACAAGCTCTTCGTAGCCGGCAACAACACCGCGGAAAGCGCCCTTTTCGACGACTTTTACCTGAGCGACTCCGGGTTTAACTCCACCGTCCCGCGAGCCTTTGGGTTCACAACCCCGGTGGGCGGTGGCGGCACTGGAGAGGAGAAGGTTGGCATCAGCCGGTCGGCGAACCAGGTTGAAATCACCTGGACCACGGGAACGCTCGAATCGGCCACGTCAGTCGCAGGACCGTGGTCTGCCGTCGCGGGCGCCGCCGCTCCGTCCTACCGGGTGACTCCCGAAGGCAGCCAGAGATTCTATCGCGTCCGGCAATAGACAGCGATGCGGTCAAAGGACAAGGAAGACAAGGGCGGGCCGCTGTGGCCCGCCCTTGGGCGTTGAGACGCGCCTCACTCCGCCACCACCCGGTAAAAGCGGCAGATCATGGCCGCGGACGCCGAGTCGGTGTAACCGAAGGTGGGCGTGGGGTTCGTCACTGTGGCAACGACCTGCCATGTCTCCAGGTCTTCCGACCCTTCGATCCGCCAAGTCCGGTTCGGTTCGGCAGTGATGGTGAGCACGCACCCGCCACTTTCGCCGAGCGCTGCCTTGATAGCCGGTGGTTCCCACACCGTCAGGAACTGCTTGGACGCCACGTTCGCCAACTCCTGCACGGCTCCCGAAGGCCACTCGATCTTAAGCGTCGTCACCTTGGTGGCGTCGCCCAAACCGAAATGGGCGATGAGATTGCCGCCGTTGGCGAAATCTCCCGCGGAGATGTCACGGCGCTGCCAGCGGGCCTGACCGGCATACCTGGCGACGGCACGGACCTTGGCGCCGACTCCATCATGGTTGGACGCAGTGCCAACGAGCTTCACTTTCAGCCACGCGTTCTCGTTCCCGTTATTGTGATAGAGGAAACTCGCGCTCTGGGCCGTTCCCGCATCGTTGCCATTCGGCACGTAAAGATCGAGAAAACCGTCGTTGTCGTAGTCGAACCAGGAAGGGAAGCAGGACCATAGGGTTGGGCCGCCGGTGGGCAACTCTGTGACGAGGCTCCCCGTTTGCACCCGAGTGAACGTGCCGTCGCCGTTGCTGCGGTAAAGCCGGTTCGGCATCCCGTTCCCGGTGGTCAGGAAGAGATCCAGGAAACCGTCATTGTCGTAGTCGGCCCAGCAAACGCCGTTGTAGGTCCCGGAGATGGTTTGGCCGATGGCCGCTTGTTCAAACTCTCCGTCGCCCAGGTTCCGATAGACCTGAACGGTGCCACCGAAGGGCGCGGAGCAAACGTCCAAGCGACCGTCGTTATCATAATCTCCCCAGGCACCGACAAAGGCCCGTCCCTGGGTGACCGAGTTCGTGACCCGCAGAAACCCGCCCGCTCCATCGTTTCGGAAGAGCCGTGTGGTCCCCGCGTTGCTTCCACAAAGGAGGTCGGGCCAACCGTCATCATCGTAGTCGCCCCAGGCGGCTCCGCCATACATCCCTTGGCCAAACGTCCTGGAACGGGTGAATTTTCGGTTGCCGTTGTTCCGAAAAAGCGCACCTTCGTTCGACAGGAAAAGGTCCAGCAACCCGTCTCGGTCGTAGTCGGCCACGGCGGCGTTCCAAAGATTGGCGCTTTCAAATCCAATCTCGGTGAAACCCCCAGTGCCGTTGTTGAAGTAGAACACATGGTGCAAGGTGTCGCGGACGACAAGAACGTCCAACGCTCCGTCGTTATCGAAATCCCCCGCCGTGTACCACTCATCGGCCGGAGATGCTGCAGGCAACTCTGCCGATGCTGTAAAGGTGCCGTCCCGATTGTTATGGCAGAACGCAGGCGTTCCCTTGTCCCATTGGGTAAGCAACACATCCAAATAGTTGTCTCCGTCGAAGTCACCCCAGGCAGGCCCCCAAATGCAGCCCAACGCCGACACCAGTGGTCCTTCCGTGATTTTGGTGAACGTGCTGTCGACCTGGAGGTAAACATGGTTCGTCAGGACGATCTGGTCAGCGGTGGTGACGATCACGCTGTAGCGGCCTTCCTGGCTGGTCTGAACGCCATCGAGAGTGAGTGTTCTCAGGGTAGCGCCGGCGAGGTTCGCGCCGTTGAACTGCCATTGATAAGAGACGTCCGGCCCGGCGGACGCGCGTGAAAGCGTCACGGACCCGTTGAGACTCACCGTAGGATTGGCCGGTGTAATCAGCACGTTTTCCTTGATCGTTAGCAGTTGGTTTGCCTCCACATCGGTCCGTTCCTCCACAGCCCCCGAGGACCACTCGATGCGGACGAGGTCTACGTTGGTGGCGTCGCCGAGGCCAAAGTGGGCGATCAGGCCATTGTCGCTCACGTGGGAGTGCTGTCCAGAAATTGGCCGCATCTGCCAGAGGTCCTGGCCTCCAACCTTGGCCCGGACCCGGACTTTGGCGCCGATGCCGAGCCCCTTGGAAGCGGTGCCTCTGAGCTGAACCTTGAGCCAGTGGTTCCCATTGCCGTTATTGCGACAAAACAGATTAAGCTCGGGAGTGCTGTCCCCGTTCGCGACGTAAAGATCCAGAAATCCGTCGTTGTCATAATCGCCCCAGGCAACGGCGCAGGCAAGTCCCCCTTCACTTCCGGCCATCACACGCGTGAAGGTCCCGTCGTGGTTATTGCGGAAGAGCGCATTCCCTCCGGGATATCTCGCTGCCCCCCTGCAGTTGGCGACGAACAAGTCCAGCCAACCGTCGTTGTCATAGTCTCCCCAAGTCACACCCCACGCATTCCCTCGAGTCGTACTCACCACGTTGGTGACCTTGGTAAATGAACCGTCCCCATTGTTGTGATATAGCGAGTTGCTAACCAGATTCCCAGCGTTGCCGACGAACAAGTCGAGGTGCCCGTCCTGATCATAATCCACCCAGGTCGCGCTGGTGGACCCCTCCGTATCCGTGGCGGGCGGGCCCTGGGTGATCTTGGTGAAGGTGGGATCGACTGTGAGGATAGCGACCTGACTGGTGGTTGAGCCGTTCGTGTCGTTCACAACAACAGAATAGCGCCCAGCCGAAGCCACGGTCACGTTCGTGAGAAGTAGCATGGATTTGGCGGCGGATGGGTTGAGCGCAGGATCGAGTGGGACATCGTTGAACCGCCATTGATAGGTGATCGGTGTCGCGATTGACGTGACCGTCACCGTGAATCGAACCGTTGTGCCCAGGCTGACAGACTGATCCACGGGTTAACGGGTGATGCTCGGCCCCTGAGCTTGGCCGCCGAGGGCGCCCAGGAAGCACAACCCGGCGAGGAGGACCACGTTGAGGATTCTAAATAGTTTCATGAAAGCCTTTCTGGATGGAAGCCGGCCCGCGCAGGCTGGCGCCCCTCGCTCTACCCGCCCTGCCTGCCCTGGCGAGGGGCTGCTCATGCCAGGTTCGCCTTTGGCCTGGCTTCCCAATGAGACATAAAGCAAAAGTCCAAAAGCGTTTCAGGAATTCGAACAGCCGTTCCCGCCCGAGTCGTGCATGCACGCGACTTTCAACCCCTCCGCCGTTTCGACAGCCTCGGTCTCCCGCGACGCCTGAACTGGACTCGCCAGAACACCCCCCACTCGGACGGTGTGCGCAAATTGCGCACAGACCCGTAAATCCCTCGGCCTTAGAGGACTAACCCTGGGTCAGGCGCGCCGGGCCAAGCGGCCACAGCCTTGCCGAGAGCACTCCCCGGCGTCCCTTCCACCCATGGTTCGGCGATTGTTCTTTCGTTGTCACGGTCGCTGTCCGCACCGAAGGTGCAACCACTCGTCATCGAAGGGCAGCGCCCTGGAACACCCGGCCTCCAACGCCCTGAAGCCCTGAGTTGCTGGTCATGAAGCATTGCCCCTGCGCCCGGGCGTTGGTATGGTCTGGCCATGGCTGACCAGTTGTTGGACAAAGCCCGCGTAGATCGAACGAGCTTTTCCGTCACGACTCTCGCCGAGGCGGAACGGAGCGACCTAGCCTATTGGAGGTCTCGAACTCCAGACGAACGGTTGGCCGCCCTGGAACTCAGCCGCCAGATTGCCTATGGCTACGATCCGATTGCCCGCGGACTTTCGCGATTTTTTGAAGTTGTTGAACTCAAACCGCGTTGAGTACTTGCTCATTGGTGGCTACGCCGTCTGTTACCACGGACACTATCGCAACACGAACAACATCGACTTCTGGATCGCGGTCCATCCGGAGAACGCGCGGAAACTGGTCACCGTGATCCGCGAATTCGGCTTCGACCTGCCTGAGCTCAACGAAGAGCTCTTCCTGCAGAAAGGCCGCCTTATCCGCATGGGTGTCGAACCAACGCGCATCGAGATCTTAACTGAGATCTCTGCCTGCGATTTCACCGACTGTTACGCGCGCCGCACCGAGGGAACGATGGACGGGATTCCGGTGCAAATCATCAGCCGCGAGGACCTGATTCGGAATAAACTTCGAAGCGGCCGCCTGAAAGACCTGGATGATGCGCAGCGGCTGAGCTGAGTTGCATCAGAAACACTTGGGCGGACGCAGCCGGAGAACGTAGGTTCCAAGTTCGCTCCAAAGGATAAACGGCAAAGGCGCCGTCCATCAGTTGGGAGACTTCCGAGTGATCGCGCCGAAGGCGCCATGACTCGTCAGCCCAGGGCACCGCCCTGGGAACTCGTCCCCTTGAACATTCTTTGCCCTGAAATGGGCGACACGAACTCGGCCAGTTCAATCCCAGACGTACCGTTCGTCATAGGCGACTTTGTACCGCTCCAGGAATTTTCGGAACTCCTCCTGAAAGGTCATCGTGCGATGGTGGTTCTCCTGGTTCTGAATATAGGCGATCAATCTCTCGACCTGCGATTCCCCAATCGAGAAGGCGCCGTATCCTGACTGCCAGAAGAATCCGGGCGCCTCGCCCTCGGCTTTCATCCATTTGGAACTGCTCCTCTTGACTTCCTCCAGCAAGGCAGCCTGTGAGATCGTCCGGCCCAAGGCGCACAGGATGTGGATATGATCGGAGGTGCCTCCGGTCTGGAGGGAAGGCGATTTCAGATGGTCAAGAATGCCGACCACATAGGCGTGCAGACGCGGACGGATCCTCTCGGAAATGGCCGGTTGGCGGTGTTTGGTGCTGAAAATCAGATGAACCAGGACTTTGGATAGGGATTGTGACACGGGAGTTTTGCCCTTTCAGGGCGAGGGTGTTGGGGGCCGAGTTCCCAGGGCGATGCCCTTATAGTAGCTCCAAATGTTATTCACCGGCGGCGAGGAGCGCGTCAGCGC
>CAZODO010000103.1:17429-20370 GCA_964578605.1 uncultured Verrucomicrobiota bacterium | reverse complement strand
AGATCCTCTGCGCGGAGCCTTAACCCTCCACACAGGGTTCGCCGAATACTTACCCCACGGCGCGGTCCTTGTCATGCCAAAGCCTTTGCCAAACCGTCGGCGGAAGGGTGGACTTATTCACAAAGCGATGAGGCTGAATCAGGGTTTCCCCGATTGCCTCTCCTGACGAAAACTGCTACAAAATCCCTACTTCTTCAACGCTGAACCCGCTTCCGAGGAGGGGCGGGTTTTTTGTTTGCCCGGTCACGGCAGGTTGCGCTCGACAGTCCACTTGCCGCCGTGAGCCGAATCGACCGTGACTTCGAAGCTCCCGCGTCCATTCACGATGAACTGCGCACGGACGGCTTGCAGGCCGGGAATGCTGTCGAATTCCACCCGTTCCGGGCGGCGTTTCGATGGAATGACCCGCCCTGAGAACCGGTCGATCACTCGGCCGCTGGACAACACCTTTGCGCTCTCTCCGCGCAGCGTTACTATGTCGGGCGGGGAGATATGGTTATGAATATCTTGCTGCAAGCGTGTGGGGATAAGCCGCTGGTTCTCGACTGTTACCCACACCTTGAACAAGGCGTCGTCGATCTTCTCGACCGTTACTTCATGAAGGCTAAGCCGTGGCATCTGGTCGGCGTGATAAAGCGTGAACGCCATGTTCCGGTGGCATTCCTCCTCCAGCAAGAAGGAGGGCGGCGTGCGGCTCCATGTCTTTTTGGTCCCGCCGAGTTCGACCTGCCCGTAGAGGGGATGATCGACGGTGTGCCACTTCACCACGCCATCGTTCAGGAGGACATAGCGCATGAACGCCGCTTCGTCCTCTCGCGATGGAGCGTCTGTCCGTTTGTCCAGGTTCCGCGACGTCCACAACTCGGTCGTAAAGGTGGCAGCCCCCCGGGCGGCGTACAGCCAATCCACCTCGCCGCCCCAGACGGTGTAGAGGTCCTTCCAGATCACCATCGATCGGTAGTAAGGCAGGATCTTCTCGCCGCGTGAAGCGATGGACGCCAGCAGGCGGTCGTCGCCGGCTGGGAACGCTCCGCCTTCGCGGCCTGGACCGCGCAGGATCATGCCGCCGTTATTATGATAAGATTGGGCGGCGGCGATGTTCGGATGGGCCAGGACGAACTCGGAGAGCGCGCGGGTCTCCGGCAATGAGAAGGGGTATTCCATGGCGCCTGATTGGAGGTAATTGGGTTGCCAATCCCATGCCCAGTTCCGGTTCATATCGTATCCACCGGCTGGGTCCTCATTGACCCGGCCGTCGCCGTCGTTGTCCACGCCTTCCCAGCCTAGCAGCGTGTATTCGCCGGGTTCATCCGCTGCGGCCTGGACCATGAGGTATTCCCCATACAGAGGATGCGGCTTCCAGCGCCCGTGCGGGTCTCGAATGCGCATCTGCACGATCGAGCCATCGCCATCAAGGTCATCGAAATCATCTTCATCGGCCGTGCCGTCGCCGTCGTCATCGAATGGCTTCAACCCGGTGCGGCTGGAATGCGCATTTTGAGTTTCATGGAACCATCGATCACGGCCGTCCGGGTTGATCGTTGGGATCAGGTAAAAGACGCAGCGATCGAGAAGCTCGGTCACTGCATCCAGCCGGCCGTACTGGTGGCAAAGGTACCAGGCCGTGTAAGCGACGACTTCGCCCGCTTGCACTTCGTTCCCGTGAATATTGCCGTCGGTATACATTCCCGGTTTGCGGCCGGGCTCGCCCACCTTGAACGCGGTGACTTCCAGGCACCAGAGATCCCGCCCTTCCACCGATTTGCCAATCGAATAGAGCCGCGTCAGATCCGGGTAGGCCCGGTGAAGCTTTTCGAAAAGGGCCGCCAGGCCCCTGGTGTCGTAAAACCGGTTCCAGGAGACCTGGACGCGCGGTTCCGAAACGGAGCCCAGGGCCGGGAAAGAATGCGCTGCCGGATTGCCCGGCGGCGGGGTGCGGTCCGCGAATTGGCCGGAGACACTTTGGAGCAGAGCTCCGGCGCCTAGGATCCAGCTCCAACTCCCAAACGATAACAGCGGGATGCTCTTCACAGGGACTCCTTCAGCTCGATGGTTTTCCGCTCGGAACCGCCCAAAGCCGAGACGGCCTCGATCTCCACTGGGCCGGTTCCACGGATGATCCAGCGCAGTTCGCGCATTCCCCCACTGCCCGGGATAGGTTCAAGCAGCGTTTCCCTGTCCCCGGCCAGGATGCGTTCCTTACCAACAGCCAGCACCACCCGAGTTTGCTGGACCTCACGCGTTAGCTGGCCTTGCGCCAGCGCGGTTGGCAGGTATCCGGTGTTCTCGACCTGCGCAATCACTTCGAAGATTCCGCTGCCCAGCGGGGTCACTTCGGCCTTCCGGATGCCAATCCGCGGGAGTTTGCCGGCAAGGCTGGTCAAGAACTCCGCATGACGCCTGGTGAGGTCGTCCAGCAACGCCTCGGGGGGGTGGCTCTGGGCAAAAGGAACCCAGCCGCCCACCTCGGCTTTGCGGCCGGGGAAGTCCGGGTGCTCAATGGCCTTCCATGGCAGGAAGCGTTCCGGGGCTTGCGCATCGAACCATTTCAAAGCCGCCCGTTCCTCTTTGCCTCGCTCGTCGGCGGCTGCCGGTTTGTCCTTTGCTTTGTCGTCGCCGGCTTTGGGTTCAGGCTTCGATTCCGGTTCTGCCGTGCTGTCCTTGGCGCTTGGAGAGTCTTTCTTTGCCGCTTCGGATTCGCCAGCGGCTTTTCCGCCGTCTTTGGCGGGCTCGGCCGCGATCTGCTGCGCGGGTGTCCAGGGCCGGGCCGCCAGCGAGAGCCGTCCGCGATGGAAGTAGATCCAGTCGGAGAAGGTGCCGGGATGACTGGCGCCTTCGAGTTCCATTTTCAAGCCCAAGGCGTCTCGGAACGTGCGCCCAAGCTCTCTGTAAAAGGGCAGGTCAGCCTCGCTAATGGCCGTGGGCGGACGTTTCCCTCCGG
>CAZODO010000103.1:0-17419 GCA_964578605.1 uncultured Verrucomicrobiota bacterium | reverse complement strand
CTCCGGGTTCCGCTTTGGGCGTCTTCAGCAAGGTGTCCGCAGCGCCGAACGTGAAGACGATCCCGATATTGGGGTGGCTGACCACAAAGTCCGCCAGCGCCCGTGTTTCGAGCTCGCTCACCTGGTGTTTCCCGGCCCAAGGCGCGAAGAACTGGTAGCCGTAGGGGAAGTTCCGGTTGAAATGGACGCCGCCCGGGCCGTCTTCGTTCCACACTTCGTCCTTGTCGCTATCGCGGCCTTCCGGGATGAGTTTCCAGACGCCTCTTTCGCCTTTGGCCTTGTCCGCTTTCAACAAGACGCGCGGATCGGCTGGGTCGGAGATGTATTCGCCTTCGGGATGCTCCACCCGGACGGACGTGATCAATCCGTCGCCGTTCAGATCCTCTGCGCCATCCTCGTCCACCAACCCGTCATGATCGTCATCGACGGGCAGGGTGCTGACGGACCGCTCCGCTTTCGGGCTCGTGAAGAAGCTCTCTGCGGCATCCGGGTTGGCGCGCGGAACGAGGTAAAGGGTTGTGCTCTCAAGCAGGTTGCGAATCTTCTCGTCGGCGGGGTAACCCTCGACCAGGTGCCGCATCCACCGAAGCGCACTGGCGCCGCTGACGACATCCCCTTCGATGCCGGCCACCAACAGCATTGCAGGCCGCTGCTTGCGCTCCGGTTCCTTCCCGGCGCCAATTTCCACGAGCCATACTTCGCGGTGTCCAAGGCTGGTCGCGAGGCTGGTCAACCGAACGAGATCGCCCTGTGCGGCAAGCGCCTTGAGATCCGCGCTTAATCCGGCGTGGTCCTGGTACGCAACCCCGCCGTTCGCGGCGGCCAGCGGCGCCGATGCCGCCATCAGCCAGGCGCAGAGGGAAAGAGACGCCGCAACGAGGTTCGGTTTCCAAGGCGTCCTTGGAGTGTGGATCGGTTCTTTCATGGGATTAACGACGAGGTCGCCGGTTTGCTCCCCAGATCAGCCACAGGGCCAGAAACACCAGCAGGACCAGCCACCAGAGATAACGCAGCTCCCGCGCTGCCATCTGCGCAAAACCATACGCCACCGGGAAGAGCAGAAAGAGCACCAGCGCGACGACCAGGAGGACACTCAACGCCAGGGCTGCCCGCCAGCGCGGATTCATCGCTGCGGCAAATCACGCCTCGCGCCGACCGCAGGCACCCTGTCCGGGCGGGGTGTCGTTGGGGGACTTTGCCGCCTCAACTCGTCCAAGGACATCAGCAAATTCGCTCCGCCGCCGCTCGCTCCAACGATCAAAGGCGACCGCCCGTTCCAGCTCTGCAAGATTTGGAGCTTGATGAATTCCGGGTTGGTGCGGAGCGCCTGGCCGCGCACCTGAATCGCTTCCGCTTCACCGCGCGCCCGGATAATGGCGGTATCGGCATCGATCTGCGCCTTGAGCTGGGTAAACTTGGCCTTCTCCGCTTCCTGTTCCTGAACCATCTTCATCTCGATGGCTGTCTCAAGCTCCGGCGAAAGCGCGAGGCTATAGAGCACGAGGTCCACCACCTCGAGGAAATTCGTCCCGATCTTGCGCCGGGCCAGCTCCAGCGCGCGGTTCTTCACCTGCTCGCGGTTTTTGACGATCAGTTCGGCGCTCTGGGTCGCGGCCACTTCCTTGATGGCTTCCTGCACCCGCGGCGCGATCAGGCTCTCGAAGGGCTCACCCGCAAACTGCTGGAACACCTTTACGACCGAATGTTCCGGAACGCGATAGAGGACATGCACCTCTGCCCTGACCTGTTGCAGGTCTGAGGAATAACACGCGGCCGGCATCGGCCGGGTCATCTGGCGCACCGACAACGGATGAATCCGAGTGATAAAGGGCTGTTTGAACCCGAACCCTTCCGGCTTGAAATTGGGCGAAACTTTGCCAAGCGTGACGGCCACACCGCGGAACCCAGGCTGAACCACGTAGGTGGCGGAAGACGCCAGGATCACCGCAACAAACACCAGCAGCCCAACCCCGATCCAACGCCCCAGCGGCTGCAGATCAATCTCCACCACGCGTCTTTCGAAATCGTGCCTGCTCATTCGCCTGCCTCCTCAGTTGGGGGAGCTGCCAGGGGCGGTTCCCGGGTGATATCCGGTGGGGTTGGCGCCGGCTCCGCCCGGGGGCCAAGAGTTCCCAGCGGCAGCACCAGGTCGGCTCCCACCGTTCCAGGGCCCACCACCAGGGGTGTCGCGCCGTCCCAGAGTTCGACCACCTGCAGGTCGAGCACGCTTGGGTTCTCCTGCAGGGCCTTGCCGCGGAGGTTGATCGATTCCGCTTCGCCTTTGGCTTTGATCACCGCCGTGCTCGCTTCGACTTGCGCTTGCTGCTGCGCGAACCGCGCCCGGGCTGCTTCCTGTTCCTGCACCATCTTTTGCTCAATCGCGTTTTCGAGCGCCTGGGTCAGATTGATGTCCTCCAGCACGAGATCTTCAATCGCCAGCACGTCGCCCACTTTTCGCTGGGCACTCTCCAAGGCTTGTGTTTTGACCTCTTCCCGTTTCTGGACGATGTCCTCCGCCGTGCGTGAGGCCGTGAGTTCGTTCAGAGCCTCCGCGATTCTTGGCCGGATCAGGGATTCGAAAGGCTCGCCAAAGTAATTGCGAAAGATGGCAACCACCGACGCTTGCGGCACTCGATACAGCACCCGGATGTTCATTTTGACTTGCTGCAAATCCGACGAATAACAGTCCGCTTCCATCTTGGCTGTCTGCTGCCTGATGAGCTGTTGGTGAACCGTCGAGATCAAGGGCAGCTTGAACCCGAACCCTTCCGGTTTGAAATTGGGCGAGACCCGGCCCAGCGTGACTTCCACGCCACGATGGCCCGGATCCACCACATAGGTCGATGAAGCGGCCAGGATCACCAAGGCGAACAGGATCAAGGCGCCGCTGACGAGTTTGGCAATCGTTTGCGGGGGCATTTGTTAGTTGCCGCAAAACATGGTGCCTGCCTGCCCCGCGCGCAAGGAGAAACCGGCTTTTCCCGGGAATTCTCACAAGGAGATTCGCAGCCGGGCAGGGCCGGACCGCCGGGCCGGCCCTTGGGCAGGGGGCATTCCAAACACCCACGCCGGGCCGGGCCGACCCGTCCTGCCCAGAATGGCTCTTCCGGCGAGGGCGTTGTTTCGGCTGGGTTGGATGGCGATCGCGGGCTGGAGGCGCATTTAACACGGTTTTCACCCGCTTATGACAGGCATTTAACACGTCTCGCAGACGAGTTAAATACGTGTTAAATACGTGTTATATACGAGTATAATCCGGAGGGAGGGCCGGAGGAGCCGCGAAGATCGCCACTCCGAAGGATGCGAAGCTGAACTGCGCCGTGCGCCAAAAGTAACTGTTACCCGAGAACTGAGAGTTCATGTCGGTCCCGCAGGAGAGCTTGGATTGCACGCTCCGGCCGTGTACCGTTCGCCCCATGCAACGTCAGGATACCCGCGAGTTGAGGCCGTTTCTCGAGAGCCAAATGTCGGCGGCGCTTGAGTCGCTCCGGCAGATGGTCGCCATCAACAGTTACACTGGCAATCGCGACGGGGTGAATCGGCTGGGACGGCTCACGGCGGAATGCTTCGCGCCGCTGGGTTTCGCTACTGAGCGTGTGCCTTCGGTGAATCCGGCGTATGGCGACCACCTGGTCTTGCAGAAACCGGGGCGCTCCGGCCGCTCCGTGGCCATGATCTCTCACCTCGACACGGTTTTCCCGCCGGAAGAAGAAGCGCGGAACAATTTCCATTGGTTGCGGGAAGGCGACCGCATTTACGGGCCCGGGACGCACGATATCAAGGGCGGAACCGTGATGATGTGGCTGGTTCTGACGGCGCTGCGGGCGCATGCCCCCGCTTTGTTCGAAGATGTCGGATGGCAATTGTTCTTCAACTCGTCGGAAGAAGTGTTGTCGCATGACTTTGGCCAAATGTGCCGGCGGCGTTTCGCATCCGGCACAGTGGCGGCGCTGGTGTTTGAAGCGGAGGGGCGGTTGGGCAAGGACTGTCTCCTGGTGGTGGCGCGGAAGGGCCGTGCCACCTGGCGGGTCCGGGTGACAGGCCGCGCGGCGCACGCGGGCGGAAAGCACCGGCATGGCGCCAATGCCATCACCCAACTGGGCCACACCCTCACCCGTATCGCTGCGTTGACCGATTATTCGCGTGATCTGACGTTCAACGCCGGGCTGGTGTCCGGTGGTTCGGGCCTCAACCGGGTCCCGCACGAGGCTTGGGCCGAGGGCGAGTTTCGCGCTTTCACCCCCGAGGCTTTCGCGCAGGGAAAGAACGGGCTCCTCGCGCTGGCGGGAAAGGGGCCAGTGGAAAGCCCGGCGGATCGATATCCCTGCGAAGTCGTCGTGGAGATCCTCAGCGAGAGCCGCCCCTGGGCGCGAAATCCGGAGACGGATCGGTTGCTGGCGGTTTGGCAGGACGTCGGCCGACGCTTGGGCATGTCGGTTGAACCGGAGGAGCGGGGAGGGTTGAGCGACGGGAATTTCGTCTGGGACGCCGTTCCGACCCTCGACGGCCTGGGACCTTGGGGCGACCACGGGCATTGCTCGGAACGCAGTGCCGACGGGGCCAAAGAGCCGGAGTATGTCGATGTGACGTCGTTTGTTCCGAAAGCGCAGCTCAATTGCGAGGCGATAGTCCGGTGGATCAAGCCGGACTGAAGCAGACGAATTCCAATTGTTGCACAGAATGGTGACAATTGGCCGCAAAATGTGCAACATTTGGCCCCGGCTTGCTCGGCCTCGTAACACTCTTCACCGGTCGAGTTGCCGAACGCGCTCGGCGAATTGCTGGCGGATAACGGCGGGCAGGCGCGAATCTCCAGCAGCCTTCCGATAGACGGCCGCCGCCCGGCCGGGTTCAGCGCGCTCTTCATACAACTGCCCGAGCAAAGCAAGCGATTCCGGGTGGGGCGGCGTTGCCGCCACGGCGTTTTCCAGCACGTTCACCGCTTCGCCCAATCCGCCGCGCTGGATGAGGTAATAGGCCAAGGTGTAGCTGTATTTCGGCTCGCGCGGACGCAGTTGGGCGGCGCGGCGGCACCAGGCGATCGATTCCTCGGGTTGAGTGCTGGCCAGGAGCACGCCCAGGTTGTAGGCGGCAGCCGCGGATTGCGGGTCGCTGGCAAAGGCGGTGCGGAAGGCCTTCTCGGCCTCGGCTAACTTCCCAAGTTCCGCGGCGAGCATTCCGAAATTCAGGTTCGAGATGGCATTGGTGGGATCGAGACGCAACGCGGCGCGCAGGTTCGCTTCGGCTTTGGCATTCTGACCGGCGGCATTGTGGGCCAGCGAGAGGTTGACCAGGGCCGGGACGCTTTCCGGGTGGAGTCTGAGAGCGGTTTCGAACGCGGCGACCGCGTTGGGGAGATCGCGCCGTTCCATGTGGAAGTTGCCCAGGTTGTAATGCGAGGCGGAATCGTCCGGCCGGGCCAACAGAGAGTCCTGGAGTTCGGCCGTCGCGGACTGGAATGAAGCGCGGTCCTTCTCCGGAATCCAATCGGCCGGCAGGGAGGCGAGCGCGGCCGCGGCGCGGACCCGGACAAGCCTGAATTTGTCGCCGGTGGCCGACAGAAGAGGTCCAATGAGGTCCGGATTGAGGGCGTCCCCGCAGGCTTCGACCGCCGCAGCTCGAACGAGGGGAGAGCGATCCTGCAGGCAGGGTTTGATGCCGGCCCATTTGCGGTCGTCATCGCACGTCCGCAGCAAACGGATCAGCGACGCGGCGCGGATTTCGTCGCGGCCGGGTTTCGAGAGATACCCGGTGATGGCTGGGAGGGTGGACCAATCGCGTTTGCGGGCGGCGGCCACCCAGCCGGCGAGTTGGAGTTCCGGCGCTTGGTAATCGTCCTTGTGCCATTCCCGGACGGTCTTGTCGGCCCATGGAGCGTCCTTGTCCGTGTGACAGATGTTGCAGGCGTTGGGGGAGCGGTGCGCCAGGGTCGAGGCGGGCATGGGCGGCCGCATGGAATGATCGCTGCGGCGCATCCGGGCGAATTCCGTGACGGGCATATGGCACGAGACGCAGCTGGGGGCATCGGGGCCCGGCTTGTGGTGAGAATGAGCCTCAACAGTGGCAACCCGCTCTGCGTGGCACGGCAGGCAAGAGTGGTTGGTTTTCTCGCCTGGAAAGCGGTTTCGCCCGCTCGAGGTGTGGCAATGGTTACAATCCAGTTGGCCGGACGTGGCGCAGGGGCTCATCCGCCACGTGGTGTAGGTGAAGTTTTCCCCCAGATCACGGCCGTCCGGGTAGAAATCTTCATGTTCGAGAGCCGCGAGGTCGAAGTGATCGTAAAAGAGTTCGCCGGGGGCAAAGCCGCGGCTGATCGGCCGCAGTTTGGCATGGCAACTCGCGCACGAAGCGTTCATCTGGTCGGGGCTGAACGTGCCGGTCACAATGAGCTTCAAATCAGTGAGTTTCTTGCCGGGGGGCGTCGCCTTCGCAATGCGAATATGCTCCCCGCCTGGTCCATGGCAGGTTTCGCAATTGATCCCCGGCTCGGCCCAGGTGGTCCGGTAAGTGTCCGTGGCGAGATCGTAATTCTTCGAGAGCTGGCTGACGTGGCAGTTGAAGCAGGCGGTGTTGAACGTGAAGGGGGTCTCCCGCCAGTCCAGAGCGGCATCCAACGGACCGCCAAAATGCCGGACGGCGCTGGCGGCCATGTCGTACCACGCCTGTCGGCGGACGTCGTAGGCGACCGGCAAGACTTGAAGGCGGCCACGCTCCATGGGCGTCAGGAAGTAAAAGACGTTCTTTCCGCCCAGGGTGTGGGCAATGGGATAAACCTTTTCGCCGGCGGCGCTGCTCTCGATGACGGTTCCGTTTTCGATGTTGGCGCGGTAGGAGACGGGACCGATGGTGATCGGCGATTTCTGTGCTTGCAACGTTGCCTTCGCCAAGGCCTGCGTGAAGGGCTGCATGGCGGTCCCATGATGCGATGGCGCCCAAAGCTTATAGAACGGCTCGTGACATTCGCGGCAACTGCTCGAACCGGCGTAGGCCACTGGGGCGGATGCGGGGCTTGCTTCCTTTCGGAGCGCCTGCGTGAGCGTCTCAGCTGAGGACGCTGCGGGGTTCGCAGCGAGGAGGGCCAGGACCACCCAGAGAAGCGGGCTAGATTCGTGGCGTTTGGCGAGTCGCATGGGGCAGGGGGGCTGGGCACTTCCATTCGGATTTCAACACCCAGGCTGTCATGACGGACGAATTAGCTGAAGAGCTGCTTGATCGTGAGGCCAAACCCGGGCAAAAGCGGTTCCTCAAGCACGTCGGCGTTGGCCAGAATGCGCCTGAGCACAAGACCGTACGGGCTGCCATGGTAAACTTCTACGTTGTCGTATCGGGGGTCGATCATCCAAAGGCGCGGCAGGTTGACCTCTTCGTAAATGGACTTCTTCATCACGGTGTCCGCCTGGTGATCGTGGGAATTGATAATCTCGGCGGCGAGCCAGAGTTTGCCCGTGGCGGAAGTAACCAGCGCCAGGTCCGGTCGCATGATGCTGCCGGGCGTGATGCGCACGACCGAACGCGCGGTGAGGAGCCGGGTGCTCGTGAGGCTCGAAGCGCTCAAGCCGACTTGCTCGTGCAAACGCTGGCAGATGCGCTCATGCCTGGAGTCCGGCGCGGATCGGATGACCGACTCGCCACAGACGATCTCTTCGTAGGCCAGGCTCATGGATCAGGCGAGGACGCTACGAAGGAACCGGCCCGTGTGCGAGCGCTTATTGCGTGCGACGTCCTCCGGCGTCCCTACGCAAACGACTCGGCCGCCTTCGGCGCCGGCTTCGGGGCCGAGATCGATCACCCAATCGGCTTCGGCGATCAGGTCGAGGTTATGTTCGATGACGAGCACGGAATGACCGGCATCAATAAGGCGCTGGAGGACGTCGACCAGGCGTTGGACGTCGGCCATATGCAGCCCGATCGTGGGTTCTTCGAGGACGAACAGGTTATGGCGGGGCAGGGGATTGAAGAGTCCGGGCGCTTCCCTTAAGCCGCTCAAAAGATGCGTCACCAGCTTCATGCGTTGCGCCTCGCCGCCGCTCAGGGTGGGGCTGATCTGGCCAAGCTGGATGTACCCCAGCCCGGTGTCTCGCAGAGCCTCCAACGGGCGCGCGATCTTCTGAATGGCGCCGAAGAAGTCGAGCGCTTCCGCCACGCTCATTTCGAGGACTTGCGCGATGTTCTTGCCGCGATAGGCGATATCCAGCGTTTCGCGGTCGAAACGGCAGCCCCCGCACGTTTCGCATTTCACGAAAGCGGGCGGGAGGAAGCTCATCTCGAGCTTGACGGTGCCAGCCCCCTCGCAGGTCGGGCAGCGGCCTTGTGCGCTGTTGAACGAAAAGCGGCCCGGTGAATAGCCCCGGAGCCGCGCCTCGGGGGTTTGGGAAAAGAGCTGCCGGACGGCATCGAACAGGCCGGTGTAAGTGGCGGGAGTCGAACGAGGCGTTCGGCCGATAGGCGATTGATCCACCTCGTAGACCGCCTTGAGGCATTTGAAGCCTTCGACGCGTGCTTGGGCGGACTGCGAACGCGGATGGCGCGCTTTGCCGGAAGTGGCCTTCTTGCCGTCGCGCAATTCGCGCTGGAGGGCCGGAAGGAGGCACTCGCGAATCAAGGTGCTCTTGCCCGAACCGCTCACACCGGTGACGAGGACCAGGCGGTTCAGGGGAAAGGTGACCGTCAGGTTCTTGAGATTGTTGGCCGCCGCGTTTCGCAAGACCAGGGCGGGTGGGACGCCTTTGCCGCTCTTCGCCGTGGGACGGCGTGCGCCGCGCGAGGGATAACGTTTCTTCGCTCGAAGGCAGCGTCCGGTGATGGACTCCGGGTGGCGCATCAACTCCGCAAGGGTTCCGCTGGCGACGACCGTGCCGCCTTGCACCCCGGCGCCGGGCCCCAGATCGATCACGTGATCGGCGCGGCGCATCGTCGCTTCGTCATGCTCCACCACAACCAGGGAATTGCCGCGCGCCCGCAGCAGGCTGAGGGCGGCCAGCAGTTGCTCGTTGTCGCGGGCGTGCAAGCCGATGGTCGGTTCGTCCAGCACGTAAAGAACGCCGCTGAGGTTTGAACCCAACTGCGCCGCCAGGCGAATGCGCTGGGCTTCGCCGCCTGACAGCGTCGTGGCGCTGCGCCCAAGTTGCAGGTAGCCGAGGCCGACCTCGCCCAGGAATCTCAGCCTCTCCACGATCTCCGGCAGTATGTCGCGGCCGATGGCGGCTTCGCGCCCTTTGAAACGCAGCGCTTTGAAGAAGGCGAGCGCGCCGGCGACGGCGGCGTTTCCGATGGTGTCGATGGTCGGGGCGCCTCTGCCGGCCAGAAGGTGCGAATGCGCCGCCGCCTGTCCGGCTTCCAGACGCACCGCGCGGGCGACCGGGTTAAGGCGGGCGCCGCCGCAAGCAGTGCAGGTTTCGCGGTTGCCTTCCTGCCACTCGAACCAGGATTCCTCGATGGCTTCCGCGCGGGCTCCGCGGTCGACGTCCGGGAGGTAGAACAACTCGCCAAACCCGCGGCATTCCGGACACCAACCTTGCGCGGAATTGTAGCTGAAATCCTTGGGATCGAGCGTCCGAAAAGAGCGTCCGCATTCGGGACAAGCGCGCTCGGTGGAATGGACGGTGACCATCCCTTGAGGATCGAGGGCCAGCAAGACGCCCTGGCCAAGCTCCAAGGCTCTGTCGATCAGGTCTTGGACAGCCTGGCTTCTGCGGGCTCGCCCTTCAAGGCGTCCGACGACGATCTCCACGTCGTGCTCGCGAAACCGATCCAATCGAAAAGGGTCGGCAGCCGGTCGAATCTGGCCGTCTGCCCGGAGTTCGCTATATCCATGCTGGACCGCCCATTCGGCGACTTCGCTATGAAAGCCCTTTCGGTTTCTGACCACCGGCGCGAGGACGGTGATCCCTCCGGCGGCGCGGGCTTGTTCCAAAACACGGCGCCCAACCTGGTCGCGCGTTTGCGCCTGGACCCGCTCCTGGCAATCAGGGCAGAACTGCGTCCCCAGGCGTGCGAAGAGCAGGCGGATGAAATGGTACACCTCCGTGACCGTGGCGACCGTGCTCTTGCCCCCGCCCCGGGAGTTGCGTTGCTCGATGCTGACCGAAGGCGGAATGCCTGTGATGAGGTCGACATCGGGCCGGGCCAGCTGGGCCACGAACTGCCGGGCGTAAGCGCTCATGGAATCCAGAAACCGCCGTTGCCCTTCGGCAAAGAGAAGGTCAAACGCCAGCGTGCTCTTCCCCGAACCGCTGACCCCGGTGATGACGACGAACTTGTCCCGGGGAATGGCCAGCCTGAGGTTCTTGAGATTGTGCTCGCGCGCGCCACAAATCACGATGGAGTCTGGCGGCGGCGTCTGGAGCAGGGCGGCATCAACGATCACGGTGCTCTATTTACCACCGGAAACTCCGGGTGCAATCGAATGCGTCACGAGGCATCCTAATCATGCGACGGATCCGCGGATTCCGTTTCCCCCGCCAGAAGACGAACGGCCTTGACCCAGGGTTCGAAATCTGCGCCCCAGAAGACTTTGGCGGCAAACCGGGGTTCACCGATGCGCCCTTGCTCCTCGGGGCCGGGTCCGCCGGTGCGGAAAGCGGCCAGCGGCTCGTTGAAAGGTTTGGGAACGAAGATCTGCGGAGGCAGGACGGTTTGCACCCAGCCTCCGAGTCGCGGGACATCCAACAAGGTGTCGCTCTGCCAATCGCGGGTGCGAAGGTAGGGTTTGACAACGCCGCGCATCAGGATGAACCGCGCTGGATCCGGGTACTTCCTGCGGAGGAGGTGGGATTCCTTGCCGGCGTCGATGATGAACAGGTGGCTCCTGGGTTTGCGAGTGGCTTCGGTCTGTCGCCATGCTTCGCCTTCGTATTCGAGCACCAGGATCACTGCGGCGGCGGGGATTAAGTCATAGTGATGCTGGGCAAGGGAGTTGGTCACCGGAACGGAGCAGTCGAAGCCGAGTTCGACCAGTTTCGCCTGGTCGAGCCATTGGGGACGGTGCCTGTCCCAGGGCTCGTCTGAGACCGAGTCCCACTCCAGCCGGGCGAGCATGACGGTGCTCTCGCCCAGCATCGGCAGAAGGCGCAGTTCGCGCTCGGTCAACTCCACGGTGCCGCCGGCCGGTTCGCGCCGGTTGTGCCAAGAACTGAGCAGGGCCCAGCCGTTTGCGGCCAAGACGATCGCGCCGGCGATCAGGATAAGCGTGGTTCTCATGAACGTGTTTTCCGGGAAAGGCGGACGCGCAACCGCCAGAAGATGAGGAGGAGCACAAGGGCCGTGACGCCCAGCAACAGGAAGAAGAGGTATTTGGGCATCCAATCCCACAGCCAGTCGTGCAGGCGCAAGTAAATGAACACGACGAATCCCAGGGCTCCAACGTTCACCAGGGCGCCTTGGCCCAGCCGTATCCCATGGACGACCACCAACACGCCGAAGGCCATTCCGGCAATCTGGCACCCCATGATCGCATCCTCCCGGCTGATCGCGGGGCGCCACAGATCGCCTGTTTGGGAAACGATCAGCAGCGCGACGAAGCCGGCGAACGCCCCGCACAGCCGGTAGATCACTTTGAAATGGGGGCGTTCCGGGTGCCAAGCCACCCACGGCAGCCCATACAACACCACCGCTGCCGGCAGGAGGAACTGCGCCTTCTGCATAAACCCTCCCCAGTAGCCGCCTTGCCATTCCGTGAGCAAGCATCCGCTATAGGCCGCCAGGAGCAACAGACCCGCCGCCAACAAGAGCCGCGCCCCATGCGCATAAGCGATCAGGATGGCGAAGCTCCCCCAAGCCAGGAGCGCGTGGGGCGTGGGCGCCAGGTTCAGCACCGTGCCCAGCGCGTTCAGCTCCATGCAAAACGCCACCCCGGCCGCCAAGCCGAGCAAGGCGGGATAGAACAGGTCCCGGCTGCGCCGAAAAGCGAACTCCGCGCTGGCGATCAGAGGCAAGGGGGCAGCCGTCAAGACGAGCGCGTGAGCCCAGGTGGGCAGCCCGCCCCAGACACGGTGCAGGAAGAGCACCAACGCCGCAATGAGCGCCGCGCCGCCCAGCAGCGACGCCAGGCGCATCGCCCACGAGATCCGTCTTGTCGAATCGTTCGCGTCGATGCCGAAACGCTGGTTGAGCGCTTTGAGCACACTTTCAAGGTGCGCATCGAGCTGTGACCTTTGCTCTGGGGTCAGGAGCAGGCCGCGCTCGGTTTCGATGGCCGCGAGCTCCCGCCGGAAAAGCGTGATCCGGTCGGCTCGTTGCTGGGCTTCAAGTCGGGGGTCAAGTTCCATTCGGATCCTTCCGGTGGACGATGTCAAAGGAGACGAAACGCTGGTAAAGGAACGAAGCCAGGATCAGGATGATCGCCACCACGATGAACGCGCCAATGCGATAAAGCTGGTCCAGCCGGCTCAAGTCATGGAAGAACAGCTTCACCAAGGTGGCGAGGAGCAAGCCAATAGCTGCGTAGCGGGGCGCCGGTTGGCGCTTCCAGATGCCGATGATCAGCAGGGCTAGCGCGAACAACGCCCACGCCACCGAGTAACTCATGTCCCGGGCGAAACTCCCCGAGAACTGGAACGTCAGCGCCTCTCCATCCGAAAAGTAATCCGCGATCTCGATGTTCACGAGCAGGAACGCCAAAACGGTCCCGAGTGTGTAAAGGAACGGCGGGATATTGCAGCCCCAAACGCGGTGGTGCGGCGGGGCCAGCCAGCGCGCGCCGACCAGCAAGCACACCGTGACGATGCCGTAAGCGTACAGGTACCAGTTCAGGACGGGGGTGGAGGCGCTCCGATGATACTCCAGCACCGCCGGATTGAGCGCCAGCCGCACGAAGGCGATGCTCAACAGCACCACCCCTGTCGCGCGCAGTCCCGGATGCGGCACGCGATGGAAAAGCCAGATCAACGCAAGCCCTTCCAACGCCCATCCGATCGTAATCCACTGCCGCTCGAACTGGACCGGGAAGATCAAGGTGATAAAGAAGAGCGCGCTGCCCCCATACCAGGCCATCAGGTTCAAACGGTTCGGCCCTTCCGTCCACGTCCGATTCACATGAGCCATGGCCAGGAGCATGGGAATCGCGAATGCCGCAGGCAACAGCCCCGGCGCCGGCATGTCGTAGCCCAGGCTCGCTGCCCGATGCACCAGGTAATAATGGAGCGGCCCGGCCAAGGCCGAGGTTGCCCATGGCAGAATCCTCTCCCCAAATCGCGCGCGGAACAGGAAGGGGAACGCCGTAAACACCGCGTAGAACGCAACCGCCCAGGTCAGGGGAACCCACGCTGATTCCGGCCTGAAGTGCTCCGCATGCCAAAGGTACTGCAAGGCGAGGACACAGGCCATGGCCACCGGCACCAGCGCGTCCATGAGCAGCCCCAATCCCAAAAGCAAGCCCACCAGCACCATGGCCAGTCCGAAGACAGGCGACGGGTTGAGCAAAGGCAGGTGCGCCGAAACCATAATCAAGAGCAGGAAAGGCAGGATGGCCGAGAAAGCCGGGAAGTGCTCGACCATGGCCTGCGTCCGCAGCTCCTGCCGAAGGAACGACGCCGGGCGTTTCGCGTTGGAGCGACCTTCGCCAACGGCATCCTGAATGCTGAACCGCGCCAGCAGTGCCGCGGCGAAGAAGAAAAGGGCAAAACCCCCAATGACGGTCAAGAGCTCCGGGAGTGCATTGAGGTTGGCATCCGGCAGCTTGAGCAGCCAGGCGCCGGTCGCCAAACCTGTGAGCAGCAGGACGGCCAGGATGGTTGCCGCTGAGCCCGCCAGAATGGCGACCGCGACGGCGAGCACGTCGATCAGCAGCACGGTAGGCCATAAGGCCAGCGACACCGTCTCGAGCTTCAAGAGCGGAATCAGGAGCAGCAAGAGAGCCAAGGGCGGATAGAGTTGGCCCCACCACGTCCGGCGCGCTTCGGGCCGCAGCCGGGTAAGTGTCAACGGGAACAGGGTGTGCAAGACCGTGAACCCAAGGCAAAGCCCCAAAGCCCAGTAAAGCAGCGCAGGCGTCAGCCTAAGCGCCATCCAGCTTGCCAGGAGCAGGAACACCGCGCTGCCGGCGGTCATGTGCACCGCATGCAACGCGGGACGCGCCACGACGATCGCGAGCAGACAGAGATCCGCTCCCAGGACAATCGTGAACAGCACCCCCGGACGCGCGGCCACGCTCTCGAACCCGAGCAGGGCGAAAGCGAAGGCGAACGTCGCAAACGGAGGGACAAACGCCGACACCGCGGACCAGGGATTGGATTCGCCGCGCTTTTCCGCCAGCACAAAGGCAGCACAGAACAGCATGTCGAACCCGAGAAAGACCGCCATGGCCGTGAAGACCTTTTCGGCGGTAAAGAACTCCGACACCCAGCCCGCCTGCAGGACCAAGGTCCCGAGCGCGCCCATAAAGATGAGAAAGAACCACTTTCGCCGGAACGCCACCGCCACCAGGCCGAGGTCCAGGAGCGCGATGTAACTGAAGAGCCCCAGCGGATTATCCGTGCCGGTCGAAAGCAGGATGGGCGTTAGAAATCCGCCGACCAACCCGAGGATCGCCACCACCAGGGCGTTCAACCGCACGGCCAGGGTGAACGCCACCGCGGTGATCAGCACCATGATGGCGAAAGTCGTTCCCGGACCGAAGAAGCTGAAATGATAGACGGAATGGCAAGCGAACGTGACCGCGTAAAGAATCACCACCCCGGTCGCGCATAGCGTGTGCGATGTCACCGCGAACTCCCGGCGTTTCATCAGCACTCCGGACAGGACCAGCCCGATCCCGGCCAGGAACCCCAGCGTCACCCGGACCTCCGGCGAGATCAGGTTGCGATCGAACGAGTACTTCACGAGAAAGGCGACGCCGAGGAACAGGACGAACCCGCCAATCCAGGCGAACAACTTCACCCCCATGAATTGTTCCCAATCAATCCGAGGCCAGGGCGAAGGCGAAGGCGAAGGCGCAGCGGATGGAGGGGGAAGGGAAGGGCCATCCTGGGACATCGCGCGGGCCGCTTGGAGAGGTGGCACCGGTCGCGCGAACTCTGAGGCTGAGGCTGCGGCGGGCGCCGGATACCCGGAGAGCAGGGGAGGAGCCTCCTGAAAGGCCGCACCTGCCGGTGCAGGTTCGGAAACAAGCGGTTCGGGGACCGGCGCCGGTGCGGGTTCGGATGAAGGCTCTGGCGGCGGAGGACGTTGGAGCTTCCAAAGGCGGCCTTCCAACTCAGACAACCGTCGTTCCAAAGCGCCCAATTGCTCGGCAAGGGTCCGGACTTTGAAGGCGAGGAAAACGGCGGCTATCAGGAGGCAGAGAGTCAAGAAAAAGCTCATACGCTCTTGTGCGCTGGCACCGCTCGCCTGCTGGTCTAACCGGCAGGAGCGATAAAGCAAGCGGATTCGGCGGTGCGCCGGGGCCGTCGGCGCGCGACCCCGCGGGGGTCCGGCCGGATATAACACGTATATAACAGGTATTTAACACGTATTTAACTCGATTCCGAATCGAGTTAAATACGTGTCATATTCGGGTGGAATACGGGATATTCACGGGAGCAAAGGCGTGCCAACCGCTTCCAGGTTCGCACCAAAGGCGCAGCCAGCCATAGAGCGCGGTGAGAAGTGCAAAAGTTACGCGAACTGGACAAAGCGGGGGACAAAGGGTTCGACAAAGGCCGGAGCATTCTGGGGCGCCAGGGCCGTTGCGCGCTTCAGATCCCCGCCATGAGCCGCATCAGGGCCGGCTGGGAGAGGGCCGATCGATCCAGTTCACCCATCGGTTTCCCTTCGCGCAAGACGACGACGCGACGGCTGAGATTGATGAGTTCAGGGAGTTCAGATGAGATCAGCCAGAGGGCCAGACCTTGGCAGGCCAAATCGTCAAGAAGCCGGTGGATCTCCGCTTTGGCGCCGACATCGATCCCGCGCGTCGGTTCGTCGATGATCAGAATGTCGCAACGGCGGGCGAGCCACTTGGTCAGGGCGATCTTCTGCTGGTTGCCGCCGCTAAGGCCGGCGATGGGTGTTTCCAGGGACGGCGCTTTGACGCGGAGTTGCCTGACGTATTCATTGACCAGGGCCTGTTCGCTTTGCCGCCGGACAAACCCGAACCGCGTGAGCCCGTCCAACGCTGCCAAAGAGGCATTCTCACGGCAGTTCATCGTCAGCACAAGCCCCTGCCGTTTCCGGTCCTCGGGCAGAAGGCCAATCCCGGCGCCCAAAGCGGCTGAAACCGAGCCCAGACGCAGCTCTTTGCCATGAACCCAGACCCGGCCGGTGGCGGCTTTGTCCAGGCCGAAGACCGCTTGGGCGACTTCGCTCCGTCCCGCTCCGACCAGGCCGGCAAAGCCCAGCACTTCGCCCCGGCGCAGAGCAAACGAGATATTCGAGAACCGCCCGGGGGAGGTCAGCTTCTCGACACGCAACACCTCGTCGCCGAGAGCCGCGTGGATGTGGCGCGGTTCGAAATGGACCACCTCGCGTCCGATCATCTGGTGGATGACGCGATCCGGGTTGGTCTGGGCCACCGGTTCGGTGGCGACATGAGCGCCGTCGCGCAGCACGGTGAGCGTGTCGCAAAGCTGGAAGATTTCCTCCATGCGGTGCGAGACGTAGACGACCGTGATGCCACGTTCGCGAAGCTGCTTGAGCAGCCGGAAGAGAAGCTCGCTTTCATGGATGGACAGGGAGCTGGTCGGCTCGTCCATGATGATCACGCTGGCGTCCGTTCCGATCGCCGCGGCAATTTGAACCATCTGCTCCTGGCCCGTGGAAAGCCGGTCGATAGGGGCATCGACATCGATATCCGCCTGGATCTCGTGCAGCATGGCCCGCGCTCGATCGCGCATGCGCCGCCGATTGACCCAGCCCGCCCGGCAGGGCAATTCGCCCAGGCACAGGTTTTCCGCCACGGTCAGGTTTGGACAGAAGGCCAGTTCCTGGTGGACCATGGCAATCCCCAGTTGGCGGGCGACAATGGGGTTCGTCGGCTGAATGGACTTGCCATCCAATTGAATCTCGCCGGAGTCCGGGGTGTAAACGCCGGCGAGGATTTTCCCAAGCGTGCTCTTTCCCGCGCCGTTCTCCCCGATGAGTGCGTGGCAGGTCCCACGCTCCACGTTGACACTGACGTTATTGAGCGCCAGCACCCCAGGAAAGCGCTTGGTAATTCTGTTTAGCGAGACAAACACCACGGCTTTCGGCCGACTCTACCCGGCGCGAGCGCGTTGTCAAAGCTCCCGCCGATGGGGCAGGAATTCTCCTTGTCTTCGGAGCGCCGGCTTGCAGCCGGCTTAACGTGTCGCTCGTTCGAGGCGGCGGTGAAAGATTAAGCCGGCGCTCCGAAGAATCAGAACCCAAATTGAGTGCTGCGCTGGGGCAAAGGGGCTCCCCATCGTAATCCTACTGTCGCGGTAGGGACGCCGGTTACCCGGCGCCCCCCGCACAGATCCCGGCGGGC
>CAZODO010000102.1:0-20717 GCA_964578605.1 uncultured Verrucomicrobiota bacterium | reverse complement strand
CTTTGTCCTGTTTTGCTAACTACAAAATCTGTCCTGTTTTGCTCGCACCACGACATCCGATAATTCACAGTTCGCTGGCTAGAGGTAGCGCAGGTCGCTCCGTCGACCGCCGTTGCTGGCTTCCTCTTGGAACTAAGAAAGAAACGGCGGTCAGCCGCCTCGCCCTGCCTAAAACGAGAATGGATGCTCCCGAGCACTTCTCCCCTGCATCGGGAAACGACACCAGATCCCGAAAACCGATTCGAATCCACAAGCCCCATGAAGGCCGGACGCGGGTCCTGGTTGAAAGACCCGCGTATCCTGTCCAGTTCACGGCGCGAAGCGCGTCAGAATTGCGCGCAGATTGCGGCGCGTTGCCCGGTGCCGCTTTCGGCCGCTCGATTCGGATCAGTTATTGCGCTGGCGGTCCCAGCGCTGGTCGCGGATGATCTGCTGGAGCGCTTGGGCGGCTTCGTAGTTCGCTGGAAGGATCTTCCAATTGGCCAGGTAGCGGAAGGCGGCGCTCACATTGCGCACCTCGTCTCGCTTGGAGCCCAATTCGCTTGCGGGAAGCGCTTTGAGAGAAGCGACATATTTTCCGGCCAACTCCGAAACCCGTTGCTCGGCGGCATCCTGCTTTTGATAAACGAGCGATTCCATCAGGCGCAGCATTTCAGGCAGCGGATTGTCCGCGTTGCGGAGATCCTGGGCGTCTTCACGGATGGAAGCGGCGATTTCCTTGCGTTTGGCCGTGGTGGCGTCGGTGGTGAGGTAACCGTCGGTGCCGCCTTCGATGGAGCGGGGCGGAAGTTCGCGATACCAGATATTGCGGAAACGCATTGGGTTGCCATGGTCCTGGAGTTGGAGGGGACCTGCCTTCGGGAACGGGCCGGGTTTGGCGCGTCCCATATGGCCAGTGGCGCCTTCCAAGCGCGTATGATCCTGCGCGAGGACGCCATTGACGAAGACCGTGACGTATCCCGGATCCACCTCGACGCCATCGACGAAGATAGGGCGCCGGAAGACAATGTCGTACACCTGGAACTCACCGGGGCCGCGCACGGCGTTGGCCATCGGCGGATTCACGCTGTAAACGGAAGCGGCATGGCCGTCGGCGTAGGTCACGTTGTTGTAGGAATCCAGAATCTGGACCTCGACCAATCCCATGAGGAACATACCGCTGTTGCCTCGACCCTGGCTGTCACCCTCCACCTTGGCGGGCGCGGCCCATTCGATATGCAATTGGCAGTCACCAAACTTGGCCTTGGTTCGGATGTCTCCCGACGACGGGGCAACCTCCATGAAACCGTCTTTGACAAGCCATTTGGCCGAGCTGCCATCCTTGGCGGATTCCCATTTCGCAAGATCCGTCCCATCGAACAGCACGACGGCGTCGGAGGGTGGTTTGCCTGGCTGATCGGGAGTGCTAAACGTGCCGGGAGTCACCACTTTAGGCTGCGGCCGGTTGCCATCGTGAATTGCCCAGGGATGATGATCATCGGGCGGGTCGCCGTAAAAGCGGGGGCCTGCGGAGGCGGCGGATGCTGAAGAGGTCACGAAAAGAAGAGCGGACGCACTCAATGCGACGGTTAAGTTCATGCGCGAGAATGGCACTGCCAACAGCCCGGCGTCAATTTCGGACCGCAGACGAGGGCGCAACTCCCAGCGACCTTCTTAATGGTCTTCGCGAAAGCGGCGGAGCTGTTTCTTCGCCGATTGGTGAGCCTTGTCGCGCAGAATGCGGTTCTTGGCCGCCCGCGAACGCTTGCGAGTTTGGCGCCGAAGCTTTTCCTTGGCGGCACGGTTCGCTTCGGCAAGGGAGCGTCTTCGCTGCTCGATCTTGTCCAGCAACAGTTCCCGGGCGAGCACTCGGTTTTGGGACTGTGACCGTTCCTGCTCGCACCGCACTTGCAGGCCGGTAGGCCGGTGGACGACGACGACGGCGGACGAGGTCTTGTTGACGTTCTGTCCACCCGGGCCGCTCGAGCGTGTAAACAACTCTTCGAGGTCTTCTTCGCGCACCCGAAGGGCGGCCATTCGCTCCGATAACTTGGCTTCGCGAGTGGAGGCCATGGGATCAAGGCGAGGAAACCACGAGCCTATAAAACTGCCGTTCGCCCGAAGCCTCGATCGCGAAAGCGACCGGGCCAGGGGCGGCTATGGGCAGGTCCGCCACTTTATGCCAGGGGCCATCCACGCGGTCCGCCGAGAATAGCGCATAGTCGCGCCCGTCTCTCGCTTCGAATTGGAGGCGCAAGGTTCCAATGCCTGAGGAGATCATCACCGCTTCCAGGGCGCTTGCCGGGTTGGTCGGGTCCGTTCCCGCGACGAACTCCTGGGCATTGGTCATTCCATCCAGATCCGGGTCCTCATCCGGATTGGTCTCCAAGGTGCCGAAGTGAGCCGTTTCCCAGCTGTCGGGCAAGCCGTCTGCGTCGCTATCGCCAACTGGCGAGGGGTTGGCGGTGCCCGGGGTAGGGGAAGCGGCCAGCCAGTTGGCGGGATCATCACCAAACCGGCTGGAGACGATACGTTGGAGGGATTGGCCCGTTCCATTGGCGCCCTCCGGCCAAGGTGCCGACGACGCGTAGTGCACCTCGTCGACGGTCACGAACGCAGGCTCCAAAACTGTCCCCTCCAAACTGGCGGCGTGCTTCGCAAGGGTCACGCGTTCGCCCCGGTTGTTCAGCTTCCCACGATAAGGCCCGAACACCAACACGGTCGCGGGCACCCCGTAGGCCGCGCGGAAATGGCCCAGGGCAGCCGCGTCGGCAGGGTCGAAGTTCACCAGCAAGGCATAGCCCCCCGCAGGAAGCGTGACGTCTTCAGGGAAATCGTAATCCGCGCCGCCGCGCATCCGCCAGGTATGGGTTGGAGCGGCGGGGTCGAAGAAGGCCACTGGCTCGGTCGTGATGTTCAGCAACTCGATATACTCCTCCAGGGCGGTTTCGTTGGTGCCGGTTTGCGGCGGCCGGAACATGATTTCGTTGATCACCACTGGGCCGACGCGCGGACCCGCGTTCGCGCTGCCCAGGGTGGGGCGGGTCTGGGAGACAAATCGCTCTTCGCCCGTGCTGGTTTTGTAAAGGCCAAAGCTGACGCCGGGGTCCGCCGTGTCAAAGCCGAACCCATGGACATAGCCGTTGAGAACGCCTGCTGCGGCGCCAAACAGGTAGGTCTCGTCTCCGGTGGCACTCAGGGCGAACCCGCCCGCCACATCGAAAACACCGCGGTCAAAGAGCAGATAGCCGCCCGCCGGAACGGTCGTCTCGTCGGGAATGCGAAATTTGCGCGGCGTGGTGAAATCGTCTGTGAGGAACCACCCGCCGATGTTCACGGATGCAGGGCCAGGGTTCAGGAGCTCAATGGCATCCACGTCCGGGGGCAGCGGGCTGCTGAGCACTTCGTTAACGAGCACCGGCATGACGGGCGAGGGCGCAGGATCTTCGCGACCGGGGGAGCCGCCTTCGCGCCCGCTGCGGCGCCAGCTTGCCGGATTATCCCACGATGCCCGCGGTGCGTGATCGTCCATGATCACGAGGGAAAAGCCGGCGCCTGCCGCAATAGGGATCCACTCTTCGCTGTAACTGAAATCGAGGATCGGCTCCTGCAAGGGGCCTTCGAGCACGAGTTGTTCGCCTCGATTGTCGAGGTTGCCCCGGAACTCGCCAGCGACCGAGCCCACCGCGTCTGGATACCGTGCGCCAAAGGCCGCCTTGTCTTTAACGAGCACGACGTATTCCCCAGGCGCCAGGCGTGTCACTGCGCTGGTCGTGCCGAACTGGTACTGGATTCCCGCTGTGAAACGGAAGCCACTCAGATCGAGGGCATGGGTGCCGATGTTGCGAAGTTCAAGGAACTCGAAACTCTCCGAGTTCGTGTCTCCCGGGTGAGACGGCGCCGGTTCGAACATCAGTTCGGTGACGACGAGCGGCGGAGTTTGCACCACAAAGGTCCCAATAGCCGGCCCGCTCCAGTTCGTTCCCGTCCGGGCACGGGCGAACACGCGGATGTTCTGATCCACGCTCAACGCGCTGGAGTACCATCGGGCTGCCGGGCTGACGGCGCCGCCCGTCAAACGCGGGTCGGTTCCATCCAGCGTGTAGAGGATTGAGCCTGCGGGCGCGGAGAGGCTAAGGAGAGACCCCGGTTCGATCGGGCCCGGACCTCGGCCAAGTTGCGGCGCCTTGATGAACTGCCCGTCGATCCAGTGGAATCGGCCGTTGATCCAGCGTTTCATGGCGTCGATAATCGCGGAGTAGGTTGGCGCGATGTAGAAACGGGGATTCGGCCACACATACGTGCTAAGCCGCGGGTACTTGGCGAAATCACGCGCCTGCGCCTCATCCAGAAGCGCGGCGATTTCGTTGACTCGGGCGGTGACGTTCGAGGCGTTGAGAATATTGGTGCGGAGGACGCTCCAACGATCGATGATGCGCTGGTTAAAATCGGGGTCGCCCTGTTTGTCATATCCGTTTGGCGTGCCCGAGATGAGGCGGCGCAACCAGAGATGCTCGGCGTTGCCGATGAGGGGATAGTACCAGCCGTTGGTGAACTCGCCTTCCAGATAATCGGCGTTGCCCCAGGCGAGATTCCAATCCCAGATTGGTTCCATTCTGAGTTTCTCACCCCGGTCTTTGCTCATGTAATTGCTAAGCCGATAGCCATCGATCTGTTTGGTGAACTCGACGATCCAGTGGTAATCCACAAACGAATCGGCATCGATGAAGTGCGAGTAATGGTTCGTGCCCGTGCGGCGGAGCCAATCCGAGGCGTAAAGGGCGCTTTCGAACTGGTTCAGATACCGGACAATCCAGTCCCGTTGCGGGCCGGTGATCTCATCCGGTTTGGGGTCGTGAAACTTGAGCGCTTGTCCGCTAAATTGGCTTCCCCCCCTCGTCGAGAAATTCAAGTCGCCTGGGCTGTCCTTGTCTTTCTTGATGATATATCCGCCCGTGATCTCGGGTTCCTGGTTATGGCCGGGGCCAAGGCGCTCGAGGTCGACACGGTTGCCGTCAATCTTGATCTTCTCCATCAGCACGTAGACGCCGCGATAATCGCCCGGATAGCTCAAACGCGTGCGGCTCGTCTTCACGAACACTTCAACAAACCGGCAGCGCGGAGCGTAATGCCCCATCTTCTCGTGCAGTTCGAATGCGAGCACATTGTTCATCAGGCATTTGTCCGAATACGGGTTGTGCAAGACCCAGTCCGATTCCTCCGGCAACCCGAGCAAGGGCACTTCCAGGTCGTTGCCGAAGGGGTCCTGAATCTCCAGGTTGTACGGCTGTTTCGGGAAACCTGAGGAGGTTTGACCTCGCACTTCGATCGCCACAGCGCTCTCGAAATCGGGCGCGTTGGCCAGCCGCGCCCGGCCGTCGTGCGGTTCAAAGACGGTCACGAACGCGCGGACTCTTTGGTCCATGGGGATGCCCTGGCCGCCCGTTTGGATGATCATGACGGGCAGGTTTGAACTGAAATCGCCAAACCCGGAGCCGAGAAGCGTGTACGTCCGGATCACGGGGGCGCTCGGCAGCAAGTTCGACTGAAACACGCGGGCCTGCAGGATCGTGCTCGCGGTCAGAACGAGCGGCTGGCTGTAAACCTGCGAGGCCTGAGTGGGAACCGAACCGTCCAACGTGTAATGGATTTGGCCTGCCGGCGCCGTGATCGTTACGGTCAGCGTGTTGTCGGGAAACGTGCCGCTCGGGACCGAAAACACCGGCTCAGGCGCAAAACCAGGGCCGGAAGACGCATTCGGCTGCCCAGGCGTCGGCGTGGAGAAATAGCCGGTCAACGTGGGGTCCACCCGGTCGCGTCCAAACGAGATGTTCGTCTCTTGCGAAGGGTAAGCCGGAGCGAACTCGGAAACGATATGGGTCTCAGCGTCCAACAGGGCCAGGTACTCTCCGCCGGACGACAGTTTGAAGTTGGTGTGCAGCGGGGCCCCGGCAACACGCCGATCCAGCTCCGACGCCCACACCACGAGGTAACCATTGGGCCCCAGGACGGTCCTCGGAAAGGACCATTTTTCCAGGCGCGTGGGATCGTCCGTGAGGGACCAACCCTCGAGATTGACAGCCTCCGCACCCGGGTTGAACAGCTCAATCCAATCGGACCGGATACCGAAGTCGTCTCGAATCCCACCGGAATTGTCCGCCAGGAATTCGGAAATCATAACCGTCGGAGGCGGCGCCGAAGGATCAAGCGTGCAAGCCCACGTTCCTCCGGTGAAGGCGTTCGGCGGGGTGGCCAGATCGCGGATGCCATGGTTGGCGGCCCAGGCGAGTTGGACCACGCCGGTCGGAGGCTCTGCGAACGAGAAGATATATTCGCGCGGCGACACGGCCGAGACTCCCGGCGACGGGGCCGCGTTGACCAAGAGATCCGCCGCATCCACACCGGTGACGCTTTCACTGAAGATGACCTGAATTTGCTTGAGTTCCCGGACCGTCGCTCCCGGCTGCGGAACCCTTTCCACGACGATTGGCGCGGTGGTATCGGACGTGGATGTGAGTTGCGCGTCGAAGAGCAAATCGCTGCTTGTCCGGTTGGCGTTAAATACGTGGACCGCGAGGATGTTGTTGCCCGGGACGAGCAAGGCGGAAGGGTTGTTGGTGAGAGTCACCGATTGCGTGACCGGCTCGTTCGCGCTGACCCCTGCGGCGTCGAAGGGCAAATCGCCGCTGGGCAAGTTGTGCCGCAGGACTTCCGTCCCGTTAATCCACGCGACGCAGGCGTCGTCGATCCGCACGACGAGGTCGAGTTGACTGATTGACGCGGGGTTGGGGATGGCGAATGCGCGCCGGAAATAGACGCTGAGGTAGTTGGCTTCGGCCGACGAAGGCAGTCCCGTCACCACTTCCGGTTCGCCATAGCCAAATGGGGCCGTCCCGCTCGGCCAGCTCTGGTCCGCAAAACCAACCCGACGCCAGGCATTGCTTGGCGAGGACGCCTCCGTGGTGCCGATCCGGTAGCGCCACTCCGACCCGAAAGGCACTAGCGTATCCCCCTGCGCTTCGCACGAGAAACCTGCCAGAAACAACACTAAACCGGCGCAAATCTTACGAATGATCATGGTTCGACCTGGGTGCAGCCTAACGGGGGGCCGCTCTTTCCGCAATGAATTGGTCCGCAACGTGAAATCCGAAATCCGAAGGCCAAAGGCGCCGAAAGAAACCCGAGTTCCGAGTGCCGATTTCCGAATGGAATCGGCGGGCGTGGACGAGGAGCGGTTCAATGCCCGGCGCAGCCGACGGCACCCGCTGGAAGAGGGGATGGATGCCCGGAACAAATTGTTCCCATTCGTGGAAACCTTTGCACGCAAGACGCTTATCGCGATGATGACTTTTTGTCACCAGAGTGTGCGACGTTGTGCCCTCCGCCAAGGCGGGATTCGCTGATCCGCAGAACCGTCTGTGACCGCCGTGTTCAGAGGAGTTCGCTTGCGTTTGAGTTTGAGGCCCCTACACTCCGCGCCCGCATGGTGAACCTCAGCGCGCTTAATCCTCGACAGCGACAGGCGGTGGAGACTGTCAAGGGCCCGGTCCTCATCCTCGCAGGGGCCGGCACCGGAAAGACGCGCGTCATCACCCATCGCGTGGCTTACCTCGTCGAGAAAGGGGCGGCGCCAGGGGACATCCTTGCGGTGACCTTCACCAACAAAGCGGCCAGGGAAATGCGCGAACGCGTGACGAAACTCGTGGCGCGCCCGCGGAAGAAAGACACTGCGGCGGCTGGAGAGCGCCCCACGATCTGCACCTTCCATTCGCTCTGCGTCCGCATCCTTCGCCAGCATATCGACAAGCTCGGTTACAAAAAGAACTTCGTCATTTACAGCGAAAGCGAGCAACTCGGCGCGGTGAGGAAGGTCCTCAGCCGGATCTCGGCCAAAGGAGAGAAGACCGACCCGAAGGCGATTCTCGGTTCACTCAGCCGCATAAAGAACGGCGGCACCTGGGGAATTGCCGACCCGAGCGCCGCGGCGATCGCGGAGCATGTGCGGCGGCCGTATGAATCCACGTTGCACGCGTGCAATGCGGTGGATTTCGATGATCTCCTGCTGTTGACCTTGCGGCTTTTCCGCGAGCACCCCGGCACGCTCGAAGCCTGCCGCGCCCGCTACCGGTTCATCATGGTGGACGAATACCAGGACACCAACGCCGCCCAGTTTCAACTCGTCCATCAACTCGCCCAGGAGCACCGGAATCTCTGCGTTGTGGGCGATGATGACCAGAGCATTTACGGCTGGCGCGGAGCCGAAATCGCCAACCTGCTGGACCTCGAAAAGTACTTTCCCGAGGTCAAGGTCATCAAGCTCGAACAGAATTACCGGTCGACCGACGTCATCCTTTCCGCCGCAAATGCGCTCATCAAGAATAACGTCCGCCGCCGCTCCAAGCAGCTTTGGTCCGAGAACGGACGCGGCTCGAAGATCCTGCTCCAAACCTTCCCCGACGACGAGACCGAGGCGCGCTCCATTGTCGAGCAGATCGAATACGCCCGACAGATCAAGCGCATCCCGTGGTTCAAGCAAGCAATTCTCTTCCGGACCAACCTGCAGTCGCGTCCGTTGGAAACCGCTCTCCGGCAGGCCAGCGTTCGTTACCATCTCATCGGTGGCCAGAGTTATTTCGACCGCCGCGAAGTCAAAGACCTGCTCTCGTATCTCAAGTTGTTCCTGAACCCGCACGACGACATCAGCCTGCTCCGCGTGGCAAATGTCCCCGCGCGCGGCTTGAGCGACGTCACCCTGGAGCGGCTTCTGGCAGCCAGTCAGGAGCGGAAATGCTCCGTGTTCGCCGCGATGACCAATCCCACGGTCCTGTTCAGCCTGCCCGTGGCGGCCCGGACCCGTGTGGAAGGGTTTCTTGATCTGATCGAACGGACGCGCGCGGCTTTGCACGGAGATAGCAGCGTGCTTTTGCGCACCTGGGCGGAACGGTTCCTGGACGAAACTGGGTACCTGGACGATCTGCGGCGATCCGAGAAGAACCAGGAAACCGCTGAAAGCCGGATTCGGAATCTCAAAGAGTTGGTCTGCAGTCTCGACGAATCCCATCCCCCCGGCACTCCGCCTGCCGACCGATTGCACGCTTTCCTCGAAGATCTCACGCTGGATGAAGACCGCGCGGACGACAAGGAAACTTCGGGCGACGCCGTCACTCTGATCACGATGCATAGCTGCAAAGGACTGGAGTTCCCCCATGTTTACATCGTCGGGCTCGAGGACGGGCTGCTCCCGCATACGCGGTCCAAGATGGAAGGGACCCTTGACGAGGAAAGGCGGCTGTTTTATGTGGCGATCACCCGGGCGATGCTGACATTGTCCATCAGCTATTGCCTTGCCAGGAAGAAGTTCGGCGAAGCGGTCCAGTGCCACCCATCGCCTTTTCTCAAAGAACTCCCGCCGGAGCTGATCGAGGAAGCCGACGCGAAATCGGCAGCGCCCGTCACCGTCGAGACCGGCAAATCGTTCTTCGATAACCTGCGCGCGACGATTTGATCCAGCTCCGCACGGCTGCCTCAGTTTCCTCGGCCTGCGTTCATCCTGTGGTTGCGATAAGCTCGTGTTAAGGCGCGCCTCTGCAATACAATCTTTGTACGGCAGAGAATGTGACGTTCCGCGTCTTACGTGGAACCGTCACGACATCCGCTGATCGGCGGAAACCTCGATCATTTGGGGGCAGCCACGGGCAACCAGACCCTGAAGCACGAACCGCGACCCTCCGCGCTCTCCAGGTCGATGCGGCCGTGATAGTGTTCGACAATCGTCTGCACGATGGGCAGCCCGAGGCCGGTGCCCGTTGCGGAGGCGCCGGGACGGTAGATCCGGCGGAACTTCTCGAAGATCACCTTCTGCTGGTCGGCAGGAATGCCGGGCCCGGTATCGGCCACGGCGATTCGGATGCCGCCTTGATGCTCATCCAGCGCCAACCGGACAACGCCTCCGGCGGGGGTGTACTTGACGGCGTTGCTCAAGAGATTGGTGAACACCGATTGCAGCCGGAGGGCATCTCCGAAGAACGGAGGCACGGAAGCAGCAAGGCCGGTGTCGAGGCGCAAGTTCTTTTCGGCGGCCAGCGGCTGGATCTCCAGCAGGCAGTTCTGGGCAATCTGCCGCAAGTCCAAAGGCTCATCGTTAAACTGGGTGCGCCCGCTCTCCAGGCCCGTCAAGTCCAGCAGATCGTTTACCAACCGGGAAAGCCGCTGCGATTGGTCGTGGACGATGGTGAGGAACTCCTGGCGGGCATCGACCGGCATTTCCAGGTCGGCAAGCAGGGTCTGGAGAAAACCACGGATAGACGTCAGCGGTGTGCGCAGTTCGTGACTAACGGCCGCCAGGAAATCGCTCTTGGCTTGGTTCGCCGCGGCGGCAGCGATGTGCCAGCCGATGATGTCGGCGGCATTTTGCAGCAAGGCGGCATCATCATCATCAATGCGTCTGACGGTGCTGCAATCGTCAAAGCCCAGAAAGCCCCAAAACTGGGTGCCGGCATAGATCGGCAGAATCAGGGTGTCCAGAATCTCCTTCGATTCCAGCAGAGCACGCTCCGCTTCGGGCAGATGGTTGACGGGACCGCGCAACGCTTCATGTTTCATCAACCGCTCCAGCGCTTCACCGGATGGCGAAGCCGTGGAGTAGGGAAGATCCTGAAACATCGGATTGTCGATCAGCGGTCGGATGCCCGGCCGGACGCGCTCATGGATCTGGCTCATGCAGAGGCCGCGCACGGGGTCAACCTTGTTCATGGAAATGAAAGCGCGGTCCATCTGAGAGACGTCGAGCAGCAGTTGGAGCACTTTGTCGAAGCCGCTGGCCATCGTGTCCGCCTGGCGCAGCACGAGGGAGGTGCCGATCAGGGCGCGCTCGTAGCGCAGGCGGCGTTTCACCGATTCTTCGGCCCGCGCCTGGCCGGCGCGGGTGCGCAGCGTGTTGATGCCGAACGCCAGGTCGTTGGCCATCTCCATCAGCAGCGCAATTTCCTGCGCATCAAAGGCGTCTGGCACGCCCGCATACACGGCCAGTGTTCCCAGCAGTTCGTCGTGAAGCAACAACGGCAAGTGCACTGACGAGGCGTAACCATTGGCGATCGCGGCGGCACGCCACGGTTCCATGGTGGGATCCGTAGCGATGTCGCGGCAGACGACTGGCCGCCGGGTGCGAAGGCTGGTGCCGGTGGGTCCTTGTCCCAACTCTGTGTCCGCCCAACTGAACTTGGCCTGGCCCAGGTAGCGGAAGTCCTCGCCGCCCAGCGCCACGGCCTGCACCGTTCGTTCCGCGTCCAGCATGGGATAGCCCACCCAGGCCATCTTATAGCCGGCGACCTCGACCAGGATGTGGCAGATCCGGTTCATGAACTCCAGCTCTTCCTGGGCATGGATCAATGCCTGATTACACTTGCTTCTGGCGAGCAGGGAGCGGTTCAGTTGACGCACCTTTGCCTCGTCGCGCTTCCGGCGTGTCAGGTCTGAGACGATGCCCAGATAACCGGTTATGCCGCCGGATTCGTCACACAAGGCCGTGACCGAAACCTGCACGGGAAGGCGTGTGCCATCCTTGCGAACATAGGTCCACTCACGTTCGTCGGGTTGGCCAGGCGCAACTTTGGCGACCAACACCTCGAAGCCCGGCTCGAGGGTCCGGCCCAGCTCGCGACTCAGTTCGGCAGTGCGGCTGGCGATCTCTTGGGGGTCATGGAAAATGACAGGCGTTGCCTTTCCCTCTATCTCCTCGTTGGCGTAGCCCAGCAAGCGTTCGGCAGCCACATTGAACGTGCGGAGTGTCCCGCCGAGCGTGGTGGAGATGATGGCATAGTTCGCGCTCTCCAGGATGGCTCGCTGCAGGGTGTTCGTTTCGCGCAGCGCCTTCTCCGCCCGCAGCCGCACGACCCATTGTTCGATCTGGTTGCACACCGCTTTGAAGGTCCTGAGCAGTGCCGGGCCCGGCTCCTCAATGCGACGGCTGAAAAACTCCGCCACGCCCCACAGGTCGCAGCCTGCCAACAACGGGAAGCCGAATGCGCCCCGCAGGCCTTCCCGGGCCGCAATCGCATCTCGCGGGGAGATGGGCTCGCGGGTCATGTCCGGAATCCAAGTGGGCTGTCCCTCGGCCCAGATCCGCCCGGGAAACCCGCTTCCCCGCGTGAACTCCATGGTGCGGGTGGCATCGATGAAGTCCGGCACGTGAACGGCAGGCGAATGCCACACTTCCGCCGAACGAAGCCGCTCACCCTGCAGGCGCCAGAGGGCGCCCACCTGCCAGTCGAGGTTTTCGCAGATGATCCGGAGGAGCTGTGGGATCGCCGTGGTGAGGCTGCCGGCCTCCGCCAGCACGCGCGAGACCTCGAATTGAATCGCCAGCTCCTGCCTCGCGGCGCGCGCCTTGGTGATATCCCTCTGGATGCCCATGAAGTTGGTCACCCGCCCCTGGTCGTCGCGTATGGGCTGCACTTCGACAGCCACCCAGTAGCCGTGGCCATCCTTGTGGTAGTTGAAGATCTCGACGCTGAAACCTTCCCCCCGGCGAAGGCGCTCGCCCATGTACCTGACGGTCTCGGCATCGGTTCCCGGCCCTTGGAGCACCGCGCCCGGTTTCTTGCCCCGTGCTTCTTCCAGCGTATAGCCGCTCAAGCGGGTAAAGCCCTCGTTGACCCAGACCGCTAGACCTGCCGCGTCGGTGAGCGCCACGCCATTGTCCGTGCGCGCCGCAATCAGGGCGAGTTTGCTCGCCTCCGCTTCCTGTTGACGCAGGCGTTCGTTGACGGCGCGCAATTCATCGCGCTGGGCGGTGAGCCGGGCGGCCAGTCTCTCTGCATCCGCCAACGCGCTCTTGCTCCCCTGGCAAGCCTGAAGCAACTCCATCACTGGGTCGTGGATGGCGAAATCCCTGAGGGTCAGGCCGCGGGCGGCAATTTCCGACGGATCGGTAAACCAGGGAGAACCGAGGAACACCAGCGTTTGCTCGCCTGTCAGAACCGCGAATTCACCGCGCAGCTGAACCTTGCTGGCCCGATGCTCCAAGCGAATGAACTGGGTCTTGTTCTCCAGGATCCACTCCAGAGTCAGGCGCCCTCCGGGCCCGATGGCGCGGAAGAGCCGGTCGAGCTCCGCACCGGGTTGAACATCGGAGCAGATGCGCCGCAGGGTCGAACCCACCTGCACAAGGGTCAGGTTCCGGTTCACCGCGAAGTGGAACGGAAAGGCCGCCGCGAACTGCTCCGGGGGCAGGCCGATCTGCGGAGAGCATGGCAAATCCGCCGGGTTCATGCCGCCGCGAGGGGTGTCCACGACAGGTCGAACACCTCGTGGTGGGCACCCTCGTCTTTGGATTCCGCCGGGCGAACCGTGACCGGCGTCTGACGCATCTTGCCCAGGCCCTGGATCATGCCGACAAGAAACGGGGTCAGTTCACGCCGGTGGCTAAGGGAATGCAGCTTGAGCGAATTCTCCGTGACGTCCGAGCATCGGAAGCACGGTGGCTGGAGCCCAGGGAAGATCATCGAAGCCCGCGAATGGAAATTCGCCAGGTCATCGAGGTGCTCAGCCAGCGAATGGCCAGCCGCCCGCATGAGTCCACCAAACACCTCGTGGGATGTGTGCAACATCCAATGTTCGCCCACGGCCTCGAGCACTTTCTCCGGCGGAAGGTGGAGCACTTCGCTCGCCGCCTGCACCAGTTCATAGGTGATTTCCTCCGGGTGCTCCGCATTGATCATGAAGATCTCCACATCCACACCTGCCTTCGATTTGATTTGCTCCCAAACCGTCTCGCCGTGGAGCGCGCAGATCATGTCTTCGACCGCTTTGTTCGCCATGCCAAACATAAAGAGACGGGTATTGCTAGAACTGTGCCAAAGGAACTGGCTTCTGGCGACTCGATTCTGCCGAAGCTGCCGGAACTCAGGATTCCGTGTTCTCGCACAACCGGGAAGCGGCACCCGAAATCCGGTCTGTGGCCAAGCCCCGCCCGGGAAGGGGGACAAGGACCTGGGCACGGGGGGGGACGTCCTCTCCTGAGGGCACACCCTGTGGCCTTTGTCGCTCTGCCCGCAGAGGGGGCGATACGGCTTTCTCGCCCGCTGAGGGTCAGGTGGGAAGGCAGCGGTTTCGCTGGGCCCATAGCGGGTGAGAGAGAAGGGCTGGTTCCCGGGGGCCATGGGTCGTCACGTGGGTCCGGACTGCCTGTAATCGTTACCGGCCTTAGGCTCGACTGACCGTAAAAGCTACAGTCTCCGGTCGGCCCAGCACCGTCCCCTTTTGAACCGATCGTCTTAAAATCCTCTTGTGTTTCAGCGAGTTACGCTTCCTGCCTCAGTCCCGTGCCGACTTGGCATTCGGCTTGCCTAGGGGAGATCAACGCCGCGCGAAGACACGGCAGGATTAACAAACGTCGGACTTAACATTTAGAACAGGAACTGGAAAAATGAGAAAACAGATCGCAGTTATCGTCGCCGTGCTCGCCACCGCGGGTTCGGCCATGGCCGCCACCGAAGGAAGCATCACCATTAGTGGAAATGTGCCCGCATCCACCGAGATTAAGGTGACCCCTGAAACCGGTTACAATGCCCTGCCAATTGTGGCGGGTGAGACGGATTTGAAGGTGGCAACCGTGAACGAAAAATCCAACTGGCCCAAAGGTTACAAGGTTACCTTGCAGAGTCTGAACGCGGGCACCGGCACTCAGGCCACTCTGCTTCCGGCGGACACCACAAGCAACACGGACGTCGTGAACTACTCGATGAAATACGACGGTACCGCAGTAACGTTGACAGAGGGCAAAGCAACGGTGACCACCGCAGGCAAAAGAACGGAAAAGGACGGCGTGAACAAGGACCTGAAGGTCACCTTCGCGGCCAATCCGTGGATCGCTGCCGATACCTACAGTGACACAATCACCTTGACAATCGCGACCAACTAGCGCTAACAGCACACTTTGAAAGGGGTAGAAGCCGTCCGCGAGGACGGCTTTTACGTTAGAAAGATCCTTATGCAGGTCCGTCGTTTGCTTCCGCTTTTCGGACTGTGCCTCTTCACCGCGGCCAGCCATGCGTTCACCCTCACCCCCATGACCGTGACGCTCCAGCCCAGTGGAAGAGGGGCGGCGCAAGTTTTCAGGGTGCAGAACGAGAGTTCTAACCGTGTGGCCTTTCAGATGAAAGTCCTGACCCGTGACCTGGACGAAAACGGGAACGAAACCAACCGGCCCGCCACAGACTCGTTCACCGTGTTCCCGCCGCAGGGTGCCATCGCGCCCGGCCAGAGCCAGAGTGTGCGATTGGTTTGGCGCGGCGCGGCCAACCTCGACCGGGAACGGGCCTTCCGCCTGGTGGCCGAGGAGTTGCCGGTCAACTTCACACCGGAGGCAGGCAAGGCTCAGATCCAAGTCGTGTTGCGGTACATGGCCGCGGTCTATGTCGCGCCGCGGAACGCCCGCCCCAACATCCAGGTGGCCAGCTTCACCCGCCAGGCAAACAACACCTATCAGCTGGTGGTGACCAACGCGGGAATGGCGCATCAGAACCTGATGAAGCCCAGGCTCTCCTTGAAGGACGCCCAAGGCCAGCGGCGGGAGGTGCCGGCGGAGGCGCTTCGCCTTGTCGAGACCGAAAACGTGCTGGCCGGACGATCACGCCGCTTTGCGCTCACGCTCCCCGCCGAGTTCACCGAACCCGCGTACCAGGCGGAACTGACCGCCAATGAATGAGCGGGGCGTCAGGCTGCTCGGCCTCCTGCTCTTGCTCTTGCTCTTGGCCGGAAACGCCCGCGCTGCCGATCAAGCCATCCCCTTGCCAACCACTTTGAATCGGCAGGACATTGGGGAACTCAACGCCCACCTCCGCGACACCGAGGTGGTCGACCTGGAATTCGGTCCGCTCCGGACCCGGCTGGAGGATGCCCTTTCCCGCAGCCAGTTTGTGAAGCTGCCCCAAGATCCAGCCGTCTGGATCAGCCCCGCTCAACTCGAGGCGGCCGGCGTGCGGGTGCAGTTCGATTTTCAGAGTCTGGCCCTGCACTTGACTGTCGCACCGGAAGAGCGGCGCACGGAAACGCTCAACCTGATCGGTGTCCCGGAGGTGCGAGCGAACCGGACGGTGCTGCCGAGCGACTTCTCCGCCTACGTGAACGCGCGAGCGGGGGTGGAGTACGTGGAGAGCAGCCGGATCCGCTCGGAGGGTTTGGGCGAGCCGCAGTTGGCGCTGGAGGGCGTTCTCAACCTGCGAGGCTGGGTGCTTGAGAATGACGCGGTGATCAACCCATCGGCAGAAAAGGACTGGGAGAAACGTGATACCCGGCTGGTCTTTGATCAACCCGAGCGTCGTTTCCGGTGGACCCTGGGCGACCTCAACTATCCCGTGACCGGTTTTCAGGGGTTCGTGCCGATGGCCGGCTTGTCGTTTCACCGGGAGAATAGCCTGCAACCCTACCGTGTGACCAGCCCCCTGGGGCAGTCCGCCTTCTTTCTCAAAGAGAATTCAACGGTGGAAGTCCTGGTGAACGGCCACCCGGTGCGGACCATGAAGTTGAATGCCGGGCCCCATCAGATCAGCAACTTCCCTCTTACCGGCGGTGCCAACGACGTGGTCCTGCGGATTACCGATCCGGTGGGCCGCGTGCAATACATCAACGCGACCTACTTCTACGAACCGGAAGCGCTGCGGCAGGGCGAGACCGAATTCAACTACGCCGTGGGCGTGCCGAGCCAGCCCGATCCGGAGAATCCCTTTTACCAGTACGAAAGTGAAGTTGCCGCCAGCGCCTTCCATCGCTGGGGTCTTACCGACAGCCTGACGGTGGGAGTCAATGGCCAGGCGACTGCAGACGCTCAGCAGGCTGGGGCGCAAATGCTCTTCAGCACGGTCGTCGGCGTGTTCGGCCTGGACAGCGCCGGCACGCAGAGCCGGGCGCTTGGCTGGAGTCACGCCGAGCGTTTGCATTACCGGTACTATGCGCCCTCGGAGAGTGTTCTGAGAGATGGAATGTTGAGTCTGTCCCTGCGCCACTCCAGCGATGACTTCACTTCCGTGAACCCGTTCACCCTTGCCGTGGCGGTGGACGAGACCTGGGATTGGCAGGCGCGCTATTCTCAACGACTGAGTGATCACCTCAGTGCGGGGCTGGGGTACGGCGAGCAACTCATGCGTGGCAAAACCACTTCCAGAACCTGCAGTTTGACCTTGTCGCACCGCTGGAGACGGTTTAGCACCGGGCTCACGGTCCAGCACATCGAAGGATCGGGGCGCCCCGAGGAATGGACCGGCTACTTCTCGTTGATCGTCCATTTGGGCAAGGGCTTCTCCACGTTTAGCAGCTACGACACCAGCCGGCGCACCGCCCAGGCCGAGGCCCAGTACAATTCGCCCCTCGCCGTGAACGCGTTCAGCGGCACACTCGGACTGTCGGATGTGGCTGGCGACCAGTCCATGTACGGCCATGCGCGCTACTACGGCCGGCGTGCCGAACTCATGTTCGACCAGTACTCCGACCCCAGCGGCGAGCACCGCGCGAACCTGAACTGGGGCACGGCCCTGGCGTATGCGGACGGCCAGTTTGGCATCTCGAGGCCAATCGAAGACTCGTTCGCCATCTTTTCCAGCACCGGCAGTCTGCAGGAAGAAGGCGGGTTGGGCGTCTTGCCACAGGCGGGCTCCTACGCGGCCCGGGAAGACTGGCTGGGGCCGGCAGTGTTACCCCACTTGACCGGGCATTACCACACCCGCGTGGTGGCCGAGCCTTTGCAGAGCAGCGCGGAGTTCGACGCGCAGGAAGGTGACCTGCTCCTCAAGCCGACCTACCGCAGCGGCACGTCGGTGCGCATCGGTCGCCCGGCCACCGCCAACGCGACAGCGACCTTGGTCTGGACCAACGGCAAGCCTGTTGCCCTGCAATCCGGAACGCTCGCCGGTCCCGACGGTGCCAAGACGGAGTTCATCACCAACCGGGAAGGTGTCGCTTACCTGCACGGGTTGAGCGCCGGGACCTACCAGGGCACGTTCGACAGTCATCCGGAGGCGCCCTTCACCGTCGAGATTCCGGCCAGCCAGAAGACCACAGTTGACCTCGGCACCATCTCGGTCCCGACCGAAGAGTAACATGCGCACCTTCATTCTCAGCTTGTTCTTGCTCGGCGCGCCGTGCGTCCAGGGCGCCGCCGTTTACACGCTCCAAATCGGGAACGTCTCTTGGACGGGAGGCCCGGGCGGCTATGACTGCTTTTCGGAAACGGCGTACCCCAACACCGTCAATTTTTCGATCACCAAAAACTCCCCGGGCAACCGAGCCTTTGCCGTCACCGCTGGCCCCTCCGCCGCCACGGGCGACTTCAACCGCCAATTGGTGTCCGGTGCCGGTCGCCTCAATTACCAGCTTTACACGAGCAGCGACTTGAGCTACGCGCTCAAGGCCCCGCCCGTCGCGATCCCGAGCGAAGTCATCACTGGCCGGCCCGACCATCCCCAGCAAACCATCGTTCCGCTTTCCTTCACACTCTACATTCCACCGCATCAGCTTGTGCTGGCCGGGACATACTCGGACCAGGTCACCGTCAGTGTCTACAAGTCCATCGACGACCTCACTACGCTCTACGATACGCGCACCATCACCATCAGCGCCGTCGTCTCTCCGGGCGCCGCGCTGGCCGTGGTGCCCAGCGGTTCAGCCTTCACCAGCAGCACGAGCCAACACCTGAACTTCGGCCGCCTGGCAACGGGACAAAGCCTCGGCTGCGATCTGTTGGTGCGCAAGAACACGGGCTGCAACATCACCTTCAGTTCCCGCAACGGGGGAGTGATGCGGTTGATCCCCACGCCGACGGCGGACCAGGTGCCCTACTCCTGCACCGTCAACGGGAACCTGCTTAACCTCGTCAACCCGGCCCTGATCAACCTGCCCGGCGGACTCTCTCCTTCGCAGGATGGCAACCGCTTGCCAGTCAGCATCACCGTCGGCGACCTTGGAGACGCCGCGGCCGGGGACTACCAGGACGAGATCATGATCACCGTGGTCGCCTTCTGAGCGCGACGAACGCGGGAAGATTGGCCGGGTCATGCGGAGGCGGGTCGACTTGTCTTGCGCTTCTTCGTCTTTCAGGAGCGTATTAAGGTGCCCTGAAATCCCTTGCCTGCCGGCATTTTTGGTCTCAAGATCCTCGCAATCCCAGCCGGGCCATTTTGTTGTAGATGCTCTTCTCGGTGATGCCGAGATGGCGCGCCGCGGCGGCCTTGTTGCCCTTGCAGATGGCGAGCGTCTGTTCGATTGCCAGCTTCTCCAGTTCTGCAAGCGCCAGACCCCCGATGTTCGGCGGCGGGGGGCCGGCTTGGGAGGCAGGCACTGTCGCGGTGCGGACAGCCGGCCGGCTCAGTTCAGAGGGGAGATGTTGTTCCTCTAACACCGGCCCGTCACAAAACGCCGTGGCGCGCTCGAGGACGTTCTCCAATTCCCGCACATTGCCCGGCCACGAGTAGCGCTGCATGGCCGCCATGGCACCGGGGCTGAGTTCCAGCGGGTCGTTGGCGCGGGCGCGGGCGATCCGTCCGAGAATCTGCTGGCACAACACCGGCAGATCCACCCACCGCTCACGCAGCGGCGGGATGTGGATCGGAATAACATTGAGGCGGTAATACAGGTCCTCGCGGAATTCTTTTGCGGCGACTTTCTCCGCCAGGTCCACGTTCGTCGCCGCGATGAGGCGAATGTCGGCGTCAATTGTTTGCGCACCGCCCAAGCGCGTGAAATGGCGGTCCTGCAGCACATTCAACAGCTTCGGCTGGAGGAGCAGCGGCAAATCGCCAATCTCGTCCAGGAACAGCGTGCCCCCCTCGGCCAGTTCGATTCGGCCGAGGCGGCGTTGGTGCGCCCCAGTGAACGCCCCTTTTTCGTGGCCGAACATTTCCGATTCGAGCAGTTCGCGCGGCAGCGCCGGGCAGCTCGTGGTGACGAATGGGCCTTCCGCCCGTGCGCTGGCACGGTGGATCATGCGCGCCAGGAGGCCCTTGCCTACGCCGCTTTCCCCGGTGATCAGCAGGTTCGAATCCAGCGGCGCCACGCGCGCCACGGTCGCGAGCAGTTGCTGCGCAACCGGGGATTCGCCGGCGAAATCGCTGTCGGGCGCCGGTCTGGCGACGGTTTCGCGAAGCTGGCGGTTTTCCTGCAAGGCGCCGCCCATGCGCGCGGCGGAACTCATGAGCGTGATGACCTCATCAAGGTCGAACGGCTTGGTCACGTATTCGAGCGCCCCGGCCTTCATCGCTGCCACAGCGTCTTTCACCTGGCCCACCGCGGACATGACCACCACCGGCACGTCAGGCAAATGCTGCTTGAAGTGGCTGAGCACCCCCATCCCGTCCACCTCGGGCATCTTGAGGTCCACCAGCGCGCAGGCCAGATCACCCTGGGCTAGTTCGATCGCTTCCCGGCCGTTGGCGGCAAGCAGCGGTTCAAAGCCGAACTTGCGCAAGTTATAGCCCAGGAGGCGCCGGATCGTCTCCTCGTCATCGGCAACCAGGATGCGTTTGGGCGGTCGGCTCATGCAAAAGGGTCAAAGTACTCCTTGACCCGTCGTTCGTCACGCACATCTTCCCCATCCCTGTTCAGCCGTGCGCAGGACAAAATTCTTCGCACACGGAGGAGGCCCGGTTACTGTCGGTTAAGGAGGTCTATTCCTTTGCCGATTCTGTGCTCACTTGGCTTGCTAATCCAGCCCGAAGGGCTCGGACTCGTCAGCCCAGACTTCTGAGGAA
>CAZODO010000101.1:0-21179 GCA_964578605.1 uncultured Verrucomicrobiota bacterium | reverse complement strand
CTTGGCGCAGGCTTGTACAACGGAAGCGCCGGCGTAACGGTGGTCGTGAACTGCAGTTTCTCGAATAACGACGTTGTGGGCGGCGCGGGCGGACAGGGCGGACCCGGCACCAACTCGGGCAGCCCGGGCGACGAGGGGTCGGTGGGGCACGCCAATGGCGCGGCCGTTTTCAACCAAGGGGGAACCTTGCGGGTCCGCAACAGCATTCTCGCGCATAGCCTGTCCGGTTCAAACGCGGGCGGGTCCATTACCGACGAAGGCTTCAACCTGAGTTCGGATGCTACTCCAACGCTGGCCGCGGCCGGGAGCCGAAATGCCGTCGATCCCCTCTATGATTCCCTGATTCTGGCTGGGGGCCACACGCTCACGCTGACCCTTTCCTCGAACAGCCCCGCGATCAACGCGATCACCGGCGCCAACCGGAATGGCGGCCCGGTTTTTGACCAGCGGAATGCGTATCGGCTTGAGCCCTGCGACATTGGCGCCTTCGAGTTCGATGGCCAGTTCTTTGCCCCGGCCCTGCAGGCGAAGGCGGAGGGAACCCGGATTGTTCTCACCTGGCCGGCTACCGGCAGTCTCGTGCTGCAAACGGCCGAAGGGCTGGCGGCAACCAACCCGTGGACCACGATTACCAATCCGCCGGTTTCGTCCGGAAGCTGGCGCTCGCTCACCCTCGAAAGAACGAACCGAGCTCGGTTCTACCGCCTGACACCCGAATAGAGGGCTCCGCCGCGGGCGGGAACGGCGTAGAACGTCGCTCGAGACAGGCTCTCCAGGCTTGGCCGCCCTTGCGGCTTTACGCCGCCGAGCTCAGCGCCTTTACCACGGCTCGCACCGCCGATTCGTCCGTGGTCTTCCAACTGAACTCCGGCGGACGCAGTGCGCCGCCCATAAAAGCGCGCCCGTTGCGGTGCTGCATTTTGCTGTCGACCGTGGAACGAGCGCTCAGGTGCACTTCGGTCACGCCGCTGAGTTCGGCGATTTTGCGAACGTTGCGCACCGTAAGGCCGCCTCCCGGCATGACGATGATTCTGCCACCGGCCTGCTTCTGCAGAGCGCAGATCAAGTCCAGCCCCTCAAGAACCGAAGCCTCTTGGCCAGAGGTCAGCAACCGATCGACGCCGAGTTGCACGAGATCCTCCAGCGCTTGCCGCGGATCACGGCACATGTCGAAAGCCCGATGAAAGGTGACGCTCATGGGGCGGGCGACCTCCATCATCGCCCGGGTGTGCGCCACATCGATATCGCCGGATGCGTTCAAGCACCCAATGACCACGCCGTCCGCACCCACCGCCTTGGCCAGCCGGATATCTTCCAGCATCACGGCGTGTTCGGTTTCGCTGTAAAGGAAATCGCCGCCGCGCGGCCGGATCAGGACGTGCAGCTTGCGCCGGAGGCGCTCTTTGGCGATCTTGAGGCATCCGCCGCTCGGCGTCGTGCCGCCCTCGAACAAGTTGTCGCACAACTCCACCCGGTCCACCCCACCCCGCTCGGCAGCCAGCGCGCCCTCGACTGAATCCACGCAGATTTCGATTTTCATCTTCGCCCATTGTAAGGAGCGCCCGCAGAAAAGGCGACCGGGATCGCCGCTCAGGCCCCCTTGCCGAACCTCCCCTCACAAGCGCGATGCGCACTTGGCGACAGCGCCATCCGCTGCCATCTTCGTTCGCATGTTGAGGCGCCGTATCGAATCTTCGGTGGGCAACGGATTGCTGCTCGCCCTAACGCTGGGGTGCGCAAGCCCCGCAAGCGAGCCCGAGACCGTGGCGCATCGGCGGGCGAGCCTCGACGTGCGGGTCAACCAGAGCTTCACCAACGCCGCTCTTTTCAAGCCGCACCCGGCCCCCTTTCCTTCGCAAATCCACACGCTGGCGCCTTTGGTGATTCAGGAGATCGCCCAGCCATTCCCGGCGCAAGAGAAGGTTTGGGGCCGGTTTGGAACGGTTCACGCTGAGCGCATCGATCTGGACCATCCGGCCGTCTACGTGCAGCAAAGCGAAGTCCTGATCCGTGGCCAGGCGCATGTCCAAGTGGGCTACGCCTGGTGTTATCCGTCGCCGCCCGGCAGGCCCCAGATCCGCGGCGTCCGCCTGACATTGAACTCCGGCGGCGAACCCGTCCTCTGGGAGTCCCTTTCGCCCGAAGCAAGCGGACGGGTGGTCTACGTTGCCGGTTCCCTGGAGCAGGCTGCCGCCACCCGGCATGGGCCGCCGCTGCCCGGGCGGCGCTTTTCCATTGAACGCCCCGCGTCGGAGCAACCCGACGTTCTCGTGGCGCGCCTGATCGACGACGGCCCCGTCCCGATGGGGCCCATGGTCTACGTCCAAGCCGAATCGAACACGATCCGCACCCTCCTCTGCCGCTGCATGCCGGCCCAGGTGCAGCATATCGTCGAGAACCATCTGTACGAGTTGCTCCCCGTCGAAAGCCTGCCCCAGGCGGCAGAGTGTCAAACGGCCGGCACCAAGGCCGCCGCCAATGCCCTCCGCGCCTTGCTTACAGCACAGCCGCCAGACGTTCCGAAGCACAGTCCGGAACGTCTCCTTAGGCTGCCGGAACCGTTCTAACAAGGTCGGCGATTCGAACGCCGGAGCTCAGCCAGAGCCGGGCGAACTGACCTAGTGGCGCACGCGGTAGAACTTCTGCGAGTCGGCAGCCTGCACAACGCTTCCGCTGCTCACGCTCGTCTCATCTGTCCAAGGCCCAACGACAGTGTTGGCGGACTGCAGCGTGCCGCCTCCGGTCCAGCTAATCTGGAACCCGTTCGCCGCGCGGGCAATCGAGAGCGTCGCCCCTCCCCCGGAATCGGGACCGTTCGGATCGAGAATCGCGCCGTTGCCCCACCGCACCCAGTCCACTGTCACTTGGCCGTAACTCGGCCCCGGAAAGCCGATGTCCAGCCGGCCGTCCGCGTCCACATCCGGCCAACCAGCGAAGCCAGTGCCATTGTAACGGGCCTTGGGAGCGGAGAAGTCACGGTTCAGGTAAACTTCGAAGATGCACAAGGCCACGTTTGCGGTCCCGTTGGCTGGATCGAGCGCAAGTTGCGCCCGGGCGGACTCGTCATACGAGCACACCACCGTATAGGTCTGGAACTGCGTATTGTCCGCCTCGCCAATGGCCGTTTCGACGCTATCATCGGCCAGGGTCCAGCGTCCAAAGCGGCTCGCCGAAAACGCCGGCTGCCACGATTCCCCACCCGGATGCAACGCATCGGTCTGAAACGCTGAGAACGTATACTTCGCAAGCTCGTCCGTGCCTGTGCCGGTCGTTTCCGCGTCGTCAAGTTTGGCGCGAAACTCGAATGTGAAAGGCACAACCCAAGGCACATCATGCACCATATAAAAGTTGCCGCTGGGCTTTCGGTCGCGGACCGAGACGGTCCCATCGGCGTTCTGGATGACGGCCGTGTCTTGACCGTCGACCTGGTTATCCGTGGAAGTGAAAGGGCTCCAACCCTCAGCCTGCCAATCCGTCATGGGTGAGTAGAATGACCATTTGCCAAGGTCGTTCGCTTTGTAGAAGGCGCTCTCACCGAACGCCACACCTGTCCGGTAGAGCTGATCCCCCACCGTCGATCGGCCACCGCGATAGAGCACGAACCGCCCTTCGCCCAAGTAGGCCGCCGAGGCGTAATAGTTGCGCTCGTCATTCCAGCTCTCCGCCGGACCGGTTTCGCCAATTCCGGGAACCGGGTCTTCGATCACGGTCCAATCCATCCCGTTCGGCGAGGCCAAATACTTGAAGTTGGTATTCTGCTCAAACGCGAACATCCGGAAGTCATTCTGAGCGACCTGGAACACCTGCGTGGGATGTCCCACGAACGTCGGGTTCTCTTCGGGCAACCCGCTCATGCGGATGAGCCCTTCATCGACCTCCGCGGTATCGAAATTGTCTTCGGCCTGCGTGAAAACGTAGCCGTCCTTTGATACGGCATACGCGATGCCGCCTCCGCCGCTGTCCCGAAAGTACATGATAAACGGCCAGGCCGCCTCAGGATCGCTGGGGTCCGGATTCCGTCCTGGTATGAAGGCCACCGCGTGACCGTCCGGGTAGGTGCCAACCCTGCCGCCTTCCAGGGCCACCTGATCGTTCACAAAGGCAATGCCATCCTTGCTTTCCGCCACCCGAACCTGCCAAACGTCGCCGGGATTACCGTAGTAGTACAGGCGATAGGGATTCGTCCACGCAGAATCGTAAAGCACCACCGGCCGTCCAGCCGGCGCCGATCCGTCGGTATTGATGCCGGAAAGAGCCACGCCGGTGCTCCAGTTGATCCCATCCGCCGACGTCGAATAGGCGATGCCAGCGATGCTCGCGCTGTCATACCAAATGCGATAGCGCGATTCCGCCGGCCAATCGGCCCGGGAGAGCACATAAGGCATGTAAGCGCGGGAACCGGGGCTCTTAAGGTCGATGGGGTTGGCCGTGTGATCGGTCCACTGAATCGCCCATTTGGGTTCATCCTGCGCCATGACTCCTGCGCTTAGCGTCCCAAGAAGAACGCTCGCCAACGTTATAAACATGTTTGGTTTCATTTCATTCCGTTCCATTGATTTACAGATTTGGATCAGAGAAATCGCACGCTCCCACCCGAATCGCCGTCCAGCGTCTGTCCCAAAGAACCCTCCAACCCAGATCGAAGATCGGCGTGTCAAGGCCGCATCGGATCGTAGTAATCGGGATCCGTGCCGACTTTGGGAGTGACGGTCTCCACATGGCCGTCTGGCATGGCAACGCACGCTTTGCCTTTGGCGTTGTAGACCGCCATGGTCACCCGCTTTTTGCGCAACAAACCATGCCGGGCGGAAAGGATATTATCGTTGGGCACCCAGCGGCCGTCATCAATGAAATTGGATGAGTCCTGGACCGAGTCCCCGTTCTCTTCGACCAGCATCAGTTTCTTGACCGGGTTCTGGATCTGATCGGACTTGAAATGCATCGGCGTCTGGCCGCTCGCGTAAACTGAGGAAATGCCCCGGTTGCCGGTGGTTACCAGGCTGAGCAGCGAATAGCTATAGAGGTAGGGGTTGCCTGATTTCGGGTTCTTTCGGTAGGCGGCCTGGCGTTCTTCCACATCCTTATCAGAAGGGCACCGGAACAAATTGGTCGTAAACTGCCCGATGTAAGGCCCGATGGCGCTATTCTTCGGGTTCAGGAAAAAGGGATCGCTGCCCCGGTTGATGTTCCAAAAGATCCAATCCTCGCGCATGGGCTGGTAGGTGCCTTTGGACGCGGCGCCGGGGAAGGTCTCATTGTTGTCCGGCAGGTAAAGCAGGAAGGCCAGGCTCAACTGCTTAAGGTTGCTTCGGCAGACGGTCTGGTTGGCCTTCTCCTTGGCCTTCGCCAAGGCGGGCAGAAGCATCCCGGCCAGGATGGCGATGATGGCAATGACCACCAGAAGCTCAATCAAGGTGAAGGCATGGGAATGCCGTCTCTCTCGGCGAGGTTCAAAAGGCCGATTCTTCATAAGGGGAGATGTTCCACCTATAGTGTAACGTGCCCGACGCTCCGGAGTCAACTGTCGTTAGAACCGGCGCCGCCATTCATTTTGCTCAAAAAAGGCAGGGCGGGACCGCCGGGCTGGCCGTTGGGAACAGGGAATTCCAATCACCAACGGCGGACCGAACCGACCCACCTTGCCGAATCCGGCGGGCCGGGCCGACCTGCCCAACCTGCGATCCTCATTTCAGCTTTCCCTTTTCGCTTCGATCCACCCATAGTGGGCGGGCGGCCGCGTTGGTGCGGACGCCAACCACAGGACATTTGTGAGACTCAACTGGATGACGCTTGTTTTTGCCGCCAGCCTCGCTTGGCCGGCAACAATCCCCGCTGCCGATCAACCGAAACAGCCTTTCTTCCCATTCTGCATCGATTGGCACGACGCCAAGAAGCGGTCGTTCACCGAGCAGGCCGCCATGCTGAGGGAACTTGGCTACGACGGCGTGGGCCACATCTGGCTGGACAAGGTCGACGAGCGGATCGCCAGCCTGGATGCCGCCGGTTTGAAGCTTTACCAGATCACCATGGTCGTCGAGGTCGCTCCCGGCAAAACGCCTTATGACGAAGCGCAATTCAAGAAGACCCTCGACCTCATCAAAGGGCGCCAGGTCCAGTTTGACCTTCTTCTCAATGGCATGAAGCCCTCCGACCCCTCCGTCGACGATCACGCGGTCGGCATCCTCCGCAAGATGTCCGATGAAGCCCGCGATTCCGGCGCCCAATTGCTGCTTTATCCGCACCAGGGCTCCTGGGTCGAACGGATCGAAGACTCCTGCCGCGTGGCGGACAAAGTCGACCGGCCGAACGTGGGGGTCATGTTCAATCTATGCCATTGGCTGCGCGTGGATTCCCAGCGGGATTACAAGCCGCTCTTAAAGAAAGCCATGCCGCGGCTCTGGGCGATCTCCATCAATGGCGCCGACGAACGGGACCCGCAGCCTGGCTGGGACCGCTACATCCAGCCGTTGGGCCAAGGCGACTTCGACATGGGTCATTTCCTGAAGACGCTTCGCGAGTTGGGATACCGGGGTCCAGTCGGTCTCCAATGTTACGGCATCGGCGGCGACGCCCGCGAACACCTCGCCAAATCCATCGAAGCCTGGCGGAGACTCCAAGCCGGCCTGTAAGACAGCGTCCGGTTCGCGACCCGTGTCACGTCAGTCCAGGACGCGCGGTGCCGCCCCCCGAGCCCGGCCGTCATAGCGACTTCATGTGCAGCGCCAGCGCGCGCCGATGCGCTTCGCGAGTCCGGGCGTCATAGAATTCCACCGGGTTGAAGTCGTCGGTCAGCACCCGGCCGTGGTCCGGATCGGCCTGCACCAGCCCGTTGAACGCCGCGCGCGCTTCGAACTGGACCGAACGGTGGATGCGCTCGAAGTCCGGCTGCCGGAGCACTTCGAGGTTCGGGCGGGGCGACGCCACAAAGAACACATTGCCATTTCCGGAGGCATGGATGCGCACGCTGGGAAACACCGCGCGCAACGTCTTGTCCAGCGACGCCGTCAAAAAGTCCTTCCCGGGCTGGAAATCGCCAAAGCTATTGATGACCAGGACGCCCTCGGGTCGCAGGACGCGCTTCATCGCCTGGAACGCCTCGCGAGTCATCAGGTGCGACGGCGAGGAATCGCCCAGAAACGCGTCCAAAATCACCGCCTCATACGCTTTGTCCGTCTTGTTCACGAAGTACCGGCCGTCGGCAATCACCAGGCCCAAACGGCTGACCCCGCAGTCGAACAACTTCTCCGCCACGGGCACCACGGCCGGGTTGATCTCCACCACGTCCACCTTCGCGCCGGCCTGCGCGAATTCGTTCGGCACGATCCCGACTCCCAGACCGATGCAGAGCACATTGGTGATGCCCGACGTATAGGCGATCGCCAGGTCATGCAGGGCGTACGTGAACAGCGCCCGGCTCTTGCGTTCCTTGGGGTCGTAAGTGTTCTGCACAAGATAATCGTTCAGGTAAAAGCGCCGGTCCCCTTCCTCGTTCTCCAGCACTTGCACCAGGCCGAAGTTGGAATTGGCCCGGTAAAGCTCCCGGACCCCGGTAAAGCGCGGCCGATTCTCCTTCATCGTCCCGAACGCCAGGAGCACCAGGATCCCCCCGACCACCAAGGCAGGCGCCAACGGCCGCCGCTCCCATACCAGGAAATAAGCTCCGGCAACCACCGCCAGCAGCAGCGCGGTCAGGAACATCGTGATGGAGTTGGGCAGGAAAGGGATGATCACATAGCCGATCAACACCGTTCCCGCAAAACTCCCAAACGTGCTCACGGCGGTCAGGCGGCCGACATTCTGGCCCACGCTCGACATCGACACCGTGAGCACCCGGATCATGAACGGCCCCACCATCGCCAACAGCGCCAAGGGCACGAAGAACAGGAACGTCGACGCCACGAGCGACCCCACGGGCAGGCTCAGATCAAGGGCCGCATACGCCACGGGCTCGACGACAGGGACCGTGACCGCGAGATACGCGGCGGCCACGAGAATGCAGCCGTAGATTCGCTTGAGCTGCGGCGACCGGTCGACCAGGAGGCCCCCGGCATAGTAACCCGCCGCCAGCGCCACCAGCGTCACCGCGATCTGGGCGGTCCACACAAAATGCGACGTGCCCACAAACGGCGCGAGCATCTTGGCTCCCAGGATCTCGATGATCATGATGGAACCGCCCGTAATTGCGGCAGAAATGTAGAGGAACTGCCTCAAACGCGGGGACATCCCCGCCGCAATCGATGGAGCTGGCGTACTTTTCACCCTGCTGTTTTACGCGTTGCCTCGTGTTCGGGCAAGGTCACACCCGGGCGGGGGGAGGCGGAAGTTTTCGGCTGCCGGGATGGCCTGGAAGCGGGGAGGACACGGGCTGGGTGGCTATTTCACAGGGATTTAACTCGAATATGACAGGTATTTAACACGTTTATGAGACGAGTTATATACCTGTTAAATACGTGTTAAATACGTGTTATATCCGGAGGCGCCCCGGGCCAGGGAGAGGCCCCGCTCCTCCAGGCAATCTCACGTTTTCCGCCCTTGGTGCTGGGCGTGTTTAGCCGGGATCCGAATACCCGAGGTCGCCCGCGAGAACGATGAGGATGCTCGGCCGGGTGGATTCCCGCGATGCCGCAGAACCGCAGGGCGGGATGGAGACAAGGATCCGCGTGAAGCAGAGCGCGAGTCGCATAAGTCCAAGGCTGCCGCGAGGCGCCCTTCATGACGATACCAAGCTGTTGCGGTTGAAAGCCGCTGCGCGGGATCGAATCTGCTTTCAAGGCTCCGCCGGCCGTCCTAGGCTCGCCGGAGTTTTGGAAGGGGCCGAGATGCGTGCAGCAAACGTGCATACAGACAATCTGGGGATCATTGCCGGGAGCCTATCGCTTCCGCTGGAATTGGCGAAACTGGCGCGAAAAGCCGGAGTTTCACGCCTCGTCGCGGTCGCATTTGAAGGCGAGACAGACCCGGCCCTGGCGGCCCTGGTTGACGACCTGGTCTGGGTCAGGGTAGGCCAGCTTGGACGGATGATTGACGTCTTTCGGAAGCGAGGCGTCTCCCAATGCGCCATGGCCGGGCAGGTCCACCCGAAGAACCTGTTTGAAGTTCGCCCGGATCTGCGCGGGATCTCAGTTCTCTGGAAGCTCAAAGAACGCAATGCGCGAACCATCTTTTCTGCGGTGGCAGACGAATTGGCCAAGGACGGCATTGAGCTGGTGGATGCGCGGGGCTGGCTTCAGCCGCTCATGCCCGGAGCGGGATGGATCGCGGGGCCGACTCCGTCCCCTGAACTTCGGGAAGACCTGGAGTATGGCTACCGGATTGCCAAAGAGGTTTCGCGCCTGGATATCGGGCAGACTGTGGTGGTCAAGAACGGGACCGTCCTCGCGGTCGAAGGATTTGAAGGCACCGATGAATGCTTGCGGCGCGGCGGGGGGTTGGCGGGGAAATCGGGAGGCGCCACCGCCGTCAAGGTCGCCAGCGAGCGGCACGATTTCCGTTTCGACATCCCATGCCTGGGTCCCGGGACGCTGACAGCCTGCGCCGGTGTGAAGATTGTGGCACTGGGATTTGAAGCCGGCAAAACGCTTTTGCTGGAACGAAGCGAAGTGGAAGCATTCGCCATCCGCCAGCGCATCACGCTGCTGGCTTTGGGCTAAGGGCCGCCTCGCTGGGGGCGGCTGCGCGGCACGAATCGATGGCACGCTGCAGAGCCGCGGTGCTGTAAGGCTTTTTCAGGAAGTGCACGCGGTCGATGCCGGGGTAACGGTCGCGGACCCGGTCGGCGCTGTAGCCGCTGGTGAGAATGACCCGGAGCCCCGGTTGGTCCTGGAGGAATTGCTCCGCGATCTCGAAACCGGTCACGCCGTCCGGCAGTACCAGGTCGGTGAAGAGCAACTGGATTCGGGACTTCTGTTCCGCCCAGACGCGCACCGCTTCGGCGCCAGTGGCGGCTTCGAGCACTTCATGGCCGAAGTTTTCGAGGAGAAGGCGCGTGAGTTGGCGCAGGCTGGTCTCGTCCTCCACAAGCAGGATAACCCCTCCCGATTCCGAAGAAACGGGGGGCGCAGCGACTGCGGGCGGACGGGCCTGCTGGCCGACCGTGGGCAGGTAAACGCGGAAGGTGGCGCCTTGGCCCGGCTCGCTCTCAACTTCGATCCAGCCCTGGTGCTGCTTGACGATTCCGAACACGGTGGAAAGACCGAGCCCAGTGCCTTTGCCGGGCGCTTTCGTGGTGAAGAATGGATCGAAAATGTGGCGCAGGGTCCCGGCATCAATCCCGCACCCGGTATCGGAAACAGCCAGGCAGACAAACTCACCCTGGCGCGCGCCGGGTTGGGACTGGGCGCGCAGCGAATCGAGGGTGACCACGGCCGTGCCAATCCGCAGACGCCCGCCCTCCGGCATGGCGTCGCGGGCGTTCACCGCAAGGTTCAGGAGGACCTGATCGAGCATCCCGGTATCCGCCTGCACGATGGGGTCGGGACTGCAGCACTCGACTTCCAACTGGATTTGGGGCCCCAGCACACGGTCGAGCAAACTGGCCGCGCCCGAGATGACACTGTTCAGGTCGACGGATCTCAGCTCGATCTCCTGTTTTCGGCTGAACGAAAGCAAATGCCGGGTGAGATCCGCGGCGCGTTCCACGGCTTCCAAGGTGGTCTTCAGCGAGTTGGCAACGGAATGGGGAAGGGTCGAGTCTCCAAGCGCGAGAGTCACATGACCATGGATGATCGTGAGCACGTTGTTGTAGTCGTGCGCAAGGCTGGCGGCCATCTGCCCCACCGATTCGAGCCGCTGCAAATGCTGGACCTGTGCCTGCTGCTTTTGCACTTCCGCTTCGATACGCTTCCGTTCCATGGCCGCCCCAACGATGTTGGCCAGGCCCTCCAAGAAGCGCAGTTCATCTTCCACGAAATCCCGGGGCTCGTTCGAGCAGGCGCAAAGGACGCCAAAGACGCCCTTGGCCTCGCCTCGAATGGCGATGCAAATCGCACTCGCGATCTTGGCGTCGCTCAACCAATCGCGCGCGCCAAACCGCGGATCGTGCTCCAGGTCCGAGATCAAGCAGTGTTCGCCTTCCAACGCACGGTCGATGGGGGACCCCGGAAGGGGCCCTGCCAGAATTTCGCCGGGACGCCAGCCGAAACCCGCGAGAAACCTAAGGTCCTTCTGGCCTTCCAGGCGTTCGAGAATTGCGCACGAGTCGACGCCCAGGACGCGCAGGATGAACTCGCTCGTGAGATCGAGCAGGATGGGCAAGTCCTGCAACAGCGCACATTGTCCAAGCGCCGCGATGGCCACCTGCTGGTGCGCGCGCGTGTTCAGATCATCGATCTTTTTCAACCATTCCAGACGCAGCCGGATTCGGCTCTCGATGGCGGCGAGGCGAATGTGCAATGCGCGCGTGTCGTGAAGATTCGAAATGACGTCGTCCGCTCCAGCGTCCAGGAGGTCCGCAGCCTGGTCCGGTTCACCGGAAGGAACGGCCGCCACGAGGAAGGTTCGGGTCCGGGTGGGCTGCCCCCTCAGCCAGCGGCAGAAAGCAACCGCGTCGCTCACGCTGGCCAGGTCCAGGACGATCAGGGCCGGATGCGCCCGCTCCCACTCCTGTTGTGCCAAAGGGACGCTTGCCTGGAGGGCTACCTCGTGTCCGCGGGCCAGCAGAAACTGCCGTAAAAGCGTTTGGCTGGTGTGATCCTGGACAAGCAGCGTCTTCATGACGTGTGTTAACACCGGAGTGTAAAGGAGCGCCTCGAAAACACCAGAGAAACCCGGGAGTCGAAAAACCAAGAGCGGACGGTCCCGCTCTTGGTCACAAACGATAACAACCGGCTGGGAAATGCGTTAGGTCAGGCGGGCCAGCGTCTCTTTGATCGCGCTGAAATTCGGGAGCTTCTTCGGATCGTCACTGGATTCCGCGTAACGCACCACCCCGCTCTTATCGATGACAAACGCCGACCGTTTCGGGACGCCGCTCATTCCGAGGTTCAATTGGGGGAGGAAACTGTCGTAGGCCACGCCGTAGGCCCGCGCCACCTGGTGCTCGTAATCGCTGAGCAGCGTCACCTTGATCTTCTCCTTTTGAGCCCAGGCTTCCTGAGCGAACGGATTATCACCGCTGATACCGAACACCTCAGCGTTAAGCTGGGCGTACCCGTTGAGTCCCTGGCTGATCTCGCACATCTCCTGGGTACAGACGCTCGTGAACGCCATTGGGAAGAAGAGCAAGAGCGTGTTCTTGCTCCCGAAATTGCTGCTGAGCTTGAACTTCTTCGGGCCTTCGGCGGTCTTTCCGCTCAGTTCAAAATCAGGTGCCTTCGATCCGACAGTAATAGCCATAGTTTGTTCCTGGTTGAGTTTCGGTGCGTCCTACGGGTTCGGTATATAGTTCGTCAATAGCTGCCTGTCAAACCGCAGCCGTTCCCGGCGTGCCGGCCTTAGCCTGGGCCGGCAAAACGGGAAGCGCGGCGCTCGCGCCCTTCCCCCTGTCCCGGAGCCGGACCGCTCGTGGGGCTGGCGCTGAGTTGCCGGAGGCCTTCACAGACGTAGGCCACCCCAGAAATGCCCGTGCACAGGGCGGCTCCAGCGCTCCAAAAGAGCAGCCAGGCCGAATCCCATTTGGCCAACCCCCAAAGGACACACGTCATTTGCAGCACGGTCGCCGCCTTGCCAATGAGGATCGGGCGCACCGCCACCTTGCCGCAGCTGTAATAAATGACGATCAACCCGATCAACAGCAACATGTCCCGCCCGACAATGGTCCCCACCAGCCAGAGCGGCGTTTGGGGCAGGCGTGGCTCATGATCAAAGCTGAGAAGCAGCACGCCGGAAACCAGAAGCAATTTGTCCGCTAGCGGATCCAGAATGGCGCCGAGTTGGCTGCGCTGGTTGTATCGGCGGGCGATGTAGCCGTCCAGGCCATCACTGATGGCGGCTACGGCGAACGTCAGGATGGCCGCCAAGCGGTACCCTTCGACCCCTCGCTCCACGTAATAGAGCACCTGGATGATGAAGAACGGCACCAGGAGGACGCGCAGAATGGTGATCTTGTTGGCCGTTGTCATGCCCTGGCCTCTCCCGGCAGTGTTGCCGGAAGGAACTCGTGGCGTCAATGCTCTTGCGGCGAGGCTCCACAGGATTCCCGCGCCACGCGCCGGCGATCTATCCCGGGATCATGGCAAGAGCGCGATCCAGGCGCCGAAGGACGCCTTCTTTGCCCAGCACAGCCATCAGGTGGTAAAGGCTGGGACCAATCGGCTTGCCTGTGCACGCCAGGCGTGTCGGATGCACTAGACCCCCCACCTTGACGCCAAGCTCGGCAGCAACGCTCTTGAGCGTTCGTTCCACATCGGCCGGTTCGAAGCTCTCCAACTCCGAAAGAGCCACGCGCAACTTCACAAGACGAGGCTTGTTTGCAGACGTGAAGTCTTTCTTCGCGGCCTCGGGATCATACGCCTTGATCTCGTCCACAAAGTAGAAGTCCGCGAAATCCTTAAGCCCCGTGAAGAGCTTCACCTTTTCCTTGCAGGTGTCGAGGGCGGCTTTGACGTAGCCCACGGGATAGCGATTCGTGTCGATTCCTTCCCGGGCCAAAGCATGAACGGCCAGTTCGTAATACCGGTCCGCCGCCATCTCCCGGATGTATTCGCCATTCAGCCATTGAAGCTTCGTGAAATCGAACCGGGCATTGTGCCGCAGGATTTGAGGAAGGTCGAACACCTCGATCACCTGCTGCGCGGACAACTTCTCCTCCGCGCCTCTGGGCGACCAGCCCAGCAGGCAAAGGTAATTCAGCACGGCCTCGGGCGCATAGCCAGCCTCGATGTAACTCGCCAGCGACGCGCCTTGGTCGCGTTTGCTCATCTTCGTGCCATCGGCGTTCAGGATGAGCGGAATATGGGCGTATTTTGGAGGTTCGGCCCCGAGCGCCCGGAAGAGCGCAATGTGTTTGGGGGTATTGCTAAGATGATCTTCGCCCCGGATGACGTGGGTGATTTCCATCTCCAGATCGTCCACCACGTTGACGAGATGGAATACCGGCTGGCCATCCGAACGAACGATGATGAAGTCCGGGTCGATCGCTTCGCGGTCGGTGGGCTCGCGTGTGACGTTGCCTACGACGAGGTCAGGGATCGTAATCGGCTCACGCGTCATCTTGAACTTCACCGCGCCTTCGTGCTCGTAAGCGAACCCTCGCGAAAGAAGCTCTTCCACACGGCGCTGGTAATTCGCGCGCCGCTGGCTCTGGAAATAGGGACCGTGCGTTCCTTTGCTGGGGCCCGTGGCGTCGCCTGTGATCGGTCCCTCGTCCCACTCCAGGCCAAGCCAGCGCAAGCCGCTCAAGATGACTTCGACAGCTTCCTGGGTGTTTCGTGCGGCGTCGGTATCTTCGATCCGTAAAATAAAGGTCCCGCCTGTATGCCGGGCGTACAACCAGTTGAACAGGGCCGTGCGCGCTCCCCCAATGTGCAGGAAGCCGGTCGGGCTTGGCGCAAATCGAACTCGCGTGTTCATGAATACGTTTTCGGGGTGCTAGGGAACGGCAACGACGTTGGAGAAGGGGCTGGTCAACGGTGCGCCGGGAGCGTCGGGAGCCGTGGCCCCACCTTCGACCAACCGGAAGAACCTCATTGCATCCGACGGGGCAGTCGAAAAGCTGTTCCCCGCAGTGCTCTCCTGCGTCCAGGGGCCTGTCACGGCGGACGCCGATTCCAGGATTCCCGAATCCCACTGCAACGTCACGGATCCATTGCTGATCTGGAAGGAGGTAAAGCTGCCCGCTGCTCCGCCGCCGCCTTCCCCCGCCATGTAATTGGCCGTGACAGTGAGCGGTGTTCCCGCCGCGACGTTCAGGCTGTTGATCGCGAATTCGAACGCCCCAACCTCCTTGTTCAAGTCGACCGCTGAGCCTTCGACAAAGGAGCCCAGGTATCGCGCCCCTTGGACAAAGCCTTGCGGCAGCTCGGCGATCCCGGCAGCCATTCCATTCGTCATCCCGACGGGATCGGCGGCGTAAACGTCCACGATGACTTCTGTATAGCGACTGGGATCCGGCAGGGGCACCGTGCCCATGAGCCGGGTTCGGGTGCTATGGGTAGCCAGAGTCGGCATGGACTCCCCCGGGTTCAACAACGCCTTCGCGTAGTACCCTGCGAGAAAGAAGCCCCCATCTCGAAGCGGGCTTACCGGGAACGGGAAGTTGTTCACAAGCGAATTCCCCCGCAACGAAACCGTCGCTCCCGCGTTCAACTGGCTAAAAAAGCTCAACGACTCCGCTTGCTCGTGGAATTCTGACGCCGGGAACAGCGAGGGCGGGTAGTTGTTGGCAATAACGTTGCCTTCCAACCCATCACTCACGCCATCGAAGTTGGATCCGATCCGGTATTCAGAAGAAGCGCCGGATGCGTTGAGCACCGGCACACCATTGGTGAAACGGGTTTGGCCATCGATGCCCACGCCGATGTAGTTGCCGGCGATGACGACGTTTGTTCCTGGGTTCTGGCCATAGAACTCGATCAAGTGTTCATAGCCCTCCAAATCGAACGGCAGCATTCCGCCGATCAAATTCCACTCGTTCTCGTCATTGACCCCGTCGCCATCGACCCCGATCAGCGTGTTGTTGCCACCACGGCCGATGGCCACCGCGCCCTGGAACCGGCCCGCCAGTGAGTCGTCCATCGCCACATTGACATCTTTCAAACCGTCCGGCAGCACCATGATGAAGTTGCCCGAGATCCGCGTGCCGTCGCCTTCCACATGGATCGGGCGGACGGGCATTCCGGCGATGACGTTGAATTGCTGGACGGCATTCGTTGCTTTCGGGGCAACGCCGATCACGAGGTGATTCACCAAAACCGTGTTCGTTACGGCCAAGGTGGCATCCCGGCCCCGGTAGCGGATGCCCGTGATGCCATTGGCGGCACCTGCGACCGTCCGCCGGTCCGGGTCCACGCCAAGCCAGCAGCCGCTAATGTGCCCGGACGCACCGCGCGCGAACGCGATGAACCCCAGCGCCCAGCTTTGGTCCGATCCCACCGCCGGGACACCGAGGAAGGAGAGGCCCTGGACGCGCAATCCTTGCGCCTCGACCACCCCGAGGATGGCGCTCTCGGAGCCGAGGTATCCCGGGTCGTCATTGGGAGCGTCCAGGGGGAATTGCATGGGCGCATGTCCGCCGTTTCGGGAGTCGAGCACGATCTGAATGCGCGCGTTGTTCGTGGCGAGGATCGGGTTGCTGTTGGGGGCCGAACCCGGCTGGCTGTAGCCGTTGATCGTCACGTTGTTCGCGGTGACCAGCGGGTAACCTTCTGCGGGCGTTTCGATATAATGCGGGCCTGTTCCCGGAATGTTAAACCGGATCTCGTCGCCGTCCCGGACGTTCGTGAGCGCCTGGAGGAGTGAGGTCTGGCCCGCCCCCGGGGTGCCGTTGTCTTTGGTGGTGACGGTGATCGTGGCTCCGGCGGCAGAGGCGCTCGCCATGGTGCACAGGGTCAAAATCAATAGCAACGACTTCATCATCATAAACAGATTGGTCCCGGGTTCGCTCACGGGTCAACGTCCGGCAAAGGTCGCAATTCCCGACTTTGGGGACAAGCTCAAATCAGGTCAGGCCCGCTTTCGCGCCGGATCCAGCTCTGCCAGCACCTGGCAAAGGGCCTGCAGGCGCGGGGTCGAGACGCCCGCCGCCCGCGCCCGCCGCAACGGCTCCAGGAACATGCTCTCCAGTTCCAAGGCCCGGCCGCACTCGAAATCAATCAGGGTCGAGGCTTTGTAGGCACCCATTCGGCGGGTGCGATCAATGCGATCCTCGACGGCGCTTTCGGGAATCGTGAAGCCCTGTCCTTTCGCCGCGGCAAGGACCTCGAGCATGAGCGCGCGGACGAGGCTGGCCCACCGGGAATCGGCAAGCAGCCGATCAGTCGGCAGGCACGGTCCCAGCGGGGCGGAAGGGGGCACGCGCCCGGACAGGACTGCCTCGTATCCGGCGCAACCAGCCACCCCAAGCCCGTTGAATGGAATATTCCAGAGCAGCTTCTCCCAATGTGTTCTTTCCAGGTGATCGGTCACCTGGCACCGGATGCCCGCCTTCTGGAACATCTCCGCAAACTGCCGGGTCCGCGTTTGCGGCGGGCCCCGAAACTCGCCCAGCAAGATATCGCCATGGGCGGTATGGTGGATCACGCCGGGCGCCACGCGATTCGAGCAAAGAAAGCAGCGTCCGCCAAGGATGCGCTCAGGACCGAGCAGCCTGGCAAGCTCTTCCTCGTTGCCGAGCCCGTTCTGCAACGTGATCACCGCCGTGTTCGGCCCGGCGAGCGGCGGAATCAGCGTGGGGAATTCACGGTTGGCCGTGGTCTTCAGCCCGATCAACACCAGCTCGCAAGGCCCGATCGTTTCGGGATCTCTCGCCGCGACCGGGTGCGCGTGGAAATCGCCATCGACACTGTGGACCTCCACCCCGGCACGGCGGACGACCTCGTAATCCGAACGGAGCAGAAAGTGCACGTCATGCCCGGCGGCGCATAGCTTGGCGCCGTAAAAACTCCCGAGCGCGCCGCAACCCACCACAGCGATTTTCATGGCCTAAACAAGTGCCGGAAGCCCGGGGCGGACGGCAAGAAACAAAACGGGCACTCTGGTGAAAGAGTGCCCTCCGAAACCTCTGGCAATAGGAATGACCCTGGCAGGTGCGGCCCGTCGCGCACCGTTCAGCCGCGCGGATGTCACGCCCCTCTTCTACTTCTTGGCAAGGATGGCGTCTTTGGCGGCCTTGGCGACGCGGAACTTGACCACTTTCTTCGCAGGAATCTGGATTGTTTCGCCCGTGGCCGGGTTTCGCCCAGTGCGCGCTTTGCGATTGACGAGGACGAGTTTGCCGATGCCCGGCAAGGTGAAGCTATTCTTCGCGTTCTTATAGGCGAGGTCCGCGAGATGATCGAGAATCTCCGAGGCAGTCTTTTTGCTGATCTGAGCCTTCTCGGCAACAGAAGCCGCGATTTGGGACTTGCTGAGTGCTTTGGCCATATTGAATCTTGATTTAGGTTGGCGAGTTATCCGATGAATCTGCGCGTATTAAATCCCTTCGCACTGCCCCCGCAAGGAGAAAATCGCCCTGTTTTCCGTGGTATTTCGGGTGATTCCGATCCCTGGAAAACGGGGCGAGTCCTCGCCATGCGCGCGCACCCATCGGCCAGTCAAACGGCCATCCCGACCCGTTAAAGGCTGCCATCAAAAGGCGCTCAACCCGCCCCTCATTCCTGCCCGATGCAGAACAAGTGCCGGTCGCCCCGGAGCAGCAACCGGCCGCCCACGGGCACGGGCGAGGCAATGATGCGCTCGCCCATCGGATTGGTGCTTAGCAATTCGAACTTCTCGCCCACGCGCCCGGCGAAGACAACGCCATCCTCGCGGGCGGCGTACAGCACGCCATTGCCGATCACCGGCGACGCGTAATAGCTGGAGTTGGAGCGCGGGAGACTGTCCGCCCAAATCGTTTTGCCGGTCGCCGGGTCCAGGCACACCAGTTCGCCGCGATGCCGCAGCAGATACACACGCCCTTCAAACTCGGCCGGAGTTGACACGAACACCCCGATATCCTCGCGTTTCCAGGCGCGGTGGGAGTCGGTCACGTCGCCGCTGCCGCCCAATCGAATGGCATGCACCCGCGACTGCCCTCGCCGATCATCGCGGCCCACGGGAACAATCGCCAGGTCTTTGACGATCAGAGGCGTGGCAATCGCCGGCCAATTGGCGACCCCGTCCGGGTTGAACCCGCCGCATTCCCAAAGACGCTTGCCATCGGCGGCGCGATGCGCCGTCAGGTGGTCGCCGCCCCAAACCAGGAACGCCTGCTGGCCGTTCTCCGTGTAGAGCACCGGGGTCGTATAGGCGTTGTCGTTCTCGGAGGGAACCCGGTAATTCCGCGATTCCTGCCAGCGGAGTTCGCCGGTGGTCTTGTCAAAGCCGGCCACCCAGGAATCGCCGCCGTGCATCCGAGTGAGGATAAGATGCTCTTCCGTGAGAACGGGCGAACTCCCCTGGTCCCAAAAGAGCCGCTCCTGGCCAAAACGCTCCGCGAGATTGGTCGTCCAGCGGATCGCACCATCCAAATCCAGGGCTGCGAGCAGTCCGCTCCTGAAATAGACATAAATCCGCTCCCCGTCAATCACGGGTGAAGCGTTGCAACTGGAACCAAGCGTGCGGTGTTTGGGACGGCTCTCCGGCCCCAGCCTGGTCTGCCAGAGTTGTTTCCCCGCAAGGTCGAATGCCATCAGGGCGTCCTGCCCCTCCAACGGGGCCGTAAGGTAAATGCGACCCCTCAAAACAATGGGTGTGGAGGAGCCTTTGCCCGGCAAGGCGACCTTCCACAAGGCCCGGTCGGCGTCCCAGCGCGCAGGATATTTGCCGGTGCCAAGGCTCCCGTTGGCGTCCGGGCCGCGCCAGTTGGGCCAGTTCAAGTCCGCAGACTCACTGGAACCCGCCGCACCCGACAAGGTGAAGCCGAGGGTGAAAACGCTCGCACAGAAGATCGTCGAGATCATGGAAAGCCTCTTCATCAGGGCGTGTTGATTCATTTCCAGCCACTATTCCCCAGGTCGCCTCTCGAATCCAGGCTTCCCACGAAGAAAGCCGCGGATGGCTCATTCTCTCGCTGTGGAAAGCGGGGCCCTCGTGGAGGGGTACCGCGACTGGATGCGCGGTGCCATCCTTACCCCTGTGAGCTGCCGACTAGCCAATTTCTAGCCAGTTTTACCCCTTTTCACCCAGTGTTGCTATATGGTTGCTATATGCTTTTCATAGGATTAGCATATTTCAAAATATGCCGAGAATATAATATCCATTTATCTTGTAATTTTTAATCTTGATAGGCGGTCGAACTTCTCCCGGGCATTTCAAGGTGAATCCCGGAGCTCACTGGAGCACCGGGTCCGGATTCAAGGGGATCACGCAGCGCAACTGCCGCGATAAATGCGCGGCACGCGATACGTGATATTTGTCAGGACTTCCCAGGGAATCGTTCCGCACCAGGCCGCCAGTTCGTTGGCAGTGATGCGATCGGCGCCCTGTTCTCCAATAAGAACGGCTTCGTCGGCCGGTTGCACCCTGGGAACGTCAGAGATGTCGACCACCGTTTGATCCATGGTCACGCGGCCCAAAACCGGGCACCGGCACCCACCGATCAGCACCCGGGCCCGGTTGCTTCCGGACCGGAAATAACCGTCCCCATAGCCAGCGGTGAGAACGGCCAGGCGCGTCCGCTTGCGGGTGACAAAGGTATGGCCGTAACTGATCGGAGTTCCCGCCGGCACTTCGCGGACCAGGCTCACGCGGCACTTCCAGCTCAGAGCCGGGTGAAAACGGGAGCGGATGGAGGACGCGGCGAGTCGCTTGCCATCCGGCACGATGCCATAAACGAGCAGACCGGCGCGGACGGTGTTGCAGGGTTCCTGGGGTTCGAGGAGGAGGCCGCCACTGCTGCTGGCGTGAAGCCATTCGAAATGAACCTCTCGGGAGGCAAGCTTGTCGAGGATCCCGGCAAAGACGCGGCGTTGGGCGGCCGTGAACTCGGGATCGTCCTCGGCCGAGGAGTAATGCATATAGAGGCCCTTGATCGTCAGGCCCGGCAGGCGCGAAACCTCGTCAAAGAGCGCGAGGGTCTTCGTGGGGGAGGCGCCCAGCCGACCCATGCCGGTATCCACTTTCAGATGCACAAGACAGGGCTTCTTCTGTTGAACCGCGGAGGCGGAAAAGGCTTGCGCTTCCTCAACGCTCGACAGGGTGGGCATGACCCCGTCGCGCACCGCCAAGTCGACTTCGAAAGGGAGGCAGGCCCCGAGCATGAGAATGGGCCAGCCTTTGCCCACGGCCCGGATGGCGCGCGCTTCGGTGAGGCTGGCGACGCCAAAAAGATCCGTGCCACTCTGCATCAGGACCGCGGCGATCTGGCGGAGGCCGTGGCCATACGCGTCCGCTTTGACGACGGCCAGGACTTTCCGATCCGGGCCCGCGAGGTCCCGGATCTGTGTGAGGTTGTCGCACAACGCATTGAGGTCGACCTCCGCCCAACATCGATACCGATCGGTCACGCTGGCCATGTTCGTGGGCAGCGAAAGAAAACTGCAATGCCAAAATTATGGCTGATTCTTGAGAGCGATAAGCTGCTGATGCCCTGACCGATGGGAATG
>CAZODO010000100.1:0-21318 GCA_964578605.1 uncultured Verrucomicrobiota bacterium | reverse complement strand
ACCTCTCGCTCGATCCGGTTTCGAATTCTCGCCCTTTTGGGACAGGCTCTAGCTATGACAAGGACAAGAAAGTCATTGCGCTCGCGGCGCCACACGTTTACGGCATCAACGGAGGCACTTGGGGCGCAGCGCAGCGCCGATTCTTCGCCATGAACACGCTGGAGGAGTTGGATGCACCGGGAGAGTGGTATTTGGATCGCTCGCGCAAGCTTCTTTACTTCTACCCCGAGGCGGACCTGAGCTCGGCGGAAATCGTTCTCGCAACCTTGGCCAAGCCGCTGGTCAGGGCAAACGGGGTCAAGCACGTGCAGTTTCTGGGGTTGGCCTTTGAGTATGGCCATGGCGACGGCATTGTCGCCCAAAACACCGAACATTTGGAGATCGCCGGTTGTGTGGTGGCCAATCTGGCCGGTGCGGGCATTTCGCTCCATGGCTCGGCGAACGCCGTGCGCTCCTGCGATTTATTCAATCTGGGGAGGAGTGGCATTTCGCTCAATGGAGGCGATCGCCAGACGCTGACCCCAGGCCGGAATCTCGCCGAGAACAATTATGTCCACCACTACGGCCTTTTCCAGCGCACCTACGCGCCGGGGATTGGGGTCAACGGGTGCGGACAGATCCTCCGCCAAAACTGCATCCACGACGCGCCGCATAACGCGGTTCTCTACAGCGGCAACGAACATCTCATCGAGTTGAACGAAGTCTATCGGGTGGTGATGGAAACCGGCGATGCCGGCGCCTTCTATACCGGACGGGATTGGACCAGCCAAGGCAATGTCCTGCGGCATAATTATATTCACGACCTCGGTGGCGGAGACGGCGAGCACGTCAATACCATGGGCATGTATTTTGATGATTGTGATTGCGGCGATACCATCGAGGGGAACGTGTTCCTTCGTGCGGGCAGGGCCATCATGATCGGCGGCGGGCGCGACAATCCAATCTTGAACAATCTGGTGATCGCCTGCCCCATCGGCCTGCACATTGATTCGCGCGGCATGACGTGGAAACAGTGGAACGATCCGACGGAGCCCAGTTGGTGTCTGGAGGACAAGGCCAAGCGCCTTAACTACACCCAACCGCCGTGGAGCACGAAGTATCCTCGTCTGGCGGCGATCATGCAAGAGGAGCCACGCCAGCCGTTGGGCAATACCGTCCGCCGGAACGTCTTTGTGGACTGCACGAAACAGGTCTGCGATTTCGATGGCAACGTGAAGAAGTTGCTTGGGAAGTTCGAGATCGCCGAGAACGTGGCTGTGAACACAACCGGCACAACCAACCGCATGGAAAAAGGCGTCCCAGACAGAGGTTTTACCAACCTCTCAAGCACCAAGGAGAAACCGGTTGATCTGCCGCGTGAAGACGTGCTGGAGCGTGGCTCCTCATTACGCTGGCGTGCCTGGCTTCAGAATGAAGTGCCGTCCTTCGAACCGATTCCCTTTGAGAAGATCGGACTTCAGAAAGACGAATATCGCCGCACGCTGCCGGCCCGTTAGACCGGTTGCGCGAAATCTTTGAAAACTCCATGAAGCGTTTTCTCTTCCACTGCTCTCCAGGCCTTATGGCGAGCGTCGTGATGGCTACGGCCGGAACAGCGGCTGCCGCCTTATTCCACGTTGCTCCTGGGGGCGACAACACCAATCCCGGCACAACCCAGAGGCCGTTGGCCACGCTGGAAGCCGCCCGCGACGCGGCGAGGAAAGCCGGAGCCGGTCCGCATCGGATCGTCGTGATGCCGGGCGAGTACTTCCTGGAGCGGCCCGTCGAACTGGACGCCCGCGACAACGGGCTCACCATCGAGGCTGCGACCGGGAAAGAGGCCACGCTCTACGGGGGCCGGCGAGTGACGAACTGGACGCGCGACGGAGCAACTCTCTGGGCCGCGGAGTTGCCGGGCGTGAAGGAAGGAACATGGGATTTCCGCGCCCTCGTCGTGGACGGGCGACTGGCCGAACGCGCGTGTTACCCGGCCACCAACGCTTTTGATAACCTCGGCACATGGAGCCTGCCGTTGTTGCCCGCCGTCGCCGGGCACTGGGAGCGCAAACCTACCCACGAGGAACTCACCACCATGCCCTACGACCCCAAGGATATTCCCGCGACGCTTGACGTGAGGAATGCCGAGGTGCGCCTGTACCACATGTGGGCGGAATCGTTGGTGGGCGTTACCACCAACGACACGCAACGGCACGCGCTGATCCTGTCGTCGGAGCCGGCCTGGCCGCCCGGTGCCGTGAATCGGAGGAAATACGTCATCTACAATACGCGCGAGGGGATGACGCGCCCGGGCCAGTGGTATCTCGACCGCACCGCCGGACGCCTCGTCTATTGGCCGCGGGCCGGCGAGGACATGGCGAAGATCAAGATCATCGTACCCACCACGGAACGAGTCATCAGCCTGGCTGGCAAGCGCGACAAGCCGGTTCAGCGCATCACCCTCCGCGGCCTGAGCGTGCAGGCCACCACCGCGCCGCTCAAACCCGCCAGCTTTGGCGCGGGCGCCTTCGACGGTGCCGTCCATGTGGGTTTCGCGCGGGAGTGCGCCTTGGAAAATCTTGAGATTTGCAATGTGGGCGGTGTCGGCCTCCGCGCCGACGATCTAACCAACAACCGCATCACCGACTGCCGCATCCATGATGTAGGCGCGTGCGGCGCCCGGATCAACGGCAACGACACGCTCATCGCCAGCAACCACATCCACCACCTCGGCGTCTATTATCCCAGCGCCGCCGCGACGATGCTGGGCGGCAACAAACTCCATATCTACCGTAACGAAATCCACGACGCTCCCTACTCCGGCATCATCGGCGGCGGCAAAGAGAACCTGATCGAGGAGAACCTGATTTATCGCGTGATGCGCGAATTGCACGACGGCGCGGCGATCTACGGGAACATGAACGCCTGCATCATCCGTGGCAACGTGGTGCGCGACGTGGTGGAAGTCGGGAAGGGCTTCGGTGCGTCCGCCTATTACCTCGACGAAGGCGCGCGGGATTGCATCGTCGAACGCAACGTGGCCGAGGGCGTCCCGATGCCCACTCACAACCACATCACCCGCAACACCACCGTGCGTGACAATGTCTTTATCGCCGACGGCGACATGACCGTTTCGTTCCAAAGCTCCGTGGGCTGCACCTTCGAGGGCAACACGCTGTTTGTCCCTGGCAAGCTCACCGTGCGCCAGGCGAACGGCATCCGTACTTGGAAGGACAATGTAATCTATCGCGACGGGGCCGGGAAGGAAGGCGTGCCGCAGCGTTACACGATCAGCGACGTCATGCCGGCTGAACCAGCGCCGGCACGCAAGACCTCGCCCGCCGTGGCCGTGCGCGTGTCGGCGGCGCCAGCGATTGACGGCGACATCAAGACTGCCGAGTGGCCGGGGAAACTCCAGACGCTGGACCGCGAGTCGTCCCGATTCACCGTGGGCGGAGCGCCGGTGCTCGCCAAGTTCGCCTACGATGACACCTGTCTTTATGTCGCGGCCAACGTGACCATATTCGGTCCCGCCAAGGTGACGACGAATTCCACCTGGGGCAAAGATGATGGCGTGGAAATCTGCATCGCGGGCAAGGCGCCCGATGGCAAGCCGGTCACCTTCGTGGTACGCGGTTACCCATGCGGGGCACTCCAGAGTGCCACGGACGCCGGCGCGCCTGCGGATGCCGCAGAACGGCTGGGTAAAGCGGCGCGATTTGCCGCCCAAGCCATCCCCGGCCCCGGCGCCGCGTTGTTCGGCAAAGGCTGGCGCGGCGAATGGGCGATTCCTTTTGCGGCGGTGGGGCTGAAGCCGGCACCTGGGCTGACAGTCCCCTTCAATATGAGCGCATTCTGCAGCGAGTTCGGCGAATGGCATTGTTGGGAGGGGACGCGGGCGGAGAGTTGGCGGCTCGACCAGGCCGGCACGCTGTCGCTGCAGAAGCCGGAAAGCGACGCAACCGGCGCCCGATGATCGCTCAGCCTAGTTGAAACAACCATGACTTGCCCACGAAAGCAGTTCCTCGCGCAACCTGGTCTTTCGCGCTTTGTGTTTGTGCTGGTGCAGGCGGGTACGCTGGTTCGAGATGGGACCTGTGCGGAGCGGTGGTGGGGAATGGTCTGGCGGAGGCGATTCGCACAGGCGATTGGGACAACGAACGAAAGGACCGGCCAGTGGCGCGCGGCGGTGGACGGCGTGCCGGTGGTTTAAAATGAACTGGCCGTCGTGCGCAAGGGCAGCGGACCCGCGGTGTATGGCCAGACAGCGCGGCGCGCAAGCGTCAGCCTGCCACCAGGGCTGCGAAACAAACCGCTGAAGATTACTAACGCGGCCACAGGAGAAGACCTGCCCTCCAAGAGCAAGCTCCTCGGCGAGGCGGTGGAATTGGACTTGCCCGCGCAGGAGCCGGTGCTGATTCAGTGACTCAGGCTTCCCGAGGGCCTCGTTCAATCCGACAATGCCCCCACAGCCTTGCCTTGGTTAGGCAGCATCCGAGCGGGACTATCCGGAGCTAATCGGTAGTCGTGGCGGGCCGCGCCCACGAATTTCGGATCAGCCAGGAGGGAGTGGCGATCAAAGCCACGCGCGTGTGCTAAAGCGGCGAATTCTTCCGCAGCGATGGTCTGCTGCCCCCAGCGCCACACCGGGCCGCGCGGCTGGAACCAACAATTCCCATCCATCATGAGTGCCTCAGTCCAATCGCGCCCGTCCAAGCGCAGCAGGCTGTCCGTGGCGTTGCAGAAGATGTTGCCGCGAATCACGACGTCCGTGGTGGCGGCCGTGTTGCTGTAGAACATCAGATGGCGCCCGTTGGGATCTGGGCGTTGGTCGTGTCCCCAGCCGAGGCCGGCGTCCACACAGGTGTTGTGTTCAAACACGATGTTCCGCGTCCGGCTGGCAGGACCGCGATTCCAATACTCAAAGGAGTATTCGCTATTCCAGATGACGTTGCGCCGGTAGGCGATGTTTTCCTGCACGTTAGTGCCGTCGCCTTGGTTGGTCAGCGCCGCATCGTAAATCTCCCAGATGCGGCAGTCCTCGACCAGACAGTCGTACGCGCCAGACCAAAACTCGATGCCGTTGCCAAAGCGAACAGGCTTGCCATCCGGCCGGGTGAACTGGTGTCCGCCACCAATCCAGGAAACATCGCAGCCCCGCACAGTGATGTGATGCGTGCTCCCGCCGCCGACGCCGTGGGCCGCGCCGTAGCGCAAATCCAAGTCCTCGTATGCCACGTAGCCGCAGCCACCCTGATTGATGATGTGCCGGTTGAGCGCGAGTTCGATGCTCTGGTGGCGCGCGGCAGGATTTCCCTCCGAGCGGAGCTTCACCTGCCACGCACGCGCGTCGTAGAAGTAGTCGCCGTCCTTGCACAGGTCGGCTTCGCTCCACTTCTTTACCCCGGTGGTCTGGCCGTGATCGAAGATGATGTTACCTATATCCGCGGAGAGCGGGATGGCCTGATTGCTCCGCACCTTCAGCAATTGCCCTGGGCACAAAAGCAATGTGCTGTCCGCCGGCAGCGTGCTTCCGAGGAACACGGTGAGCCGGGCATCCGTGGCGCTGTGGCGTGCGTGGAACCGGATGGTGTATTCGGCCCAGTTCGTGCCGAAGGCAGGAAGCGTGGTCTCGGTTGTCGCGTAAGCCGTCCATGGTGGCCCGCTCTTCATCAACGAAACGGCGTCAGGCGTGAAGGAGCGCGTGGCTTGGGCGCGGAAGGTGAGCAGGTAGTAATCGCCTTCCTGAACGGCGAACCCCGGAACGGACAATTGCAGATGATTGCCGCGAGTCCCCCCGTTGCGGCAGGTCAACTGGAGTTGAGTCGCGCCATTTTGATTCTCGGATTTCAGCGCGCAGGACGCGCCACCTTCCTGGTGCAGCGTCCAACTTCCTTGCTGCAAGTCGGCTTGCACTCCAACGGTTTCGAAGCGCAGCGGCACCGTGGCCCAGATGTTTTGGCTCACGGACTGCCAATCCTCCGCCCGATCAGCGGCAACCGAGCCGAGCAGGACGGGCTTCGGCCCCTCGCCAAACGCTGCATAGGTGATGACGCCGCTGGCATCTCCACTTTGCGGAACCAGTTGCCCGCGCCAAGTCTGGCCGCGTTGGAAAAGAACGCGGTCCCCGGGACCAAGCGAGGCGTGGTTGACCTTGGCGAGCGAACGCCAGGCGGTTTCCGGCTTGAGTCCATCTCGCGCGTCATTGCCGTGCGTCGCGTCCACATGGAAGGTGCGAGCTTTCGCCATTGTTCCGGCTCCTTGTTTCGGTGGCTGGACCATCAACTCCTCAATGACCGCCGCCAAGGCCTTCCGCTCGCCCTTGATCTTCACGTAACCGTGCCGGGCGTTTGCGTCGGTTTCCCAGATCGTGTTGCCACGGTCATCCACGCGCACGCGGCCGCCGCGAACGACTTCCCAGAACTCCGGTTGCGCGCCGCGCACAGCGAACAGCGCCGCGCCTTGATCCCAACTCGCCTGCCCGCCCTCGATGGCGGGACGATTGCCGAAGGGCTTGAGTTCGTATGCCCGTCGGACGGGATTCCTGGGCGGCACTTGCTTCAACGCCGCGCCCGTGATGAGCACGTTGCCCACCTCCAAGCCGTGCCAGACGATTTCGCCGGGCCACTCCGCCGTGACGACTTGCGCCGCCTCGTGATGCGTGGCGATGTTCGTTTCCGGCTTGTCAGACCTGGGATACTGCCCACCCATCACGACGAGCAACCGCACTTTCTTCCGCACAAGGTCCGGGGCATTCCGCCATAGTTCGGCAAGATTCGACAACGCGCCCACGCTGCAAATGACGACGCTCCCGTCCGGTTGCGCTGCCAACACTCGGCGATACACATCCAACGCGTCAGGCGCGCGGTCATCGGGGCCGATATCGCTGGGGAACTCGTCGCGCAGCGCTCTGGCGAAAGCGCTGGTGCGTCGCAACGCGGTGGGGCCTTGCTTGTCGGTGCCGATGGGAAGATCGGGTCGCCCGTAGAAAGTGTTGATGGCGTCAGTCGCGGCGGCGGATGCGCCGGTGAAATCCTTGCGATTGATGACGGTGGCAAGCAATTCGCACTCCCCGCGATCGGTCAGCGCTTGCAGAAGCGCCAACGCCCCGGCGTCGTCGCAATCTCCCGACATGTCCGTGTCGAGGACGAGCCGCACGGGGGCGGCAAACAGCGGGCTGGCCAGCCAGAGCAAGAACGCCAGATGAGTGAGGCAAAACAGTGGAAGTTTCATTTCTGGTTCATTCCACCACGAATACCCTTGTGGCCCGCTCCTCGAAGTCGGCCTGGAAAGCGCGGAGGTTGTCGCCAAGGCCCCGTCGCCGGGCGTGGGAGGGTGATGGTGCGATGGCCGGGACGATTCACGCTCACCGCAGGGAGATCGTGTGTAGCCCAGACCACGTCGCCAGGGGCGGTGAAGCAGTGGACCTTACCCAGTTCGGCGATGCGGCGGAGCAGTGGCGTGGGCAGCTTCGGGGCAGCGGAGTAATTGGCAGTCCGGCCGGAGTGCTGTTTCAGGACCAGGCCAGCACGCCCTTCGGGGAGAGTCCCAAGCACAGAGATCGGGCGTGCGTTCATGCGGTCCAGCGTAGGAGGGAGCACTGGGGAGTTCAAGTTGCTGATTGTCCCCCAGCATGGCCTGCGCTCCTAGCCCGGATATTTCATAGCTGGGTCAAAATTCGGCTCGACAGGCTGTTTCGACTCTACGCTTGGGCGCAAATCCTCAGTTTTCCAGAAACCCAAGCATGCATGGTGGGTTCGGTGGCAGATCGCAGCGAAATTCTTGCGATTTTCAGAGGTTTTTGAGGACGCTTCGCCAGGCCACGTCCTTGCATGGCTTGAACCGCCTCTTGGGCTCTATGGCATTGGACTATGTCGGAGCTGGCGCCCAGGCCGCCAGGCGCTGCTGGCAGAGCCGAAACAGCTGTTACAGAGGATACCCGCCACAATAGCCCCTGGCACGTAGAGGCTCCCGCCAGCATGTGCCCGCATGCATCAATCGGCTGACTATCCGCTCGCGGGTTCGAGTTCCAGCCGCGCGAAGTCCAGCGTCGGGCCCAGGCCGGGCTCCTCGGCCATGGCAAAGTAGCCCCCTTCAGCCATCAACGGACGCGTCTGGCAATGTTGAAATTCGGCGCGGCTCTGGAACAGGAATTCGAGCAGGGGACAGAGGGTCTCGCTCTGGGAAGCCACGCAATTTGAAGCAGCCAGGACGTGATGGCCGTGAGGGATTACCTGGACGCCGGGATATCCCTTGACCAAACTGCAAATGTTCAGCCATTCCGTAATGCCTCCACACCACTCGGGGTCGGACTGGACGAAGCTGACGGTCTTGCGCTCGAGAAACGGCCGGACGTTCCATTGCGTGTACCAATGCTCCCCAGCAGCCAGCGTGATCCCCGTCTCACCTTTAAGTCGTATGTAGCCTTCGAGGTCATCGGGCCGCAGCGGTTCCTCCAGCCAGTGCGGCTCGATGGGCACAAGTCCTTTCGCCAGGGCGATCGCGTAGGCCACGTCTGCCGACTTCCATACGTACTGGATCCCGTCGAACATCAACTGGGCATTCGGACCGAGCTCTTCCCGCAAGGCCTCCGCCAACGCAATATTCTGTTTGAGACCCTCGGCGCCATCGACCGGGCCGTTGAAGAAGAACCATTTCTGTCGAGAGAAGCCCCGGTCAAAGAAGTCGCGTGCTACCCTGCGAGCCTCCTCCGGTTTGGTCGAATAGCCCAGCATGCTGGCGATAACTACTCAGGTTGTTTTGGGCAGATTGGGGAGGAAAGGGCGGCCTTGGAGGGCGCTGCGGAGGCAGTCGAGCACATTGAGGCCGTTCTTGCGGACGGTTGAAATGTAGCTGTAGATCCGGATATGGCGGCGTGCTCCGGCTAGCGTGCGAAAGCAGCCGGAGATTTTCATTCGGGTCTTGAGGAAGCGGAAGGCGCGCTCCGCTTCGTTATTGGTGAAGGGGATGTCGAAATTGGCCAGGAAGGCTAGAATGCAGTGGTCATAGCCTTCCAACCGGTCGAGCAGATTCTGCTCTTTGGTTTGTTTGCGCTCTTGACCCGAGGATTGGGCGGCGGTGAGCGGATTCTTCCGGCGGCCCTTGTCCAGGATTTCCCAATAGCGCTCGTGCCACTCATCGAGTTCGGGCTCGGTGAAAGGGGCGTCCCGCGCTTTGCGTTCCTTGACCGCCCGGAGCATCTCCAGAAACAGCTCGTAAAGCTCCTGAGCCCATGGCTGGTGGTGCACCTCGAAGATGAAGACCAATTCCCGCATCAGGTGGCTTTTACAGAAAGTGTGCGCGCAATCCTCCAAGCTCATGTAGGCGGCCAAAAAGTCGTGTATGAGCCAGCCGGTGAACCGGGCGAGAATGCCTGAGCCCAAGATCGAGTCTTGGCCGCGGCCCAGTTGCAGCGTCAACAGGGTGAACAAGGGGGTGCACAAGACGTGCACCCAGTGCTTGCTCTTGTCCACGGCAAGCGAAGTTTCGTCCGCGTGGAGGACCGGCTCCTGGGGAAGAACTTCGCTCAGGCGCTCTTCGAAAGGTTCCAGCTGTTCACAGAGTTCCTCCCGGGCGGCTTGACTGGTCGCCTCGCTGAGGTGATAGCCGAAGAGATCCGCGAAGATCTGGCTGACGCGTCGGCTGGCTCCGGCTTGAGCATCATAGAAATAGGCGGTCAGGGCACGCACGCTCTCGCCGTATTGGACCGGCGCGGTGACTCCCGGAGGAAAGGCAGCGGTGACGGTTTTTTGGCAGCAAGGGCACTCCTTGACCTCGGCTTGATGCTCGAGGCACCGCAGTTGCATGGGCGGGAGCTCGAAGACTTGGCGCCGCTCCACATCCTTGACCGGCTGACGGGACAGGTCCGCTCCGCACGAGCATTGCTCCAGGGGATGGGGGATGGTTTGGTCCGGCTGAGCTTTTTGTTCCAGGGTTTTGCCAGGGTGTCCGGGCTGGCCGCCGCTTTTGCGTCCGGACCGGCCGCGCAGACTTTGGGGCCTGGACTTCTCGCGATCGGTGGAAGGGGGGCGCGAAGTGTTGGAGCTATTCTGCGCGGCGGCCTCGTGCCATCGCCGGACTTCGGCCTGGAGCTGGAAAGCATACCCCGCCAACCCGGAGGGGTCGGTCTGCCCCCAGCTTTGCAGCTCCGCCAGGCTTTTATCCGCAGAGGCGCCCACGGGCATCGGAACTCAAGGGATAGAGATAAACGTCCTTCACCGGAGCGTGAACCTCGTTGTCGCGCTGACGTTGACTCTGGCGAGTCCGGCCGGTGGTATGGCCGACGCGGATCCAGTTGGCGGCTTGATAGCACGTGCCCGCAAAGCGGTCTCGTTCCACGAAAGTCTCCAGCAAGTCGATGGGATGGCCGTAGCGGCGTTGCCAATCGGCAGCAATCCGCTGGCTCACCTGCGAGAGGATGTGGTTGGCCAAGCCAGAACTCCGTACCCCGGGCAGGACCAGAAAGCGACTGTTGTTAGCTATGGCCTTCAAGCCCTGCGCCCGTTGCTCGGAGGACCAGCCAATCCACTGGTCGCGTGGAGCGCACTGCCAGGCGGCGGCCCCAAAGATCACGCACCCAAGATCAGCCCCCGCGCCGCTTCTCACCAAATAAGCCAGGCTCTCACCGACGGGACCTCGGTAGCCCAGGTAATGGTGCTGGTTGAGATACCGCTCCAACAGTCGATAGCCAGACTCCCGGCGTCCAACCACCTGAATCTCCAGCGGAAGAAGCGAGGACAAGCTCGCGGCGATCGGTTCGCCAGAACGCGAGTCAAAGAGCTCAGGCCACGGCACCGGTCGGCGGGCGGCCGGTTCGCGTCGCCGAGGCGGCAGAGTGATGAGCCCTTGCTCGTGCAGCTTGAGCAACAGGGAGCGGGCGGCCATGTCTTTGAGTTGGCCCGAGGCGGCATACCACTGCCATTGCCCCGCTAGAGCCAGAGAAAGCCGGTGCCGACTCCAGAGAGGATTCTTGTCAATCAGGGCTCGAATCTCTGCGAGTTCGAGGCTCCCGATCCGGCGGCCCTGGACCACTTTGCTCTCCAGCATGTCGCCAGATTAGCAAGCGGCTTTCGGTGAGTCCCGTACAAAATCAAACAATTTTCAGGCGACCCCGATCGCCTCAATCCCCGTCTTGACCTGAGTAGTTACCATTTACGTAATGCTCGCTGACCGAACAACCAGGGGCGTTCCAGGTTGGATGTTTGATGAGGTGGTCTGCTCTTCGGTTAGGACCGCGGAGAAGCCAACAATTGACGGGGATGCTCTTCTTCGTCTCGCGCAGCTGCTTGATTCGTTCAAAGCGGATCGGCGTACTGCGAACGATGACAACCAACCCGGTTCGCAAGGCCAGGCAAAATCCGCCGCCACAGCAATCGCAACCGGTTCTGCCGTTGGAATCGGCAGTGCACTGCCAACGAATCCCAAACGCAGAACGAACCAAGTGCGTGCAGTTGTTTCGCGAACTGCTGGAGACGGTCGTCGTGCGGAGCAATCCCAATCACGGAGGCAGCCGTGAATGATAGGATCACCAGCCAGCATCTCGAACGTGCTGCCTACGTCTACATCCGGCAATCGACGCTTCAGCAGGTCCGAAATAACGTGGAAAGCAGCCGTCGCCAGTAGGCGCTGGAAGAGCGGGCACGCTCGCTCGGTTTTAAGTCGGTCGTGGTAATCGATGACGACTTGGGGATATCGGGGACGGGAAGCTGTGCGAGACCTGGATTTGCTCGCCTGTTGGCAGCGGTGTGCAATGGCGAAGTGGGAGGCGTCTTCGCCCTGGAAGCGTCACGATTGGCTCGCAACAATCGTGACTGGCACCATCTCATCGAACCGCTCTTTGCGCATCTGCTGAGTCACTATCACTACCTGGGCTACCGCCGCCCCGTGGGCGCGCATCTCAAGTATCTGGTCTGGGCAGGTCCCCGTCCGGTGGCCTCTCTGGGGTGGGGGTCGGCTCCGCGCCAACTGCATCTGCGGGATCGGTTTCTCGGCGCCCCCAAAGAGGCCTACGGCCACAACCTGCACCGCATCGCCCACAACAGCCGCTACCTGCTGGTGCGCTGGGTGAGCGTGCCTCATTTAGCCAGCCATCTGTTGGCCCAGGTGGCCCGTCGGCTGAGCCAGGATTGGCAAGCTCTCTATGGCCATCCGATCGACCTGTTGGAGAGTTTCGTCGACACCGAACGATTCGAGGGGGCCTGTTACCGGGCCGCCAACTGGACCTGCGTCGGCCGCTCCGAGGGCCGAGGCACCAAGTCCAAGCGCGGCGATCCTCCTGTGCACGGTCACTCTGTTACCTGAAAACGGAGCCGGGAAATCTCACATTCGGCCCGGAGGGAGATCGAATTCCTCCGGAAAGAGCGTAACTCGATAAGGTGGTAATTGGGCGAACTTTGGATCGGCATGGCCTTCGTGGCCAGCCCTAACGAGGCACAATCCAAGACGATCCTTGGACGGGTACACCACGATGGCACTGGGCGACTGCTCCCATGAGCGGAACGATCGTGATCGAGCGAGATGGTCGGAAAACGCCACAATCGGAGCCGGAATGGCGGTTTTATTGGCAATTGTTGGGCATTTCCGCTGCCGGGTTACCGGTCAACTTCTCCTTCAGGACCCTGCGGAAACGGGAAACAGCCCATTCTGTTTCAGCGAAAGGTCGCCGAGCTCCGTGAGAGCAGTGGAAGACCATGTTTCAGAGCCCTCTCATGCCTCAGAAAACCTCTCCGTGAGGCACCGCTAAGCGGCAGTCGACCTCCCAGTTCGCCGGAAACATCAAGATACAATCCTCCTAACATATCGAGACGCTCCACACCACTGTAGGAGCCGTGCAGCCGGGCTTTGGTGTAGCAGACCAACGCGGTCAAGCGCGGGCCGAAAAGCCCCGCCCGCGTGAGCGCCGAGGGGAAGGGCGCGTCATGATAACAATGGCAGTCGTGGCACCAAATCCCATAGGCGATATCTTCGGTAATCCAGATCGGCTTGGGGGCCAGTTCGACCTGTTGCACGGTTCGCTTTCGATGCTCGGCCGGGCGGATGCGATGGGAGGGATCGACGGGGCAGGCGTGCAGGCGGTGCTCCGTGCGCTGGTCCACTTGCTCGGGCGCAAAGGGGACATGCTCGTGCTTGGGGTGGCCCTTCTGGCCGCCGCGTCGGCGCTTGGCTTTCTCTTTCTTTCCGAGCTCTTTACCGGAGGCTTTGACGAGGTCGCTGGAGGGCGGTTTGGAGGAGGTGCGGGAGTCCTTCTTGGCAGCAGCCAGGCTCTCGGACAGGCGGCGGTTCCTGGCTTCCGATTCACCCAGACGAGCCTCCAGCCAGGCAGAGCGTTGCTTGAGTTGAGCGTTTTCCTTTTCGAGTTGGCGGCAATACTCCCGCAGTCGACGCCAACGTTGAATCCAGCGGCGCAGGCTCATGCTGGAGCGCAAAGAATCTCGCGGAAATCCGTCCGCAAGGGATAAGGCCAAACGGATTTGACGGGCCGCGCGGCTTCAAAGAAGCGATCGTTGCGCCCCCGTCCGCGAGTTTGGCCGACGCACTGCCAGTTGGCCGCGGCGTAACAGCGGCCCGTGAAGCGGCCCTGTTCGATGGAGCTTTCGGCCAAGGCCAGATCGTGATGATAAACTTGATGCCAGTCCGCCCGGAGACGCCGCAGACATTGGCCTAAAACCAGGGACGCAAGCCCGCGCACCTGGACCCACGGCAAAATCAAGAAGCGATCGTTGTTGACCAACCAGTCCAGTCGCTTCTGGCGACGCTCAGAGGTCCAGCCGATCAACTGGTCGCGCGGCGCCACTTTGAAGGCCGCCGGACCAAAACTCACACAGGCCACCGGCGCGTCCTTTCGCCAAGCCAAATACTTGAGCTGAGCTCCGGTCGGCTGTTGATATACCAGATAGTGGCAGCCGCCAATCAACCGGTTGAAGAGCCGGGTCTTCTCAACCGCCTGCGCCAACTCGACCCGAATCTCATCGCGCACACTCCTCAGATCGGCCTAGAGCGGCACCCGGTCCGCCCCTTCCAGTGGTGAGACCTGGTTGACATAGCCGACTCGCCGCGCCGCCCTCAGCCTCGGCGGCAATTCAGTGAGGCCCTTGGACTGGAGCTGCCGCAGCAGATCCCGGCAGGCAATTTGCCGATGGCGCCCGTTGGCTTGGCGCCAATCCCAGATCTCACACAGCCGATTGGAAATATGACTGCGCCCCCGCGCGCCCTCCTCAGCAATCAGTTGGCGTATCTGCTATACTTCTCCCGGGCCAATTCGACGGCGCCGAACGATCAACTCTCGTTCCATGCGCCCTGCCCATGAACCTCAAAATGGTTGGCTTGATTACCAACTATTTGCGCAACGCGAGGTTCAAGGGCGCAGTGCGCGCAATCCTGTTCCGGGGTGATCTCATTATGCAAATCGAAGGGCGTGACATCAGAACTATCTGCTCTCCACTCAAAATTCTTTTTCGACGCCGAAATCCTTATGTAACCTGTGAACGGTTACTCCGATACATTAAGGGCATCAAATCCCAGCAAGAGTTTCTCTTCTCTTGCGAGTTTGTTGGCCGGGTAGAAACGGATCGGCACGATCTGGGCGGGCTTGTCCTGTGTCCCCGGGACCCGCTGCAGTGCCTGAATGCGGGATTCCAGACGATCTGTCTGCACCGGCACATCAATCGCCAACCGCCACTTCGCCTGCCTCAAGTCGCCCGGAGTGGGAGACTTCAGACACTGGTCGCGGGGGATTCCTTGGCGCAGTCGTTCTACCCCCGCGCCATGGTACGCCGTTGCACGGGCCTGCAGCCAATCCGCGACCTCGTTTCCACTCCCTGGTTCGTTGCGTGACCGCAGGTAGCACTTGGTGGGGCACTTGAGGACGGCTTCGAATTGACTCGACGCGATCTTCATCCCCGTGAACCGCCGTGCCGCTGTTCCCGCGTTCCTTCCGGAGCCTGGAGACGGCTTCGAAGCGGAATGCAGGTTTGACCACGACCGTTTCTGAAGGTCACGCAGGCGCTCTCCCCGACGTCAGGCAGCCTCGGATATCTCCGCGTTTACTTCCCTGTCCGTCTATGGCAAATTCTCTCGCATGGGCACAGCAACAGAAGCGAGCCGGCCCGGAGAGGTTCTTGGAGCTCGACCACGAGTCCTGGCCAAAGCTCGGGAACTGGGCTTGAGCGTGCCGCTCGATTTGGAGCGCCTCGCGGTGCGGAGAGGCTGCGGTTACTACGAGCGGGACCTCGGCCCGTTCACGCGCACCGCCGAACCAATACCGCTGTCCAATGCCGAACTGGCGATTGCGTTACTTGCGCCTCCGCTTCAGCCCACAGCGCACCAAATCCGCCTGGCGGCTGCCCTACTCGGAGCCGCGGACGAGTTGGCGGCGGACGTAGCGAAATTGGCGGTGGATGAGAACAGCGCAGGCGTCGTACGCTACATCGCGTTCTGTGGGAGCCGGTTTGAGCCCCAGAATCCGTTCTGGACCGATCTGCTCAACGCACTTCCGGAGACGGAGATCGACCGTGATCACCTGCCGCACCCGACTCGGTTTGTTGAAATGACGGGCATCGATCGTGGCAAAGTCGGCACTTTCACTCGGTGGATTCGCGCCCGAAGCCAAATAGCAGCATGAGCGGGGGACCGGCCAACCCCGAACGTCTGCTGCTGGCGTTGGACGAGAGTCTCGACCACAAGGTTCAGCTTATCCTCTACGGCCGGAGTGCCATGTGGCTCGGCTTCAACGATCCCCCGGCTGTGGCGGCGGCGACTTTCGATGTGGACGCCATCATTCCGGACGCACAGGTCCAAGCCTTGGCGGATGACTCGAGATTTTGGGATGCTCGCGACGCGGTCAATCAACGCTTCAAGGCGGAGGGGCTCTACATCACCCACTTATTCCCGGAGAGCGAGGTGTTCCTGCGCCGCGACTGGGCAGAGCACATCGTGCCCATCACCCGCCTCCGACTGAACCACCTGAAGTTGTTCCGGCCCGCCACCTTGGATCTGGTTTTGACGAAGATGATGCGGGGAAACGACGAGCAAGACATGGCGGACGCCGAGTTCATGATCCATCACGACCGCATCACCGAGGGACAGCTTGTTGAAGCGTTTTCGCAGATGAAACCCTTCGGCTTGGTGGAGCTGCGCGACGCCTTCGCCCGCGCAAAACCAATGGTGCTTGAAGTGGCTCGTAAAGCTGCGACCGCATCTTGATGGCGCCGGTGGCGCTATCGGCAAGCCTCCTCATCGGGACGGCGCGCGTAGTTTTTGCTTCGGTTCGATGTCGAACCAAGCTTTGCCTTCGGCCTCGGTGGCCAGGGCTCGGTAGTGCGAGAAGATCGTCGCTGCGGAATTCCCAGCCTCCAATGCGGTTTGGGGGACGTTCTTGGTGACCGCAGCGCGAAAAGTACAGAACGAGTGACGCAAGGAGTTGTGCCGCCACGGGAGCAGTCCGGCGGCCTCGGCGGTAGCGTTCTGGGCCGCGGAGATGCTCCGTGCCCTTTCCCGCCACGTCTGACCGGTCGGCCAAACCGGACCGCTCTCCTTGACCAGCGGCGGTAACCACTTGGCCAGGTTTTCGGTTATCGGTGCGAGGCGTGTCCCCGCGCACCGTGCCTTGCGATGGGTGACTTTGATGGTCCGCTCGGCCAACCGGACGTCCCGCCAGTCTAACGCGAGGATTTCGCTGGTCCGCAACCCCGCGAATCCGCCGATGGCCAGGCAGGGCAGGAAACCCGGCGTCGCCGCAGCGAGCAGCCTGGCCATCTCCTCCGGGCTCCAAACCTCGATCGCGTTTTCACGCTGCCCGTTGAATCGTTCGGTGTCCGTGAACGGATTCGCTCCGCGAGGGATGTAACCTCGGCTTTCGCAATGCGCGAATAAGCGCCATAGAACTTGGCGGGTGGCGTTCTTGGTGCTGCTCGCCCCTTTCAAGCCATCGAGGTAACGCTGGCACTCGGCCGTCGTCACGCTGGCCGGATGGACGGGAAAGGCTTCTGTGAAAGGTCCAATGCGGCAGCGCAGGTCCGTCAAGTAAGGCTCGCTTGCCTTGGCCTGCCGGCGCAGGTCGATCATTTCAGCCGCAGCCTCGGTCAGCGTGATCTGCGGCAGGGTGCTCGGGTGCCGCTCCAGGTAGAACCGAGCAGCGGCGGACAGCAGGCTGCCGTTGCCCAGAACGCCGACGGCCTCCGCGTACCGGGCGCACGCCAGTTCCGGCGCGTCGCCCACGGCTCGCAGAAGCTCCAGACACCGGGCCAAGCTGGCCGCCTCCTGACCAGACAGGGCTGCCGCAACGGCATCGCCTTTGGCCAGCAACCCGGCAATCCGCCGCGCCTCCCTCCGGGCGGCTTGATGATCGGCGAAGCTGCGCAGCCGGCGGCGTCCGCCCGTGTAATCGCAGACCTCGAAGGTCGGGTACCGGTTGCCGTCCACGGTACGGGTGCGGCGGTAAACCTTCACCGCGGCATTGCCGATGCGGACCGTTTCGATCCTGCGTTTGGGATGCTTCATACCGCCAAATGTCGTCAAAACATAGGCAGAGGTCAATCGCATTGGCTGATAATGTCGATATATATGGCGTTATCGCTTTATTCGAGTTGTGTCTCACCAACAATCCTCATCCTTTGGTGAACCGGCTGACTGCGGACCGCCCGCCGTCCCGCCTGCGTCGCCTGAGCCTCGGAGCTCCCGCCCTCCCAAGTGACGAGCGGCAACCCGACCTCGACGCGGAGGCGCGACCACCTCGGCAAGGCGAAGGCCCGGCGGGCGGCAGCCGCGATGTCCGCATGGGCTGCGAGCGCGGAGGGCCGCTCGCGCTACGTCCCGCTTCGCCGCCACCAAACCGTTCACAGAAGAGCAAACCCCTCTTAATGCCCGTTTGGAGGACCGCCAAGCTCGGTTCCCTTACGATCAGGTTGGCCACAGATTTAGATAAGGTTTCGGAATAAATCGCTGGACAATCAGATAGATAAGTTCTACTTGTGCAGTAGATGAACATTATCAAGACCATTGTTTCGCCGGCTTGCGCCCAGGGCGCCTGCCCCTCCTTCCATCTCACCGACAACGGCACCGTTCTGATCCAGGGCGCCAAGCTCCCGGTCAAGCCCCGAGAATGCTTGGACATTCCAGACTATGAGGACGTCGTCGTTATCCCCAAGGAGGTGTTTGACGCCCTCCTGGCCCGGTACACCCAGTAGACTCCGTGCCAGCAGAAGCGGCGCAGAACCTCAACCCGGGCGGTGGAGAGTCCGAAAATGCCTCCGCGAGGTTAAGACCGCCGCCGCGGCGGGTGGTGTGGTTTTCGGGAGGCATTGGGGGACATGGGGGACGGACTTGGGGCGTTGGCGGAATGGCTGCGGACAGTCGATTTGGCTCAGTGGGCTAGTGGGGGAGGTCTCTGCGTGGCGTTAGCAGGCATCGCCCTCACGCTCGCTCAGCTTGGGTTGTTCAGACGGCAACTCAAACTCGACGCCCTGCTCAAGATCATGGACTCGAACCGGGAGATTGTGGCCCTGGGCTTCGAGCATCCGGCCGTCTGGTCGGCGATCGAGGAGGATTCCGGCACGATCCTGGCGGAAAACGACGTGACGCGCCGACGCTACCTCCAACTCTGGACCAACCACATGCAGATCATGTGGGCGGCGTGGCAACTGGGGCTGGTGTCCGGGCGCGAATGGCAGGCCTACCGGCAGGACCTGGGCGAGTTCCTGCGCACTCCAGCTCTCCAGCAGCATTGGGCGAGCGTGGCTCGATTCTACCCGAAAGACTTTCAGCGATTGGTGACGGAGCTTTCCGGCCAGGAGAAGCAGGAAGACTGACATCGGCGGCCGTTCATGTCACTGGGCATGGAAGAGACGAAGGCGGCGTCGCCCGTGTCAGGGGAGAGTCGCAGGCGGAGGAAATATGAGGGTTGTTTAAGGCACAATCCTCGAAAGCCTTGAACCTTCGCCAAAAACCTTAGCGCTCGTCGTCCACCCTGGACGGCGCGGCCTTGGTAGTGTTGTGCTCCTCCTGATTCTGCGCGCAGATCCAGGAGTGGGTGTTGTCCGCCACTTTGGCCAGCACCAGCAGATCGTCGCGCCCGAACGACTCGGTCGACTTCCACTGATCACCGTCCCGGTAGAGGCGGCTGAAGGTGGCGTTATAGCGAACGCCCGCTTCGGTTTCGTTTCTCCAGACTGCGGCTTTGATAAAGCCGAGCCGGACCTCATGGATGGGTTTGCTGTTTGTTTTCATGGGGACATCGTAAGAAACAATCTGACCGGTGAATTCCATGGAGCCTCCGTCGTAACAAAGGGGGTAAACTGAACAGGGATCTCCTTTATACCATTTCTGGAGCCTTAGGCAAACGGCGTTTGACCCGGGGAGAATGGACAATCGATTGGCAAGCTTGGCGTGGCAGGAACGCCGTCCGGTCCCGGCCCAGCAACCCGGGAGGCCCTGCGTGTGCAGCCGGGCGCCGTAGCAAAATCGATTGGGCGGCTTCACCAGGGAAGCTCCAACTGCACCCGGGGACCGCGCAGATCACGCCAGTAGTTCTCATCATCGGCCGGGAGCCGTTCGATCACGAACGGGAACGCCAGTCGCACGCGAGCCGGGCCCAGCAGAACAACGGCGGTTGTACCCCGGAACGCCGTGATCCCCTCCGAAACGCTCGCACCACGGCCAGTCGGGGCACTCAAGATGACATCGACGACCCCGATGCGTCGTTCAAATGCCTCCAGGCGCCCCTCAACATAGACCGGCAAGGACCCCGCGCTGCTGTTGTCGGGGAGGATCAGGTCAGCCACCGGGATCAGGCGAGGCCACGTTTCACCGTTGGGACGGGGCGGTGCGAACGATTCCGCCGCAACGCGGACCTGTTCGCCTGCCAGTCCTTCGAGCAGGCGATCCACGTCCCACTTCGGGCGCTGCATCAGCTCACAACTCGTGTCCATCCCGTCCATCACCTCCTCAGTCGTCATCCGCCTTCCAAACCGAACAGCCGATCGCCGGAAGAACAGGATCGGCACACCGTATCTGGCGGGAGTCGGCCCGCCGGATGGCGTCAGTAGTCTTCCGGCAGCAGCACGCGGGTGAGCCGGCGGTCAGCCTCAGTGATGATCCAGAACAGGGTGCCGTTGTGGGCCCGGTAGGCCGAGAGGATTCGACAACCGTCGAGTATCGGACGATGGCCCCAGCGGGAGACGGTGCAGTCTCGTTCCCCCCACGCGGCGCGCGAGTGGCGCAGCAAAGCGGTGGCGACCTCGTCGTCCGATACCCTGGCTCGAGCTTTGGGTGTGAGAACGACCCGGCCCAGTCGATAAATCGGTCCCCAATCCAGCGGCAGCATGATCCCTCCTCGGAAGCAAGACGGGCGACAGCACGGCGCCATCGCCAAACCATGTTCTACCAGCGTCTTACCACAGTGTGTGACGCTAAGAAAGGTCTCCGAGGTGGGAAGCCCCGGGACGCCCCGAGACTATCAGGCAAAGCCCCGGCATCACTACTCCTGCACGATCCTGCCCTGCTCGCTAAACCGAAGGCCCGAAACCCGGTAAGATGAGCTTGGTGAATGCATCTCTGGGAATCGCTCACTTCCAAGGACAAATCGCCCCGACTCAATTCGGGGCAGCGGGAACTGCGGCGAGGGGTGCGATAGCATAGCGGGAGGGTGGTGATGACAGCAGGGTTCAGCCCTGGTGAGTAAGGCCGCTTCTCATTGTGCCTTCAAGCGGTCCACATGATTTTCGATCTTCGGGCCTTGTCCCTTCCATGGCTGCTGGTCACGCAGGGAAGCATCGGGCGATGCACCAGGGCAGGTTCTTGAGACGGTGGTTTGTTTCCTCACCCTTTGGTTTGCGCTGGCCCTGGTCGCGCCCGTTGCCGGGACGAAATATCACGATGGCGCTGGGAAAGGGAGCGCCCTGCTTGGCTTGGCCGAACTTCAAGCGGCCTCGGAAAAAACGGATTTCGCCATGAATGGCATGGCTGTGCCACCATGCAGTGTCCGTTCGAGCGGGAACCAAGCACACGACCGTTGCGCCGGCTTGTGCCGATTCAAACGCCTTCCGCATCCAATGCCGGATCTCACGGCCATAGGGTGGGTTCATGAACACGATCTCCTCTTCCCAGTCCTGCGTAAGGCCGTCCTCCGAACGAGTGAAATGGCGAGCACAGCGGGCGTTGGTGGGAGAGGAGCAGGGATCCAGCGTGAACGCGAACTCCTGGTCCAGCAACTCGAAAAGCCAGTCCGGCGTCGGCCATTCGTCCGTCTCCGATGAAAAGTGCACGGCGAGCGAATGGCCCTTGGCTCGGCCATCCGAGGGCGATGACGAACAGCGTCCTGCGCGGACGTCTGCATCTGTCAACGAGTGT
>CAZODO010000099.1:0-21491 GCA_964578605.1 uncultured Verrucomicrobiota bacterium | reverse complement strand
AGTTTCAGAAGCGGAAGGAAACCACGGCGCGCGACGGAGCGCGCTGCCCTACCCAAAAACCAAGGGCGGTCCGGCCCTAGAATGAGAATTGCTGCGGTTTGGTGATCCCAAGCTTGACGGACGTGGGTTCGCGGTGCTTAAACGGGTGTTAAAGCGTTGCAAAGCCACCGTTTCGTTCGCCCCTTGAACTGTCCAGGCGTTTGGCGGGCTGGCATGACCGACGCTGGCATCCGGGGTGTCTGGAAAGTCAGGCTGAGCTTTGGAACCCATTTCTTATATGCGACAAGCTTTCAGTGCCGGTGTCCTCGTCCTATCCCTGTTCCCAGTGGCCGTTCCATTGCGCGCCCAGGTTCCGGAGCAGGGGCTTCTCCTGGAGATCTGGGAGGGCATCCCGGGAGCGTCGGTCACGGATCTGACCAATGACCCGCGCTATCCGGGCCAGCCGACGAGCACTCGCTATGTGACGGATCTGTTCGAGGCGCCCACCGATGTTCTGGATCAGTATGGCGAGCGAATGCACGGTTACCTGCTGCCGCCGAAAACCGGCCAGTATACCTTCTGGATTGCCACGGATGACGGGGGCGCCCTTTACCTGAGCACGGACGAAAACCCGGCGAACGCCCGGCAGATCGCGTCGGTCGCGAGTTGGACGTCGCCTCAGCAATGGGAATGGGAGCCGAACCAGAAATCGGCTGGGATATCGCTGGTGGCCGGAAAGCCTTATTACATCTCGGCCTTGATGAAGGAGGAGGGAGGCGGGGACAACCTGGCCGTGCGCTGGCTTCGGCCGGACGGCGTTGACGAAGGGCCCATTCCGGGCAACTACCTCATCCCGTTTGGCACCAGCTTCGAAGCGCCGGTCATTGCCCAAAACCCGGCCGGGACCACGGCGGTGGAAAACGAGAGCGCCACCTTCCGCGTCACGCTGACGCAATTCGGGATTTACACCTATCAATGGCAGCGAAACGGGACAGCCATTACCGGCGCCAATGGTCCGGACCTGACCTACGGCCCGGTCAAGATGACGGACCAGAACGCGCGCTTTCGGTGCGTGGTGTCGAATGCCAAGGGAAGCACAACGAGCGGGGAAGCCGTCTTGACGGTGCAACCCGATAGGACGCGCCCGGCGTTGGTGGCGGTCCAGAATCTTGGGTTGACGACGTTAGAAGTGACGTTTAGCGAAGCCGTCTCGGCGGCCAGCGCCGGGCAGATCTCAAATTACCGGCTCAGCCACGGTGCGACCGTGACGGCCGCGGCGCCGGGGGGCGCGCCAAACCTTGTCTTGCTCACGTCGGCGTCGATGACCTTCGGGACCTCTTACGTCCTGACGGTGAGCGGCGTGCAGGACCAGGCGCAAACGCCCAACACGATCCTGCCCGATTCGACGGTGACCTTCACGGCAAGCGAATACGCGCCGCAGGATGTCGGGACCCCGCCCGTCCCGGGAGGCGTCCTTTCCAAGCCGGGCGGCATCGACGTGGAAGGCAGCGGCGATCTCGGCGGGGCGGCGGACAGCTTTCATTTTGCGTGGGAGAGACGGACGGGCGATTTCGATATGCGGGTTCGGCTGGAGAGCTTGGAGCCGACGGATCCGTTCGCCAAAGCGGGGTTGATGGCTCGTGAAACCCTGAGTCCGGGCAGCCGGTTCGCCTCGGCGCTGGCCACGCCCGCGACGGTGGGGTGCTTTGCCCTGACCCGGACCGCGGCCAATGCGAGCGCGGTCAACAGCGGTTCTTTCCCCGCCAATTACCCGGAGACATGGCTGCGTTTGAAACGGGCGGGAAACACCTTCATTGCTTGCGCAAGTTACGACGGGAAGGCCTGGTTCCAATTGAGCAGCACAAGCCTTGCGCTGCCAGGCACGGTTTACTTCGGAATGGCCGTGTCCAGTCGAAGCAGTTCGGCGGCCACGGCGGTCTTTCGCGAGATCAGCACAGCCGCCGGGGCGGGGACGGCGACGGACTTTTCAAGGGGTGAAACGCTCGGGCCGTCGAGCCGGCAGATCGGCCTCGTGATCAGCGAGATTATGTATCATCCCAAGGAGCGCGCGGACGGGCTGGGTGGCGAATTCATCGAGATCTACAATGCCGATCTTATCCCCCAGGAATTGACCGGACACCGGATTTCGGGCGCGGTGGAGTTCGCCTTTCCGGAGGGGACCGTGCTGCCGGCGGGAGGGTTTGCCTTGATCGCGCGCAATCCCACGGAGTTCGCGGCCATTTCGGGAATCCAAAATGCGCTGGGGCCCTTCGCGAATAATGGCAGCCTGCCCAATGACGCGGGCGTTCTTTGGCTCCGCAATCCTCAAGGGGCGATCCTTCTGGAGGTGGCCTATGAATCGGCGTTCCCCTGGCCGGTGTCGGCGGACGGGGCGGGGCATTCGCTGGTGCTGGTGCGGCCGTCTTATGGGGAAGGGGACCCGCGCGCCTGGGGGGCGAGCGGGCAGATGGGAGGGTCGCCCGGCCAAATGGAGGCGGTCCGTCCGGAGCCTTTGGACAACGTGCGGATTAACGAGATCCTGGCGCACACGGACGAACCGGCGCTGGATTTCATCGAGCTGTACAACCATAGCACGGTCGCGGTGGATCTGTCCGGATGTGTGCTCACGGATGACCCGGTCACCAACCGCTTCCGCATCCCGGACGGGACATTGCTGGCGCCGGGCGGGTGGGTTGCCTTTGACCAGGACCAGCTCGGGTTCAGGTTAAACGCCGCGGGCGAGGCGGTCTTTCTGATCAACCCGGGCCTGACGCGGGTGATCGACGCCGTGCGCTTCGGGCCGCAGGAGAATGGAGTGGCCAGCGGACGGTTTCCGGATGGGACGGCCGAGTTCCGGCCCTTGACGAGGGCCACGCCAGGCGGCGCGAACGACGTTTGCCGGGTGAACGGAGTGGTGATCAACGAGATCATGTTCCACCCCATCTCGGAGGACAACGACGATGAATACGTGGAACTGCACAATGGGACGGGCGCCAGTGTGGACCTTGCGGGGTGGCAATTCACCGATGGGATTGAGTTCGAGTTCCCCTCCGGAGCAACCCTGGCAAGCGGCGGGTATATCGTGGTGGCAAGAAATCCCGCGCGCATGTTGACCCACTACCCCGGGTTGGCCGCAGCGCAGGTGTTCGGGCCGTTCCAGGGCAATCTGGCCAATCGCGGCGAGCGCCTGGCACTGGGGCGCCCTGGGATGATTCTATCGACCAATGAATTCGGGCTGGTGCTGACGAACCGGGTCAGTTTCGAAGTGGACGAAGTGACCTATGGCAAAGGAGGGCGCTGGGGGAAATGGAGTGACGGATTGGGAAGCAGTTTGGAACTGATCGATCCCCAGAGCGATCATCTGCGGGCGTCGAACTGGGCCGACTCGGATGAGACGGCCAAGGCACCCTGGGGCACCATCGAATTCACGGGGCGGCTGGACAATGGCGATGGCGGACCCGCCAACCGGCTTCAGATCATGATGCAAGGGCCGGGCGAATGTCTTGTCGATGACGTGGAGGTCATTCCCAGTGGCGGGACCAACCGGGTCAGCAACCCAGGGTTCACTTCCAGCCTGAGCGGTTGGACGATCCAGGGCAACCATCGGGCGAGTTCGCGCGAGACGGGCGGAGGTTATGGCGGGGGCCCCTGTCTTCATGTGCGGACCACCGGGCGTGGCGACACCGCGTGCAACCGGATCTACACGATCCTCAATCCGGCGCTCGCAAACAATAGCACCGCGACTCTCCGAGCCAAGGTGCGCTGGCTGCGCGGTTGGCCGGAGTTCATGCTGCGGACCCGCGGCAGTTATCTTGAAGCGGCGGATCGAATGGCGCTGCCGACCAACCTGGGAACGCCGGGTGCCCGGAACAGCCGTTCGGTATTGAACGCGGGCCCGGCCATTTTCGACGTCCAACACAAGCCCATCCTGCCTGCCGCGAACCAGGCGGTGGTTGTCACCGCCCGGCTCAGTGATCCGGATGGGATCGGAGGGGCAACGCTCCGGTTCCGGGTTGATCCCGGGACCAGCGTGAGCACGGTGGCGATGCAGGACAACGGTTCCGGCGGCGATGCGGTCGCGGGCGATGGCGTTTACTCGGCGACCCTCCCAGGCCGGAGCGCAGGCACCATGGTGGCGTTCCATATCCAGGCCGAGGATCTGCCCAGCGCGAGCGCGACCCGGGTGACCTTTCCAGCGGATGCGCCGGAGCACGAATGCCTGGTGCGCTGGGGAGAAACGCAGCCGGTTGGGAACCTTGGGGTGTACAGGCTATGGCAGCGGCAGGCCGATTACGAATGGTTGCGAAGGCGTGAGAGCCTGGCCAACGACAATATCGACGCCACGTTCGTCTACAATGACAGCCGCGTGGTTTACAACGTGGAAATGCGCGCCAAAGGAAGCCCCTGGCATGGAGGGAGCGTCGGGGGCGATTACCTCTTCGCGTTTCCCGAGGACGACCGCTTTCTTGGCGCGCAGGACGTCGCGCTGGTGACGGTTGGAAATCTCGGGAATGACGACAGCGCGCAACGCGAGCAAGCGGCGTTCTGGATTGGACGGCAGATGGGGGTTCCGACCCTTCATCGCCGGCATATCTTCTTTTACGAGAATGGCAACCGGAAACAGGTGGTTTACGAAGATACCGAGGAACCGAACGGTTTGTTCGCCGACCGTTGGTGGCCCGAGGGGCAGGATGGCGACCTGTACAAGGTCGAGGATTGGTTTGAGTTCGATGACGCAGGGACGAGCTTCACGTTCAGCCGCGACGCGACTTTGCAGCCCTTCACCACCACGGGCGGCGCTTATAAACTGGCCCGATACCGCTGGGCTTGGCGGAAGCGCGCGGTGGTGCGATCGGCCAATGAGTACCGTCACTTCTTTGAATTGGTTACGGCGGTGAACCAGACCGGGGCGAGCCTGGTGCCGCAGGTCGAGAGCCTCGTGGACGTGGAGAATTGGATGGGCATCTTTGCGCTGCAGCATATCGTCGGCAACTGGGACTCTTACGGTTACGATCGCGGCAAGAACGCCTATATTTACAAGCCGGTCAACGGGCGTTTTGGCATGGTGCCATGGGATATTGACTTCGTCCTGGGCTCGGGCGGCAACGGACCCACCGACGATATCTTTGGGGCGAACGATCCGACGGTGGGGAAACTGTGGAACACGCCGCCCTTTCGCCGGATTTACCTTCGGAAGTTCCTGGATGCCATCGATGGCCCGCTCCAGAACAGCCGGTTCGATCCGATCGTGGATGGCCGATACGCGGCGCTCGCGGCCAACGGCGTGACGGTGGCGAATCCGCAGGCGATCAAGGGCTGGGTCACCCAGCGCCGCAATTACCTCGCGTCGCGCATCGCCGGGATGGACACGAGCACGTTCACTCTCACCAGCAATGGGGGCGCCGATTTCAGCGCGTCAACACCCCTGGTGACGCTCACCGGGAAAGCGCCTATTCGCGCCGCCACGATCACGGTCAACGGTGTGCCCATGCCGGTGAGTTGGACATCCGTCACCGATTGGAGCCTGCAACTGGCTCTCGGCGCGCCGACCAATGTGCTGACCCTTGCCGGGCTGGATTCGCATGGCCGTCCGCTCGCGGGCGCGACGGATACCCTCACCATCCGTTATACCGGCGGCACCCTTCCGTCGCCGGCCGGACAAGTGGTGATCAGCGAGATTATGTACCACCCGGCCCAACCGGACGCGTCCTTTGTCGAGATTCATAACACCTCCACTACGGCGGGGTTCGATATCTCCGGCTGGCGGCTTGAAGGCGTGGCTTTCAACTTCCCGAATGGAACCATCCTGAGCCCTGGCGGATACGTGGTGGTTGCGGCCAGCTTCGAGGGATTCGCCGCGGCTTACGGCTTCTCGGTGCTCCCCGTGGGCCAGTATGCCGGCGGTCTCCAGAATAACGGCGAACGGCTGCGCCTGGTCCGCTCTGGAGCGACGCCCGACCTCGACCTAGTCATCGATGAAGTGCGATACGACAGCAAACCGCCCTGGCCCGAGGCCGCCGATGGCGAGGGCCCTTCGCTCCAGTTGATCGATCCGTTGCAGGACAACTGGCGGGCGGCGAACTGGGCCTGCAACAGCAACGCCGGAAGCCAGGCGACCCCGGGCCGCGCCAACTCCGTCGCCGCCACACTGCCAGCCTTCCCAAGAGTGTTCCTGAACGAGATTCAGCCGTCGAATAACGGGCCGATCAACGACCGCTTGGGCGACCGCGATCCGTGGATCGAGCTGTTCAATGCGGGGAGCGAAGTCGTCGACCTGTCGGGGCTTTACCTGACGGCGGATCCTGCCGGCCTTGACGCCTGGGCCTTCCCCGAAGGCACGCGCCTTGGGGCCCGCCAGTTCCTTCTCGTTTGGGCGGATGGTGAACCCGCCGAGTCCACGCCGGGCGAACCGCATACAAGCTTCCGCCTGCCGCTTTCCGACGGCGTGGTCGTCCTGTCACGGAGGCAACTTGGGGCGCCGGCCGCCCTTGACCATATCCAGTACGAGAACCAGCCGGCAGGCGTGGCGCTGGGTTCTTTCCCGGATGGCCAGCCTCAGGAGCGCCAAGTGTTCCATATCCCGACCCCTGGCGCGGCGAACAATCCCGGGGCGCCCCATATCCTGGTCACGGTCAATGAATGGCTGGCGGGGAACTCGGGTTCGGTGCTGGACCCCGCGGATGGAGAGGCTGACGACTGGTTCGAGCTTTATAATGGCGGCGCCGAGCCGGTGGATCTGTCTGGCTATGCGCTCACCGACGACCCGGCGCGTCCGGGCAAGTTTGTGCTGCCCAACGGCACGACGATTCCGGCAGGGGGCTATCTCCTGGTATGGGCCGATGAACAACCGGAGCAAAGCGCCCCTGGCCAGGTGCACGCGACCTTCAAACTCTCAGCCGGCGGCGAGACGCTTGGGCTGTTCGCGCCCAATGGCGACCCGGTCGATGTCGTGCAGTTCGGATCGCAGAGCAATGACGTGAGCCAGGGGCGCTTTCCGGACGGCATGGATGAACCTTTCGTTTTCATGGAAGTCCCGAGCCCGGGAAGCGCGAACCTGTTCGCGACCCTCAACCAGCCGCCGGTGCTGAACCCGATCGGCGACCGCGCGCTCGATGAGGGCCAAACCCTCGCCTTCCTTGCCACCGCAACCGACCCGGACGCGGACCAGCAACTGGCCTATTCGCTCTTCGGCGCGCCGGAAGGGGCCACGATCGAAGCCGCCACTGGAGCCTTTGCCTGGCGCACCTCGGAAGCCGAGGGACCCGGGCAGTACTCCTTCACGATCCGCGCCACGGATAATGGGGTCCCGGCACGCTGGAGTGCTGAAACGATCACCGTGACGGTGCGCGAACTGAACCAGGCGCCGATCCTGGACTTGTTAGGCGACCGGTCCGTCGATGAGGGTTCGGTTCTCCAGTTCACCGCGGTGGCCCGCGATCTGGACCTTCCCGCCCAAAGCCTGCGGTTCAGCCTGGACCCCGGGGCGCCAGAGGGCGCAAGCGTGAACGAGCTCACCGGCGAATTCTCTTGGGCGCCAAGGGAAGACCAAGGCCCGGCAAGCTACCCCGTGACCCTGCGCGTCGCGGACAATGCCGAACCGCCCGGGAGCGCCTTCCGCACCTTCCAAATCACGGTGAACGAGATCGACAACGCGCCCGTGTTCCAGCCGGTAAGTCTGCAGACAGTCGATGAGCTTTCGCTCTTCCGGCTCTTGTTGTCCGCGACCGATCCAGACATATCGGCGCGGGCCATCACTTACACGCTCGAATCGGGCCCGCCAGGTTTGACGGCCGATCCCGGGACGGGATGGATCACCTGGACCCCGACGGAAATGCAGGGGCCCAACTCTTACGACGTGGTCGTGCGCGCCAGTGAAGCGGGCGGCACCCAATCCTCCACCCTGTCGTTCTCCGTGGTGGTGAACGAAGCCAACCAGGCTCCCACGCTTTCCGCCTTGCAGGACTGGACGGTTGACGAAGGCGGCACGGTGGCGTTTGCCTGCGTGGCCACAGACGCGGATCTGCCCGCACAGAAACTGGGCTTCTTCCTGGAGCGGGGCGCGCCCGCCGGTGCCAGCATCGATCCGAATACCGGCCTGTTCCTCTGGAAGGTGGACGCGGACGCCGGAGCGAGCACCAACACCATCACGGTTCGCGTGACCGACGATGCGATCGACGCCAAGTCCGCCAGCCGGAGCTTCACGGTGAGGGTGCGCGCTCTTCCCCGCATCGTGATTAACGAGATCATGTTCCGGCCCGCGACGGCCGGCGCCGAATTCGTGGAGCTTCACAACCGTTCAAGCAAGACCGCCTGGTCCCTTGCCGGCTGGCGGCTGAGCGGGACGGAATTCGCCTTCCCGGCGGGAACGGCGCTGGCGCCGGGCGGGTTCCTGGTCATCGCCCGCGATGTTGCGATTGCCAAGGCGACCTATCGCTTGGCCAACCCCTTGGGCAACTACACCAACCTGCTGGGCGCAAATGGCGGCGCCATTGCTTTGTGGCGGCCTTTGGACGGCGGGTTGGAAGAACTTGTGACCTGCGTCGCGTTCGAAGCGCAAGCGCCCTGGCCCGCGGTGGCCGGCGCCTCCCTGCAACTCATCGATCCCCGCCAGGACAACGCGCGCCCCGCCAACTGGGCCGCGGCGAGTGGCGCGAGCGATGAGCCTCAGCCTATCTTCGGGATGGACGCCACCTGGCGGTACTGGCAGGACGCAGCCGATCCGGCGTCGAACTGGACCGCCCGGGATTTCAACGACCGTTCCTGGCCGTCTGGGCGGGGCTTGCTTTACGTCGAGGATTCTGCCATGCCGGCTGCGAAGAACACGCTCCTTACGCTTGGCCAGGTCAGCTACTTCTTCCGCCTGCCTTTCTCCTTCGACGGCAACCCGGAAGGGGCTTCCCTCCGCTTCTCAACCGTCCTTGATGACGGTGCGGTCTTCTACCTGAACGGCCAGCCTTTCCATTGGCTCGGAATGGAGCAGGGCGCCCTTCCCGCGCGGGGCGCGTTCGCAAACCGGACGGTCGCGGAAGCGGTGGTGGAAGGTCCGTTCACCGTCTCGGTGCCGAGCCTGGTTTCGGGCGAAAACGTCCTGGCCGTCGAAGTGCACCAGAACAATGCCGGCAGCAGCGACATCGTGTTTGGGATGGCGGCCGAGTTGGTCGAGGTTCGGCGCGAAATGTTCACGCCCGGCGCGGCCAACTCCGTCCGAGGGACCCTGGAACCGTTCCCGGCCCTGTTCCTGAACGAAGTCCTGGCGTTGAACCAGTCCGGCATGACTGACGAATCGGGCGAGCGCGAACCGTGGGTTGAATTGGTGAATCTGGGGGAAACGGCCGTGAACTTGGAGGGCTATTCACTGGCCCGTTCGTTCAGCAACCTGCGCGAGTGGGCCTTCCCCGCCGACGGCATGCTCGCGCCCGGAGAGCATCGGATCGTGTGGGCCGATGGCGAACCCGTCGAGGGGGCATGGCACGCAAACTTCCAATTGGCCGCCCCGGAAGGGATGGTTGCCCTGGCACGAATGCAGGGGGGAAACCCGGCCGTTATCGATTACCTGCGATACGCGGGCCTGGCTGCGGATCAGTCCTTTGGCTACCTGGAGTCGGAACGATCCGGGCGGGCGCCGGCGGTTCTGCCGCACCCAACACCCGGAGCGCCTAACGACGCCGGATCGGTTGCGCCGGAGTTCGTGTCGTTGGGCTTTGGCACATCGGGCGAGGCCGTTCTCGCGTGGAGTGCCGTCGCGGGCCGGAGTTATCGGCTGGAATGGACCGAAGATTTGGCGCAGCCGGTTTGGCAGGAAGTGGGACAAGTCACCGCGTTCGCCAACGTGGCGTCGCTTGCCGATTTTGGAAGTGGTGACAGAGCGTATCGGTTTTACCGAGTCATCTTGCTCGGCCATTGATTTGGGAAGATCCACCGCTTGGCAGAGCGGTGTCTCCGGTATCCGTCCGAGGTGTCTCTCCACGGCCACGACAACACTCGGCCACCACCTCCCTCGCACCTGCCCGCCACTACGGAGCCACTACGGAGACACCCCATAGCCGAGGTGGCTGTGGCGCCTCAGTCGTCCGGATGGTTCGCATCTCGGCTTTAAGGCATTGTTCCATAGACGGCACGTTCAGGTGGGTAGGGCAGCGCGCTCCGTCGCGCGCCGTGGTTTCCTTCCGCTTTCCAATACTGCAATCTCAACGGCACCAAACAGCAAGGATATCGCCCAAGAAGAAGCAAGCAACGGCGGTCGACGGAGCGACTCGCCCTGCCTCTCCTCTCCGACGGAGCGACCCGCCCTACTTCCTTTCGGGCGGAGCGCCGGTTTGCAGCCGGACTACAAAGACCAGCCTTCGCGATACTTGTAATGCAGGTATTCCTCCGCTTCGGGCGTGTTCGGAATCTTCATCTTGCGGCTATCCCAACGCAGTTCCTCCCCGCCCCAACGGATCGCGAGGCTTCCCAAAAGCACCGCTTCCGTGAGAGGCCCGGCGAAACCGAAGTTCGATTCCGTATGCGAGCCCGTCTTGCACGCCTGGATCCACTCTTCGTAATGGCCAATCGAACGCGGCAACGTCTTGGGCGGAGGCGTGAATTCGCGCTCCTTCGAGGCCGGGATCAAGCGGGGCGTTTCGCCACCCCAACCGCGCACGAGGATCTTGCCCTTGTCGCCCACGAAGATAATCCCGTCTTCGGCATCCAGCGGCCGATCGTCCTCGAGTTCATCCGGGCGTTCCGGGAGCAGGCCGCCATCGTACCAATGCAGCTTCACCGGCGGCAGATCGCCGCGGGCGGGAAACTGGAAATGGACCGTCGCGGCGAGCGGCACGGATTCCTTGAAGACCGGCGTGGAGCTGGCATGCACCCTTGCAGGGGCGCCGAGCTTAAGGGCCGAGAACACCGGGGCGAGATTGTGGATGCCCATATCGCCCAGGCCGCCGGATCCGAAATCCCACCAGCCGCGCCATTTGAACGGGACGTAAGCGGGATGGTACGGGCGCCAAGGGGCCGGTCCCAACCAGAGATCCCAATCCAGGTTTGCAGGCACCGGCGGGGTATCGGTGGGCCGTTCGATGCCTTGAGGCCACCAAAGGGGCATCTTGCCGCGATGCGTGGGCCGGTCGGACCACACATGCACCTCGGTGACCGGGCCAATGACGCCGGCCCAGATCCATTCTTTGATCTGCCGGTTGCCTTCGAACGCCATGCCCTGGTTGCCCATCTGGGTGGCGACCTTGGCTTCTTTCGCCGCCCTGGCCAACGCCCGCGCTTCGAACACCGTCCGGGTGAGCGGCTTTTCGCAGTAAACGTGCTTTCCGAGCTTGATCGCCGCCATCGACGCGACCGCGTGCGTATGATCGGGCGTCGCCACCACCACCGCGTCGATCCCCCGCTCCTTTTCGAGCATGACACGGAAGTCCTGGTACACCTTCGCTCCGGGAAAGAGTTTGCCCATCCCTTCGGCCCGGGCGCGGTCAACGTCGCAAAGCGCGACGATGTTCTGGCTCTTGACGCCCTCGATGTCGTCGGCTCCGCGGCCGCCCGCCCCAATGGCTGCGATGTTCAGCTTTTCACTGGGCGGGACCTGGTTGGCGCCGCCCAGCACGTGGCGCGGAACCACCATGAACGCCATCGCGGCAGCCGAGCCGCGAAGGAAGGTTCGACGCGTGACCGTGGCGATAGGGGCATCGGTATGGGTCTTCATAGGATAGGCCGTGCCGGGAGCATCTCCGGAATGACCATGGGAGTCAACCTGGCAGCAGGGATTCTCCAGCAATCGAATTGCGTCTTGAGGGTTGCGAACCGGGGAACCGGCTCGCATGCTGGCAGGGTGGATTTGCACATGACCAACGCGCCCCCGGGTCCGGCGGGACTGCCGGCCACGGAAGAGCTGGCGCATTCGATCCTCATCCATTTTGGCGAATTGGGGTTGAAAGGCAGGAATCAGCCGATGTTCCGGCGCCAGTTGCGCAGGAATATCCGTTTGAAATTGAAAGGTCTCGGCGTGAACTGGACCGTCAAGGATTCGGCGGGTTTGTTCTCCATCCATGTCCCGCCGGAGGATAACGAGGCCGTGCCGCCTGCGGTGGCTGCGTTGCGTGAAGTCTTCGGAATCGTGTGGCTTGCGTGCGCGCGCCGCCTGCGTCCGGTGCGGTTCACTCCCGAAACCCGGGAACGCGACTGGGATCTCTTGCAACAAAACGTGCTGGAGCTGGCTGACCGGCTCTTTTCCCCCGGCAAGGCCTTTGCGGTGAGGGTCAACCGCGGCAACAAGCTGCTCCCGTTCAAATCACCGGACATCGCCGCGCAGCTGGGCGAAATCATCCAGACCCACACGCCGTGGAAGAAGGTCAACCTGACGCAGCCTGATGTCACATTCGACCTCGATCTCCGATGCGCGGCCACGTTCCTCTTCGCCGAGCGATTAAGAGGTCCGGCCGGGCTTCCCGTGGGAACGGCTGGACGGGTCCTTGCGCTCCTTTCGGGCGGGATCGATTCCCCGGTCGCCGCCTGGCTGATGGCCAAACGCGGGTGCCGCGTCGATTTCCTCCATTTCAGCGCGAGCACGATGGCGCGGGAGGAGATCCTGGAGTCCAAGGTTTGGCGATTGGCCTGTCAACTCAGCCGATACACCCTTGGCGCGAGGCTGTTTGTCGTGCCTTACACCTATTTTGACCTGGCTTTGTTGAGGCAGAGGCTCGGCTACGAACTGGTGTTGTTCCGGAGGTTCATGGTGCGTGTCGCGGAGAAGCTGGCGGTTGAACTTCGAGCGAAGGCCCTGGTGACCGGCGACAATCTTTCGCAGGTGGCTTCACAAACCATGACCAACCTGATCTCGACCTCCCAAGCCACGGGCATGCAGCTGATGCGCCCCATCGTCGCCTTCAACAAGGATGAGACGGTCGCCCTGGCCCAGAAAATAGGCACCTACGACATTTCCGTGGAGCCCTACAAAGACTGTTGCGCGCTGATCGCAAGCCAGCCCAAAACGCGCTCGCACCACGCGCGCCTCGAGCAGCTCGAATTGAGGGCGTTCCCCGATTACGCCAAGTTGGTCGAGCAAACGCTCGCGGACGCGGTTTGCCTGGAAATTCCTGTTTAGGCTGGCGGCTGACTTTCACCGCCGGCTTCGTTGGCTTGCGGTTGCCCGATCGCACTGAGTCTCATCGCGGACCGGGCGCAGAGGTTCACCAGAAACGAGTTCAATTCCGGCTCTGTTTCATGCTCGACGTAGAGAATGGCCGCGGTCACGCAATGAGCAGCGATCTTGTCTCCGGTAGCGGCAATATCCTTGCGATACGCCCTCAATTCGGCCACCAATCGCTGGATCCGTTCGGGGGTGAAGATGCCTTTGGTAATCTCCTGCAGGGCGGGGAGATAGAACTGATCAAAGGCTTTCTTCCTTCGAGCCCGTGTGATTGTTCTCCCGAACTCCAGGGGCCCGATCCCCTCCATCATGGCTTGGAGCTTCTCAAGCAGGAGAGCTTCCCATGGCTGCACTTCTTCCAGAGCTAACAGGAGCCGGGCCGAATCCTCGCGGTTGAGCAGATCCACCGCTTTGCGGGCCATAACATCGAGGCTTTCTCCAGTGGTGGCCTGCAACTCCGGATGCGCGTCGAGCAGGCGCTCCCAGCGCGTGCAAGGAAAACCGCTGCACAGGGCGGACCCTCTCGAGCCCATGTCTTGAGCGCGGCAAGACGCCTGCCTGTCCGGGTTTCCTCCGCCGTCGCATGGCACTTTCGGTCTATTGGGCCATCCCCTGATTTGACTTCTCGCTCTGACGTATCACGCCGTCGGCCCGGGCGCGGAACGAACGGCTGCCCTCTTTTCATGAGATTGCATTGGCACAAAACCCGCTTATGATTGAGTTCGATTGAACGTGTCACCGCTCTCTGAGTGCCCATCCCCATCCCCGTCCCCCTTCCGCGGCCTTCCGCGGGCACGGGCCGGTCTGTGCCGCTTGAACCGGTTCTGTCGGGTGTTGGCAGCGGTTGGTTATGGCCTGTTAGCCTTTTTGCTCCCTGCGCGCGCTCAGAACGTCGTCATCAACGAGATCATGTTCCACCCTGGCCTTGGCCGTCCGGGGGAGGTGGGTTACGTGGCCGAAGACACCCGGAAAGAATTCATCGAACTGCTGAACCTGGAACCGGCGCCGTTGAATTTGCACGGCTGGCGATTCGAAGGAGGCGTTTCGTTTGTGTTCCCTCCCGTGACCATTGCGGCGGGCGGGTTCCTGGTCGTGGCCGCCGATCCGGATGTGGACCGGTTTAGAGCGGCCTATAACGCCCAGTTTCCGGGCATCGGCACGGCTCAGGTGATTGGCGGATGGACCGGCAAACTCAGCAACCGCGGCGAAACCATCGAGCTGGTTGATGCTTCCAACAAGCGCGTGGACCAGGTCACCTTTGCCACCCAAGGCGATTGGGCGCAACGCCGCGAAGGCGATCCCCACCCGGGCCAGGAATCCTGGTGGCGCGGCTGGAAATGGTCGAACGGAGCCGACGCCGAAGGCAAGTCGCTGGAACTGGTCAACGCGCACCTTCCCAATGAATACGGGCAGAATTGGGCTGCCAGCCGGTCCGACGGCGGCACTCCGGGCAGGCCGAATTCGACGGCCAGCGCCCTGGCGACGCCGTTCATCACGCGCGTCCAACACCGGCCAGCGGTGCCGAGATCGACGGATTCGGTGACGATCACAACCCAGTTGACGCCCAAACCGGGCACGGCGGTGACCGTGACTCTTCTCAGCCGGGTGGATGGCGCGGATCCGTTTGGTGCGGCGATCATGTTCGATGACGGATTGCACGGGGACGGGATCGCGGGGGACGGATTATTTGCGGCGGTGCTTCCGCCTCAACCCGACAGGACGGTTGTGGAATTCTACATCCAGGCGGCTGCATCCGGGCAGACACGGACGTGGCCTGGCCCAACCGATGACCAGGGAGCCCAGAATGCCAACGCCCTTTACCAGGTGGACGATACTGTTTACCCAGGCAGCCAGCCTCTTTATCGGCTGGTGATTCCCGGCCGTGAGTATGCCGCCTGGAGCGATCTGATGGACGCGACGTCGGGCGGTCGTTTCAGCGACGCCACCATGCATGGCGCATTCGTTTGCATCGATGGGCTCGGCACCGACGTCCGGTACCAGGTCGGCGTGCGGAACCGCGGGGCGGGAACCAGGGCCGCGCGTCCGCACAATTTGCATATCGGCTTTCCGGACGACGCACCCTGGCGCGGGTTGGGGAGTTTGGGCCTGAACACGCGGATGGTGCATTCGCAGGTGGCAGGCAGCGCGCTCTTCTCGGTCGCCGGGCTGCCAGCGGCCCAAGGGTACCCCGCCCAGGTCCGGGTCAATGGGATCAACCTCGCCAATCTGGCGCCCACAGGCAGCAATGACACTTACCAGTTTGGCTCTTATTACGTCTTCCAGCCGTATGGAGAAGAATGGGCCGAGAGACGCTTTCCTTCGGACTCGGATGGCAATCTTTACAAGGCGGTTTGGTATCTGGATTCCGTCAAGCTCGATAACAATGGCGGCGACTTGCGGTACCTCGGGGACGATCCGGCCAGCTATCGGCAAGTCTATTCCCCCACAGGTCCCACCAGCACCACCGGTGCTTATAGCAAGCATAGCAACGTGTCCGAAGATGACTGGACGGACCTAATCGGGCTCGTGCGGACGTTGGATACCGCCCCCGCCGCGACTTACTACGCAGCGGTCAGCCCGGTCGTGAATATCGACGAGTGGTTGCGCTATTTCGCCGTCAATAGCCTCGCCGGCAACATGGAAACCACCCTCGCCACGGGAACCGGGGACGACTACTGGCTTTACGCCGGGAAGATCGACCGCCGCTTCCAGGTCTTGGCCCATGATCTCGATACCGTTCTGGGCCAGGGCGACGTCGCGCCGGATTACAGCCGCTCCATCTGGCGAGCAACCCGGTTGCCCGTGGTGAACCGGTTTCTTACCCATCCCGCCATCGCCCGGCGCTACTGCGCGATCCTCAAGGAACTGGCGAATACCGTGTTCGCGCCGGAACAGGCGAACGCGATCCTCGACCAATCCCTCGGGGGTTGGGTTCCCAGCAGCGTGATCGAAAGCATGAAGAGCTTTGTCGCCCAGCGCCGCGAAATCGTGTTAGCGCAAATCGCGTCCGAACTCACGGTGGCGCACGCCCTCCCGACCAACGCCTATCCGCGGACGGAGACCAACACCGTGACTCTAGCCGGCAACGCCAGCTCGATCCGCACGGATGCCGTCCTGGTCAATGGCCTGCCGGCCGCCTGGGCTCCGGCGTCCGCCGCCTGGACCGCGGAAAACGTCCCGCTCAACCCGGGCATCAACCGAATCGTGATCCGCGCCTTGGGCGAAGACGGACGCGAGTTCGACCGCTCGACCCTTGACGTTTGGCATGATACGGGTTCGTTCACGATTATCGCGGAAGGCAAGCTGACGGCCGACGCAGTCTGGCAAGCCGCCGGAGGGCCTTACTTCCTTACGGGCAGCGTTACGGTGCCCGCAGGCGTGACGCTCACGATCGAACCCGGCGCCACCCTCTTTTTTGCGTCGGGCGCCAGCCTGTTGATGGAAGGGGGCCGGCTTGTCGCGGAAGGAACCGAACGTCAGCGCATTCGGTTCACACGCTTGCCGGGCACCAACAGCCAGTGGAGCGGCCTGCAGTTCATCAACGCGTCCGACCGAGCTAGCGTGATCGCGCACACGGATATCGAATACGCCGGTGCGAATGACCAGGTCGTCCTTGGCAGCGATGCTCGAGTTGAATTCACGGCCGTCACTTTCTTCAACAGCGACACTCAAACGATTGTCCTCAATCGATCCCCGGCCGTGTTCCGGAATTGCGTCTTTGGAGAGGCGGGGCCGCATGACCTTTTGATCGCCGAGCACGCCCGGGTGGATGGGGGGTTGGTGCTCGAGGCGAATCTTTTCGCACCGTCCGCGCCGGGTTACGACGTTATCCACCTTAACCGAATGGGCCTGGCTCGCATTGTGAACAACGTGTTCCTGGGGTCTGGCAGCCATATTCTCAACGCGTCCGATACCGACCTTCATATCGAAGGCAACCTTTTCATGCATGCGAATCCGGGGAACGCGGCCTCCCTCGGCTCAGGTGCGGTCAGCGCCGGAAGCAGCGCGCTGGGCGGAACGGGCGTTCCGATGCCGACCCGCCACGTGCTGGTCCGGAACGTTTTCTTCGAGAATGATTATGGGCTCATCGCCCGTGCGGGCGCTTTCGCGGAGCTTTATCACAATGTCTTTGCCGGGAACCGCGGCGCCATTCTCTTCGATGAACCGTGGAAGGCTGAGTCCGGCCCGGCGCGAGGCTGCAAGATTGACAGCAGCATCTTCTGGCAGAACCAGGCGGAAGACGAAGCCCGCCTTGCCGGGACGTTCGTGCAGTTGACGAATCGGGCCGTGAACGGCCACAGCCAGATTCGCGTGAACAACTCCATTCTGCCGGCCGTTTACCACCGGTTCGGCGCAGAGAACCTGGATGCCGATCCTCAGTTCGTTCGGCCGTCTATTGCCGGTCGCGTTAGCGCCAGTGCAGCCCGGTTCGGCGCGGGTTTTGACGGGTTCGACGCGCCTGCCTTTCTCAGCGTGAACACCGGGGCGCCCGACCTTCGGCTCCAGCCGGGATCTCCTGCGATTGCCTCAGGGTTCAACGGCGCGGATATCGGCTACGCCGTTTCGTCCAACGCGACGATCACGGGCATTCCTGCCGAACCCACCGCACAAACAAGCGCAACCGCAATCGTGGGCGGAACGGACCTCGCCGGTTACAAATACCGCCTGATCGGTCCCGGCAATATGACCAGCGATTGGAGCGCCGAGCGGGCTTCGGCAAGGCAAGTGGCCTCGATCACCGTCAGCAACGGCATCGCTACCGCCAGCGTCCCAGGTCATGGCTATGCCGAAGGCGATCGCGTCCAGGTCTGGGGCGCGCAGGAGGAAGCCCACAATGGCGAATTCGCCATCTTCGGAATCACACCAGACACCTTTCAATATGCGGTTGCCGGCAGTTCAGCGAACGAACCGCTTCCAGGCGGCGTCCTCTGCCGCAAACTCGAGCCCATTCAGCTCTCGGACCTCGTTCCGGGGACTTACACCCTGGAAGTCATTCGCAAGAACGCGCTGGGGTTATGGCAGCCGTTCGATCAGCCAACCACCGCCACGTGGACGGCCGATCCTGCCGCCGCTCCGCCCATTCGGCTTAACGAAGTGCTGGCACATAACCTGGCGGCGGTTCCTGGTCCCTCAGGCACCTATCCCGACGCGGTGGAGTTGCTCAACGAGGGCATGACGCCTCTCGATCTGGGCGGAATGCAGCTCTCCGAATCCGCCCCCACTGCCGGGCTGTTCACGTTCCCTCCGGGAACGATCCTCGGCCCAGGCGAGTCCGTGGTGGTCTGGGGCGGACCCGCCGCGCCCGGAGCGGACCTTCATCTCGGGTTCGAACTCAGCCGCCAAGGTGCCACGCTCCATCTGCGGGACGCTCCGGCACGCGGCGGCCGGCTGCTGGATTCGGTCCGGTTCGGTCCGCAACTGCCGGATCACTCCATCGGGCGGGTCAAAGGCTCCTGGGTGCTAACGGTTCCCACGTTTGGGCGACCGAATCAGGCCGCGGCCCTCGGCTCCCCAAATCAGCTCGTGGTGAACGAGTGGCTCGCCTCCGCGCCAACCTGGGTGCTCCCCGAATTCATTGAGTTGCATAACCCCGGAATTCTGCCGGTCGCGCTGGGCGGCCTTCGTATTCGCCTGGACGCCATGACCCTCCCGGGCGGCTCCGCCCTCCCGCCGCTCAGCTTTATTGGCGGCCAGGGTTTCGCACTGTTTTACCCGGATAACCATCCCGACTTGGGGGCTGAGCATCTCGACTTCACGCTGCGTGCAGGCCCTGGCGCCATCGGGTTGGTCTCGGAAGCAGGCGTGTCCATCGACGCTGTTCTGTATGGCCCGCAAACCGCCGGCGTCGCCGAAGGGCGGTTTCCTGATGGCACTTCCCCGATCACGCAGATGTTTGCGCCAACCCCCGGCGCAAGGAACGCCGGTCCCCGGACGGAAGAAGGCACCGTTTCCTATGAACACGTCCGCCTCCTCGGCTTTGGCGATTCATGGCGTTACAACGATGCCGGGCTCGACTTGGGCGAGAGTTGGCGGTTTGACGATTATGACGATTCCGCCTGGCCGGCCGGATCGGCGTTGTTCTTCGCAGGGGAAGGCGAATATCCGGTGACGCCCGGCGCTGGCCTCTCTCTCGAAAACGCCAGGGGCGAACGCACGGTGACCTTCTATTTCCGCACCGAGTTCCTCGTGGAAACGAATCTTCCAGGCGCGACGTTGGAAGCCAGGCTGGTGGTCGACGACGGCGCCATGATCTACCTCAATGGGGAGCGCGTGCTAAACCAGAACATGCCGGAGGACACGGCAACCTCCTACGCCACACGGCCCCTTCGCACTGTCGGGACGGCGGATATTGAAGGGCCCTTTGTCATCCCGTTGAACAAGCTCCGCCTGGGTCGCAATCTGGTCGCGGCGGAAGTCCACCAGATCAGCGATCGCAGCCATGATATCGCCTTCGCGATGGAACTCACCGCGACCCTGGCGAAGACCAATGAGGTCGAAACGCCCGGCCAAGCGCCCGTCCGGATTAACGAACTCCTGGCGCGTCAGTCGACCGCCGGCGGGCCCAGCGCCGGCTCCGACTGGATCGAGCTGATCAACCTCTCCAGCCACACGGTCGATCTCGCTGGATTCAGCCTCACAGACGAACCCGCGCTCCCTCGAAAATGGGCGTTTCCCAGTGCCACTATCCTTCCGCCGAACGGCTTCGTGATCGTCGAATGCCGGGGCCAGGATCCGCCTTCGGCGGCGAACACCGGTTTCGGGCTGGACGCTGCGGGCGGCTCCGTTTGCTTGTTCGCCCCTGCCAAAGACGGCGGGGCCTTGGTCGATGCGGTGTATTACGGGTTGCAGGCCGCGGACTTCTCCCTTAGCCGCCAGAACCGGCGCGAATGGGTGCCAGGCACTCCCTCACCCGGCGGCGCCAACCTTCCGGCGCCTCTGGGAGATCCGGCAGGCTTGATCATCAACGAGTGGATGGCCAGCCCGGAATCTGGGCCGGACTGGTTCGAGCTGTTCAATCCGGGAGACAAGCCGGTCGCGCTGTCCGGATTATCCTTCAACGACGCCCTGCTCGAGCCCGGCCGCGACCCGATTCCAGCGCTGTCCTTCATCGGGACCGGGCCCGGAGCGTTCCAGGTGTTTATGGCCGATGACGCGGTCTTCAAGGCCCCGGACCACGCAGGCTTCAAGCTGAACGCCGGTGGCGAAAGCATCGGGCTGTTTGGACCGGACGGACTCCTGATCGATGCCGTGGTGTTCGGCCCTCAAACCAAGGGCTTTTCGGAAGGGTCCTTCCCGGATGGCGGAGCGCACATCGCAAGGTTCAACCTTCCGACGCCCGGCGGCCCGAACCGCGCGAACCTCCCGCGCATCACATCGGCTGGAATGACGGGCAGCGGCTTCGTCCTGAGCTTCGTTGCCGAACCTCAACACGCTTACTCCATCCAGGCCAGTCCCTCTCTGGAGGCAGGAAGCTGGAGCGAAATGCAGCGCATCCAGCCTTCCGCCGACGGCGGACCCGTGACCGCGATCGATCCATCCGCCCACGACGCGGGAGCGCGCTACTACCGCATAGAGGTTCTCCCGGCCGATTACTGAGGAATCCGAAAGGTGCCCGACAGATCCGAGTGGCGTCTCGCTCTCGCTCTCGCTCTCTGCAGTTCATCCTGCGGCCTCCCCAAGAGGCCCGGAACCCGTTCGCGGCTCCCTAAACGCTGCCTAACGCTTGTCGTCGATCAGGAATGACACCTTCGCGTTCAAGCGGTACTTGGTAATGCGGTTCCCTTCCACGATGGCTTGCAGGTCTTTCACCCAGATCGACTGCACTCCATGGACGGTTTTCCTGACCTCAGCCAGGGCGATTTGGGCCGCGTCCTCCCAGCTCTTCTCGGACTGCGCAATGACCTCCAGGCATTTTACAATAGACATAGAATAATCTCCTTTCGAGCCCGACACTAGGCCGCATCGCGGACACGTCAAGGCCGATAAACAAGCGCCGGGTCGCCCTTGCCACGCGGCGCCGGGACGCTTGGTTTGCTCATTTTGGGTGGGGCGACGCGCTCTGTCGCGCGCCGTTTGTGCGTGGAATTGCCTATACCCCATGGCCGGCCCGGCGGCCCGGACCTTGCTTGCGCAAAGTCGTGGCAGGCAACTGGCTTTGACCCGCTGCCCTTTCGGAGCTTGGCTTTGCAAGCGGCTTTTCTCGGCTGCCGCTGCATTGCATCCCGCTTTACGGCCACGACAAATGAGTTCCCACAAAGCCGGTTGCAAACCGGCGCTCTGTCCGAGAGGAGGAGCAGGGCGGGTCGCTCCGTCCAGAGGAGGGCGAGTCGCTCCGTCGACCGCCGTTGCTTGCTTCCTCTTGGCCGATATCCTT
>CAZODO010000098.1:0-21497 GCA_964578605.1 uncultured Verrucomicrobiota bacterium | reverse complement strand
ACCTTGGTGTAGCAACTGTTTTGCTCACCTGCCAACACCCATGTCATCTACCGCTTCTTCAGCGTCAGACTGACGCCGGAACGGACGATGGTTTCCAGGTCGGGGTTCGTGGTGATGGCCGTCATGAAACGGGGGTCGGCCATCCCGGGTGTGATATTGTGCCCCACGATAAGGCCTCCCGGCCGAACGAGAGGAAGGAGCTTGTTCAGGTAATCGAGATAGCCTTCCTTGTCGGCGTCGAGAAACAGGAGATCGATCGGCCCCTTCAACTTGGTGACCTCCTCATGCGCATCGCCTTCGACAAGGGTGATAATGTCGCTCATTCCAGCGCGCTTGAAGTTCGCGCGGGCCGTGGCGGCGCGGTCGGGGTCGATCTCGTGGGTGATCAGCTTTCCGCCGGTCTTCTGCAGCGCCAGACCGATCCAGAGCCCGGAATAACCGGTAGAACTGCCAATCTCGACGACGTGCTTGGCATCTATGGATTCCGCGAGCATCCGCAGGAGGCGGCCGTCGTTCGCGGGCACATTCTGGAATCTCTGGCTCGCCTGGATATCGTCGAGGATCTCGAGGACGCGCTTCTCGTCTTGGTTCCTGGCGATCGGGGGCTTTTCCAATTGGGCGTCGCCGCGTGGGTTCGAACGCTGGGCGTAGCCATCCGTTACCAGCAGACCAACCGCAAGCAGGGGAGCCAGCCGGCGCGCAATGAGTGTGATGCCGCTGCCAGCGAAAGTCCTGTTGAAAGAAATCATTCCAGTCCTTTAGCGCAGGCACGTCGCGAGCGCAAATAGTCTACTTCTGCCGGGCTTGCGCCACCGCTCCCACGAATTGACGCGCCAACCGGGTAAACTCCGGCCAGTGGCCGTCGCGCAAAGCTTGTTGCGGGATGAGGAGGGAGCCGAGGCCCACTGCGACGCAGCCCGCTTTGATAAAGGCGCCGACGTCCTCCGGCTTGGCAATGCCGGTCGGGATAATCCGCAAGTGCCGCAACGGCGCGAGGATGGCTTTGATGTAAGAGGGCCCGAGCGCGTCTGCAGGGAAGATCTTGATGAAGTCCGAACCGGCTTCGTGGGCAGCCTGGGCTTCTGTGGGAGTGAAGGCGCCAAGCATGACGGGCCGATCGGCGTCCCCGCATACCTCTGCAATCTCCGGGCGCATCATCGGGCTGACGACGAACTCGGCACCAGCATTGATGGCGGCGCGCGCGGTGGCGGCATCGAGGACGGTGCCCACGCCGATGAGCGCCCGGGCGCCGACCTTCGCGGTGAGTTCGCCGATGGCTTCGAGGGCGTTGGGGGTCGACATCGTGACTTCGATGCACGTCACCCCGCCAGCCAGGAGAGCTTCCGCAAGCGGCAGGACTTGCTCAGTCTTTTGGGCTCGCACGACGGCGACAACCCCGGGGTTCGTGAGGCCGGCAAGGATTTCAGCTTTGGCGCGCATGGAAGTCTATGGTGAGGGCACTGTAGGACTTTGGCGAGGGGCTGCCAGCTTTTTCCAGCAATTCGCATTTTAGGCAGGGCGACGCGCTCCGTCGCGCGCCGTGGCTAACTTCCCCTTAACGGTGATTGACTCCGCACAGAATTCATTCCGCCCAGTCTGCAGAATGTTTGAAGAAAGAGAGAGCAAACCAACGGCGGTCGACGGAGCGACCGGCCCTACCTGAGTTTCAGTCCGGGTAGGGCGACGCGCTCCGTCGCGCGCCGTGGCTAACTTCTGCTTGTCCGTGATTGACTCATCCCTCATCCATTCCGCCCAGTCTGCAGAATGTTTGAAGAAAGAGAGAGCAAACCAACGGCGGTCGACGGAGCGACCTGCCCTGAGATTCAGACTGGCAGGGCCGGTCGGCTCGGCGGGCCAGCCCCACCCTTTTCTGCCCGGCAATGGCTGTGCATTGAGAAAAACCGGATTGCACTGCACAGCCGCTTGGCGCATAACAACTCCAATGCTAGCCAAGGTGTGTTCCGCAGCCGTCAATGGGGTGGAAGCTTACCCGGTCGAAGTGGAGGTCAATGCAGGCTGGGGCGATTCGCTCATCGTGATTGTCGGCCTGCCTGATGCCGCCGTGAAAGAGTCGCGCGATCGCGTTAGCACAGCTTTGACGAATTCCGGGTTCAAGTTTCCCCTCGGCCGCACGACCATCAATCTCGCGCCAGCCGATGTGAAGAAGGAGGGGCCGAGCTTCGACTTGCCCATCGCGGTCGGGACTCTTGCCGCGGCTGAACAGATGGCATCCCCCACGCTCGACCGATTCATCCTCACCGGTGAATTGGCGCTCACGGGCGCGGTTCGGCCGGTCAAAGGCGTTCTGCCCATCGCGCTTTGCGCCCGAGCCGAGCGGAAGGAGGGCGTGCTTGTCCCGGCGGAGAACGCGCCCGAGGCGGCGGTGGTGGCGGGTTTGCGCGTGATCCCGGTCCGCAATCTTCGCGAGGCCGTGGCCTTTCTCGAAGGCGAACAACAGATCGCTCCCACGCAAGTGGACGTCGAGCGACTGTTCGACGAGCGGCGGGATGACGAAGTCGATTTCGCGGAAGTCAAAGGCCAGGAGTTCGTCAAACGCGCGCTGGAGATCGCCGCGGCCGGGGGGCATAACGTTCTTCTCATCGGCCCGCCTGGCACCGGCAAATCCATGCTTGCGAAGCGGCTTCCGACCATTCTCCCGCCGCTCACGTTGGAGGAAGCGCTCGAGACAACGAAGGTCCACAGCATCGTCGGGTTGCTGGCGCCAGGCCAGGCGCTTGTCACCCGCCGTCCTTTCCGTGCCCCTCACCACACCGTCAGTGACGCCGGATTGCTGGGCGGCAATATCAACCCCACGCCTGGCGAAATCTCCGTCGCCCATCACGGCGTGTTGTTCCTCGACGAGTTGCCTGAGTTCAAGCGCAATGTTCTTGAAACCCTGCGCCAACCGCTGGAGGAAGGCCACGTGACCATCTCCCGCGCCGCGGGGTCGATAACCTTCCCGTCGCAATTCATGCTCGTGGCGGCCATGAACCCCACGCCCGACGGCAAGATGCCCGGTCAATCGCAATGCTCGCCCAAGCAGATCCAGAATTACCTCGGACGGATTTCCGGGCCGTTGCTTGACCGGATCGATCTGCATGTCGAAGTGCCGGCTGTCAAATTCCACGACATCACCAGTGCGCGGCCGGGGGAAGGTTCGGCCGTGATCCGCGAGCGGGTGGTCGTCGCCCGGCGCAAGCAGCAGGAGCGGTTCAAGAACCGGCCTCGGATCACGTGCAACGCGCGGATGGGCAGCCGCGAACTCAAAGCCTTCTGCGCGCTGGACGATCGCACGATGGAGTTGCTCAAGTTCGCCATGGACGATATGCACCTGAGCGCACGCGCTTACGACCGCATATTAAAAGTGGGCCGCACGATCGCCGACCTTGCCGGATCGGAACGTATTACGGCTGACCACATCAGCGAAGCGATCCAGTTCCGCTCGCTCGACCGGCAGTTGTGGACGTAGAATTCGGGCGGCGATGACGCGGGAAGCGACAAGCTTCTGTTTGACCGCGGATGCGCGCGGATGCGCGCACCGAACTCGAGGTCGCGCTGCTCCTCAGCTTCAAGGAAGCCACGCTCAAATGGAAACGGATCGTGCGGAGCACCGCTGGCATCGGGAGCGCGTCTCCCTGCCTAAAATGAGACTTGCTGCATCCGTTTAGCGTGCCTTGCGATAGGCGACGTCAATGTAATACATTTGTTATAACATTGGCGTTCAATCGAAGTTCTTCCGTCGTAAACCGTTCTAAGCAAGAGATTTCCAGATGGGAACAATTGATCCCATTTTTCGGTTCAAGTGGGTAACACCGCTCGGCGCAGGGCTGGAAATTACGGTTTGGGAACGAGTTGGGCGCGCCTGAGTTCGAGGCGTTCTCCCAGTTCTTCCTGATAAAAGAACGCGTCGCGAGTGCCGTCGGTGGACCAGCTATGAATGAAGAGCATCCGGTCGAACTTGATCCAGATGGCGCGATGCTATGTCCAAGGAGGCTCTTTGAACCTTCAAACAGCGGTTGGCGTGCCCGTTCCATTCGTGTGATGGGCGTGTTTGTTGGGCACCTCGCCGGGATTCCAGATGCATTCGAAGCGGGCCGATCTGATTCGCCTTGCCGAAGCGGCTACTCGTACCGGAGCGACTCGATGGGATCGAGATTCGCGGCCTTGACTGCGGGATAGGTTCCAAAGACCACACCAACAAAGCAGCAAATCAGCAAACCGAGGATGACCCAGTCCACAGGAATCACTGCGGGCACCTCCAGGAAGTAAGCGGCGGCATTTCCACCCGCAACGCCCAGAATCACGCCGATCACACCGCCAATCTGGCAGAGAACCACTGCTTCCATGATGAACTGGGCGATAATATCCCGACGCTTGGCGCCGATGGCGCGCCGAATCCCGATCTCGCGGGTGCGTTCGGTTACCGACACCAGCATGATGTTCATGATTCCCACGCCTGCCGCGAGCAGGGCAATCGAGCTGACCACCGCCACCCCAACCCGCACCGCCATGGTGAACGACTGGAACTGTTCCACGAGGGAGTCGTTGGAGAAGATCTCAAAATCATCTTCTTTCCCGGGCTCGACTTTGCGCACGGCTCGGAGAATGCCGCGCACCTGCTCGATGGCGTCGGCGAAGGTGCTTTGACCGCGCGCTTGCGCAAGGATCGTCACGCTGCGCCAAATCCGTCCAAAACGATTCAGCCCGGTGGAGATCGGGATCACGGCGAAATTATCCTGGTCGCCGCCCAGCATGGCGCCTTTCGGCTCGAGCACGCCGACGACGGTATAATTGATGCCATTGATCTTCACGCTTTCCCCCAGAGGAGGCGCGTGGGGAAACAGGTTCGTCGCCAGCCCGCCTCCGATGACGCAAACGTCACGGGCTGAGTCCAGATCCGATTCGCTGAGGGCCCGGCCTTCTTGAACGACCCAATTCTTCGCGGGGAAACTGCCGGGCGATTCCCCGAACAATTGCGCTGTTGGCGGGGTCTTTTCATAGCGGGAACTCATTTCGCCGGTCCACAGTTGGGCTTCGAAGCCGACATTGCGGACCAGGGTCGCTTTCTCTTGCACGCGCAAGCCCTGCTGCAAATCGAGGCTTTTCCGGCGCCAGAATTTCTCCAATCCCTCCGGTCCGCCAAAGTAAGCCGCGGGCCACTTTTGCACCCCAAACGTGTGGGTTCCCAATTGGCTGAGTTCGTTCTCGACATGGCTCTGGAGGACCCGCATTGCCGTCATGACAACGATGATCGAAAAGACGCCGACCAGCACGCCCAGGAGCGTCAGGCCCGAACGGAGCTTGTGGGCCGCCACCGCGCTCAGCGCCATGCGAAGGTTCTCCCATAGCTCGGCGCTCAACCGGTTGAACACGGACCGGGCAGACTTTGGACGCGGGTCTAGCATGGTCGCCAAGCCTTCATTCGTTGCGCAGGGCATCCACCGGGTTCATCCGGGCCGCGCGCCACGCCGGGAAGAAACCGGAGATCACGCCGGTGAGCAGCGAGACCAACACCGCGATCGTGACCACGGTCAGCGACATGTGGGCGGGGAGGAACTTCTTCAGCGCGAAAGTCATGGGAAAGGCGATGGCCAGGCCGAGCAGCCCGCTGAACCCGCAGATCACCGTCGCTTCCGTCAGGAACTGCAAGAGGATGGCGCGCCGCTTGGCTCCCACGGCTTTCCGAATCCCGATCTCGCGCGTTCGCTCCGCGACCGAGACGAACATGATATTCATAATGCCGATGCCGCCGACAAACAGGGAGAGACCCGTGATGAACAACCCGGCCGAAGCGATCACGCCCGAGACGCGCCGGAACGACGTCAGGAGCGCTTCTTGCTGGTTGATCGCAAAGTCGTCTTCCTCCCCGGGCGGCACGTGCCGGATCTTGCGCATGACCCCGCGGAGCTCTTCCCGGGCGTCGGCCATCTGTTCCACGCTGGAGACCTTCACTCGCACGGAAAACTCCGGGAATGACTCGAACTGGCTGACAAACTGTTGCACGGGGATGACCACCTGGTTATCGAGGCTGAACATCCCGAGAAAACTGCCCTGTTTCTCGAGCACGCCAACGATCTCAAACGCGAACTGGCCAATGCGGATTCGCTGCCCGACGGGCGACTGGTGCACGAACAGGTTCGTGGCCACCTGGAACCCCAGGACGCAGATCGGCCGTCCGCCGTCCGATTCGGCCCCGGAAAAGAACCGTCCTTCGGCAATCGAAACGCCTCCGGTAAACTGGTATTGCTCGGACGTTCCGATCACGATCACGCTGCTCGAACTCCGGTTCTCGTATTTTACCGAGTTCCGGGTGGCAACAAACGGAGCCACGGCGCGAGCTTGGGTCATTTGGCGCATGACGGCCTTCACCTGAGGCAGGGTGATCTGTCGGCGGGACTGTTGCCGGCGCCATTCCTCGTGGCTCGAGTGGAACCAGGAAGAACGTTCTACGTAAAACACGTCCGCCCCGATGATGGAGATGCTCTGGAGAAACGCCCGGTTCAACCCGTCGATGGCCGTCCCCATCAACGTGACCGTGACGATGCCAATCACAATCCCCAAGGTGGTCAGGGCCGACCGCATCTTGTTCGCCCGGAGAGCCTCCAGCGAAATGCCCAACCCCTCTTTGAATTCGAAAAGCAGGGGCGTCATGCGTTCGGGCGTTGCGGGGTCAACCCTGGAGTGCCATTTCCTCCGGAGCCGCCGCACGCGGCTCCGGTTCGGGCCGAAGGCGTTCATCGCCCGCGATCAATCCGTCCCGGATGCGAATGATCCGGCGGGCGTGCCGGGCGACCTCTTCTTCATGCGTGACGACCAGGATCGTGTTGCCCTTTTGGGAGAGGGCCTCGAGCAAGCCCATGATCTCGTCGCCGGTCTTCGAATCCAGGTTGCCCGTCGGTTCGTCCGCGAGGATGATCGACGGGTTGGTCACCAGGGCGCGCGCGACCGCCACGCGCTGGCGCTGGCCCCCGGAAAGTTCGTTGGGCTTATGGTGCACGCGGTCCGCTAGGCCAACCTGCGTCAACGCCCTCAACGCCGCCTCGCGCCGTTCCTCAAGCGGAACGCCGGCGTAAATCAACGGCAGCTCGACATTGCGCAGCGCATTGGAGCGCGGGAGGAGGTTGAACGTTTGGAAGACGAACCCAATCTCGCGGTTGCGAATGTCCGCAAGCGCGTTGTCGTCCATGTCGCTCACGCTGGTGCCATTCAACTCGTAAATGCCCGAGCTCGCGCTGTCCAGGCATCCGAGGATGTTCATCAGGGTCGACTTGCCCGAACCGGAGGGGCCCATGATCGCCACGTATTCGCTGCGCGCGATGGAGAGAGACACCTCACGCAAGGCATGGATGATCTCCGTGCCCATCTGGTAACGCCGGGTAATCTTGTCCAGTCGGATCAGGCTCACGTCTGCTTTTTCTCCTGGTCCGCACCCGTTTTGGCGGGGCCGATCTTGATCTTTTTGCCCTCTTCGAGATCCCGGCTGATGGCTTTGTACCCTCCGGAAACGATTTCCTGGCCCTCTTGCAGCCCCTCCAGGATCTCCATGTAAGCGTCGTCGCTAATCCCGCGCTTGACGGGCAACATCATCGCGCGATCGTCCTTCACGCCGAACACCACCTCGATCGGCTTCGCCACCGCTTCCCTGCGATCGGCGCGGCTGCCTGGGGCCGCTCCCGCAGCCGTCGCGCCCGCATTTCCATTGGCGGAGGCGGCCTTCGTGCCCGAATCGCCTTCGGCACAGGTGTCCTTGCCTTCCGCCGGCTTTTTCGGCTCCTTTGGCAGGCGGGTCGTGACGCTTTGGATCGGGACGGTCAGCACGTTGGTGCGATAGCGCGTCTCCACCTCAGCCGTGACGGACATGCCGGGACGGAAGACTTCTTTCTCCTGGACGCGGATCTTGACCTCGAACTTGGTGGCTTCCTGGCCGGAGGATGCCATTCCCGCTGTCTTGGAAGAGTTGGCAATTTCGGTGACCACGCCGCTGAACTTTTTGTTGCGGAACGCATCGACTTCCAGTTGGGCCACCTGTCCTGCCTGGATCAGCACCACGTCCACCTCGCCAATATCCACCCGCGCTTCCATGGCGTTCAGGTCGGCAATGATCATGACCTCGGTGCCGGTCATCATGGCGGTCCCGACGACGCGTTCGCCCAGTTCTGAATTCAGCTTGCTGACGGTCCCGCTGATGGGCGAATAGATCGTGGTCTTGGCCAGCTCTTCCTGGGCGCGGTCGAGCGACGCCTTGGCGACATTGACCTGGTGCTTGGAGGTTTGGAACGAGGCTTGGGCCACATCCAACGCCGTCTTGGCTTCCACGAAGTTCGATTCCGACACCAGCTTGCTGGTGAACAACTCCTGGATCCGCTTGAACTCGGCCTCCGCCTTGCGCAAGTTGGCTTCCGCCAAGTCTTTGCCGGAAGAGGCGGAGTTGTAGCTCGCTTCCGCGGATCGCCTGCTGGCCTGGTAGAAATCCGGCTTGATCTTGAGCAGGAGTTGGCCTTTCTCAACCGTTTGGCCCTCTTTAACCGGGAGTTCGATAATCTCGCCGCTGACCTCGGGGCTAATCTTCACCTGCAGGACGGGTTGGATCCGGCCGTTCGCCACGACAATTTCCGTGAGGTTGCGCCGGGTCACCTTTTCGGTCTGCACAAGGATGATCGGCTCCCGCTTGCGCCACCAAATCGTGCCGCCGATGGCTGCCGCGCCGATCACGACCACCAGGGCATAGATCACCCGTCGCCGAGTCTTACTCTTTGGTTTTGGCATGCGTTCAACCAGTTAAGACACCCCTGGGCTCAAATTGTTTCTTTTTACGCACGCGCTCCGGGGCGGACGCCGGGTTCCTACGGTGTTGCTATATGGTTGCTATATGGTTGCCATATGCTTCAGATAAGCTCAGATAAATTAAGGTATTACTAAGTATCTGTTTTTGAATAGGCTTATCCCCGTGACCGGCCTCGGCTGACCCGATCCAGCTTGGTCGCCGGCTGCAACTCACACTGTCCGGCAGGCCGGATCGCGTGAGTTGCACCCCTGACCCCTCGCGCCGGGCTTTGCTATTTCGTGGCGCCGAGTTCATAATCCACAAAAGACGGTGGAGCCGGAGGCGTCGGATTGCTCGCGCCCGGTGGCAGTTCGGTGCGCTCTTCCGAAACCTGGGGGTGAATGCAGGCGCGGCTGATGAAACCCAAGAGAACAAACCAGAGAAGTGCGACGGAAGCTGCGGATGCCCCGCCCTCCGGCGACATGAATGCTGCCGAACGCGAGAACAGGGTGCTCGTGCTGGCTCCCGATCGCGACGAGGAGGAGGAGTTGCTCGACGCCCTGGGCAAGGCGCGGCTTGAAACCTGCACCTGTGATGGCATCGGCGGCCTTTGCAACGAGATCGTTCGGGGGGCAGGGGCGGTCGTGCTTGGCGCGGATGCGCTGGCGGGGAGGAATCTCGCTCATCTCCAGGGCGTGCTGGCGAAGGCGCCTGTGTGGTCCGCTCTTCCATTGCTGGTGGCGGAGACAGGGCAGGGCAAGGGCGGCATCCAAGCCTGGCGGAGGCGTGTTCTGGGGGCCCTGGGCGCGGTCACGTTTCTTCCGGAGCACCCGATCGAATCCAAGACACTCGTCGCGATGGTGAAAGCGGCTTTGGCAGCCCGGCGCCGCCAGCACGAAATCCGGGATCTGCTCCGGCAGGAGTCGGCACGCGTTCAGCAGGTGCGTGATGAGATGGAGGCCTTCACGTATTCCGTTTCGCATGATCTGCGGGCGCCTCTGCGTGCTATCCGGGGCTTTTCACAAGCGGTGGCCGAAGATTACCGCCGGGTCCTGGACGCGCCTGGCCGCGATTATCTGGAGCGCGTGGGGCAGGCGACCGATCATGCGGAACGGCTGATCCAAGATCTTCTCCAGTTCAGCCGGTTGGGCCGCGCCACGCTCAACTTGGGGCCGGTCAGCCTTGAATTGGCCGTGCGGCAGGCTTTGCACAGGCTGGCGCCTGAGATGGAGGCTTCCGGCGCGTCGGTCCATGCCCGCAAGCCGCTGCCCCAAGTGATCGCCGATGAGCCCATTCTCCAACAAGTGCTGGCCAGCCTGTTCTCCAACGCGATCAAGTTCGTTGCCCCCGGCGTAAAGCCGAACGTCCAGGTTTGGGCAGGCAACAACGGAACCCGCGTCCGGCTTTGCATTGGCGACAACGGGATTGGCATCGCTCCAGTCTATCATGAGCGGATTTTTAGAGTTTTCGAGCGATTGCACGGGCCCGAACCGTATCCGGGGACGGGGATGGGCCTGGCCCTTGTTGCCAAAGGAGTGGCGCGCATGGGCGGCACGGCAGGCGTCGAGTCGAAGCCGGGCAAAGGCAGTCAATTCTGGATCGAACTGCCTCGCGAGGGTTGCTGATTTCTCCAGATGCGGTATCAACGGGGCATGGACCCAATCCGCCGCTTCGTCCTGGCGCTCGTGGCTGCGCTGGCCGCCGCCGGCTGCAATGCCGAATCCCCCGATCCCCCGGTCACAAACAGCGGGCGCGATCTTCAACTGGCGCAGCGAGGACTCGACTCCAACCCGGCACCGGCTTGGCCGCGGCACGTGCTCAAAGCGGAGAAGACGTGGCAGCTCAACCTGCCTGACGGCCAGCCATTTGACGCCTCCGCCCTCCTGATCACAAGCCGGGGCGAGTTCCTGACCGTGAATGACCGAGGGGCGGCCTTGTTCCGGCTCGAATTTGTCGCTGGCGCCGATGCGGTCAACCTGGTCGCGCTCCCCAATTGCTTTACTGCTGCGCAACTTCGGCCGCTGTCGGGCCATAAATTCGGCCGCTACGATCTCGAGGGGTTGTCCGAGGATAGCCAAGGGCGGATTTACGCTTGCGAGGAAGCGGATCGGTGGATCTTGAGGTGCGACCCCGCCAAAGGCACCGTCGAAAAGCTCGAGATCGATTGGACGCCGGTGAAGAAGTATTTTTCCGCCGGGGATTTCAATGCGTCCTTCGAGGGGATCGCCGTGGGAGGGCAGCGCTTGTTCGTGGCGAATGAACGGCAGCTCGGCCGCTTGATCGCGGTGGATCTCGAGACCTTGCGCGTCATCGACGACTTTGCGGTCCGCGCCAGCACCAGCAAAGCGCGCGACAACCATTATTCCGATCTGAGCTGGTTCGACGGCGTGCTTTATGTCCTGTGCCGCGAGTCGCGCGTGGTGCTGGCAGTCGAGCCCGAACGGCACCGCGTGCTTGCCGAATATGATTTTCGCGATCTGGAGCGTGACCCGGAGGTGCTCTACCGCTCCCTTTACCCGACTGGGCAAATGGAAGGGCTCGCCGTCCAAAGCGACACCCTTTGGCTGCTGACGGACAACAACGGCAGCGCGCGCGCGCGCTACCCGCGGGACACCCGCCCGACGCTATTCCAGTGCAAACGTGCGCCGCTTCCGAACCCGCGCTGACGCACCGTCGAAGGGGAACGGGGCGGGGGTGGAATGGAACCAGGCCCGAGGTTCAGGGAAGGCAATTCGGCGTCAGCAGGCCGTTGTTGTATCCATTCAGCCGTGTGGCCAGCGCCGTCATGGAGCGGCCCGCTGCGGACGAGACATTCACCCGGTAAGGGAGCTTCCCGGAGAACGCGCTGAGCGCCCCGTGAGCCTGGGTGAGTTCCTGGCAGATCGGGCGGGGATCGGAACCATTGGCCGTGTTGAGGCACGCGATGATCAATTGCCGCGCCAGAACCATGCTGGCATCCGCCGGAACCGTCGCCCGAAGAAGCGGAAGCAGCTGGCTCTTGGTGTAAACCTGGCGGCCGATCTGCAGCGAATTGACCGGCCACACCCCCGGATGCTGCCGCCAATAGGTGTCATTTTGGGGACACCGATTGGTGACTTGCACCGTGACGGTGAACACGCCATGCGAACTGTTTCCAGCGGTATCGGTGGCCGTGCACGTCACCTCCGTGGTGCCGATCGGGAAGGCGCTCCCGGATGGCGGATCCGCCTTGACCACCACGTCCGGGCAATTGTCCGTTGCCCTCGGTGCAAAGGTGACGGTCGCGAAACACTGGCCCGGATCGGGCCTGACGGTCATATTCTGGGGACAGACGATCACCGGTTCCTCCGTGTCCGTCTGCACCGTGAGAGCCATTTCGCACGTGGCGGAAAGCGCTCCGTCAAGGACGGTGACCTTCACCACGTGATCGCCCTGGGTTAGCGCATAGGAGAAAGTCACCTCCGCCAAGGTGGGCGGACCTCCGGCGGAAACCTGGTGGGTGTAACGGTCCTTGCCATCCGCGTTCCAGATCACGCTGAGAGCGTTCCCGTCAGCATCTTCCACGTGGGCCGAAAAGGTCAGTTCCGTCCCGTCTGCCGTGACGCAGGGAAGGATTTGAGGCGCGGTGCAACGGATCACCGGCGCGGTGTTGGTCGCAGGCGCGTTCGTGGCTGCGGCAAGGGGCGTCTTGGCGAGGGGAGGCAAGAGGTTGCTCACCACCAGCGGGTTTGTGCGGCGCGGAACCGGGCGCGGGTTGTCGCCACTCGCGATCTCGGCAGGGTCCGGACCCGGCGTTTCCGAACTCACCGGAGGCGGGGATTCTGTGCAGGAGGCCAAAAAGACAGCCAGCAGCGAGACGCTTCCGGTCCAAAGCCGATTCGTGAGCCAGTCCCTCATGCGCTGATGATTGATGCCGCGCGATGCGCAACTGCTGAAAACTTCGCAGGATTCCGCAAACGCGCAAAGCAAAAATCAGCGGTGCGACCCTGCAGAGGGTTTGGCGTGCCCAGGCTGCACCCGGGCATCCCGAAGGAGGCGCCGCAATCGGACCAATTCGTCGGAGGTGGGCTTCCTGTCTTCGAACAAGCACGCAATTAACGCCACGCCATCGCCATGAAACACTCTCTGGACGATGCGCTTGACGACATGACTGGCGGTGCGCTTCGAAACCGCGGTGGGCGTGTAGACGAAAGCCTTGCCAAAACCGCCCTTTTTCTTGCGGACCAACCCCTTGGCCTCAAGCCGCCCCAGGAGCGTCCCGGTGGAGGCGTGCGCCATCGGCCGGTAACAGAACATCTTCTCGCGAATCTCGCGCGCCGTGGCTTTACCGTTACGTTGTAAGCAGGCCAGGACTTCTAGCTCAGCATCCGGCAGGCCAACCATGGTACCCATAAACCTTTAGGACTCGTTAAGGTTGATTGACGGCAAGAATACCGTCCGGGACGCTGCTGTCAAGCCTTGGGGGACGGGGCGAGAGAGATGCGATGGAAAGCGCCGGGCAGGGAAAGGCTGTCTTGAGGGACCGTCCGTGCCATTGCCCTTGCTCGTGGTCCTGATCTCCGGCCAGTCTCGGCCGAAGCGCGGTTCAAAAGACAGGCGGACGACGATCGTTTACAGGTGTCGTTTTCGATTGCGCCAGCCTCCTTTCAGCGATAAAACGGGCTAAAGCGTTTTCCAGATGAGCTTGGCGCCGAATAGGCCCGGGCTCGTCTTCAAGGCCGTTCAAGTCTGTAAATGAACCCAGGAGGCCGTGTGGCACACGGCCCGGCCAGGGAACGCCAAGCAAGCTCAACTCAGTCAAAAACCTATGCGAAGACGTATCAGTGCAGTATTCCTTGCAGCCTTCGGTTTCGCAGCATGTTCCGCCCTCGCGGCGGTTCCGTCCCTGACCGGGACCGATGTCGGAGCTCCCTCCTACCCTGGTTCGCTCACGACGGCGCCGGATGGCTCAGGCGGGACTGTTTACACCGTCACGGGCGGGGGCGCCGATATTTGGGGCACCGCCGACAACTTCTATTACGCCTACTTCAAAGCCACAGGGGACTTTGATTATGTGGTAAACGTGAAGAGCCATGTGGGAAACTCGGGCGACGGCGGTTGGTCCAAAGCCGAACTCATGGCGCGACAGGATGACGGATCCGGGGTGCCCCAAGCGGGTGATCCTTTCATTGCCAATATGGCCACGCGGCCCTCAAGCGACACCGCCAACGGAGCCCCTGCCGGAACCAACGCTCGCGGCCCACAGTGGCGCGCGAACCGAGATGGCAATGCCAGCTGGACGACTCCCAACCCGGCCTTCCCGCCCAAAGTCTCCGACAATTGGCTCCGCCTGGAGCGCATCGGCAGCGTGTTCTACATGTACACAAGCGACGACGGCAAGGCGTGGTCCATGTTCAATCCCTTCCATCCCCAAGGCTGGGACACCGCCGGTTCCTGGCCCGAGGGCACAGATAATCCGGCCGAGAGCGTGTTCACCACGGCTTGGCCGAACACGATCCTGCTCGGTCTGGCGGTGACGTCGCACAACGACGCGGACATTTCGACCGTGACCTTCACGAACTTCGAACCGTACCCGCCGACACCCGTCGCCATTGCCACACAACCTTCGGCGGCGTTGTCGGTGGCCCAGAACACCCCGCTCGAACTCTCCGTGGCTGCGACGGGCGATCCCGTCCACTACGAATGGCGCAAGAATGGCACCGCCATTCCCAAAGCCGTTCTTCCGACATACAAAGTCGATCTTGCCCAGCTTTCCGATGCCGGCACTTACACCGTGCGCGTGTTTGGCGGGGGCCAAGAAATCATTAGCGGCGAAGCTGTCGTGACCGTGACCGTCGACACGCTGGCGCCGTCCGTTGTCAGAGTGACTCCGCTCGTGTCCTTTACGGAACTCGACGTCAAATTCTCCGAGCCCGTGACCGACACCGCCCTGACCGCCGCCAATTATGCGATTGACCAAGGCATTGCGGTGAGTTCGGTGACCCGGAACAGGGCGGACAGCGTTCGCTTGAAGACCAGCAAGCTCGCCGAAGGCGCTTCCTACACCCTGACGATCAACGGGATCAAAGACACGGCCAACCCCGCCAACACCATTGCCGCGGATACCAAGGTCCCCTTCAAATCCCTCGTCTTTGAATCCGGCGTCGCCATTTACGAACGCTGGGACAACGCCAATGGCGATCCCGGTGACCTCGCTGCGTTCGCCACGGCTTACACCGCCGGCACCCTCCGCGAAAGGGACGTTGCCGCCACCGTCGCGCAATTCGGTGGCCCGTGGGGCGTTGCCGACAATTACTCTTCCTGTGTTCGCGGCTATTTCGTCGCGCCCTCGAGCGGAGATTACGTGTTCTTCCTCTCCGCTGACGATGGGGCGAGGTTGTATTTGAGCACCGACGAGAGCCCGGCGAACAAGAAGCTTATCGCCCAGGAATCCAGCTGGAGCAACCAGTACCAGTGGCACACTCCTGGCAGCGGTGCCCTCGAAGACAAACGTTCCGATTACTTCGCCAACAGCGAATGGGAGGTTCCGAACATCATTACGCTCCAGGCCCAGAAGCGGTACTACATCGAGATCCTGCATGACGAAGGCAGCGGCGGCGACGGCTCAGACGCTACCTTCATCAAGTCCGGCGAAGTGGATCCCACCCAGGACGCGGCGGGAATGTTCCTCAAGGGGACTGCCATTGGCGCTTACCTGGATCCCAACGGGGCCAGCATTGAGATCAGTCAGCATCCCGGCTCTGTCTCTGCCGCCGAGAATACGACGGCCACGTTCAGCATCGCCGCCACCGGCACTTCCGCTTACGGAACCACGGTGTCTTACCAGTGGCAAAAGGCCGCCAAGGGCAGCTCGGCTTTCGCCGATATTGCCGGAGCGACCGGCAGTTCCTACACCACGCCGCTGCTCACCACGGTTGATGACGGGACGCAGTACCGTGTTCTCTGCAAAGTCCCAACTCTTACCGTGCCCAGCGACGCCGCGACCGTGACGATCACCAGCGATGCCATCGCGCCGACGGTCGTTTCGGCGGGCGCCATCAAAGGCGCCACCCGCGTGGGCGTCGCCTTTAGCGAACTGATGGATAAGGCCAGCGCCGAAACGGCGGCCAATTACACCGTCGCTGGCGCCACGGTTAGCTCGGCCGTGCTGCACTTCGGCAAGGTTGTCGAACTGAATCTCGCCGCGGCGATCAACAGCGCGCCATCCGTCACGGTCAAGAACGTCAGAGACCTGGCTGGAAACGCGGTGGCCACTACCACCGTCACAGGTGAATTGAGCGTCATGACGTCGGCCGATATCGGTGATCCGGGTGTCGATCCGCTCCAACCCGGCTACGGGTTCGCAGTGGGCAACGGAGGTCATCTCGTGGCGGGTGGCGGCCATGATATTTGGGACAACGCCGACGGATTCCACTTCGTTTACAAGGAAGTTAGCGGTCCGTTCGACATGCGCGCGCGCGTCGTGGCCATGAACCCCATGGGCTTGAGCACCTGGGCCAAGGCCGAACTGATGGTCCGCGAAACCACTGCAGCCGGCAGCCGTCATAACTCCGTTTGTGTCACTCGAACCGATGGCGAAAACGCGGTGGAAGCCCAGTGGCGCGACACCACCGATGGCGCTTCCGGAAACCTCCGTTTCTTCACGCAGGTTCCTTATCCGAACGCTTGGCTCCGGCTGGTCCGCGAAGACGCTGCCAGCGGCGAAATCAAGGTTTACACCAGCACCGATGGTGTCAACTGGACCTTGAACAACGCGCATGTGACTCCGGCGACCGATCCCGATCCCGCGCTGCCCGCCACGGTGCTCGTGGGAATGGCCGTGACCTCGCACGACAACACCGGCAACGACGTGCTCGCGGAAGGGCTGTATGACGCCTTCTCCGTGGTGCCCTACACGCCGGTGGTGGATCCGCAGCTCAAGGTCGCTCGGCAAGGCGGCCAGATTACCATCACCTGGGCCACAGGCACCTTGGTGTCCTCACCCACGGTGAATGGCGCATTCGCGCCCGTCGCGAACGCAACGAGTCCGTATACCGTGGCCCCAACCGGCGCCACTATGTTCTACCAGATCAGGCAGTAGCCTCCTCTGAAACAGCTTGGTGACATCGGTCACCAAAAACAGGGGCCGGGCAATCGCCCGGCCCCTTTTCGTAACCCCACAGACAGGCGGTCCTCACGCCTGCCTTGTTCTCGCGTGTTTGGCGTCGTGTGAAGAAATAGCGCGAGCCGCGTGGCAACCACGCGGCTCGGGGAGGCAACCAACCAGCAACGGCAGTGGGTAGACCAGCAGGGACTTAGGCCGGTTGGGTCAGGTTGCGCAACTGGAGAATCTCAGCGACCGGCTGCTCCGAACCGTTCTTCGCGGGGCTGTCATCTTCCCAATGACCGCATTGACACCGGTACCTGTTCAGCCGCGTCATGATCTTCGGCAGCACCTTCACCCGAAACATCGGCTTGCCACAGGCCGGGCACTTCCGTTCGCTGCTGTTCATGCTTTTTCCAACGCATATTCCATGCCCACCCCCCAACCAGGCGCTTCCGCCGGGCTGGCGGCCCTCTCGAGATTCCCGAATACCCAGCCTCCCAATATTCTCCCGCTGAATGGGTTATCCCCCTCCAACGCTCCGGATCTCCCGTCACACGGGCTTGTCCGGGCTCATCGGATGCGCGTAGCACACTCGTTTGCGCGTGTTCTTCACGCAGCATGCTTCGCCCTCCTGCTGGCCGCGCCTCAGCTTGTCACCGAGCCTGGCGTGTCTCGCGGTTAGCGGGCGGATAACGTGAGTGCGCCGTGCGCCGCAGGACGCTGTATGCTTGACCTGCCAACCCCCAAATCGCACATTGGCACGCCGGGCTGCAATGGGGCGCCCGACACAGCGACGGGTCTCATGGTGCAATTTGACTGAAAGAGTCGTTGGGCCGCCCACAGCCTCACAAACAGAGAGTGAAGTTATGCCTTACCGCGCATGGTTCCAGTGCATCCGCCCTGAATGCGGCCGGACTTACCCGCTGAACTCGATCATTTACCGCTGCAAGGAATGCCAGGGATTGCTCGAGGTTCATCACGATTTCCAGGCGCTGTCTCACCGCTCCGGGATCGCCTGGATGCGGTTGTTTGATGACCGTTACCGGGCGACCGAGTGGCCGGTTGGTTCCGGTGTTTGGGGCAAGAAAGAGTGGATTCTGCCCCAGATCGAAGACCAGAACATCGTTTCCCTTTACGAGGGTGGGACCAATTTGTTCTGGGCGGAGCGGTTCGGCAAGATCATCGGCCTTCCCGACCTTTGGCTAAAGCTTTGCGGCAACACCCATAGCGGTTCGTTCAAGGACCTCGGGATGACCGTCCTGGTTTCCCAAGTGAAGCAGATGATTGCCGAAGGAGCGCCGATCAAGGCTGTGGCGTGCGCCTCCACCGGGGATACCTCGGCGGCCCTGGCGGTTTATTGTGCCGCAGCGGGCATCCAAGCCATTGTCCTGCTGCCCAAAGGAAAGATCTCCATCGCGCAGTTGGTCCAGCCGATTGCGAGCGGCGCCCTCGTCCTCTCCCTCGATACCGACTTTGACGGCTGCATGCGGGTCGTCCAGGAGATTACCAAGGACGAAACGATCTACCTTGCCAACTCCATGAATTCCCTTCGGGTCGAGGGCCAAAAGACCGTGGGGATCGAGATCGTGCAGCAGTTCGATTGGGAAGCGCCGGACGTCATTGTCATCCCGGGCGGCAACCTGGGGAACGTTTCGGCGCTCGGGAACGGCCTCTTGATGATGCACCAACTCGGCCTGATCAGCCGCCTGCCCCGGATCATCGTCGCCCAAGCGGAGAAGGCCAACCCCCTTTACCGGGCGTATGTCCGCGGGTTTGACAAGTTCGAGCCCTTGGAAGCGCAGCGCACGCTGGCCAGCGCCATCCAGATTGGCCACCCGGTCAGCGTCGACAAAGCGATTCGTGTCCTGAAGCAATTCGATGGCATCGTCGAGCAGGCCACCGAAGAGGAACTGGCCGACGCCGCGGCCCTGGGCGACAAGACGGGCATGTTCAATTGCCCGCACACGGGCGTGGCGCTCGCCGCCATGATCAAGCTGCTGAAGAAGGGCAAGATCGATCCCAAAGAGCGTGTCGTCGTGATTTCGACGGCGCACGGGCTCAAATTCACCGATTTCAAAGTCCGTTACCACGCCGGCGAATTGGACTTTCCGAGCCGGCATGCCAACCGGCCGATAGAACTGCCGCCCCGCCTCGACGCGGTGAAAGAGGCCCTGGCGCGGGCGCTCGAGAGCAACCGGGCCAGCCAGGGGACGCTCTGACCCGGCCCGCGTGTCGCCGTCATTCTAATTTTGCCCAGAAAAGGCAGGGGTGGACCGCCGGGCCGGCCCTTGGGAATAGGGAATTCCAATCCGTGACGGGGGGCCGAGCCGAGCTGCCGCACCGCGGAGAATTGCTGCTTGCTCCCGCTTCCTTCTCCCGCTCTTGCTATACTCGTGCTATACTCGAGGTAAATTCGTGATTTAGTAAGCGTGTATAGCACGAGGATATCACCAATTTATTTAGGATATATTAAATGCGGAGGCGGCTCGGTTCGTTCCCACGCCATCGGTGCGTTCGCGCTCCGAAAACTCTCGCCCTCCGCTACCCCTTTGCCGCGTCGAACATCTTCCCAGGGTTCAAGATCCCGTTCGGGTCCAGAATACGGCGCAATTCGCGCATCACGCGCATTTGAGCGTCGCCAGCGAATTTGGGCAGGAACGATTTCTTGGCGGTGCCGATGCCGTGTTCGCCCGTGATGGTGCCGCCAAGCCGGATCGCTTCGTTGAAGATCTCCGTAAACGCCTGCTCGATCCGGTGCATCTCGTCTTTGTTGCGCTCGTCGGTGAGGAAGGTGGGGTGAAGGTTGCCGTCGCCCATATGGCCAAAGGTCCCGACGCGCAGCTTATGCTTCTTTGCCACGGCTTCCACAAAGCGGATCATGTGGGCCAATTCGCTCCGGGGGACGGTGGCATCCTCGAGGATCGTGGTGGGCGAGACGCGGGCCAGGGCGGAAAACGCGGTGCGGCGGGCGCTGGCTAGCCGGGTCGCCTCGGCTTCGTCCTTGGCCACGCGGATTTCGACACAGCCGCGGGCGCGGCAGATCTTTTCCATTTGCGCGGCTTCTTCGTCGACGACCGCGGGGTGGCCGTCGGTTTCGATCAGCAGAAGGGCTTCGCAATCGAGGGGCAGCCCGATCTTTGCGTAGTCTTCGACGCAATGGATGGTTGTGCGGTCGAGAAACTCGAGGGTGCAAGGGATGATCTGGGCCGCGATGATGGCGGAAACCGCCTCGGCCGCCCGGTCCATTTGGGCGAATGTCGCGACCAGGGTCTTCTTGGCCTGCGGCTTGGGAATGAGCTTGAGGAGGACCTTGGTAATGACGCCGAGGGTGCCTTCGGAACCAATAAACAGGTCCTTGAGCGAATAGCCGGCGACGTCCTTGACGCATTTGTTGCCCGTCGACATCACTTCCCCGCTGGGCAGGACGATTTCCATCCCCATGATGTAATTGCGCGTGACCCCATACTTGAGGCCGCGCAACCCGCCGGAATTCTCCGCCACATTGCCCCCGATGGTCGAGATCTTCATCGAACCCGGGTCGGGCGGGTAGAAGAGATTGGCCGCGCCGGCGGCGTCCGCGATCTGGACCGTGGTCACGCCCGGTTCGACCAGCATGGTCAGGTTGGCCTGGTCCACCTCGAGAACCTTGTCCATCCGCACCAGGCAGAGAATGATCGAGTCCGGGACAGGCAGGCTGCCCCCGCTCAACCCTGTTCCCGACCCGCGCGTCACCACGGGGGTCTTGGTTTCATTAGCGAGCTTGAGGATCGCGACGACCTCCTCCGTGCTCTTGGGAAACACCACGCATCCGGGCATTTGCTGGAGCGCGGCGGTCCCGTCGAAGGAGTAGGGGATAAGATCCTCTTTCTCCACCAGGACGTTTTTGGGCCCCACGATGGCTTGCAGACGCTCCGGAATTCTCGAAGTCAACGGCATGAACGCATACAAATCTGCTTCGGCACCGGATTCAAGGCGAATCCGGCGATTCTCCTCGAGAAAGGCAGGATGGAGTGAGGGGCGCGCCGGTTCCGTCAGCTTTCCGGGGCTTCGTTGCACTCCGGGTGCCAGCGGTTGACCAGGTCGTGCTCCTCGGAGCAGCGGCTGGCCTGCCCGGTATTGGACAGATGCACATGGATATGCGTCGCTCCATGCATCCGGGCGTCCTGCGGGCTGATGTGGCCCTCCAATCGCTGGTTCAAAGCTCGAGTTTGAGCGATATAGATCGGAACCCACGTTCCGTCTTCGGATTGTCTGGCATAGATATAGTTGCCTGGCACCGGCTGGAAGTCCGCCTCCAGCGGATGGATCTCGTACGGATACTGAGTTCCCGATTGTCCAACCCAGGTGCTGGAAGTCGCTGACGCGGACGCGGCTTTGTGGGGGTGGTGGAATAAGTTGTTTAGGAAGCTCATAATTGGATCCTTTCGGTTGGCGGCGAAGACCACTCACCGGGAGGGCCAATTCGAGGTCGGAACGACAATGACGGGACGAGTTTCCGGCCGCCCGGCCTGGAAAAGAAATTCTCCGCTCGGCTGAGGAATCTTGTCGAGTCTCTTATTCCAGATGTGGATCGCCTTGTCAACCGCCTAACCTTCCAGCAATGCTGCATTTTAGCAGGGCGACGCGCTCCGTCGCGCGCCGTGGCTAACTTCCGCTTGACCGTGATTG
>CAZODO010000097.1:0-21751 GCA_964578605.1 uncultured Verrucomicrobiota bacterium | reverse complement strand
CATCGTGTCCGACTTCACGTCGGATTGCTGTCCGAAATCCGTCGGAATTCGCACCAATGCCATCGTTGCATCCATGCCTGAACACGAGCGCCGCTGCCGAGTCACACCGATCTCGTCGATCGACTATCCCGCGCCGGCCAAGCGCCCTCCGTTTTCAGTACTCGACTGCCGTAGGCTAAGGCAGGCTTTCGGTCTCGCTCTCCCGCACTGGCTGCTTTCGTTCAAATGCTATTGCGGATTGTGAAACCCACGAAACCAGACCGACCGGCCCAGCAAGTCCCTTCCGACATCGTTCGCAGCCTCCTTGCCGTCATCCGCAACCAATTCTACCCGGACGCAGCCCTGGGCGGCGTCGCCGCCAAGCAATGGTTCCAGGACCAGCAATTCATCCGGATCCGGGTCGTCCTCTGGCCGGCCACATGGCTGAACCAGCGCGGCGTCACCCTCGAGCCGGCCCGTTACCAGCAGATCCTCCTGGACATCTTCCAGGACATCAAACGTCACGGAGCCACCGGCGCTGTGAAATACTGGCCAGGTTACCTTGCCAAATGCGTCCAGGACCACTTTGCCCACCACGAGGACGAGATCTACGCCGAAGGCAAGGCCCTCCGCACCCAGCTCGAGCGCGCGATCGCGACGGCCGCGGCCGCCACCTCCCGCCAGCCAGACCCCGTAGAGCGCCTGGCCGCCGCCCACCAGGTCCTCGTTTCATCCGCCCGTAAACGCCGTTGCAAACCCTCTGCAGACCAGCTAAACCTCCTGTGAACCACGCGTATGATCGGCCTCTACAAAGTTGGCGACAAGGTTCAGTGTGGAAAAAGGTGAATCCTGCTGGACCTACTACGGTACTGTAACGGCGGTCGAGCATGTCCAGGGTTGCCCAGATATACTGACCTTTCGCTTAGACGGCATGATCATACCCGACGGTGACCGGATCCGCGGCACGCCTGACCCTGACGACCCTAAGACCGTTGTCCTCAGCGCCCAGGATGTTGACGACCTCGGCCCACAAACTGACTTCCTTCACGGGTAAAACTATATCAAACCTCTGCAATCTTCTATCGGATTTTACCGGCCAGTTCATCTTCAAGCTACTCGCGCTGTGATTGTTACAACTGATTTTGGCCTCATAGCCACGTTTCTTCGGATTCTCAAACCTTCACCACAACGTCAATGTCTTTGTAACACGTTGCAAGTGACGTAGTTATCTGGTATTTCCCCGAAGTTCCCGCTTCTCAAACCTCGTGCAAAGATTCTTCCCCGGCACTCTGCGTCCAGCGGCAGAGCCCCATCGCCCGTCACGATTTGAACCTGGGACATGCGATCATCGTCCGGCACATTGAGGTTCAACAACACCAGCGGCCCGTGCGGCGGCGTGTGATGGCCCGTCGCCACCGCCACATACTTGCCGCTCACGCCCGGAATGGCCCGGATGAATTGCTCAGCCCAAGGACGCTTCGCACGGCCATCGTCCCATTGTCCGTCGAAGGTGTGGTGCGGTGTGGGGTAGTTGGCGTGCGGGGCGCGCGGATTGGAGCCGTCGGGGCCGCATTTCCAGATATGATGCGCCGCGCTGAAATCCCGATCCACATAATCCCAGCGCGTGTAAACGATCATCCCGTCGTTATCCACGCTCGGGTTGATCTCGTCCGCCTCGTGCCAACTGATGGGGATCAAGTCGCTCCCATCCCCTTGAATCGAAAACAGCGTGGAAACAGCTTCGTAGTCCCGCAGGCCGCTGCAACGGTTCGAAAGTTGACGCCGTTCCGAACAGAAAACGATGCGTCCGCCCGGCAGCCAGCACGGGCTATGGTCCTTCCAGACCCCCTCGGTCAACTGGGTCAAGCCGGTGCCATCCACGTTTACCCGGAACAAATGGAACGTACACGGCAGGCCATTATAGACATGCGGCGGCGAGACGAGCGTTTCGACATCGGCATACGAAAAGACCACTGCCTTGCCGTCGTAGGACAAATCCAGCCCCTGGAACGATCGGCCCTTCTGATCGTGCAGCGTCCGCCCTGCGAGCGGCCCGTTCTGGACGCGCGAGTTCTCGAGCAAGTTGCGGAATCCCGGCCGCCCCGCTTTGAAGCCGGACGCGACATAGACGCCCCCGCCCGCCCTTGGGGTATGAACACTGTTGCCCTGGATGATCCCGCTATGGGCGTTCTTGCGCGCGACGAATAGGAGGGCGTCGAAATCCAGTTGCGGGTTCGCGTAAAGGAGTTGACGGCGCAGCGCGCATGCTTCGAAGTAGAGCGCCGCTCGTTCCGGAGTCGCCACCATCGAATCGGAAGCGACCGGCAACTGCTCGGCGCGATGAAGAGCCTCATCCAACCTCTTCGCCAAAGCCTCCAATTCAGGGCCGTTTGACGCCGCTTTCAAATCGGATAGCAAAGCCCTCGTCCGGCGCAGCACCACGTCCAGAGCATCGCGATCAGCTCTCCACAACAGCGCATTCGCATCCGCCATGCGCCCAGGCTCTAGCTCCGGACTTGGCTGGCGCACACGCTTCCCTAGCGCATCCCCCAGATCGTGCAACTCCTGTTCCCAACACCGTCTGACTTCGGGCGGGATCCCAGCCGCTGCCTCGCTTGCCGGCAACGACGACGCTTGCCCTGCTGTGTCAGGCTCTTGAGCGGTCACCCGCAATACCACCAGCTCCGGGACCGCAGCGGCCAAGAGAAGCAGGGCCAGGCCGGTGCCAACGAGCATTTGGGAGCTCACGATCCCACCGTGATCCACTCTTATTCTTGACCGCGCCATAGGCTGATTATTCAGCGCAGCCGTTCCGTGGGCAAGGCGGCAGTCTCCCGCTATCCGCATGTTGCGACCGTCCATGCCTACCCCCCCCCAGAGCACTGCGCAGGAGCCGGAGGAAATTGCCTCTCATCACGTCGCTGACCTGTTGTTCCGTATCCGGGCTGGTCTCAGGATGAGCGGCCACGGCCGGAGCGACGATGCCTGCGGCCGTGGTTATCGCAACCCCGCGCCGACCGGACGGCCACAGACTGCTGACAATTTGTCATCGTCGATGTAAGCAACGGCAGTTCAGCATCTTTGGTGAATGAGAACAAATTGTTCCCATCCGCTCCGCCATAGCCAACTGGCGCTTCTCCCCGGACTCCTATTCTGGCAGTCCGAGTTCTGCCTGCGCGGACCGGGGGCATTTACCGGTTCGAACGGCCGGCAGCGAGAGTTTCATTGCAGCAGCGTGCTGGCAGGTCGGATGTCGGAAGGAGATCAAGGGGACTCGTCCCACGGAAGAGCGCCAGGCTAAAAGAGCCCCATCTTCCGATAGTGCGCCTCATCCCGCGGGAACGGGTCGTGTTCCGTCCACCCCTCGTGCCTGAGGTCGCTTTCGATATGCTGGCGCGCGGCAAGAGCAGCTTTTGCACCGAACAGCTTCCGGACCTCCTCGATCCCTTGGAGATGGTGCCGTTTGTGCCGGTGCCGGAACCCGAACTCGGGTGTCCCGGCAAACGCGTCCAGCCAGCGATGCACCTCTTCAAAGGGCGTTCCGAACCTCTCCACCGATTCGGCGCAATGTTGCTCAAATGATGGCATGTCCTCCACGACGGGCGAGCGGCGGATGATCCCGTGCGGGTCTCGATACCTGTCGATTTTGAACTGTTGCTTGAGGCGCTGCCAGTCTTCTTGGAATTGGGGCGCTGCCTTGACCTCGGCCGTGAACAGTTCGTATTTGTGCGCTGCTTTCCAGCACCACTCTGGGCTGCCCACGCGCCGGCTATGCTCATAACGCACCAGTTGTTCCAGGTCGGTGACCTGGGCGAAGTTGAATCCCGCTTCGCAGCCGCCCCCGTTGGGAGAGACCAAGAGCATCATGAGAGGATCGAGGTATACGTCGTCCTGTCCCGGGTTCTCCAGGGCATGTTGCACCTGTTGGGCGTTCTGGGAGATGGCGATTCTCAACTTGCCGAGTTGCACACTCAGATAGGCAGGCAGGTACTCGCCCACGGGCAGCAAGCAGGAAGGTGTCTGGTTCAGAAAACCGTGTGCGTCGGCGTTCCCCACCGCTACGGCACGGTCACGCGATTGCAGTGAGCCCTGGAGACCGCCCACGCTCAAATCGCGGCCGCCCGCGCCGAGCATGAACGTGCCGAACTCGCCTTCATAGGGGCGGACGCGCAGTTCATCGCCGATTGGGTTGGCAGATAGGATATAATGGCGTCCGCCGACCTTGTGCATCCCTATCAGGCGATCGCCGCCCCACCATTCCATGCCAAATTGCCTTTTGGCTTTGGGCGTCAGTTGGAGGGCGGAGTTCGTGTCGTCGAGGCGGCCGAAAATCGCGTAGTCATTTCCCAGGAGGGCTTCGAACGGTTCGCCCCCGATTCGGATATCGCCCTTGCGCACGTCGGTTCGGACAAAGGTGACCATCTTGTATTCGCCCTCCATCCCGGTATAAACAGATACGGTGAGGCGGGGCAGCAGTTGGATGGGTCGAAACCCGGATGGACCGAAGCCCGGATGGCCCATGATCGAATTGGACAGCGAGGAAATCGAAGACGACCTGTTGTTTCACGCTGCTGTCGTGCAAGCTTGCTTCTGCAGGCGGGTGTGGCTGAGGCTTCACGCCGGCAAGAGCACCCGCCACGAGGGCTAACAGCAGACCGCAACTGAACGTGGAACAGATTGCGTTCATCACCGGCCAACTGCCGGTTAAAATATGCAGGTCCTGTCGCTGACGCACGCCGGTTTAGAATTGACCTGCGCTTGCCTGCGGACGTTCAATCTCACTCCATCAAGCTCGCACCTGTCATGAATACAGCAGAGAACTCCCGGTTTTCCTCCATCCCCCCCAATTCCCAATCCCACATGCCCCAAGGTTCCGCGCTGGCAGCGGTGCAAGCTGTTTACTCCGGGGCGGAAGGCCGCTTGTGGGAACTGCTCATGGGCGAGCAGATTCACGTTGGAGGTTTGGCGTCGTCGCTGGATTTGGCGGAGCGTGCCAGCCTCAGCCCAGGGATGAAGGGCGTGGACCTGTGCTGTGCAAGCGGCGCGGGAATGCGCTGCCTCCTGCGGTTTCGGGACGTCGGCAGCATGACGGGGGTGGATGCCACGCCGGCCATGCTCGCGCTGGCCCGCCGCCGCTGCGAGGAGGAAGGCTTGTCCAAACGCGTCACCTTTGTTGAGGCGGATGTCTGCGATACGCATTTGCCTTCGGGCCAGTCTGATTTCGTGTGGGGCGAGGACGCCTGGTGCTACGTCGAGGACAAGGGCCGGCTGATCACCGAAGCTGTTCGATTGCTCAAGCCGGGGGGCACCCTTGCCTTCACCGACTGGATGGCCGGATCGTCCGGGCTATCCTCATCCGAAGTGCACCGGCTGTGCACGTTCATGAAATTCCCGAACGTCCACGGGCTGCAGGACTACGCCGCCCGCCTTGAGGCGGTTGGTTGCACGGTGCAAACCGCGCTCGATACCGGCCGATTCGCCAGTCATTGCCGCTTGTATATCGACATGCTGGAGAAGCAACTGACCTACGACGCCCTGAAAATCATTGGGTTCGATCGCGCTCTTGCGCAGAGCATGGTGGCTGAAATGCGTTTTCTGCTCGCACTCGCCGAGGCTGGCAACCTGATCCAAGGGTTGGTCGTCGGCCGGAAGCGAGCCTGACGAATTCGCTTGCACCCGACCGTGGGTCCGCCTTTTTTTCCCGAGGCCAATGCAAGTCCTCACGACCAGTCCTTGGATTCCTTGGGAATGGATCCAAGCCCACGGCTTTGAGCTGCGCGTCGCCTGGGAGTGGGCCTGCGCGACCGCGCCAACCGGCGCCGCCGGGGCTCTCGGGCAGGGGGTCTGTGCGTTCGCGCAGCACTGTGTCAGTGCGGCTTCGCAACACGCGCCCAGCCCGATGATTGTGGACTCCAGTTGCGACCAGCTTCGCCGGAGTTTCGACGCCCTCGTCGCAGGCGGGGGGCCCCACGTGTTCCTGTTTAATCTCCCGGTGATCCTGGAGAGCCCCGGGGCGCGGCGCCTTTTCCGTTCTGAGTTGAACCGACTCGGCCGGTGGCTGGTCGAGGACCTCGGTGGATCCGCTCCGACCCGCGATCGGCTCGTCCAACTGATTCAGGAATCTCGAAAGGCGCGCCTTCAACTGATTGAGCGCGCGGGGCGGTGTTCGGCTCGGCAGCTTGCCGAAGCCGTCGTCTCCTTCCAGTGCAACGGGCGAGTCGAACAGCCACTGGCTCGCGAGGCATCGCCTGCCGCAGGCGTTCCCGTGGCCCTGGTCGGAGGCCACTTTCCGGGATCGCAATGGACCCTGCTCGACCGGATCGAAGAGTGGGGTGGACAGGTCGTGCTCAACGCCACTGTCGCAGGCGAGCGCGCGTTTGGAGCGGCCTTGGACGACTTCGAGCCCGAACGATACGACGACCTCACAGACTTTTTCACCGAAAGATACCTTCGAGGCGCTGTCGACGTTTTCCACAGGCCCAATCACCGCCTTTACGCTTGGATTCAGGATTGCCTTCAATCCAGACAAGCGCGCGGAATCGTGTTGTGGTCGTTCATGGCCTGTGATCTGTGGCGCGCCGAGGCGCAGACAATGAAAGAACGCCTCAAGCTCCCTGTGTGCCTTCTGGAAGGGGACGGCATGGATGGTTGTTCCACTCGCAACGCCGGCCGCGTCCAGGCATTTCTCGAATCCTTGCGATGAACGCCAGGGCATCCAAGCTCACGCTCGACCAATGGGACCAGCGCTACGTCGAGCTGGTCAAGGGTGGGCTGCGGGAGCCCCCGTATCGCGGTCCGCTTCGCGCGCACCTGGTCCGCGGTGGCGACTTGCGGCTAGGCCATTTGAAGTTCGACAACTCGCCAGCGGCATTGCGGCTTTGGAATTTCCTCTTGTCAGAGAACGACCGGCTCGCGGAAGCACGCGAGCAAGGAGCCAAGATCGTTGGCGCCATGAAAGACCTCGGGACGGTGCCGGTCATGGCATTTGCGCTGCCCAACGTCAGGGCGTTCTACCCGGATGGCAGCTGGTGGACGCCCTGCCTGATGGAATGCAGCGACGGGCTCCTGGCCGAAGCGGAAGGGCTGGGGCTCGATGCCTCGTTCTGTCCCGTGCGAGCGATGGTCCCGGCCTTTCTCAATGGCCAGCATTTCCCAAGGCCGGAGCTTCTCATCTGCAGCACGGGCGCGATTTGTGACGACTTTTCAGCAATTGCCCAGCGGCTGGAGCACCTGGGATATCCCATCGTTTGGTGGGAAATGCCACGCCGCCGCCACCCCGAGCCGGGTGAGGCGCCTTGCCTTCTTCCTGGGGGCCTTACCGTTCCCGAAACCCTGGTCGAATGTGTTTGCGAAGAACTCCAACGCGTCGCCAAGCCGCTGGCCGACCTGGCCGGAAGCACCCTGACCGACGACGTGCTCGCGGCTGGCATTCGCCGGGCCAACCAGGTGCGGCACCTGCTCGATCGGCTGCGGTGCACCGCCCATTCCGCCCCGGGCGCGCCCCTGCCCGCCCTGGAGATGCTCATTGCCGAAATGCTTGCCATTCATTTCTGCTCCGACCTCGACGAGACGATTGCCGTGTTGCGAGATCTCGTGGAGGTCGCCTCCCGCCGCGTTCGCCAGCGCGACTTTGTGGTGGCCGAAGACGCCGTGCGCATCTTTTGGGTCAACCCGGTGGCCGACCTCCGCGCCATGAACCGGCTCGAAGAGCTGGGCGGCCGCATTTGCGGCACGGATTACATGTTCACGCATGCCCTGGACCCCATCCCCGAGGGTCAACCGCCCTTCCGCGCCTTGGCTCAGATGGCTTTGGCGGATCCGATGGTCGGCCCCACCCAGGATCGGGCCGCCCGAATCGTGCGTGAGTGCCGACGCTATCGGGCCGAAGCAGTCGTGGTTTCGCGAATCCCGGGCGCGAGTCATTGTGCGCACGAGGGAACGATCATTCGTGAAGTCGTCCAAGAGGAGCTTGGCATTCCCTCGATCGAACTGGAGATACCTCCTATCTGCGATGCTTTTGTTGGAACCCTGAATTCACGGCTGCAAGCGGTGATTGAGGTCGCCCAGGCGAGAAGGCGGCCATAATGGCGCGCTCGACCTTCCAAGCCTGAGATGGGATGGTCTAACGGCCGTCCCGGCGGGCCAGCCTTACCGTCAACGGGATCCTGTTTCGCCTTGATTTCAGGGGCTGTGCTGGAATTTCCTGGGTCCTGCTCGGGTCTTCGCCGGCGGCCCACGCTTGCCAGGTTTTTACCGGGAATTGACACCCGCTCAACCCCACTCACAGATGGATTCGATATGGCGGGCCGAACCGTCGCGAAGCCAGCCGTCCAGTTGCGCAGGGTCTTTCAGCTGTTGTCCGCGCAACCGTGGGACCACGACAAACCGGGAGGAGATCTCGGGCAAGGCGGTCATATCCCCCCATAGCTTTTCGAATTGAGCGACCGGGAAGATGTCTTCCTGGCCGTGGCCCCAGCGTTTCTTCACCTCTTTAAGGGTGATGTAGGTGGGCATGCGCGCGGCCAGGTTGCGGATGGCCGTGGCGACCCTCTCAGGATGCTCGAGATCGGTGCGCGCGAGCCGAAAAGCGGCGAGAACCTGGTCGATATCGATCCAAGTGGTCATCGTGTTGTAGAAGGACAGCGCGAATTCGTCTTCTTCGCGCGGCATGGCCAGGCCTTCGACAAGCCGCGGCCGGCCATCCACCCGAGCCAATCCACCACCACGATCGTCAATCCGGCGCGTAATGACCTCAAAGGTCAGGCACGAGCCGAGCTTCATGTGCAAACCCAGCAGCGCCGGGTCCAGATCGGCCCCGACGGTATCGATATTGTGCAGCATCAGGTACCGCAAAGCCGGGCGCTCCTTGAGCAAACGCGCCAGAACGCCATTGCGGAACAGGTTTGGAAACTCAAACCAATGCCCCACCGGGTGCAGGCATTGCAGCGGGACGTTGTCCGTGTAATCGCTTCCTTCACCCGCGTGGCTCGCCCAATCGATGAGCGCCGCGTGGAGGCTTTCCCGGACTTTCTGTTTCTGTTCGTCCAGGATCTGCTGCGGCATTTCCTCCCATGCGAAGCGCAGATCGCGGACCATCGGGATCATCCGCAAGCCCACCGCGCGGCTGGGCGAAAGCAGGAGCGGCCCGGGATAGTTGTAGTTGCCCTGCCATTGCAGGAATCGCTCGATGGGCGCGTGGGTCAGGTAACTGGTGCTGAAAATGTGCGGCACAGGCGTCCCGGCAATCCGCCCGATCCGGCGGCTCTTGGCCAAATGAACTTCGAGGAAGGTGCGATGTCCTCCCGCCAGCTTGCAGAAGGGGTGCATGGCTTTGACCGTGCCGGCGCCTTGGGTCCAGCGGCTGCCCGCGCCGCCCGCCAGGCTGATCACAGCCGCCCGGCCCTCTTTCAGCGCGGCAAGCCCGGCGCCTGCCAATTCGACCGGCAGCGCTCCAGCCGATGCGTCTACAACATCGCCCGGCTCGACATCCTTGATGCTGGTGCTTGCCGGAAGCCGGTTTTGGGCCAGGCCAATCCGGCCGCTGCGCATATCCGCCTGGATCTGCTCGTGCTGGGGACGGTCGAAGCCATTTGCCTCCAGCAATGAAGCGAGCGACTCGGTGCCGGTGGCGCGCTTTTCAGAAGGCGGCAGCAAACGGTCGAAGAGGGTCTGCACCATGCCGTGCAGCTCGGGTTTCAGCCTGCAGGCCGTGCTGAAGCGGTCGAGTTCCACTCGCTTGAGGGGAGAAAGCCTGCGGACGTCCGTGCGCAGCAGGTTGGGCACCACGAGCGCATAATAGCTGGCCGGAAGCAGGTTCTGGTCGTCCTGAAGCAGTTCCGCCGCGGTGCCAGTTTCGTTGATCGCAAAATCGTAGACGACAGGGTCCATCGCGAACGGGAGCGCGAACTGCAGATCACGCTTGGCGCTCAGCATGATCTCCTGCATCTTCGCCTGGGCTTCCGCTTTCCGTTCCGGCGAGAAGATGAAGCCCATGCCGCCGCCCGACATGCCGCCAAGCATCCAGAACCCCCAGAAATCCTTGGCAAACGCGCGTCGCGCCTGTTCGATCAGCGTTTCGGTGTAATAGTTCGTCGCCCAGGGAATAATCGTTTGAATGGGGCCAAAGAAGTTTCGGGTCGTGGCGGCGCCGATGGCAGGGATCGCGCCCGCGCGAAGCGCCGCCAGAATCTCGTTGAGCACTTTCATCGCTTCCTGGCGGCCTTGCCACTCCGCCTGGCAGCGCAACAGGTACTTTTCGGTCACCATCTCGAGGATGGGCCCGACATTTTGCGCCATGCCACCGTGAACCAGCACCAGGCTCTGTTGCAGACGCTGGCGCACTTCGGGAGAGGCATCCTTCGTGTCGAGGATCTTGTGCCGTGGCAGGAGGCGTCCGCGGCTGATTCCGAACTCGGGGTCGCCCTCGGAAGCGAACATCCCCTCGATCAGTTTCATGCTCGGCCAGAGCCCTCCGGAATCTTGCCAGCCGCCTCCGGAGCCGCCCAGCCATTCGCCCAGGATTGCCCGCGCGGCCACGATGCGCCGGTCCTCCTCGCGCAATGGGCCGGTGAGGGCTTTGGCCTGCTGCGTGGCTCGCATGGCCACAGAGATCAAGCAGGCGAGCAGGTTGGTCGAGACCGCCAGCCGCGAGCCTTTGGGGATATCGTTGACTTTGCTGACGAACTCCAGCCCGTGCCCCGGCGCCACGATGCGCGCGAGCAATTCCACGAGGCTTTGGCTGGAGCCTTCCATCCCGGGAGGCACAAGCCCGGACGCGATCACCGCCGCTTTGAGCAGCCCCAGGTAGTCCTTAGCGAAATCAAAGACCTCTGCCAGGTCCGTCAGGTCGGCCGTGGCCCCCAGATCCACGCTGGTCAAGCGAAGGACCGGTTCGTCAATCACTCGCAGATAGGCTTCCACGGGCGGGCGCGGCGCTTTGTCCCGGCCCTTCACGCACAGGTCAATCGAGACGTTGAGCACGCGCGCGCCTTCGGGGAAATCCATTCCGAGGAAGAAAATATCGCTCCAGGCGCTGTGCGACAGGTCCATGCGCACCGGCGTTGTTTCGCGCAGGATGGGGAAGGAACCGTCCCCCGGTGAACGTTGCATCAGTTCCGGCCGGATTCGCAAAGGCTGGTCGGCCGGGTGGCCAATGCGGAACATCCACTGGTTGCCGCGCACGGACCGGACACTGCGGCGCACCTGGTCGGCCAGCGTTTGAAACCCGAGTCCATGGTATGCGGAAGCCAGGGCGCTCGAGATGGCGTCGTTGGGGCCATGGCGCTCCTGGGTATGGAGGAAGACGGCGATGGCTTCCTCGAATCGGCGCTTCAACAAATGCTCATAGCCATCGAACGGCACAAATCCCTTTTGGTTGAGCCCCGGTTTGAGCGGCAGATGAAACCGGTGAATCGCGTAAAGGAAGAACAGGGCGCGGACGCGCTCGTAAAGATTGGCGCTGCGGCGGCGAAATTCCTCCAGTTGCCGGCACTCGCCGATCAGTTCCTCCATGCTGGCGGACTGGCAGACGGTTTCGAGCGGCGTGTTCCGAACGGACGGATCGGAGGCCGTGATGATTGCGACGAGTTTTCCTGCCATAATGCCGTTCAGTTGCGCTGCGCCAGAAGGTCGACCAATTGCGCGAGCACTTCTTCGCGATCCTGACCGTCAAGCGCCAGCGCCAGTTGGGCATTGAGGAGCCCGAATTTCACCCCCAAATTGAAGCGCCTTCCCGCAATTTCACACGCGAGGTACCGCTCCCGTTCCGCCAGTTTGACAAGCGCTCCCGACAATTGCCGCCCGAAGCCCTCCCCTGATTCCTTGATGCCTTCTCCGAGCACTTCCATGATGGTCGGAGTCAAGACGTGCATCCCGAAGAAGCAGAGATAATGCCCTGCACGCAAACCCGGCACGATTAGTTGCTGCTCCGCCTCGGTCGGGGTCGGTTTTTCGAGGACCTTCTCGATGACGTAGAGATGAGATCGATTGGGCACGCCTTTGCCGCCAATGGCGCCGTAATAAGGCAACTGGCTCTCCCGGGTGGCCTGGACCGCCGACACGGAGACCCCTTCCGCCGCGGCTGTATCGACCAATTGCTGGGCGCAGCGTTTCTCTTGGCGGCTCAAGTAGAGATGATCGCTCACCAGGTGCAGAAAGGGATCATTGGCGACGAACTCGCGCGCGCAATAGAGCGCCTGACCATACCCTGCCGGCGCGGACTGTTCGACGAAACGCAATTGCTTCGCCCAGGAACCGGCGGCGGTGGCGTAGGCTTCGCGATCGCCAGGGCAGATGACCACGCAAATCTCCTCCACCCCGCTGCTCACGGCTTCCTCGACAATAATCTGGAGCGCGAATTTCTGAATGCCATCGCGATCCACCAGGGTTTGAAGAGGGAGCGTGTGCTGGTTGCGCCCTGCAGCCGTTATAACTGCCTTACGTATTTTCACAATGGAACGTGGTTGTGTCTGCGGTTCGGAAACTCTCACAAGCGCCGCCAAGCGTCAATGATCCCAGTGCCATTTAAGACGTTTCCTGCGTCCGTTCCGAATGAAGGCCGGGGACAACGGCAGGACTCCGGGACGCCGGGCCGACTGGACTATCGGCTTGCGTCGAAGCGGCTGTAGGCGTAAGAATGGCATCGAAGCACACCCGCGGCCCGAGGCATGCGGGTTGGAATGGAGGTGCGAACGCTCCCGGAACGGGCAATCCATCTGCATGGGGCCTGAAACGAACCCCGGAAGGCTTGGTCCGCCCCAGAGGGCGTTCGCGGAACAACTGCAGGAGAATGAAAGGAGGCCTGTATGGCAAAGTATCAGCGGTTTGAAGACGTCCCGGTTTGGCAGGAAGCTGCCCAGATGTACCAGCGCTTGCTGGATATTCTCGAAGAGCCCAACCTGCCGCTGACAGCGACATTTCGAAATCAACTTGAGCGCGCCGCGCTGAGCGTCGGCAACATCGTCGCCGGAGGGTTCGAGGGGGTCAAAGCGCACGACCTGGTTTGGCTGCTGGCCGACGCCCGGGGCGCGGCTGTGGAAGTGCAATCGATGGTGGCCGTCATCTCGGAACGGCCAAAGCTGGCACGGTTGCGGGACCGTCTGCAGCAGATTCGAGCGTCTGCGGAGGTGTGCGCGCGCCAGTTGGGTGCCTGGAAATATGCCGTGGAAAACCCGCAAGCCAAGCGTTCGTCGGTGGCTGAGGAAAGCGCGTCTTCGGAACGTCCTCCGGCGGCATCCGGCGGGACGGGGTTTAGACCCAAGCCAACTTCTCGCCGACCGGGCGCGTGAGGGGCGCCTTTGCCTGAGGCCGAGGCGGTTGGCCTGTCGCTTCACCGCACGACGCGGTTCAATGAGACAGCCTGGAGGCGGCGCTTCGCTCTGCCTGTCTAAGGTTCGGATCTCCGGTCTGCCAAATCCGCGCGGGCCGGAGATGGACCGTCCTTCCTGAAAACCAGGGCGCCTGTGGCAGCGAGCGCAGGGAGCGCCAGCAGGACAAGCCGCGCCACGCGATACCAGGATGGGCTCAGTTCATCGCGTCCCAACAGCCCCTCGCTGCGCGTTTCAGCCGGGAGGGCGTTGACCGCGGCGGCGAGGAGAGCCAGCGAAGCCAGAAGACCCACGATCCGGGAGACGGTTGGAAGGCTCGCGCGCGCGAGAAACCAGATGCCGGTGAGAGCCGCGGCTATCCAGGCGAAAAGGCCGCCCGTTATCCAGCCTCCTTGCGGACGCCAATCGATGATGTTCCAATAAACATCCAGGAGAAGCGCGGCTGCGTAGAGGCTGCCCGTTGCCGCGCACCAGCCGAGAATGGACAGGAGCGTCCGCTTCATTCTTGAAACCCGGTGCGGTTCGAACCTATCGGCGGGGAGACGCCACAGCCGGAGCCGTCCGATCAGTGCAGGCCGACTTTCTCTTTCAGTCTTTTTCTGTGGCTTCGCCTGATCCCTCTTCGCCTTCTTCGCCTTCGGCTGTTTCGGCGGCGGGAAGGGAATTGAACGCGCTGAGTTGGCGCCGCTTCAAAGCGCCATCGCGTTCGAGTTGCCGTTGGGCTTCGGCGGAGAACCGGGCCCAAGGGATGGCAGTGAGCCGGCCTTTCGGGATGGGTTTGCCGCTCACTTCGCACACGCCGTAGGAGCCGTTTTCGATCCGCTTGAGGGCCTCGCTGATTTCGTAGAGAGCATCCTGGTCGGAGGAAAGCATGCTGAGCGCGAAATCACGGTCAAAGCTATCCGTGCCGGCGTCCGCCATGTGCATGCTGTAGCTCGGAGTGCCTTCGGTGGCTTCTTTGGCCAGTTTGCCGGTCTGGGCAAGCAACCGGTCACGAAGATCCAGCAGGTTCCGGTAGTTCGCCGCCCATTTGACGGCAATCTGCCCCTGTTTCCCCGGGGCGGGTCGCCCGCCGAGGATGTCGGCCGTGTTCGCTACACGCGCGGCAGGCGAGGATGCGCGGGGGCGAGAACCGGACCCAGCCTTTTCCGGTTTCGGTTTCGGCTTGGCCGCGGAAACGGCCCGGCCAGTGCGATGCTTCTTGCTGGGTTTCATGTTCGGATTGCCGGAAGATTACCACCGCCCGGCTGCAATTGTCCGCTTTTTTTTCGGCGCGATTTTGATCTCGAGTTTCGCTGCCGCCAGGACCATCTTCAATCGCTCTCATGACCAACCCGCCAGATTTTCTTGAGCAGGCCCGGCCTGATATTTACGACGTCAAGACCAGAGCGCCCGGACCGGCCGGGAGGCTTCCGCTCACCGAGGAAATGTTGCGCACCCGGCCCAGTGGCGACCTGTTCGGCTGGACCCAAGACGCCGGGATGGGCTGGGACGTCAAGGAGTTGGGCCGCAAAGAATTCCTGATCCTCAGCACGCAGGGCGGTTTACGGGAGCCGGACGGGAAGCCGATCGCCCTGGGTTATCACACGGGCCACTGGGAGATCAGCCTTCTGGTCGAAGCCGCCGCCCGCGAGTTGTGCGCTCTTAAGACCACGCCCTTCGCCGCCTTTTGCTCCGATCCGTGCGACGGGCGGACCCAGGGGACGGCGGGGATGTTCGACAGCTTGCCTTACCGGAACGACGCCGCCCTGGTTCTCAGAAGGTTGATCCGGTCGCTTCCCGGGCGTGCAGGCGTGCTGGGCATTGCGACGTGCGACAAGGGGCTGCCTGCGATGATGATGGCCCTGGCCGGAGTGGGAGATCTGCCCGCTCTCTTGGTTCCCGGGGGGGTGACCCTGCCGCCAGAGCAGGGGGAAGATGCCGGGACGGTGCAAACGCTCGGGGCGAGGTTCGCCCATGGGTTGATCTCCCTGGAGGAAGCCGCGGCTCTCGGCTGCCGGGCCTGTGCCACGCCGGGAGGCGGTTGCCAGTTCCTAGGGACGGCGGCCACATCGCAAGTGGTCGCGGAAGCGCTCGGGATGAGCCTGCCGCACTCGGCGCTGGCTCCGTCAGGTCAACCGGTCTGGACGGATATGGCCATCCGTTCCGCTCGAGCCCTTGTGGACCTGGAAAGGCGCGGCTTGCGCTTGCGGGATCTCTTGACCGAAGAGAGCCTTCGCAACGCCATGGCGGTCCATGCGGCCTTCGGCGGTTCAACCAACCTGTTGTTGCATGTTCCCGCGATCGCCCATAGCGCAGGACTCCCCAGACCTCTTGTGGAAGACTGGATCGCGATCAACCGCCGAGTGCCGCGGCTGGTGGATGTCCTGCCGAATGGCCCCACGCAGCACCCCACCGTGCGCGTGTTTCTCGCGGGCGGAGTGCCGGAAGTCATGCTGCATTTGAGGGAACTTGGCCTGCTGGAAACCGGCGTGCTCACCGCCAGCGGGCTCACGCTCGGGGAGACGCTCCGATGGTGGGAAGGATGCGAACGCCGCGCGCGGTTCCGCGGGTTGCTCCGCCAGTTGGATGGAATCGATCCGGATGACGTCATCCTATCTCCCGCCCGAGCTAGAGAACGCGGTTTGGCCAGCACCATCACGTTCCCGAGAGGCAACCTTGCCCCGGAAGGTTCCGTGATCAAGAGCACAGCCATCGACCCCAGCGTGATCGGCCCGGACGGCGTTTACCGCAAGGAAGGACCGGCACGGGTGTTCGTTTCCGAAGCCGGCGCCATCGCCGCACTCAAGGCAGGGCGCATCCGGGCTGGCGATGTCATGGTCCTGATCGGGTGCGGCCCGATGGGGACAGGGATGGAAGAGACCTACCAACTTACGTCCGCCTTGAAACACTTGCCCTTTGGGAAGCAGGTTGCCTTGATCACCGACGCGCGGTTCTCGGGAGTGTCGACCGGCGCCTGCATCGGGCATATCGGCCCGGAAGCACTGGCGGATGGACCCTTGGGCAAGGTGCGCGACGGCGATACCATCCGAATCGTCGTCGACCGGGTGAAGCTGGAAGGCAGCGTTGATCTGGTCGGAGACGGGCGCCAACGCTTCACACCTGAGCAGGGTGCCGAGGTGCTTCGCAACCGGTTGCCTCATCCGGAATTGATTGCCAACCCGGCCTTGCCCGACGATACCCGCCTTTGGGCGGCGCTTCAGCAAGCCGGTGGCGGCACGTGGGGCGGTTGTGTGTATGACACCGAAGCGATCGTGAGAAACCTTTCTGGCACAGGCTTGTCTGGATCTCAGAGATGAAGACTCCCTATCTGTTCGGTGCTGCCATTCGGATCGCTCTTCTGGCCTTCCCCATGCTTCTCGCCGCAGCCGCCGAGGACAATCTTGTTCGTGTCCAGTTTCGCGAAACGGACAAGCTTTTCGACAATCCCGGCCAGGGCTGGATGACCCAGCAACGCGTCCCGCGTGGGGAACCGCGGTTTCCTTGCTCCGTCGTCTATATCCGATTCAACTGGGCCGACGTCGAACCGGAAGAGGGCGTGTTCAATTGGAAACCAATCGACGACGTGATCGCGGCCTGGGAGCCCCGGGGCGCTACGGTCGCGATGCGTGTCATGACCTGCAACGCGCACAGCGGCGGATACTACAGTTCGCCCAAGTGGCTGTTCGACGCGGGTTGCCGAGGCTTCGAGTACCTCGTCGGCGGCGACGACCCGACCAGCGGCGGCAGCCGCATCCCGCGCATCGAACCGGATTATACCGACCCAATCTACCTCAAAAAGCACGGGGCCTTTTTAACGGCAATGGGCGAACGTTACGACGGCCGCGCGGACGTGGAGTTCCTCGACATCGGCTCCTACGGGGTTTGGGGAGAATGGCACACCAAGAATCCCGCCCCGCTGGACGTGCGCAAAGAGATCGTCGATCTGTATCTCCGCGCTTTCCGCAAGACGCCGCTGGTGTTCATGTCCGACGACGCCGAGGTGCTGAACTACGCGCTTGCGCATGGCACCGGTTTTCGGCGCGATGGCGTCGGATCGCCTTGGCACGAGACGAACTGGATTGGCTCCAAGAAGTATTCCGGAGTCAGCGGCATGGCGGAGAACTGGAAGCACGCTCCGGTTGTGTTCGAGTGGTTCGGCGATTACGCCTATCTCAAGTCTCGCGAATGGTCATTCGACGCTGCGGTGAACTTCATGCTCAACAACCATGTCACCTTGATCAACGACAATATCGGCCGTGTTCCACCCGAAGCGATGCCTGCCCTGCAAAAGCTGGCTCGTTTAGCTGGGGCGCGATTTGTTCTGCGGGAGGCCACTCACCAGCGGATCGTCAGGAGAGGCGCGACTCTCAATCTCCAGATGCACTGGGACAATGTTGGCGTGGGCAAGCTCTATCGGCCGTACGTGCTCCGCGTTTTCCTGCTGAACTCGACCGGCAGAGCCATTCTAACCGCGGATTCGACGGCGAATCCCCGGGACTGGCTCCCCGGTGAACACAGCGTCACGGACTCCATCCCGATCCCATCGGCGTTAGAGCCGGGAAGCTGCACGGTTGCGCTCGCCCTCGTGGATTCCACCCCCCAGCGTCGTCCGTTCAGACTGGCCATTGAGGCGCCGGAGAGCGGAGGTCGTTACCAGATCAGCACTGTGACTGTGGAGTGAAGTGGGGTTGAGCGAGGCTGCAAGCAAGCGCTTCGGTTGACAGCCTTCGCTATTTCCCGACAGGATGGCGTCATGACAATCAGGCCGATTCTGTTGCTCGGGCTTTTGATGGCCCCTCTTTCCGCCGCGCGCGCTGACGACGCAGTCGGACAGAAGATTTCCCCGTGGCAGCCCGGCACCCTGGATATCCACCAGATCAGCACCGGTCGAGGCAATGCCGGGTTCTACATTCTCCCGGACGGCACCACCCTTCTGGTCGATGCCGGCGAGATGCCCACGAAAACCGAGGCGCACACGCCTGATCGTCCGGATGCCACTCGCCCGGCCGGCGAGCGCATCGTGCGTTACATTCGCCGTGCCTTGGCCCATGAACCCCAGCCGGCGCTTGATTACGCGATCCTGACCCATTTCCACGACGACCACGGAGGCGGGGTCGGCGATCATTCGCCCATGGCGCAGAACGGGGCCTACAAGCTCACGGGGATCACCCTGGTTGGCGATAGCCTTAGGATCGGGAAGCTCTTCGATCGCGGCTGGCCGGACTACCATTATCCCAAACCGCTCAACGACGCCGACCTTAGGAATTATCGGGCGTTCCTGGCTTGGCAGATCGAACACAACGGCCTGAAAGTGGAGCGCTTTGCCCCGGGACGCACCGACCAGGTCGTCTTGTGCCGGGATCCAAAAGGAACCCCTCCGTTCCAATTCCGCAACGTGGGAGCCAACGGGGAGATCTGGACGGGGGAAGGCACGTCCACGCACATGCATTTCCCTTCGCTCGACACGGTGCCGGCCGGACTTTGGCCGCACGAGAACATGTGCAGCATCTCTTTTCGCCTGAGCTACGGGAATTTTGACTACTTCAATGGCGCGGATATCCCGGGGGTTCTTTCGGCTGGGGAACCCTCCTGGCACGACGTGGAGACGCCGGTAGCCAAGGCGGTGGGTCCGGTCGAGGCTGCCATCCTGAATCACCATGGTTATCTCGATTCGCAGAACGCCTTCTTTGTAAAGACGCTGCGTGCCCGCGTATGGACCCTGTCGGTGTGGGATCGATATCACCCAACGCCTGGCGTCTGGGAGCGGCTGCAATCGCGTGAGCTTTATCCGGGCGCGCGGGCGATCTTCGCGACAGATATGCACCCCGAGAACCGAAAGGACATCCAGGGCATCGAGCAACTCGCCAGCGATTCCGGTCATATCGTTCTGCGGGTCGATCGAAGCGGTGACAGCTTTCGCGTTGTCATGGTCGACGACTCCTCGGAAAGCGGCCGTGTGACCAAGATCTTCGGGCCCTATCCGGCAACCGCCGTCAGGTTTTAGTCAGGTTCTAAATGGCTGACCATCGGCTCAAGAATGAACAATGACGCTCCTCTCCGGCCGGTCGTGGTAGTGAGCCAATGCCTTGGCTTTGCGGCCGTCCGGTACAACGGCCAACTCCTGCAGGATGCGTTCGTGAAGGCTTTGGCGGAGCACGTGCAATTCGTCCAGGTCTGCCCGGAAGTGGCCATTGGCCTGGGGGTGCCGCGGGACCCCATCCGAATCGTCGTGGATGCAACCGGGCGCCGCCTTGTCCAGCCTGCCACCGGCCGGGACCTTACCGAGCCGATGCGCCGCTTTTCTGAATCCTTTTTGGAGGCGCCCGGTCCGGTGGATGGATTCATTCTCAAGAGCCGGTCGCCCAGTTGCGGCATCAAGGATGTGAAGGCCTTTGGCTCCGAAAGCGGACAGCCCGCGCCCAAGACCACCGGCTTCTTCGCGGAAGCCGTCCTGCGCCGATTCCCGAATTTGGCGGTTGAAGAGGAGGGGCGTTTGACCAACTTCCGATTGCGCCATCACTTTCTTGCCCGGTTGTTTGCGGCTCGCCGGTTTCGCGAAATCCAAACCGGCGGCGCCATGGGGGACCTGGTGCAGTTCCATACCGAATACAAGCTGCAGTTAATGGCCCACAGCCCGAGCGGTCTCAACAAGCTGGGCCGAATTGTCGCCAACCCGGCCTCCGCACCAACGCGTGACGTGCTCGCCCGCTACGGGGAGACCCTGGCGAGTGTGATGGCCGCGCCCCTCCGCCCAGGATCGACCTGCAACGTCCTCTCGCACGCATTCGGTTACGTCTCGAAGGAGTTGAAGCCAGGGGAAAGGAAGTACTTCCTCGAACTCATGGACGAATTCCGCGATGACCGCTTGCCGTTGAGCGCCCTGCTCACGGTGCTCAAATCATGGGTGTTGCGCTTTGACCAGAGTTACCTGTTGCAACAGCGTTTTTTTGAACCTTACCCGCGCCCGCTGATGGATCTGACCGATTCCGCCGCCGGCAAGAGCAGGGAATCCCAGCGGGACCCGGGCTGACCTTGTTTGGTGGCGCGAGTCGGCTAGGCTCGCTCTAGGGAATTGAAGATCGGCAATGCCCGCTTTGGGCGGCCTTCGTCAAACACTTGATCCCCGCACTTCCTGAGGAGTCCGAAAGATGCCCGACAGATCCAAGAGGCTTCTTGCTCTTGATCGATGTAGTTCATGCTGCGGTCTCCCCAGGAGTCGATCTGGCGGCCCTACCCGGCGAGTTGGGCGATCTCCGAGAGCCGGCCGGTAATTCACCCCTGCCTGGACTGCTTCCATGGATGACTCGTATTCAACGCGCCGGTTGCGGACATCCGGTTGTTCTGGAAGGCCAAAGCCAGCTTGGCTACTCTCCCGCCTCCTGATGGCGATAACTCTGATGCTCTTGGCAGGCCTTGTGGCCCTGTATTTCGGGGCGGAATGGCTGGTTCGTGGCGGTGGCTCGCTGGCCGTCCGCCTGGGGCTCACGCCGTTGATGGTTGGGTTGACCGTCGTCGCCTATGGCACCAGCATGCCTGAGTTGATCGTGAGTTCGACGGCCGCGCTGCAGGGCAATGGTGCCATTGCCATCGGCAACGTCGTGGGTTCCAACATCCTCAACGTGGGACTCATCCTGGGGCTCACGGCGCTGATCTGTCCCATGCGCGTGCAGTTCCAATTGGTGAAATGGGACACGCCATTCATGATGGGGGTCGCCATCCTGTTTCTCGTTTTTTACCTGGACCTGCGCATCGTGCTCTGGGAAGCGCTGGTCTTCCTCATTGGAATTCTGGTCTACACATTCCTCAACGTGATGCTGGCTCGGCAGCAAGCTTCGGAACCGGTGCAGCAGGAGTTCAACGAGGCCGGGCCGAAGCCGACCGGCGCGCTTTGGAAGGATCTGCTGCTTATCCTCGCGGGCCTGGCCGTCCTGGTCTTGGGCTCGCGGTTGTTCGTCAGTGGGGCGGTGCAAATGGCCAAGCAGTTCGGCGTCAGCGACGCCATTATCGGCCTGACCATCGTTTCGGCCGGCACGAGCTTGCCGGAACTCGCCTCGTCTTTGATGGCGGCGGCTCGCAAGCAGCCCGACATCGCGGTCGGGAACGTGGTCGGATCGAACATTTACAATATTCTCGCCATCCTGGGCGTGAGCGGCGTGCTCCAACAGCCTCTGGAAGGCCAGGGGGTCGGCCTCACGGACACCTGGATGATGATCGGGATTTCCGGCCTGCTGCTCGTCATCGCCTGGACCGGCTTTCAACTGAGGCGCTGGGAGGGCGGCCTCTTGCTGGCCCTCTATGCCGGATACCTCGGGTACCTCTGGCCGAAATCCTAGACATGCTGGTCGGACCACAGCAAGCGGCTGGTGTTGAGACGGTTGTCGATTTCGGTAACGTTAAAATGTATCCTTGCGCCCTACATTCCGCAGTTCAAAAACGGGGATTTCTCTGAATTTCGAGGACCGAAA
>CAZODO010000096.1:0-21792 GCA_964578605.1 uncultured Verrucomicrobiota bacterium | reverse complement strand
AACTCGGGTACCTTTGAGGTGGAAAGTGGCCAAAATTACCGCCAAAATGTGAGGTCTTAAGACATCTTGAGAACCAGGAGACCAGCCAAGCGCTGGAACACGCGCGCAGCCTCCCTGGCGTAGCTGGCGACCTGCTGGCGACGGCTGTCGAGCACGCGGACCAAAAAAAGGAGTCCCTCGAGGAGGTGCTCTACGGGAAGATGTTGGGAGCCCGCACCCAACTGGAACGTGGCATCCCGTTTCTCGCGCTCTCGGCTACTACAGGCCCCCTGATGGGTCTGCTCGGGACGGTGATGGGCATGATTGCCACCTTCAAGATGATCTCCAGTTTCGGAAGTGGCGACCCGAAACTGCTCGCAGCCGGCATCTCGGAGGCTCTCATCTGCACCGCCACTGGCATGGCGGTGGCGATCCCTGCGCTGCTGTTCCATGCGTTCCTCAGCCGGAAAGCCAAGGGCATTATCGGCAGCATGGAAAAGACGGCGGTCGCGTTCGTCAACGCCGCCGGCCAAGACGACAGATTCACTCTCAACTGAAAACAAGGAAATCACATGGCGACCCTTCTTGATCAAATGTTGCAGACCTGGGCGAACGGAGGCTGGGTTCTGCCTGCCCTTGCCTTCCTGGCTCTCATCACCTACGCGACCACCGCCCAACTCCTCGTCTCCTTGTACTATCCCGGGCTGCGAAGGGCGACCGACGCCCAGATCCGATCCTGGGTCGCGGAACCGTCGGATGCCCCAAGAAGTCTGCGCGGCCTGATCTACTACTCGCAGGACGACGTCCGTTCGTTGAGCGAGGTCGAAGCCCGCTTCCGGGAAGTCGAGGTCGCCCGGGTGTCGGACGTGGACCGCCGGATCGCGTTTGCCAACGTGCTCGTCGTCGCGGCACCGCTCTTTGGCCTGCTGGGAACAGTGCTCGGTATGTTGCTGACTTTTAAGGCGATCGGGATCGGCGGGAGTTCAACGTCCGAAATCATCGCCCGTGGAATCAGCGAAGCGCTTGTTGCCACTGAAACGGGCATGATGGTAGCCATTCCCGGATTGCTGCTCTGCTTTCTGGCCAAGCGCTGGCGCACCGAATATGTAGCTTTTCTGGGACGGTTGAAGGGCATTACCCTTCGCCACTTCCGATCCGAACTTCCAACAGCGCGCCACCCCAACCGCGTTCGTGACACGGCCACCCCAACCCCGGACCTGATTGCCGAACCCTTGCCCGCATGAGATTCCGACGCACCTTTTCCGAGGGCGAAGAACCCGTCGAGCTGAACCTGATTCCGCTCATCGACGTGATTATGTTCCTCCTGATCTTCTTCATCTCCACGACGAGCTTCATTGAAGAGCCCGGCGTGCAAGTCGACAAACCTCAGGCTGCCAGCGCCCGCCAGGTTGAGAAGAACAGCATCATCTTCGCAGTCACGGGGGACGGGAAGGTCGCTTACGGCGGCAAGGAAATCGGGTTGGGCGGGGTGCGGCCGACGGTCAAGCGGCTTTGCGCCAAGGAACCGCTCCCGGTCGTCATCCAGGCGGACCAGCGATCGCTATCCGGCGTTCTCATTCGGGTCATCGATGAAGCGAAACTCGGCGGCGCCAAAGACGTAAGCCTCGCGACAGAGCGTGGCTAAACCGCGCCTGCCCCATGGTCAAATCGTTCCAGGACGAAAAGAGCCCCGCTGGGATGGCTCTGTCCGTGCTCTTTTCGGTGGGGCTCACCGCGGTTCTCTTCGCCTTGCTGCCGTTCGCGCACCGAATCGCCCAGCCGGAACCACGCCTTGAGCTCCGCAAAATCACCGGGATCGATGTGCCACATCCCGAAGAGGAACCCAGTGCCTCGGCGGAACCGGAAATCCTGGCGCCGTCCGAAGCACCGCAGGAGCCCCAACTCGCAGACGCTCCGCAGGAAATCCCCCTAAGCGCCGACCTTGAACTGGCGGTCGGTTCCGGCGGTCTTCTGGCCGGGTTTGGAGAGGCCCCTGTCGCGAGCGCTGCCCAGGACTTTGCGCCGGCCACCTTTGACGTAGGCGAGCTTGAGCAACGGCCCGAACCGGTTTCCCAAACCCCGCCTGCGTATCCGCCTGAATTAAGAGAAGCCAGGATCGAAGGCGTGGTGACACTCGCGTTCCTTGTCAACGAAGACGGGCACGTCCAGGACGCCCGCGTGGAAAACGCCTCGCGCCCGGAGTTTGAAAAGCCCGCGTTGGATGCGGTTCGCAAATGGCGCTTCCGGCCGGGCATGAAGGATGGGCAAGCCGTCCGGACGTATGTCCGGCAGCCGTTGCGGTTCCGAGTCCCAGGCTGAACGCTGATCCATTGGTCCATGCACCCTACGTTCCCAAAACCACGCGCCATGACGGTAGTCTTGGCGCTGTTCTTGTCGATAGTCCCGGCCACCTCGGCTGTCTCAAGTCAAAAGGGTTCGGCTGAACGAGCCAACGCTCGTCCGCATCTTTCGACTCCCGCATTTGCGCCTGTGGGGACGAATCACCCTCTGAGCGAGCTTTGGAACGATCCGGATTTCATCCGGCGGTTGGCTGGCAGTTATGGGTTCCTGGCGGATGTGGAGCCGCGAATGACTCCCGAAGAGCAGCAATTTTACAACGAAAAGGTCAAACCGGAATTGCAGGGAGACCGGACCAAGGTTGTCTCTCTGCTGCAGTCCCGAGTCAAACCGCAGAGCAGCGCGCAATTCGACTATCTCCTGGGCACGCTGCACCTCGAACAGGGCGACCTGACAAACGCAGTCGCTCACTTTGAGCGAGCGTTGCTTAAGTTCCCGGACTTTCGCCGAGCGCAAAAGAACCTGGGATTCACGCTCGTCCGCGACGGCAAGTACGAGCAGTCCATCCAGCCTTTGACACGCACAATCGCGCTGGGAGGAGCGGACGGGAAAGTTTTTGGCTTGCTCGGCTTCGTTTACGCGAACCTGGGCCGTCACGTCTCGGCGGAGGGGGCCTACCAGCAGGCGATGGTGTTCGAGCCTGAGAATGCCAGTTTCCGGCTCGGCCTGATCAAAAGCGCCATCGCCACAGCGAATTACGATCGCGCTTTGGCTCTTTTGGACGAGCTCCTGGCCCGAGATCCCGAGCGGGGGTCGCTTTGGACCCTCCATGCCAACCTCCACATCCAAAAGGAACAACCGGCCAAGGCGGCTGTCAGTCTGGAAGTGCTTCGCCGGCTTGGCGGCGCCACCCCGCAGGATCTGTTTCTGCTCGGCGACCTTCACATGACCCAGGGCGCCAATGAACTCGCTCTTTCCGCTTACCTCGCAGCCGTCGAGAAGGACGCGGGCCAGAATCCCTCGAAAGTTCTGCGCCCGCTCCAGATTCTCGTCAGTCGCGGAGCCTGGGATGAAGCGAAGGCTCTCCTCGCAAAGACACGAGCCGTTGGGAGTGGACTGAGCGACGCGGACGAAATGAAGCTGCTCAGGCTGGAATCGAAAATCGAACTGGCTGTCGGCAGCCCGGACAAAGCCATCGAGACCCTTGAAAAGATCCTGAAGCGAAATCCGCTCGACGGCGAGGCGCTGCTCTTGTCGGGAGATTACTACGCCAGAACCGGCCAGCATGAGAAAGCCGAGTTCCGCTTCGACGCCGCCTCCAAGCTTGACCCATTCCAGGCAGACGCCCTGGTGAAACAGGCGCAGTTGCTGGTGAAGGCGCGCAAGTACGTCCGCGCTGTCGAACTCCTGAGGCGCGCCCAGAAAGCCAAGGCGCGAGACAATGTGCAGCGCTACCTCGAAAAGGTGGAGCAGTTAGCGATGGCGGCGCGCCCATGAGCGGACGCATCGAAGTCGGGCTCCTCAGACCGCGAGTCCACGTCACGCGGACGTCGATCGCGATCGCGGCCCTCCGAGCGGGCGCCTGTCTGTTGCTTTCATGCTTTCTGGGAGTGGTTTACGCCCAGGACACCGGCACCGTTTCCGGCCTGGTCGTGAGCGCGTGGGACGGCTCCGCGGTTGCCGGCGTGGTGGTCACGGTTCGCGGAACGACCTTGGCCGTGCAGACCGAAGCGAGCGGCCGGTACGAGCTGACTCAGGTGCCCGTGGGCGACCAGGTGCTTCGCTTCACCAAGCCCGGGTTCGCCACAGCAACGGTCACGGACGTGCGCGTCCTGTCCGGCCAGGTCACCTCGGTAAATGGCCATGTCCGCCCCGAATTCCATGAACTGGAGGAATTCGAGGTCACGGCTGAAGTTTTCACCGAGCAGACGGAGCAGATCCTGGAGGATCGCAAGGACGCCAGCACGATGATGGACGGATTGGGGTCGGATCAAATCGCCAGAACGGGCGCGGGTGACGCGGCCGAGGCTTTAAGCAAGGTTTCCGGCGCCAGCGTGGCCGACGGGAAGTTCGCCGTGATCCGAGGTCTGGCTGATCGGTACACCTCAACCACGCTCAACGGCAACGAGGTTCCCAGCGCCGACCCTGACCGGAAGGCCGCGCAACTCGACCTTTTCCCTTCCCAGTTCATCGGTCGCATGGACGTGAACAAAACCTTCTCGCCCGATATGCCAGGGGGCTTTGCCGGAGGCGCGATCGATATCGTGACCCGCGATTTCCCTCAGAAGTCCATCATCTCGCTGAGTTCGGGAACGTCCTACAACACCCAGGCCAGCTTGCGCGACGATTTTCTCCGGTCCCAGGGGAGTTCCACCGACCGCCTCGCCATGGACGACGGCCAGCGGCAAATCCCGTCCGTCGCCGCGAACACGGATCCGCGGCTCGACGGGACCCAAAAGCCCTTGGGACCAGCGGTCCGCGACAGCTTCGCCTCCCGGCGGTTCGCGCCTGTGCCAGGCGACTCCGCTTTGAATTCGAGTTTCGCTCTCACTCTGGGCGACACCGTCAAGATCTTCGACCGTCCGCTCGGGTTGCTTGGAGGAATCAACTACAAGAATGACTACAGCTTTTACGACGACGGCACCGTCACCAAGTACAATCGATTTAGCGGCGAGGCTTACGAGAAAACCGACGCTCGCAGCGTGATCGAATCCACGTGGGGCGCTCTTGTTTCGCTCGGGTTTCAACCCTTCGAATTTCATACCCTCGGCTTCAACTTCATCTTTGTTCAGACGGCCGAAGATGAAGCCCGGCGTTTGAGCGGCCAGGATGAGACCTTGAGCACGGTGCCGGGCGAAAGCTACCTGGACCAATCCATCCTGCACTGGACAGAACGGAACCTGACGACTTACCAGCTCAAAGGGGATCATCAGTTCCCCCAATGGAATGACGTTCGATTCAACTGGGCCGGATCTCTCTCGAGCACCACCCAGGACGAACCGGACCATAGCGTGTTCCAATTCTTCGCGCAGCCTGGGGATCCGGCCGATCCCACCGACGATTTCTACAACGCGCAAAGCCCGTCGCAACCGGACAAACCCACCCGCTTTTTCCGGAACCTTGAGGAAAACAATGTGAACCTCCGCGGCGATTGGCGCATTCCTTTGCCGTCCTACAACGCCATCGAGAACGCCGTCAAATTCGGAGCCGCCACCAGCCGATCAGACCGGGATTACCTCTCACGCGCGTTCGAACTCCGGTTCCATTCCGACAGCTCTTTCCGGCAGGAGGGCGACCCCAACGCCCTCGACGACCGCTACGATTACCATCATTTCCTCGGCAATTTCTCTTATACAGGCGAGCAAGCGGTCGATGCCGTGTATCTCATGGGCGAATGGGCTCTGGTCGAATGGTTGAAGCTCACGGGCGGCGTGCGCCACGAGGCGACCGACCTCTCCGTGCGTTCGAAGAACCTCACCACCGGTACCGACGCGGACGCCGGCATTGAGCAGGGCGATTTCCTGCCCGCCCTGGCGGCGACGATCTCGCTCCGAACCAACCTCCTCTTGCGAAGCGCCTGGTCCCAAACCGTCATCCGCCCCACCTACCGCGAATTGGGCCGAGTCGAGGTTTACGACGTGGCGCGGCTCCGCACTTACCTGGGCAACCCGAACCTCGAAATGTCGGCCAGCGACAACTACGATCTACGTCTGGAATGGTTTCCCCGCCCGGGCGAAGTCATCTCTCTCGGCGGCTTCTTGAAGAAGATCGACGCTCCTATCGAACAGCGGTCCACCCAGCAAGACAACAGCATCGTCGACTTTGCCAACTTTCCCGAGGCCGAGGTTTATGGCATTGAGTTCGAAGCCCGCAAGAGCCTCGGCACGCTCTGGAGCCCGCTCGAGCAGTTCACCGTGGGCCTGAATTACGCCTACATTCAAACTGAAGTCCCCTTGACCGAGCAGGAGAAACTGAACCGTTTCCAGGGCTACGGAAGCACGGACGAATCACGGCCGCTTTACGACCAGCCCGAGTTTGTTGTGAATGGCGATCTGACTTGGGAAGAGCCTGACCTAGGGACGGCGATCACCTTGTCCGGCGGGGTGGTCGGACGCCGCCTCGTCCTCGTGGGACTGCGGGAACCTGATGAGTTCCAGGACCCGGCGCCCCAGCTCGATGTTTTCATTTCACAGAAGATCGGCAAACACTGGAAAACCAGGTTTTCCGCGAAAAGCCTCCTGAATCCTGTCTTCCAAGAAAGCCGCGACGATCCGAAATTCGGCCGCCAGGTGCTGGAGAGTTCGACCAAAGGCATCACGTTCGGCCTCTCTTTGAGCGCCGAGTTTTGAGGCCGCCCCTCGAACTCTCGGAACAATTTGTTCCGACGCTTCTTCTTAGGTCTTCTCATGGTTTATTCGTTTGCCGTTCGCTCACTAACGGACGACAACTTTCTGACCTGAGGAGACCTTTTGTCTCAATTGCCCTTAATGTTTATCAGTCCCGGAGAAGGCTCGTCCGTAACCCTTTTTTCGTCCGGACGCAACCCATGATGCGCAAAGCTCGTTCGAAGGCGGCAAGCAACTGGAAGACCTCGGCCGGGAAGATGCGGCCGATGCTGCCGACGCGGAAGGTGTCCGCAGCCGTCAGTTTCCCAGGGTAGATGATCATGCCCTCGCTGCTCAACAGGCGATACAGATTGCGAAAGGAGAAATGCGGGTCCTTGGGGCAATGAAACGCCGTGATGATGCAGCTTTGCACGTCTTTCGGCAGAAACGGTTGAATCCCCAGCTTGCGCATGCCCTCGAGGAGCAGTTCGTGATTCTCTGAGTACCTGGCCAACCGGGCAGTGCGCCCTCCTTCCTGGTCGAGTTCATCCAGGGCGCGCACCAAGGCGAGGATCGTATGAGTTGGCAGAGTGAAGCGAAATTGACCGCTCCGTTCGAACTCCTGGTATTGCCCGAGCAGATCGAGGCTTAGGCTGCGCGCGGATCCATCCGACGCGAGCAGGAGGTCACGTCGCGCGAAGACGATGCTAAAGCCCGGAACCCCCTCGAGGCATTTGTTGGGGGAAGTGACCAGAAAATTCACGCCATCCCGGTGAAAGTCGATCGGCAGGCAGCCAAAGCTGCTCATGGCGTCCACGATGAAAACCTTGCCTGCGCCGCGGACCTTCACGCCCAACTGGTCGACCGGGTTGAGGATGCCAGTGGTAGTCTCGCAATGGACGACGGCCACGTGAGTGATCTTGCCGTCCTTCTTTAGTGCGCGGTCCAGGACCTCAGGGTCCGGGACCTGGTCTTCCGGTGTCCGCAAGACGTCGCAAGGAATGTGCAAGCGCTCCGCCGTCTTCGCCATGCGCTCGCCGTATGCTCCGTTGGCGAGGACCAGGAGCTTTCCGTCCGCCGGGATCACCGTTCCCAGGACGGACTCCAGGCCGAAGGTTCCGCTGCCCTGCATCAGGATCACTTCGTACTCGCCCGGGCAGGGCAGTTCGGCAACGGCCAACAATCGCCGGCGTAGCTCGGCGACGATCGCCCGGAAGGTGTCATGCCAAGAGCCTTGATCGTGCAGCATGGCCGCTTTCACAGCCAAACTGGTGGTCAACGGCCCTGGCGTAAAGAGGAGAGGATCACGGGAAACGGGGATATGGTTCATGGGTTTGATGGGCAGCTTTGTGGTGCCGGGAAACGCTTTCAACGCACACAAGGGTCTTAGTGTTCGACTCCGGCCCCCGGCACGCCATTTCGGTGGGAGGCTAGCAGGCCGGGGAGTTCGCGCAGATCATCGATCAACGCCGAGTGGGGATGCGCCGCCAGTTGCTCCCGCGTGTGAGAACCGTTGGTTACCCCGACGACGAGTCCGCATCGGGCTGCTGTTCCCTCCTGTAGATCGGATGGCGTATCCCCGATCTTGACCACGCTTGACGCCGACGTCACGCCGGTCAACTCCATCGCCCGGAAGATCAGGTCAGGGTGGGGGCGGCCCTGGGCGACCTCATCACTCGTCACTGTGGCGTCGAGCAGGTCGTCTCCCAGCCAACCAAGCCGCTCAAGAATCACCTGGACGATCGGCCGGTTGAACCCAGTGTCGAGCGCGACTTTGAGGCCCAACTGGCGCAACGCCCGAAAGACTTCGGTGGCGCCCGGGACCGCCCGCACGGCTGGGTCGGTGCGGTAGTAGTCGATCATGCCTTGCACAAAACTGGCGTGGATCCGCTCGACCCAGGACGCCAAGTCGTGGCCTGGGCAGGTGCCATGGCGGAGTAGCACGTGGCGGATCGCCAGGGGCTTCGGCATGCCCATCACCGTGTTGATTTCTTCGCGATTGGCTTTGATACCATGCTGGGCGAAGGCCCACTGAAGCGACCCGTTCACGGCGTCGTCGTCGCACACCGTGGTGCCCGCCATGTCGAGAACTGCTAGTTCGAATCGCATAGTTTAGTTAGATTTCCGATCGGTGAAGCTCCTCCTGCAAACAATGTTCTGGGATGGAGAAGCAGGCAAACGACGGCGGCGAATAACGCCATCGCGGCCATCAGGTGGAACCCGAGGGTGTAACCGCCAACCATCAACGCTTTGCCAAAAAGCGAGCCAGACAGGATTCCCGCTACGTAACCCGTGCCATCGACCAATCCGGAGACGGTTGCGGCGCTGGCCTGGCCATTGATTTCCACGGACAACACACCGCCCAAGAGGCTGTACGGCCCATAGACGAGAAAGCCGATCACACCAAGGGTCAGGCTTGCAACCCAGAGGCTCGCCTGAGCCAACGCGGGCAACAGGGCCAGGAAGATCCCCAGCAGAAGCAGATCGCCAAACAGAATCCATGACCGAACCGCCTTCGAAACGCGGCCCAGCCAGTAGCCCAAGAGAAGGATTCCCACGCTCCCCGCCAGATCGAAGGGAACCGAGAGCATGGCTGCAGTCGCGCTCGAGATGGCCGCTCCGCCTTCCGTCCGGAAGAAATCGATCGTCCAGAAGTTAAACGTCTCCCGCACGAACGTCAGAACGAAACTCAATGCCAGGGTGAGCTGGAATTGGCGGCTCCGGAAGATGAGCCGGTATCGTCCGGATGCCGCGGCAAAGAACCCGCCCTGGACCGGTTTTCGCGCCTGGAATGCGGGGGGATGAGATTTCCTCCTGGGAGCGCTGGCTGGCAGCGTCGTTGGGCAATTGCACAAGCGCCACCAGCAAGAACAACAACAGGAACCCCGAAGGCAAGCTGAGGATAAGCCGCCAGTTGTTATCCGTCGCATCCGCCACAAACCCCGCAAACGCGGTCGCCAGAGCGCCCCCAAAGACATAGCTGCAGGACAGGATCCCCAAGGCCAACGGCAGGCGGCACGACGAAAACCAGCTTGGCGTCAGTTTGACCATGGCTCCCCAACTCGCGGAACCCGCAAGCCGGTTCACGCTGTAGAGCAGTGTCAACGCGCCCAAACCTGGCGCCAGACCCCCCAGAGCACAGAAAACCCCCACCAGAGCCATCGACGCGATCAAGGAGACTCGCCCGCCGAACCGGTCGATAATCGGACCGAAAAGGATCTTGCCCGCGGCGTAGGCGACGGTACTAACGCTGGCGAGCCACCCGATTTGGCTCTTGGTGACCCCCCATTCGCTTTGCAGGAGAGGGACCGCCACCGACAAATTCTTCCGGCACAGGTAAATGCCGATATAGCTGCACACCAAGACCCCAAGAAGGATCCACGGCGACCGAGCCCATCCCAGTCGTATGGCGCCGGCGGCCTCGCTTTCGGGAGCGGCGATTCCAAATTCTGACGCTTTGGTTATGGCATCCGTCATGGCCGCCACACTTTGCACTCCAATTGTGAAGATTTCGCGGCATTCATGTGACCTTTGGGTTACAGATATGGGCTCGGCGGCCCCGACGCCGGGTCCAAGGGCGGACGTGATCTTCAGGAAGCCGCTTTGAATGCGAGTGTCTGTACCAGGGTGCTCGCCTGACATGAACCGTTGCCGGCAGCAGCGCCAAACCCGCCACAAGATGTCACTCGGCAAATGCAGCTTTACTCCTCGACGAAACGATAACCCACGCCCCGGACCGTATGAAGGTAGCCTGCCGCCGGACCGAGTTTCTCGCGCAAACGCCGCATGTGCGTATCCACGGTGCGGGTGTCAATCAGGCTGTTGTACTCCCAGACATCCCGGAGGAGTTGTTCGCGCGGCTGCACCCGTCCACAGCGCTGCGCCAGCACCGTAATGAGTCTGAACTCGGTGGCGGTCAGGTCGATCCGCCTGCCTGCAACCGTTACATGATGGCGAGGCAAGTCGATACTGAGGCTGCCCACTTGAATGACATCCATATCCGGAGTGGTCCGGGGCCGCCCCAGCAGGTTTTTGATCCGAAGCAATAGCTCTCTCGGACTGAACGGCTTGGTCAAATAATCGTCAGCGCCAAGTTCCAGGCCTAGTATGCGATCACTCTCACTCGCCTTAGCTGTGAGCATGATGATCGGGATGTCAGATAGGCTGGCATCGCCGCGCAGGAGTTTGGAGACCTCAAGCCCATCGATCTCCGGCATCATCAGGTCGAGCACGATCAGGTCGGGGCTGGCGTCCCGAGCTTGCTTGAGCGCCTCGGCGCCATTGGCCGCCGTCACAATCTCAAACCCGGCCTTCCTGAGATTGAATCCGACCAACTCCAGGACATCGGGCTCATCATCCACGATCAGGATCTTCGGCTTCACAGCCTCCAGCAATGCCTTGAGCAAGTTACGAATATGCGTCGGTTTGGTTACAATTAGGTGATAACCGGCAGACTCCAAGTGCTCTTTGTTGTCCGAGTCGCCAGCCCAGGGATCCGGTGAACTTCTATTCACATTTTGTTCTCCGGTCATGTTCTCAGCGGCGGACCCTTGCCGATCCAAGGCCCTCAGATCGGTGGGCCGGCCTGAGGTGCATTGCCGGGCGGCTGAAACGAATTGCCGATCACTCCAAACGAATGGCCGAAGAGAGGCCGAAACGGTGTGAAATTCTCGACAGTTGTCACCTCCATTTTACCGCGCTGTCACCGCAGCGACTTTTTGGTCTGCTAAAGGGGACGAGGATGAAACGAATTCTAATTGTGGACGACGAACCGGATCTGCCGGAGCTACTCAAAATCCATTTCGCCACCGCAGGCTTTGCGATAAGGACTGCTGCCGGTGGACTCGAGGCTCTCGAGAGAGTGCGCCAGGATTTGCCAGACTGTATCCTCCTGGACGTGCTGCTGCCAGACCTCGATGGCTTTACCGTTTGCGAGATTCTCCGGCGGCATCCTTCCACAGCTCCAATACCGATCCTGTTTCTCACCGCAGTCGGGGGCCAAATCGCTCGGCTGATTGGGCTTGAGGCGGGCGCCGACGATTACCTCGTCAAGCCCGTCAGTCCCTCGGTCCTGCTGCAGCGCGTGAAGGAATTGCTGACGCGAGTTGGGCATCGGGGAGAGCGGGGGATGCGCTCCCAGCGTAGCGATCCCGCAGTCTTGCAGACGAGCCCCTAGCGCGAGAGCAAGCATTTCGGGAGCGGTGAGCCCGCCTGGTTTGGTGATGTTCAAATCGGGAACCGGAAATCCTCCGCATGTGAGGAATCTGTCCTGCGCCCCGAGAGTCGCCAAGAGAAGTTCATGCATGAAATATTCTCTTGACATGTTGTCGATGCTCCGCATTTTCGCCGAAACTCGCCCTCTGTTAAGAGGCTATCGTGAGTGAAATGTTACGATTGGGTGACGCCTGCGTTACAAGTCGGCCGTAACGTATCATCAGCAGACCGGACGAGCCGACTTGTCATCTCATGTATCTGGCAGCGAACAGAAAGCCACGGCGAAGGGTACCGCTTGAACCGGCGGGAGGAATATTCCTCCCAAGCTAAGTCCGTCCCATCAATCAAGTTATGAAACCTGCAAACCTCCAAAACGCATTGTCAACTGCGCGCGAGAAAGCGCGAGACTTCGAGCGCAAGGTGCGAGAATTGGGCCTTGCCGCAAACACCGCCAAGAACAAAGCACGCCTGGCAAAGCCGAGAGCGCCGCTGCGGAGGTCAGAGCCCTGGAAGGTAAACTGCAAAAGCAGCTTTCCAAACGGAATTCGGGGCGTACCCCGGCTGCCAAAGCGAGAGTCACTGCGCCGCGTAAGTCTGACGCCCCCAAAGCTCCGAGCTTGCCGCGTTCCTTGTCAGCGGGAACCGGCCCGCTCGGCGCGGATGCGATGCGAGCCGTTCCAACCACCATGCAAGCAGCTCCAGGGATTCCTTCCACAACTGAGCCGCTGGGTAGGGCGCCAGGCTCGGCCGCTCCAAAGAAGTCCAGGGGCAAGGTCGACGGTTCAGGGTCTTAGCGGGCAGGTCCGGGCCCGAGCAGCTTCTTGAGAGCAGATCGGGTTCAGCCAGCCGCGAGAATGGAGCTATGGTTAAGTGAAGAGAGTCACGGCTGATCTCGCGCCGCCGCCGCGCAGGTTGCGTCAACACTTTCGCACGCTTTTGTCAAGCTCCTGGGGAGAGTTTCGAGAGAGCTTCAAGCGCTGCCGGACGAAGTTTTCTGAATCGTCGGTACACCAACTGCGGGTCGAGTCGAGGCGACTCCAAGCGCTTCTCGGCCTGCTCGAAACCCTCGTGGGCCAAGAGCCGATCGCGCCGGCTCATCGCCGAGTGAAAAAGGTCCTACGCCGGTTCGCCCGCTTGCGCGACACCCAGGTTCTTCGCCTGCAGGTTGAGCAGAAGCTTCGAACCTACCCCGAAGCGAAAGTGTTTCGCAATGCGCTGCGGGAACGCGAGCAGCGACTGATCCGAAAAGTGGGCGGGCGGATCCGGCGCGTGCGGCTGGGAGAGATCAAGGCCGGGATCGCTGCCGCGGACCGTGAGGGGCGTCGCGTTCTGGCCGAGGAAGGACGCCAGGCGCAGCATTGGAAAGAGCTCTTGGGAGTCCTAGGCCAAACTGTGGCCCGCGTGGTCTTCCTGCGGGAGCGGTGTCGGACGGACGACGTGCAGACAATCCATCGTCTCCGGATCGGCTTCAAGCGATTTCGTTACACGATCGAATTGCTACAACCGGTCCTGCCAGGGGTGACTAAAAGTGAAATTCACAAGTTACGCGCGGTCCAAAACCGCCTGGGTGCGATCCAGGACGCCGACGTGCTGCTCGCGGCGATCGATAAGTTCACGCAGGATAAGCCACACGGCTGTTCTGAGGAGGTTCCGCGCCGCCGCAGATCGCCGCCGTGACTCGTTAGTGCGCCGTTTTTTGAGCGGTCCGGACCGGATTCATGAATTCAGGCTGCGCCATCTGAACTCAGCACCCCGAGCCAGGAAGGCACAGTGGGCCATGAAGTGAGAGTGACCGTTTGCCGCCTCGATTGAAACAAGTCCGAGACTCCCCGGCTTGGGCGTTGGGAGCGCCGCGGTCGGAGTCCGCCTATCCTGCACGAGAAGGGGTCCCGGAGAAGGCAATATCCTGCCGGAAACCCTCGGTTCTTCGGGACCGACCCCTCCGCGCCTGCGCACGGCGCGACGTGAAGTCGAGGCGTAATCCAAGCCAGAAGCATCTCATTATCAATGGTTTCAAGGTCTTCCACGATTGTGGAATGGGGCGATGCAACTGACTCTTGTTGTCTATCGGGTGGAGCACCGGTCTGCAAGCTGCTGCAAGCGGGCGCTCCGATCAGAACAAGAATGGCCGCCACGAACCCTGATTTCACGAGATTGTCACACCACCGTCTCCGGAAAGACACAGACCACCCCCAGAATGGCCCTGCTTTGACCGGCGCCGATAGCGCGTCCGGCCCAGAGCGCAGTCACTGAAAGCGAACCTATGAACCTGAACCGATCGTTTGCCTGCATGCTCGCGGCCCTGGTCCTGCCTTCGCTGGCAGCCCGGGCTGATATCATCGAGGTCACGGGGGACATCACCTCGGACACGACCTGGACTGCCGCCAACACCTATCTCCTCCAAACGGTGGTCTACGTGCGAAACAACGCCACCCTCACCATCGAACCGGGCACCGTCATCAAAGGCGGCACCGACGCGCAAAAACTGGCTGCCCGGGATGGCATCCCCAACCTCGTCTCCGCCCTTTGGATTACACGCGGGGCCCGGATCATGGCCGAAGGCACAGCCGAAAAGCCGATCATCTTCACCTTTGAGGGGGATGACGTGAACAATCCGAATGACGTGCCCTACAATCTCTCCGGCCAGTGGGGAGGGCTCGTGCTCTGCGGGCGCGCACGGATCAACACCGCCGGATCCGCCGCTGGCAATGCTGCCGATCCCAAATACGAACAGTTCGAAGGGACAACCACCGAAGGCATCGAGCAAGCCCACCTGTTCGGAGGCGCGGACGACACCGATAACTCGGGCGTGCTGCGGTACGTCTCGATCCGTTACCCCGGCAACGTCTTTGCCCCGGCGCGCGAGCTTAACGGTCTCACGATGGGCGCGCTTGGCAGCGGAACACGCATCGAGTTCGTGGAAGTGCTCAACAGTTCCGACGACGGCTTTGAATGGTGGGGCGGCACCGTGAGTACCCGGCATCTTGTCGCGGCGTTTTGTGAGGACGACGATTTCGACACCGACCAAGGTTACCGCGGCACGAACCAGTTCTGGTTCGGGATCAAACCACCCTGGCAAGGCAGCAGCGATAGCCGCGGTTTTGAGACCGACGGCGACCTTAACCAAGGCGCGGCGGGCGAAATGCCCAAGAGCCAGTGGGTCGTTCACAACGCCACGCTGATCGGCCGCGGCAAAGGCGTGTCCGGCTTCGGAGGCGGCGTGGGCTGGAACGTCCGCGACGAAGCGGCCCCCGCCGTGCTCAATTCGGTCTTTGCCGAGTTCACCGTCGGAGTTCTCGTCGATGGCGACGCGCTGGCCGAGTTTTCGGCCGGACTGGCCGACTTGCGGAATACTCTTTTCGACGTGACCACCGGTCCCAGCAGCGCCAATACCAACGCCGTCGTTCTTTTCACCGATCCCGCGCGGATGAACACGGTTGAAACGGCTATGCTCAGGGGCATTAGCTGCACCAACAATGCCGGGTTGAATCCGCGGCCGACGGAAGGGAGTCCCGTCCTGTCCAACGTCTTGTCTCAAGGCGAAGGACTGATCTCGACCACTTACCGGGGCGCGTTTAGCCCATCAGACACTTGGGCCGATGGTTGGACGGCTCTCTCCCAGATGGGAATCCTCGCAGCCGGGGAGCCCGCACCCGTTCCCGACGGTCCTAGCCTCACCGCTTCTTTGGTCGAAGACAAATTACAGATCCGTTTTCCGACGGAACCGGGGCACACCTACGAAGTCCAAGTGTCCACCGATCTGGTTTCCTGGACAACTCCTCCGGGGGCGAGTCTGCCCGGAACCGGCGAGCCGGCGGCCTACGCCGAGCCGTTCAGCAACCGTTTGGAATGGAAGATCTATCGAGTGGTAGTGAAATAGCGCTCGGCTGAAGGGTCCGCCTCGGTCTGAAGAGGACCGGGCGGGCTTGACCCCGCGCTCTTGCCTTCAAAGTGCTTGGAGGCTCTTCTCGGTCACCTCACGATAGACACCCAATCAACACACAATCAACACACAATCGAAACACAATCGATACACAATCGAGACTATATCATGTTTGAGTCTCGCTCGAGGAATAAGCGTGTGTGTAATGTGTTTAAACCGAAAGCAGAGTGGCGTCAGTTCCTAAACAACCCCTCTTTAAGAGATTTTGTCACCGATTCGTCACACAACTGACACATAATCGCCATGTGCCGGGTCCAGATTTCGTTCGATGACCGGTCATCTGGAACAAACGCTCCAGCGCGATTTCGAGCACATCCGCGGGTCGATAAGCAGGATGGGCGCACTTGCCGTGCGGGCGTTACGGGATTGTGTTGCGGCCATGGAGAAGGGGGACCGGCAATTGGCCGGCATCGTCATCCTCCGAGATCAACAGATTGACCTGCTGGATCAGGAGATTGACCGGGCGTGCCTGGAGTTCCTCTTGCGACATCAACCGGCGGGAATGCATCTCCGCTTCGTCCGCTCCGCAATGCAGGTCAGTTTCGAACTGGAACGTGTGGGGGACTACGCGGAGAGCATTGGCCGGCAGATTCTGAAGCTGCTCGATCTGTCGATGCCGATCCCAACCGGCCTGTTCACCGATATCAGTTCCGCTTCGATCTCCATGCTCGAGAACGCGGTAGTAGCTTTTGTCCGGCAGGATACCGACCTCGCCGCCGTGACCGCGCAGATTGAGGAACGCGTGGACTCCCTGCGAAACCAGGTCAACAGCGAGTTGCTGCACCTGACGCAACGCAACCAACTGCCGTTGGCGGCTTCGACTCCCTTGATGACCATCGCGCGCCGGTTTGAACGCGCTTCCGACCAGGCGAAGAGCATCTGCCAGGGCACCATCTTCTTTCAAACGGGCGCCTACGCAAAGCATCGGAAACCGGAGATTTTCCGCGTGCTCTTTGTGGATGATCACCACGACGGCTTGAGCCGTTTAGCGGAAGGCGCCGCGCAATGCATGGCGCGCTCTGAATTCGAGTTTGCCAGCGCGGGGATCGACCCTCGCCCTTTGAAGGAAGAGCTCGTGGCCTTTCTTCGCAGCAAAGGGGTGAACTCGGGAACGCCGCAACGAAGGCTTGCCGAGGTGCCGAAATCCGATGGCTTTCACGTGATGATCGCGTTCTCGGAAGCCGCCAGGAAGCTTTTGCCGCCCGGGAACCGCAACACGCTGCGTCTGGAATGGCGGGTGCCGGAGCCCGCGAACACCGCGAACTCGAGCGTGCAAGACCATTTTGAAGCGGACTGGCGGCACCTCTCGGAGAGAATCGCCGGTCTTATGGCCGGTATTTTGGGAGAAGAGAGCCCGTGAAGAATTCAATGCTGCCTATGTTCTCTGTGACTCGAAACAAAACCATCGCTTGCGCCCTTGTTCCGCTGGTCGCCCTGCTCGTTGCCGGCTGCGGAAAAGGCCCGTCCGGAAGCGGATCCGGCGGCGCGAGAAATTCGATCCAGGTGAAAGGTTCCGATACCATGGTGAACCTCGCGCAAGCCTGGGCGGAGGAATACAAAAAGGTCGTGCCCAGCGTCAGCGTCGAAGTCTCCGGGGGCGGGTCGGGAGTGGGAATTGCCGCTTTAATCAAGGGGACGGTCGACATGGCCACGTGCAGCCGGAACATGAAACCCTCCGAACTGGAGCAAGCGCGCAAGAACACCGGCAAGGAACCCACGGATATTGTGGTGGGCTACGACGCCTTGGCCATTTATGTGCACAAGGACAACCCCCTTGACGAAATCACGATCGATCAGATCGCCCAGATCTACGCGGAAGACGGCACCTTCACCCAATGGTCCCAGGTTGGGGTCACGGCACCGGGCCTTGCCGGCCAGAAGATCGTGCGCGTTAGCCGGCAATCCAGCTCGGGCACTTACGAGTTCCTGCGCGAACACGCGCTGAACAACAAGGATTTCAAGAACGGTTCGCGCGACATGAACGGGTCCAAGGAAGTGGTGGAATTGGTCGGCTCGACTCCGAGCGCCATCGGTTACAGCGGCATGGGATACGCCACACCGGAAGTCAAGATGCTCAAGGTTGCCCCGAAGGCCGGCGATCCAGCCGTCGCCCCTACTCTCGAGAACACGCTCGATAAAAGCTACCCCATCGCGCGTTCGCTGCATCTTTACACATTGGGCGTGCCTTCGGGCCCGGTGAAAGATTTCGTGGGCTGGGTTCTGTCCCCCGCCGGACAAAAGATCGTCCAGGCGACCGGGTACGTCCCCGTCTCGTCCGAAGCGCACTCGAAATAGGGAGAACGCCCGAGGGCGCCTTTTTTTAGGGTGGCCCAATTGGCCCATGGAATCAGCATCCGCATTCACGGCCGGTTCGGCAGCGCATCGGCCCCGGCCCACGCGCCCCCGTTGGGCTGTCTTTGGCGAAAGCGCATTCGAGTGGCTCATCCGGGCGTGCGGAGTCAGCGCGGTGATCTTCGTCCTGGCGATCTTCTTCTTTGTGTTTCGCGAGGCCGCCCCGATCCTGACCAGTTCCGAGTTCCACTTGACCGAATTCCTGTTCAGCACGGAGTGGTATCCGACGTCGCCGACGAACGTCCGTTACGGAATCCTGGCCTTGATCGCGGGAACGGCAGCGGTGAGCGGCTTGGCCGTTTTGATCGCGGTTCCGTTCAGCCTTGGCGCCGCCATTTCGATCTCGGAATTCTGCGGTCCCAGACTGAAAGAGACGTTGAAAATTGTCATTGAGCTGCTGGCCGCCATCCCGAGCGTGGTCTGGGGCTTTATCGGGCTCACGGTGACCAGCAAGCTCGTGCAGCAAATGACGGGCGCGCCGGTCGGTGTCAACATCCTGAATGGGGGCATCATCCTAGCCTTGATGTGCGTCCCGATCATCACGTCCATCGCGGAGGACGCTCTCCGAGCGGTGCCGGACAGCTACCGCGAAGCCGCTTTGGCTCTTGGAGCGACTCGCTGGCAAATGGTTTACCGGGTGCTCTTGCCCGCGGCGAAGACCGGGCTGTTGGCCGCGGTGCTCCTGGGGGTGGGACGCGCCGTGGGTGAAACGATGGCGGTGCTGATGGCCACGGGACACGCGGTACAGATTCCGCATGGCTTGTTGGATTCCGTTCGGACGCTCACGGCCAACATTGCGGCCGAATTGGGCGAAGCGCCGCAGCACTCCGATCATTACCGGGTATTGTTCCTGACGGGCGTGCTCCTGTTCATCATCACCTTCATTGTCAACTTGACCGCTGACCTGATCGTGCGCGGCGTCCGGAACCGATGAACGCACTTGAGCTTTCCATCCCCGCCGCGACCCGGGCGATCGACCCCGCCGTCCGGTTTACGGAAACGCGCTTTGTCCGGCGGAAGCTCCGGCGCGAAACCGCAGCCCGGTGGCTGTTCTTCGGGATGGCGGCGGCCATGATTGCGCCGCTGCTGGCTTTGGTCAGTTACCTGGTGATTAAGGCGGCGCCTTCGCTTTCGATCGATTTCCTGCTGGACCCGCCGATGCGCGGGATGAGGGAAGGCGGCATTTGGCCCGCGTTGATCGGCACGATCTACCTGGTGGTGATGGCGCTTTCGATTTCGGCGCCCCTCGGAGTGCTCGCGGCCATTTACCTTAACGAATACGCGAGAGAGAACTGGTTCCACCGCGTGATCAACATGGCTGTGATCAACCTCGCCGGGGTGCCCAGCATTGTGCATGCGCTCTTTGGGCTGGGCGCGTTCGTGTATGCGGCGCAGTTCGGATATTCCATCATCTCGGCGGGTTTGACCCTGGCAATCATGACCATGCCCGTGGTCATCACGAGCACCCGGGAAGCACTGGCGTCCGTCCCTAGAAGCTTTCGTGAAGCCTGCTGGAATGTCGGAGCCACTCGGTGGCAGACCATCCGGGCCGTGGTTCTGCCTAACTCGATCAGCGGCATTCTCACCGGGATCATCCTCGAGGTGAGCCGGACGGCGGGCGAAACCGCCCCGATCATGTTCACCGGCGCCGTTTTCTTCAAAGCGGTCGAGCGTGGCGACCTGTTGCCTTACCAACTGACGGACCAATGCATGGCCCTTTCCACGCACCTGTTCGCCCTGGCCACCCAAGTGCCCGGGGTGAAGGATTCTTTGCCGTTTGCGACCGCGGTGGTGCTGCTTGGCGTGGTTCTCTTGTTCAACGCCACCTCCATCATCCTGCGCACCTGGTTGCGTTCCCGAAAGAAATGGTGACGTCGCTCAGCGCAACCTCCATGAGCCCGCCCCAAACCAAGATCGAAATCCGCGACCTCAAAGTCGCTTACGGCTCGAAGGCCGTTCTGCATGGCGTTTCCTTTGACGTCTATGCGAATGAGATCCTAGCCATCATCGGCCCGGCCCAGTCCGGCAAGACGTCCCTGTTGAAATGCCTGAACCGGACGATCGAATTCACCCCTGGCGCCCGGGTCCAGGGCAGCATCCGGGTCGACGGAGCTGACGTTCAGGAAATTGGCAACGTTTACGAACTCCGGCGCAAGATCGGCATGGTGGCGCCATTGCCCGTGGGTTTGCCCATGAGCATTTACGACAACGTCGCTTTCGCACCCCGCGCTTCCGGAGTGCGCCGCAAATCCGAGCTGGACGAGCGCGTGGAGACTTGTTTGCGGCAAGCCGCGCTGTGGGACGAGGTCAAAGACCGCCTGCGCACGCTCGGCACCAAGTTGTCCGGCGGGCAGCAGCAGCGCCTGACCATCGCCCGGGCGCTGTCGCACCAGCCGGAAATTCTTTGCCTGGACGAGTTCAGCATCGCCATTGACCCCGTGACGACGATGCGTATCGAGGAGGTGCTCAAGACCTTGAAGAATCAGATGACCATCCTCCTCGTCACGAACCTGGTCCAGCAAGCCCGGCGCCTGGCTCCGCGAACGATGTTCTTGTGGAACGGCGACATTGTCGAACTGGACCGGAGCGAAGTGGTCTTCTCCGAGCACCCGGGGAATCGCAAGACCTACGAATATGTGAACGGCATTTTCGGATGAGCGAGTCTCTCACACCGAGCATTGCCACGCGGGACCTGTGCCTTTGGTATGGCGACTTCCAGGCGCTCAAGAGCGTGACCGTCAAGATCAAGCACGGCTTGATCACAGCCCTGATCGGGCCAAGCGGGTGCGGCAAAACGACGTTGCTTCGTTGCTTCAACCGGATCAACGAACGTTACGAAAACGTCACCACGACCGGCGAAATCAAGCTCCTCGGCAAAAACATCTACGACCCCGACGTCTCGCTGATCGAACTTCGCAAATCCGTCGGGATGGTCTTTCAGCGCCCCAATCCGTTGCCCATCTCCGTTTACGAAAACGTCGTCTTCGGGTTGCGCATCCACCAGGAAAGGAGCCCAGCCCGCTCGCAGCTTGACGAAGCGGTCGAACAAGCGCTGACGGAAGTGGGCCTTTGGCACGATCTCAAGGACCGGCTTCACGCCAAGGCGACCAGCCTCCAGCTTGAGCAGCAACAAAAGCTGTGCATCGCGCGCCTCCTGCCGCTCAAGCCGGACCTCATTCTCATGGACGAGCCTTGCAGCGCGCTGGACGTCGAAGGCACCCGGGCGATCGAGGAACTGATGCTCGATCTGCGCGGGCGATACACCATCCTGATCGTCACGCACAATATGGCCCAGGCCCGGCGCGCCAGTGACGAATGCATCTTCATGCTGCTCGGAGAGCTCCTGGAGCATGCGCGGACGGAGGACTTGTTTCTGACGCCGGCGCATCCCAAGACAGCCGAGTATATTGAAGGCCGCTACGCGTAATGCTCTTTGGCGGAGCCTGATAGGCGATGCTCAAGGGGCCATAGGCGTCTGATGCCGATTTAACCACATGCTGCACACATGCCAAACTCATTGTAAACTCAGCTGCACATGAGTTTAACGTGCGTTTAGCATGCGTTTAGCATGTTTTTACATCGCGTTTTCAACGGATGCGCGCGGGTGTAAACCTGGCGACTCATCCCCAGAGGTCTTAGCAAACGACCACCTTTTTACGATTTTTCAGATAATCTTTGCGG
>CAZODO010000095.1:0-21847 GCA_964578605.1 uncultured Verrucomicrobiota bacterium | reverse complement strand
TTGACCCACACGTCTGGAGTTGCTCCCTGCCGGGTCTCGCTTGCGCGATGCGCTGCTTGGGGAGCAGACAACCGGCTGGTACCATGGAGGAGGTTGGGGGTGGGGAACCCCGCTGAAGACCACGGCACCAGCCGGTTTAAGTTGTGAACCCCTCCAACGGCTGCTTTTTACTACGGCCGCTTGCCACTCTTCAACCTGCAAACGGCAGATACCTCTCGAGCCCGCTCTACCACGATGACATCCTGTTTCAGGAGAGAGGTTCAACGAATCTGCTGTTGTGGTTGATGAACCGTCGAACATCTCTTAAATTGTTCCGAATGAGCACCTTACGGATTTGTGAACAAATTGTTCCCATCTTCTTGTGTGAGAGGCCCAATGAACACGCGAAACACGCGAACGAACGTCAGAAACCGGGTTCGTAAGGCTTTTCTGGGCTTCCTTCGTGTTTAATGGCGGATATTCGCGGTTCGCTCAAGGCGGGCATTTCGTTGATTCTTTGCTTTGCTTCCGATCCCCTCATGCCATTCTCATCCGCCATCGGGGTATGAATTTCATCGAACTGGAATCGCCTCAAAAGCTGCGGGGCGGATTTTACACCAGCCCCGAAATTGCAGCGTTCCTCACCCGCTGGGTGTTGGATGGCAAACCGCACTCCGTTCTTGAGCCCAGTTGCGGAGATGGCGCGTTCCTGGAGGCGCTTTTGGCCGACCCGCGGGGTCGAGCGGCCCGAATCGTCGCATGGGAAGTCGATCCCGCAGAGGCTGCCAAGGCACAACAACGCGCCCGGCGCGTCCCGGACGCCCAGGTGGACGTTCAGGCAGGCGATTTCCTCAAATGGTTCCTCTTTTCTGGCGCTCAGGCGGAGCGAGTTGACGGCGTCGTCGGTAACCCACCCTTTGTCCGCTACCAGTACCTGGCAGCGGAACAGCAGTTCTTTGCGGAACGAATCTTCGCGCAGCACGGGCTGCCCTTTACCCGGCATACGAACGCCTGGGTGCCCTTCGTGATCGCTTCGCTTTCCTTGCTGGCCCCCGGCGGCCGGCTTGCGATGGTTATTCCCGCCGAGATTCTGCATATCCGCCACGCCCAAGGACTGAGAACACAGCTCCTGAGCCACTGTTCGCGCACGTTGGTGATCGATCCGGAAGAGCTGTGGTTCGACGAAGCGCAACAAGGCGTGGTGCTGCTCCTGGCCGAAAAGAACGCCGCCAAAGCGCGGGCGGGTCTAGGGTTGGCGATCCAGCCGGTCCGGGATCGGGCGGTGCTCGAATCGAACCCGGCGGGATTGTTGGAGGCTGCCGAATTCGTCTCCGGGCCCGAACTTGAAGCGAAGTGGATGCCCGCGCTGCTCTCAATCCGGGAACGCGCGCTCCTCGGGGGTTTGCGCGCAAGCGGGCAGTTCCCGCGTTTCGATCAGTTGGCCAGCGTGGATGTCGGGATCGTCACTGGCTGCAACAGGTTCTTCCTGGTGCCGGAAGAGATTGTGGAAGCGCACGGGCTTCAACCCTGGGCGCACCCGATGTTCGGGCGGAGTGAACATGTGCCAGGTCTGATCTTCAGCCGCGCGGATCACGACTCGAACCGGCGGGCTGGACTTCCTGCGAACTTTCTTTGGTTCGATGCAACAGACCCCGCCGCGTTTCCCGCCCCGGTGCAAGCTTACCTCGCCTCCGGAGTCGAAGACGGTTTGCCTCGACGCTTCAAATGCCGGGTGCGCGAGCCTTGGTTCAGAGTCCCGTCGGTCTATGCCGCGCCCGTGGCCATGTTGAAACGAGCGCACCATTTCCCGCGACTGATCCTCAACGAAGCCGAGGCGTTCACGACCGACACCGCTTACCGCATCAGGCCGGCGCGAGGCAGCGCCGCGGACCTGGTTTACGGGTTCTTGAACAGCCTAACCTGCCTTTGCGCGGAACTGGAAGGCCGCCATTACGGCGGCGGGGTCCTCGAATTGGTCCCGTCCGAAATCGAGCGTCTGCTGGTCCCGGAATGCCAAGGATGCGACAACGCGCTGCGGGTTCTGGACACGCGGTTCCGTTCGATGCGGCAGGCCGAGGATCTTCTGCCAGAACAAGACGCGGTTGTGCTCCAGGCGGCCGGCGTATCGGCTCAGGATCGTTCGCGGTTGCACGCCGCCTGGGACCGGCTGCGGAAACGCCGCCAGCGCGCTTTATCAGATGCTCTCCCGGCTGGGGAAAGTGCTGACAATTTGTCAGCAACGGAGGGCGACACCGAGGGAGGGGCATCGTCGTCTCTGTGAGCATGGCAGATATTCGTCCCACCCATACGCCTGCGCTGGCCGCAGCGGCCGTGCAAGAAGCGGCAAACTTGCTGCGAGCGGGCGAATTGGTCGTGCTGCCGACAGAGACAGTGTATGGATTGGCGGCACGGGCCCAGGATGATCGGGCGGTAAAGAAGATCTTCGAAGTCAAAGGACGTCCGGCACATAACCCGATCATTGTGCATGTTGCGGGGCACGCGATGGCCCGGCGCTGCGCCGCCGCCTGGCCGAACGCAGCGGAGAAATTGGCGCGCGCGTTCTGGCCTGGTCCACTCACCCTGGTCTTGCCGCGTGCCGCGGATATCCCCGGGGTCATTACGGCCGGAGGGCGCACCGTGGGAATTCGATGGCCGGCACATCCTGTCTTTCAGGCCGTTATTGAAGCCTGCGACTTTGCCTTGGCTGCGCCCAGTGCGAATCGGTCGGGAGAGCTTTCACCCACCACGGCTGAACACGCACAACGGGCCCTCGGCGACCACGTAGCCCTCATTCTTGACGGCGGGCCGGCTCAGATCGGGATCGAATCGACAGTGCTGGATCTTTCGATCTCGCCACCGCGGATCTTGCGTCCCGGGATAATCCATGTGGAATCCTTGGAAGCCGTTATTGGCCCGGTTGCGTTGGCGGAGAGTATGCAGCCGGGGCCGCTGCGAAGTCCCGGGTGTTTGCAGAAACACTATGCACCCAGGGCCAAACTACGAATCTGGGACGGGACGGCCGAGGGGTTGGCCAATCTCACCCGTTCATCCGGGACGGACCCAGGCCGTGTCCATTTGCTCCGGCATAGCGCGCCGCCACGGGTTGACAACGTGGGGCAAGTCAGCACGATGCCACGTGATCCGCGCTCCTTCGCCCGCGCACTCTATGCCGAATTGCACCGTGCCGACGAAGCGGGAGCAGCGCTAATCGTCGTTGAAGCCGTTCCTGATTCCACGGAATGGCAGGGAATCGCCGACCGGTTGAAGCGGGCGTCAGCCCGTTAACAGCTCCTCACGGGAACAGCGGTTGGGATGGATTGCCCGCCCTCTGGATGGCCATGCTTGCCGCTCCCACAATCCCCGCGTCATTTCCCAAGGCCGCCCGGGCAATGCTGACCCCGCTTGGCGTGAACTGCGTCGCGCGTTCGAGCCGTTCGTGGATCGCCTGAGCGAACAGGTCGTAATGGTCATCCATGATGCCCCCTCCCAGGATGAGCCGTTGCGGGAGGAGCGTATGACACAGTGTCCAGGCAGCTGCGGATGCGGCGTGAAGCGCCTTTTGAATGATGGCAACTGCCGCCGGGTTGGCCGATGCGAACGCGGCAAACACCGCGCGCGTGTCGGCGAATCCGGCCGCTTTGCCCGCCAGGGCGATCGCAGTGCCCGATGCGATGGACTCCAGGCAACCCGCGACACCGCAATAGCACACGGGGCCTTCGCCAGACACCCAGACGTGGCCCAACTCCGGATGTTCCCCGTTCGCTCCGCGGTAGATCTGCCCGTGAACGACCGCGGCCCCGCCGATCCCCGTCCCAAAAGTCAGCATCACCACCGGATCGAAGCCACGGCCCGCTCCACAGGCGCATTCTCCCAGCGCAGCCACATCGGCGTCGTTTTCGAGAGAAACCTGGACACCAAACCGGCGCTGCAGGGGCGTCACGATGTCGCAACCCTTCCAACCGGTGAGCGTATAGGGGTTGTTAATCAGGCCGCGAACCGGATCGAGAGGACCGGCGCAGCCGATTCCAATGCCGACAATCTCTGATCCGCCGGATTGCACCAGCAGGCGCTCGATTGTGGAGGCCATCCGGCCCACTGCACGGTCAAAGCCTTGCTCGGCCTCCGTCGCCAGCACGTCGCGATCAATCATTGTGCCGCGATCGTCCACCAGGGCAAGGGCGGTCTTCGTGCCGCCGATATCGATCCCGATAGCATGCCAGCGGCGTTCCCGGTCGCGATGACTCTGGTCCATGGCGCCCGAGAATACTGGATCGGCCCTTCACGTCCACGGCCAATTGCCAGGCGCTGTGGACCATGCCATAGACCGTGAGCCTGTCAGAGCGGGCGTTCGGACCGATGCCGGTAATCCGGCCACAACGGGCAGTTCAGGTCGATCCACGCCTTCAACGCCCGCCATTCCTCCGGTTTCAACGCCACGTCCGCGTGCTGCTTCTGTTTGAGGGCCGTGAAAAGGCGGCTCTGCGTCGTGCCAAACGTCAGGGGTTCCGCCTTGAAATGACGCGCGCCATAATGCCAATCGAAATAATGAACCCAACCTCCGGCGATCAAAGAACGGTAAGAAACCGGCACGCGATTGGAGTCGTGAAGGCCTCTCAGATCGAGTTTCGCTTCCGATTTCTCGTCGTGGCACCGAACACAATTCGCGTCCAAGACCGGTTGGACCACCCGTTCGTAATCGAACGCATTGGCGCCCCAGGGCGGCGGGTCCAGCGGTTGCGCCGGGCCCATCAGGGCCTGGCCGCGCCGTGGCAGCGGCGCCGCCGACCGTCCCTCATGGCAGCCAATGCAACTGCGCTGCTCTCCCGGTTGGAGTTGGACCACGCTGCGCATCCGTTGCAGCTCGTTGAACTCCGCGTCCAGCAGGTGGAAATAGAGCACCCGGCCCGCTGGCGCCGTGAAACTGGCCGAACCGTCGGCGGCAATGGGCACCGTCCCAAGCACCGCTTTGGCCACATAACTCGGCCAGCCGTTTCTCTCAAGGATCGTGGCGCTGGAGTCCTCTGCCACGGCCGCGCTGCCCTGCCGGAAAGCGTGCGGTCGCAGCGCGTTGGCGGTCCGCGTCCGGTAGTTCTGGCTTGGGCCGGTCACCAGGTGAATGGGCGTGGCGTAGAAGTCCTGAAAGCCTGCATGCGCGTTGCGGAATTCGCCACTGGCCAGTTTCTCGAGCGGTGAAGGCATTTCCTGGGACACCTGGAGATATTTCGCCCGGCCGCGCGCCACGCCCGAACCCAGCCCCTCGTAGACGTCCTGGACCATGAACTGGCCGAGCCCCTGGCGGGCTAGGCCGGGTTCGTGCACCTCGCATAAGACTGGCGGGAGTGGACAGGCGCGCAGCAGCGATGGGCGCTTGCTGCTGATCGCCGGATCGGCATAGAGCAGCTCGCGGTTTCCGTACCGGTCAATGACATACAAGCTCCAGTGCGATTGCCGACCGGGGCTGTGGCTCACCAGGAAGTGATCTTCCGAAATCGCTTCGGGATCGCGGAAGGTCTCGTGATGCGACCGGTCCATCTGGTATTGCGGCCGCGTATCCGGGGTGATGCTGGTGATGGCCTCGGTGTCGAACCGTCCCTTGCCGAGGTCGATCAAGGCGATCGGCCCCTGATGATCGCCATGCGAAATCAAGGTGCAGACCAGTTCGTCCGTGCCCGGCACCTCGCGCGCGTGGCCATAGCAATAGGGTGTGTTATTCCCGAAGATCAACTCCGGCTGCGTGCCATCGGGTCGGATCGCCCAAAGCGTATGGCCAAAGTCCGCGCCCTTGTCCAGGTACTCCGAGCGGGTCCAGAGGATGCGCCCGTCGCGCATCACCACCGGGTCCCATTCGCTGATGTTGGCAAACGAAAGGCGTCGCAAACCGCTCCCGTCCGGCCGCATGCGATAGAGCACATAGGCCTGTGGCTCCCAGCAAAGGTACCTCCCCTGGCAACGGGTCGACATAAACCCAATGTCGCCGTCCGGCAGCGGCACAGGGTCAAAATCATGGAACGGCCCATCGGTCAAGCGGCGCAAACCGGTCCCATCCACTCGCACGGACATGAGATGCCAATAAGGTTGCCAGCCTTCCACCTCCGCTTCGTTCGGCCGAAAGGCGAAGAAGATCGTTCTCCCCGCATAATCCGCCACCGGGTGACGCACGATCCCAGCGCTGCCGTCGAAGAGCCGTTCCACCTCCGCTCGTGCCGGGTTCAAGCGGCCTTTCTCGCGCGGCACATGCAGCACAAAGATCCCGCCGCCCGGCACGAAGATCGAGTCCAGGTGCTCGCTATAATTGTGCGACGGCTCGAGCGGATGATGCTTGGCGAGGAGCACACGTTCCAAGGGCGCAAGTCTCGGATCGCGGAAGAAGAGCCGGCGTTTGGCGTCGCGCGCCGCCAGGTAGAGCGCGTCGGAATTCGCATCATTTGCTTCCCGGGCCTGCCGCCGCAGTTCCGCAAGTTCCGCCCGCTCGACGCTAACCTCGAGCCCCAGCGCCGCCACCCGCGTGATCATTTCCTCGAATTGCACCAGCACCCGTTCCAGCGGCGCGAGGCGCGCCAGACGTCCCCAGTAGGGTGACCCTCCGGGTTTTGCGGGCCGGTCATTGACCAGGGGCGACAAGTAATCCTGATCGTCCATCCGCCTCCAGGTTTCGCGTTCCTGGAGAAAGGCCCAGCGCACCGCTCCGGACCACGTCCGCTCATTCAGTTGGGCCACCGGGAAGGTCAGGAGTGGCTGTCGCGAAGGCATCGGAACCGTCGCCCGCTTGAGTTTCGCCGCGGTCCACCACTTCTGCCCGTCTAAAGACAAGCGCACTTCCGCCTCGAGAACCTGCCGGTCCGCAAATTGTCCTTCCCGGTCGCGCGAGAGGATCACTCGTCCAACCCGGGCGGGCATCGGAAGCTCTATTTGCGCCCATTCCTCACCGGCGCTGGCCGCGATCCAGCTGCGACTGTTCCCATACCGGCCGTCATTGAGGTGCGGCACGGCATGGATGGCATGCCCGGCGATGACCGAGGAGGCGCGTGCGGTTGCCCCGCCGCTCGCCGATGCCAGGTTTGTATCGGAGTCAGGCCCGTAAACCTCCAGCTCATCAAGGCACGGTTCGCCGGCTTGGGTTCGAAGGATAACCAAGCGAACCAGGCGCGCCTCCTGGGCTTCGAACTCGATCGCCGTCGACAATTCGTCCGCTCTTGGCGCCGCATCCACCGTCGCTGCGCGCGCCGCAAATGCCTCCGCGACCACCTCACGTGGCGGCGCGCTGGATTTCTTGGGGCCGCCCTGTTCACCAGCACAGTTGAGAACCGCTGCGATCGTGAGTGCGCTCAAGCCCGCAAGGCAGCGTGCGCGGTCGGTGGGGGTTCGATGGTGGATCAGTCTGGCAGTTGGCATATGAAGGGCCATCGGGTGTGTTTCCAGGAGCAGAATAGGCGCCTTCGAGAGGCGGATCACGCCAAATTCTCTTCAGTGGCGCTCCATCCTCCGAGGGATGCCACCGAAGATGAAAATACCAGGCTGCGACAATTTTGGAGTAATTGCTCGTTCGCTGCAGTCCAACGGCCTCAATGGCCCAATGATCCCGCTCGAAAGAGGAGTCGATCTGCTTCCGTATTTCAGCTAATAATCAACTATTATTTAACTAACTTATCATAGTAAAACCATAGTCGAATCATTATAGAAACATAGTGTAACACTGGGAGAAGAGCGGCAGCGCTCCGAATGCTGCGCAGGTGCCACACCGGGCCTCGTTGTTCCACGAACTCAGGGACTGGATGATGTCAAGATCAGGTGTCAAAACGCCAATCCATCAGCCAAATTACCATGAAGTAGGCTTTTGGGATGTATCAGATGTTCGTGTGCAGGTGCGCCGCGGACCCCAGGATTTCGCGATCGAGATCGGGTCTGGTGCGCCTTGACCGGATGAAAATGCACAAAACATGATACCGATCACGGGAAGAAATCGAAATCGCCTGGAGTTGTGGATACGGATGGCAGAGCCGCCGGCCAATCCCAAACGCGCCCTCCTGCAGGTGGCGCCCGAGCTCTTTCTGATCGGACGCACCGAATGGCCGGCGAACGAAGTCGATACCACCCAGGCCGGGATGATCCCGCTCGTTCGCGATCATCTTGGCTACCTTTGCGATTACGATAACCGGCGCCTTGTCCTGGGTCACGGCTCCCTGATTGTCGTGCCGGGGACCGGCGTTGCCGTTCTGCTCTGGTGGCATTGGTTCCGATCTCAGGAGGGTTTTGTGCAGGTCAACACGGCAGGATTCGGTTTCTACCCTTTCTTTTTGGGTGGAAGGCTGGACCATCCAAGTTACGCGACATTTCGATCGGAGCACGAGCTGTTCGTAGCCCCGCTTGGACCCGTGGAAAGACAGGCCCAAACCGGCGGGCAGGCGTGAAGGCTCCGTAATGCTCCTGAACGGACTCGGCGCGGGGGTAATCGTCCCGGCTTCTCTTTACCTTGGCTCCCACCGATAGGCGGCCTTGGCGGCCCGGGAGAAGACCTGTTCCTCGGCGGAACGTCCGTGGCTGCGGAAGTAATCGGCCACGATGTTCTGAACGGTCGCCAAGGGCGCGAACCGCTCGCTTACAGGCCAATTGCTGGCGTAGATCAAGCGTTCCGGCCCGAGCAGGTTGGTCATGAAATCCAGAACCGGGCGGTAGAAATCCACGTTGCTGGGAGCGGTTCCATCGGTTCGCCCGGTGCCTTCCACAAGTCCGGAAAGCTTGCAGAAGACATTCCGCTTGTCTGCCAGGGCCCGCATCTTCTGCATCCAGGCAGCCGGAGGCGTCTTGCCGTCGAGGGCCAGCCCCGCGAGGTGATCGATGATGATGCGCAGGCTCGGTAGCGCATTCGATAACTGATCAGCAAACAGGAGGATGTCGTTCCCGTTTACCAGGTCCAATGCCAGGTTCAGATCGGTTAGGAGCCTCAGATCACGGAGGAAGGTTGAATCTTCCAGCGCGCCATCCAGTCGGCGATCGCGGATTCGGATTCCACGGAAGAGTTTGTTGGCCGCGAAACGTTTCAGGTGTCCGGCGAACGCTGGAGTGCCGACCGGCAGGTTGCCGACCAGGCCGGCAATGAACGGTTCCTTGTCCGCCAAATCGAGCACCCACTGGTTGTCCTCGATCCACGGACTCGCCTCCACAACGATCGTGCCGGTCACTGGCCGGGGCACCGGCAGCGCCCGGTACTGCTGGGGCAAAACGGTCCGGTAAAGCAGCTTGTCGTCGCGCGGCGGCCAAGGCACGCCCTGCGGACGGCTCGGGTCGTAAAAGTGGCTGTGCGTATCGATGACAGCGAAGCGATCGTCCGGCGTGGCGTTTTCACTGGCAGCCGATCTGGCGGTTGGAGCCCAAACGGCGATTGTCGCGCCGGCCGCGGCCCTTGCAGCCGTTGTGAGAAACGCTCTGCGGCTGGGGAGGATGGAGGGATTGGACATGATTCGAATTAGCTACGGGTGAGTTGCAGCCCGGTGTTGGAAAGCTCGAAATCGACAAAGCGCGCCCGGGGGTTCGGAGGGTTGGCCGTGAGGCTCTGACGAATCCGGCTGGCGGCGTCGCTATCCTTGGCGAGCATCAAGAGGTACCCCCCTCCTCCGGCGCCGAGCAGTTTTGCCGCGAGCAGGAAGTCGCCCACTTGATCAAGGATCTGTTGGGTGGCAGGAGGATTGGTCCCGCAATCGAGGCGCTGGTTTAGCTCCCAGCTGTTGCGAACGGCCTGCGCCAGCGCATCGTAATCGGAGCGCTGAATGGCGCTGAAAACGAATTCCGCGTTGGCGCCGATCTCTTCCACGACGGCCAGGTGCGACGGCGAGTTGAGGAAGATGCCACGCACAATCTCGGAGAGGATATTCTTCGCCAGCCGTGTCAGCCCGGTGTAGTACAACAGGACCGATTGGTTGGCCGTCGCGCTCCCGAAGAGATAGTCCGGCAGCCAACGCAACGTCGGGCGTTGCTTTAATCCGGGCACAGTTTCAATCAGTTTGACCCCGCGGTAAATGCCCCCGGCCTGGTCCTGCCAGCCGCCACCGGTCGTCATCAACTGTTCGAGCGCCAGGGTGCGGCTGAAAAGGACGTTCTGATCCCAGTTCAAGCCACAGAGATTGCCGATCGTGGCCAGCACCGTCGCGGCCAACAAGCTGCTCGTGCCCAGCCCCGAACCTTTGGGCACCGCGCACAGCAGCGAGACTTCAATGCCGCCACCGAATCGTTCCAATTGCTCCTTGAGAGAGGCGTACCCGCCCGTGACATGGAACTGAGGCAAGAAACCGGCCAAGGCAAACGCCGCCTTCGCCACGGCGAACTCGCTCCCGGGCTGCGCAAAGGACGCCACTTGTTCGTAGGAGTCGACTCGCTCTTCGGCCCCGAGATCGATGGAGCGCATGATCAATTCAGGCCGGGGGCACAGCTTGGCGAAGGCTTGGATGGGCGGCTGCCCGTTGAGATTCACTGCCAGGTTGACGACTTTTCCCCCATGCTCGAGGCAGTAAGGCGGGGTATCGGTCCAGCCGCCAGCCAAATCGAGGCGCACGGGACTGCGGCCCCAGACGATTTGATCCTCCTGAACGGTGCACTCCGGCTGCACGGGTTGGAGCCCGACATCGCGCACGATCATCTCGCGCAGGAAAGCGAATGCGTCCGCTTCCTGCTCCTTCCAGCCAGGCCGGTCGCGATGCCTCAGAACGGCCGCGCGGAACATCCGCTCGCGCGCCTGGCCCAAGGGGTCCAAACCGTCGCCTTTGACAGCGACGGAGGGTGAAAGCTCCTGGTTGGAGGCGGCGTAAAGCTGGGCTGTTGATTCGAGATCCAGGTTTAAGAAGACGCTCCAGAGGGCGTTTTCAAGCATCGGGCGCAAGCAGCGGTTGCGGTTGGCGGCACGCTGGGCGTGCAATCGGTCCAAGTTGGCCCGGGCGGAAATGTCGCGCGCGGAAAGCCGCTCGGCTTGGCACCATCGCTTGGCGAAATCGGCATTCTCGGCAGGGTGCCTGCAGAAGAGCCACTCGATAAAGCGCGGGTCGAGCTGGTTTCGCTCGAGAATCGGGAACAAAGGGACCGTGAACACGTCGGAGGTCGCGTCGATCCCGAGCGCCTCCAGGTTCAGGCCGCGCGAGGTGAACCAATCGATTGCAGGCGCATTGAGCCAGAGGGTGCTCGATTTGCCAAGCGGCCCCCGAAAGGCGTCTTCAATCCCATAGCACCGGAGGCCATAGCGCGCTGCGTCAATCGGGACGACGTCCAGGCACACGCCCGCTTCGAGGCGCAAGTCCCAGTCGTTCTCAGGAACGCCGGTGAGCACATGCCCGCAGGCCAGCTGCCAGGTCCCGGGAATCGAACTGTTCTCCACCCAGAGCGTGTGGTTCTCGTCCCGGCGCAGCGGGAAGCGAAAGGAAGAGTTTTGCAGGTACTGATCCGGATGCCGCTTGGCGCCGGCGAGGCCCAGCTTGCGCTCGTCCAGTTCCAGGTTCTGCAGCGCAGAGACGGATTCGATCAACTGGTTGCTGGTGCCGAAATGGTAGAACTCAGGTTGCGGAAGCGGAACCACCGCGCAGGACAGCCCGGCCACAAGCTCGTCTTGGACCGAGGGGGATTCGCCCAACGCCAGGCCGAAATGGCTGTAGAGCTCATAGGGCGCAGGAACCTCTCCGGCAAACGCTTCCTTTCCCGGCTCCCATCCGCAGCGACGCAAGAGCACGTTGACCGCTTTCGCGCTGAGGAGCCACATGCCGGTATCGACAAGGTAGAGGTGTTCGACACCCAATTCCCGGATTCGCGCCGGCGACGGTTTTTGAAGGAAACAGGCCAGTTGCTGCGGGTCCCTTCGCGGTGTGAAGAAGACGCCGAAGTCTTTGGCCGTCTCAGGAGTGACCCACATCCCCAGGCCCAGCACGTCCACCTCCGGAAACGGCGGAAGCTCATGACCAAAACGAAGCAAGACATCCCCGCTCGCCACCATGGCGACGCTGGACGCCGGCGCGTGCTCGAGCACCCGGCTGTAAGACGGCATCTGCAGGTCCAGCAACGTTTGCGTCAGCCGCTGGCCACGGGCCCATCGGAACACAGGCACCGGAAGCAAAGGCTTCCCCTCCGCTGCATAAGCGGGCAGCCGGCGACTCTCTCCGCTGCCATGGACCATCAGCTTGCGGCCGCGGTGCAGCCACGAGGCGAACCCGGCACCTTGCCCCGTCTCACGCCACGCCTCCGCCAGCAAATGAGCCGTGCCCCCTCCCGATCCGAGCTGCCGTCCCGGGGGATCGCTGCAGGCAAACCATTGCGGACGGGCTCGCTGGGTGAGCCGTTCAAAGCGCGCCGCCATGTTTGGCGGCAGTGAGATGAGGTATTGAAAGCTCCCGTTGACGTCGCGCATAGGATCGCCGACATTTTGCGGCCTGGGCGCAAGGGTGTCGAGAGCAGTCCGTGAGCGTCCACGAACGCGAATGGGGTGTGCGGATCAGGCCCAAGGGCCCTTCACTCATCGCAAGCGTCCGGACTTTCCCATTTCGGGAAGACCTCAGGTTTGAGTTCGCCGCGGCGAATCAGTTCCTGGAGATCGCGAATAATCGTGCGCCGGGCGACCCGGAATTCACGGGCGAGAGCCGAAACATTGGGACGGTCCTTCACATTCGACAGACGGCGGCGGATCTCGGTCTGGCGGCTTAACCGATCCGAGGACCGGCTTAGTAACGCTTCGATATCGATGCGTTTCGACCGTTCCAGGGCTTCAAACTGCCGGACGATCTCGGCTTCCCCGCACTCCTTCAGCGCCACTTCCACGGCACGCTTCAGCTCGTCTAGGTCCACGGGCTTGTTGATGCAGTAATGCGCGCGCCGCGGCCCCTGGAGTGCTTCCATCTGCTGCCGAACCTCCAGGACACCAGAAACAACGACGATCGGGACGTAAGGCACCAACTCCTTCAGCTCCGGCAAGTAATCGAGCCCCAATTCACCACGGTCGAGAATGTGGTCCAGGATAATCAGGTTCGGCGGGAGATGGCGAATGGATCTGAGAAGGTCGCTCCCCGTCTTGACGCGCGCCAGTTCATAAGCGGCGAGCGCGTCTTCGTAGATTTCATATTGCAGATCGTCGTCCTCGGCGATGAGAATTCGCGGCCTGCTCATGGAGATCGGTTGCCTAACCTTTCGCGGTCTGCTGGAACTGGCTGTCCGGCCTGGATTCGAACCAAGACAAACGCCTCCAAAGGGCGCTGTGCTACCGTTACACCACCGGACAGGCTTGCAGAACTTAACGCGGATTGGTGCCGCTGCAAATACAAAAGACTCCTACGCCAGCGGCGCGAGGGCTGTCCAACACCGGTCACCAAATTGCCTTGGAAAGCCGGTGACGGCCTCCTTTGCTTCCCCTTCAGTGCGGAAAAGGCCGAACGTTGTCGAACCGCTCCCGGACATCAGCACTCCGGCGGCACCGTTCGCTCGCAGGTACTCCTGGTAGAGCTTCAGGACAGGGTACTTGCGAAGGACCGGTGCTTCCAGGGAGTTGTAGAGGAGGGACGCCGCAGCCTCCAGGCTTCCACCTTGAAGGGCGGCGACAAATTCTGCCGCCCTGCCGCTCCGTCCGCGGACGGCATCAGGGAACCGGGCCAACTCTCGGTACGCCCACGCCGTGGAAACCCCAAACCCGGGATGGATCAGCAGGACAAACGCGCCCTTTAACGCGGGGAAGGACTCCAAAGGCGCGACCTGTTCGCCGCGTCCCGTGACAAGGGCCGGGCCGGGCTGCAGGAAAAAGGGAACGTCGGAGCCAAGGCTCGCCGCCTCGCGCTCGAGCTGACTCAGCGGCACGCGCCCGCCAAAGAGTTCGTTCATGCTGAGCAGGGTGGCCGCCGCGTTACTGCTTCCGCCCCCTAACCCGGCGGCCAGAGGAAGGCGCTTTTCGAGGTGGATACGCACGCCTGCCTCGACTCCCGACACGCGGAGATAAGCGAGCGCGGCTTTGTAAACGAGGTTCCTGGAATCAACCGGCAGCAAGGGGTCGCTGCACGTCAACTCGATGCCTGGCCTGTCCAAGGGTTCCAACTGGAGCGCGTCATGCAGGGGAACTGGATGCATGACACTTTCGAGTTCGTGAAAGCCGTCCGGCCGCTTCCCGAGGATATTCAGGAGGAGGTTAATCTTGCAGGTCGAGCGCCGCTCAAGCCGGGTCATAAAAAAGGCGCCAACGCAAAAGGTTGGCGCCGGGAGCGAGATGGGCGGCTTAGTAATCGAAGATGCGGAAGCGGCTGCCCATGACCATGGGGGCCACGTCTCCCCCGCTAAATCCAAGAGCGGCATCGGGGCCGAAGGTCGGATCGCCAATCAGGCGCGGGCGAAAGCTGTCCGGGTAAACCGGGTATTCCGGCAAAAACACGGGGTCGTACGGCGGAATGGGCGCCGTGGCGATTTCGTAAGCCCCCACAGCGGTCCTGGCCAAACTCCGATTGAAGCCGCGGAAAAAGCCCGTTGTATACACAGCGTCAGCACTCCCTTCCCAAAGCGCCGTTTGCTCCATCGACCTTCGAATTTCACCCCCGCGGGTAAACTCGGTTACGTTCAGCATGCCGCGGCCGAGTTTGCGCTCCGGGCCCGCACAACCGGCGGCAAGGAGGGTGACTGCGCCGAGCGCCGCCAGAAAGGAGAAGGAGATTCGCATAAGCTTTTCGTGTTGGCTTAGGTTAGCGACAGCAAAACCGATGTAAAGCGCGTTTTCGGATCAGTTGGATTCTTTTGCGGCAAGGGCCGCTTCCTCTTCCGCTTTTTTCTTGTCCTGTTTCTCCCACAACCAGGCGACAAAGACGCTGAGTTCGTAAAGCAAGTAGAGAGGAACGGCCATCGCGACCTGGGTGACAACCTCAGGCGTGGTCAGCACAGCACCCAGGACCAGGCAGATCACGAACATGTACCGCCGGAGCGACCGCAGTTTCTGGTAGTCAAGCACCCCCAACCGGACCAGGGTGAGCAACACCACCGGCATCTCGAACCCGAGCCCCATCCCGATCATGAACTTGCTCGTGAAGCTGAAATAAGGCTCTGCCCGCCATAGCACGGTCCTGCTGGGGTCAAACGGCTCTCCCAGCAGCCACGCGGAATACTTGACCGCGGCGTTCAAGGCCAGGGGCATGAGCAGGAAATAGCAGAACGTCACGCCTGTTAAAAACAGGCCCGAACCCAGCGCACACGCACGGAAGAAGTACTTCTTCTCTATCCGCTTCATCGCGGGCAGGATGAAGAGCGTGACGTAGTAGAAGATGAATGGCGACGCCAGGATGATTCCCCCGAAAAACGCTATATGAATAGCGGAGAAAAACGGGGCGACCGGATCGAGGTAATCCAGGTTGATTTTGACGCCAGACCGCTCGATTGGCCATACAAGGATGGCCGCCAGTCGGTTCCCGGCGATCAAACAAACGATCATCCCAAGCACCAGAGCGGTGATGCTCTTGATCAACGTCCACCGGAGATCTTCGAGGTGCTCGAGGAACGATTTCACTTCCCCGCCGCCATCCTGTTCCTCTTCCGGGACAACTTTCTCCGTCGTGTCAGCCATGCTAACCGGCAGTGAAATTTTGAATTACTGGCGAGGTTCAGTCGCAGGGGTGGTCGGCGCGGAGGCTTCGGTTGAAACAGGCTCCGTGGGCGAAGGCGAGGCCACGCGCTTCGGGGGAGGTGGAGGCGCATCGGTATTCATGGCATTCTCAAGCTCTTCCGTCACTTCGCGCGATGCCTTCTTGAACTCTTTCATTCCCTGGCCAAGGCCTTTGGCGAATTCGGGTATCTTCTTCGCTCCAAATAGGATAAGAACTGCTCCCAACACCAGGATCAGTTCGCCGCCGCCCATGCCAAAAACTGCAAATATCGCGTTCATAGTGCTTCTCTCGATTGCCGCAAGCTAAGCCAAGGTTAGGGCTTAGTAAAGGCTCAATACTAAAGGCAGTGACGGTTGTCCGCAACCTCAGAGCGCCTGCCCCCAGTGGACTTTTTGCGCTGGCATTGTTGCTGGATCGGCAGAGGACGGCATGGCCCTACCCTGACGACCGTTCCGACGCCGGCTCAAGGGCGCGGGCGGGAGGCAATGTGAAGTAAAAGGTCGCTCCCTGCCCCGGCTGGCTTCGCACTCGAACCGACCCGCCGTGGGCAAGCACGATATGTTTGACGATGGCCAGCCCCAACCCGGTGCCGCCGGTCTCCCGGGACCGGGCGCGATCGACCCGGTAGAAGCGTTCAAAGATCCGCGATTGGGCATCGAGCGGAATCCCCGGCCCGTCATCCTGGACCCAAACCTCCACTTGGCCTTCGTGCTCGTGTCCAGCGATCACGACCAGGCCATCCGGCCGCCCGTACTTGATGGCGTTTTCAATCAGGTTGAAAAGCACCTGCTCCAACCGGGCGGCATCCGCCTGCACGAAGCACCCCTCGGGCACTTCGTTCCGAATCGCAACCCTCTTTTCGCTGTCCTTTGCCACAAGGTCCTCCGCCACGCGCTGAACGGCCGCGCGCAACGCGACCGGTTCCATGCGGAGGACCGCCTGCTTGCTCTCGAGTTGCGAGATCGTCAACAGGTCCTCAATGAGGTAGGTCAACCGGTCGGCATGTTTCTGAATGGTCCGGAGGTACCGCTCCGCCACGTCGGGATTCTCCCTGGCACCCTCCAGCAGCGTTTCGGTAAACCCCTTGATAAGCGAAAGCGGGGTCCGCAGCTCGTGGCTCACATTCGCAACGAAATCCTTGCGCGTGTTTTCGAGCTGTTTCAGCCGGGTCAAATCATGGACCACGAAGATGCCTCCACGGTAAGCGCCTTCGCGATCCCGAATGGCACTGGCATTGATCTCCAGGTATTGCGGCGGGAGTTTGAGCACCTCCAGTTCAACGCCCAGGACCGGGGATTCCTTTTGCAGCCGCTCGCCAATCTCCGCCAAGGCCGACAGGTCGAACGCGTCCGCCAAGGTCTGCCCGCGTCCGGCTGACGGGCTCATTCCGAACAGCCGCCGGGCCGAGTCATTGACCAATTGAATGCGCCCCTCCCTGTCCACCACGATGACGCCATCGACCATGCTATCAAACAGCGCCCGCTGCTGGGCTTGGGCCTGGGCATAGGCCTCCTGCTGCTGTCGCAAAAGCTGCGCGGTGTATTCCTCCTTCGCCTGCAATCGCAACCGCCGCAGCCGCCTCTCTTTCCACAGGGAATCAGCAACGACGAGGATTGCCAGCACCGCAAATATGATCGCCGGCCACATGACAGCTCTCCTCTACTCGTCTCGAATGCGGTATCCAATCCCCCGAACGGTCTCCAGAACATCCGCCGCGGACCCCAATTTCTCCCGGACCCGCCGGATATGGGTGTCCACCGTCCGCGTATCAATCAAGTTATCATACCCCCAAACGTCCCGGAGCAATTGTTCGCGCGATTGCACCCGGCCCCGGCGCTCCATGAGCACGGCCAGAAGCTTGAATTCCGTGGCGGTCAGCTCAAGCGGCCTGCCGCCAACCGTCACCTCGTGCCGCCCGAGATCGGTGCAGATCGGACCGACCCGGAACACGTCTTTCGGCGCGGCGGCGGACGCCTGACGCTCCAGCAACTTGCGGATGCGCAACACCAGTTCGCGCGGGCTGAACGGCTTGGTCAGGTAATCATCGGCGCCAAGCTCCAACCCCAGCACGCGATCCACCTCCGCGGCTTTCGCCGTGAGCATGATGATGGCCGTGCCCGCCGTCCGCGGATCCGCCCGCAACGCTTTGCACACGTCAAGTCCATCCATCTCCGGCAGCATGAGGTCCAAGACCAACGCCGACGGGGCAAGCTCGCGCGCCTTGCGCAGGGCCTCCGCGCCGTCTTCGGCCGTGGCGACCTCGAAACCGGCCTTTTCCAGGTTGAAGCCGATGAGCTCCAGCGCGTCGGGTTCATCATCCACCACCAGGATCTTTGGCTTCATCTCACCCCAAGGGATAGCAGCACGTGGAAGTGGCGTCCATTCGCTTCTTGTTCGCGTCAGCCGCCTCTGTCATGGCTGGCAGGAGCCACCCGGCGCACCTGCTCGTGGAACTCTTGCGCAACGATATACCCGACACAGTTGGGACTGCCACAACGGCAGGGGTACTCGCGGAAGTTCTCCAGATCGTAACCGTAATCGAAGGTCAATTCCTCCCCCGCCGCGATATCGCGCAAGGCGACAATCACAATGCCGTCATCCCGATGCTGCGCTTCGCAGTTCGGGGAGCAACTGTGGTTCAGAAGCCTGGCGGGATTCCAGGCGACGTTCCCGTCCAGGTCATAATCCCGGTCGAGGTAAAAGATAAACGGATTGTTCCGCTCGCACTGACGCATGGACTCCGCCTTGCTGACCTTCCGCCCGAGATACTGGACCACGGCCGTTCCCGCCCCCAGTGCAACCGCGGCGAATGCGCCAGTTCCATGGATGGGCGATTCCCGAAATTCAAGCAGCATCCCTGCTAGGAAAAGGCTCAGGTGCGCCGGTGTCAATGCGTCCGCGACTCCCCCAGCAGTTCTGCCCATGAACCTCAAAATGGTTGGCTTGATTACCAACTATTTGCGCAACGCGAGGTTCAAGGGCGCAGTGCGCGCAATCCTGTTCCGGGGTGATCTCATTTTAGCCAAGGCTGGGCAGCGGGGCTCCCGGTCGAAGCGATTGGCGAGAGCGGCCGGAGGTTGGATGGCGGGCCGTTGGAACGATTCGATCACAGGCCTCAGCACTCAGGTGTCAGGAGCCCCGAACACCATGCGCTCAGGATACGGTTGCCGGAGGCTTGACGATGATCGCGCTCTGGGGAAGCAGCTTCTGCCGCGCAACCCACACGCTATGGCAGCGATACTCGCACAGGCCGCAGCCGACGCACGCATCGGTCTGCAAGAATGGCGCTCGAATGCGGCCCATCTGCTCGATTTCCTCGGGCGATAGGGCGCCTTCGGGCACAGCGCCCATTTCCAGCTGGATCGGTCGCATTTCGATCGCGCGGTAACCGGCGGCGCTGCATTCATCGAAGCAGAGCTGGCACTCACGCTCTCCGCGATGCGGCAGGCAGAGCTGAGTGTCGATCGAGGCGATCCCCATCACGGTCTTTCGCTTTTGAGCCAGCGAGAGAGGCTCGATGGCGCCGGTGGGGCAGACTTGCGTGCACAGGTTACAGTTCTGATGACAGCCAGCGTGCGGGAAGACGGCCACGGGCGTCCACAATGCTTCGAAGCCATATTCGAGCCCAGCGGCTTGCAGCACCTGGCCCGGACATACCTTTAGGCACTGCTCGCACCGGATACAGAGATCCAGAAACCGCTCCTCCGCGACGCTGCCAGGAGGACGGACAGGACGCCGTTCCACCGCGGCGGCTGACCGTCGTGCGCCCAACGCCGATAAGGCGCCGGCGGCTAAAGACCCTACCATGACGCGGCGGTTCATCGGTCGCCCAGTTCCCGCGTCGGGCAGGCTGGTTGAGGTTTTCGCGGAAACCGGCACGAAAGAGATCGCTTCGGTCGGACAGACACCACCGCAGGTTTGGCAGAACGTGCAGTTCATCGATCGAGTGCCAAAGTCCGGCTCGATGGCGTTGAACGGGCAGACTTCGACGCATTTGCCGCACTTGACACAACGGTCTGCCGAGACCCGCCGCGTGTTGAGGCGAACCAAGCTCGGCAACGACAGGAGCGCGCCGCTGGGGCAAAGATATCGGCACCAGAACCTGGGAGTGAGCAGGCCCAGGAGAAACACAAGGACAAACAGCGCGGCGGACAGCCATATCGCGCTGCTCAACGGAGGCACCATACCCCAGTTCTTGGCCAGCCCGAGTTGCACATTTCCACCAGTGAAAAGCAGTCCGCGCGTTAGCACAGGAATCGCAGCCACGAACCCGGAGACCAACACTCCTCCAAGCGCCGCTGCCAGAACAGCAGCCAAAAGATAAAAACGTATATTGGACATCCGGATTGTCTTGAGGGCTCCAAACCGCCGGATACGTTTCCCAACCAGGAAATCGAACACGTCAATCAGCGTGCCGAGTGGGCAGACGTATCCGCAGAAAGCCCGTGGGAAAATGACGCCGATTCCGAGGATCACGGCCGCGCCGATCAGGGCCACGCTCCACCAGCGGGCCGCGATCGCTGTCGAGAGCCCCACGAGTGGGTCCAGCCAAAGAAAAACTTCCACAGGCACCCATTCCTTGAGCGCAACCGCCTGTCCCGAGGCCAGCGCCGTGTAAGGCCAGGAGACGCGGAAGAAAAGGTCGAAATACAGAACCAGGCAAACGGCTTGAACGGCGCGCCGGACCGGCGCTGCCTGCCATGTAATCCCGAGCCGGCGAAGCACTCGATCAAGGAGTTGCTCCTTGCCCGCTCGTTGTCGATGCAAACGAGCGGCTCGGAAGAGGTTCCAGGTCCGTTCCGGCTTGCGCATGGGCATCACTGCAGCCCGGCTTGTTTTAGCGCCTGGAAGGCGCCTTCAACGATCGCTTGCGAGGTGACGGTCGCCCCGGTGACGGCGTCCACTTGGACGCTCTGTTTTTGAATGATGCGTTGCGGTATAATCTTCGTGGCATTCAAATCGATTTTCTCCTCATGCGCCACACGGACGTCGCTGATTCTCCCTGAGGCAATCGTGAGGGTTACCTCAATTTCTTTAGCCTCGGAGTAGCCCGCTGCCTTTCCGGTGTAGCTGCCGTCGCGTAACTTGGCGGCGCTTAGCGATTGCATCGCCAGCAGGTCCACCTTGGCTTTCACCTTGGCCACATACCGAGGGAGCAGATGCCGTCCGTAGGGTTGATCGGACGTTGGATACAGACGCATAGCTTCGGCATAGCGTTGCCTGGCTTTGGCGAGGTCGCCCATTTGTACATAAACATCCCCGCAGTGTTCCTGGATTCCGGCCATGCTGCTAATGCGCCAGGGAGCGGGGGGTAAATCTTTCAACGCGTCATTGAGCACTTGGAGGGCCTGCTCGTATTCGCCAAAGTGCGCCAGACAGGAAGCGTAGCACCGGTAAGCGTGGGTTGCGCCGCTCTTCGCCACCCTCTTAAGGAGCTTGGAATACTCCAGCGTGGCCCACGCGTAATTGCCGCTCATAAAGAGATACATGGGCAATTCGTGTCCGTCGCCGATATCCCCTTTCTGCGAGTAAAGCCAGGTGAGCTTGACCGCCTCTCGAACCGAAGCATCGTCCAGAGCGAGCAAGCGCCGGATTTCCAGCCGGGCCTCTTTCCATGGTTTGGTCGTGTCCCATTTCACAGCGGTTGTCGCAAACCAATCCGGAGGGATTCTGAGATCGGCCAGGGCTTCTTGAAGAGAAGGCACCGGACCCTCGGCAGAGTTCGCACTTTCAGGCAGAAACGCCATGAAAACAGCCGCGCAAACGAGCGTAAGAGCTTTACAGCAAACGCGCATCATTGCAGAGGAGCATAACGAAACGCAATCAGGTGGCAATCCTTCGCCTCGTTAGTCAATCCTGACTTCTTCCGCGGTTATCTCGGGCCCGGAATTCCTGTGTCGCAGAGATAAGTGGTTTGAGCAAAACAGCATACGAATTCGTTAACGTTAAAAGACGACTCTGCGGTCACTTTTCGAGCTTGTTTCCTGCCTGTAAGGAGATGGCGCTTCCTGCAAGACGTGCACTCCGTTCTCAATTTCGATCACCTCGGTTTCTCTGGAGCCATTGTGTCTTGGCCGTGAAGCGGGCTGCAACGCAACGGCAGCCGGTAAAGCCGGTTGCAGACCGGCGCTCCGAATTGGCAAGAAGTCCATGGCAGTTCCGACAACGGCGCCGTTCCGGGTTCCAGCGCGCGTTTCCCCGCTCGATTAACCCGCCCTTTTTCGGCGCGGATCGACACGAGGACGCGCTCCAGCTCCGCGGTATCGGCAGGTTCA
>CAZODO010000094.1:0-22500 GCA_964578605.1 uncultured Verrucomicrobiota bacterium | reverse complement strand
ATTAAGACGAACTTGTGGATCGGCGTCATGAAACCCCATAATGAGACGGTCCTTAATCTGGTCCTTATCTCCTGCAACTCGGGCCAACATGCCTCGGACCACGCGTTTACAGTCGTTCAAAGGGCTGTTCGAGCGACTATTCGGCACGCCGGAGACGTATTGCAGGATCCAAGTCACGTCACCCGGATGAAACTTCGGAATGATCTCACTGCCATCCGGGCGAAGAACCGGCGTTGCACGGCTTACCACTTCCATCCACTCGCCGATTGCCAATCCCTCAGAGACGGGCTCCTTGGGCACGTAGTTGGTGGAAGCGTTATTCGTGGGTTCCGAGGCGATGATGCTCAAATAGAACACGGCTAAGACAGGAAGCACCAGAAGGGTTTTCATGCCCCTTTCCTAACTCCATGAGGTTGCTCGATCAAGCGACATTGCTAAGCCTATGATCACCTTCACCCGAGCTCCGGCCGTCGCCATTGGCGACCCCATCACCAGCGCCCAACTCACCGCGCTGGCAGCCGCATTCAATGACCGGCTCCGGAGTGGCCTTGGCGATTCCACCTGGCGCATCCACTTCTACTGGCTGAGCCTGTTCCGCCAGCTCAGGAATTCTGACTCCGGCGGCACGTTATTCCCGGCTCTGGCTGAGTTCTTCACAGCCGGATATCAGATGCTGGACCCTGCGCATGCCCAATGGCCTGCGGCGGGCGCCGGCGAGCCTGAGGGCGCTAATATTGCCTGCCAGATGATGGCCTATGTGTTCGGCGCCGAGGCTTTGAATTTGGACTCAGAAGACCTACGGCTGACGGAGCCACTTTCCGGCGGGATCCCGCTCTGGCTCGAGGGCGCTGCGCCGGAGACGGATCTGGACTTCTGGGAACTGGCGAAGCAGCAGCGGGGCGCCTACGACCCCGTCACTGGCGGCATGGCATCTCCGGCATGGTCGGCAGCCCGGAGCCATTACCGGATCTCCATGAGCGCCCTGAGCCCGCACGGGAACGCGTATGGCGGATACCTCCCAACGAACGACCTGGCCGCGACACCTTGCCCAGACCCGGACGGGGATGGGAACCAGGCCGCGCCGATCAATTACGTCGTGCGGTTCACGGCACTGAAACCAGAGCTGTCCGATAAGGTGTACCCCGGCACATGTCAGCCGGTTGGTGAAGACCTGTTCCCAGACCATGTCCGGTACGTCTACTATGCGCCCTGGGCCTATTACGTCCTGCTTAATGGCGGCACAATCGACGTCCTTCCAACCACCGATTACATGGAGGGGCCCTATGCCGGCGAGGCGGCGCTAAGGAAGACAGCGAACGGCGCGATCCCGAGAATGCTCAATAACTTCGTCCGCGAGTTCCGTGGGGACGATGTCCAGCGCTCCGCGGCCAGCTATTGGCTGCAGGAGGCCTTCGACACCCAGCGGTTTCTGGCGACTCAGTACCACCTGGCGCCCCAGATTGGGACCGAGACAGAAGGGGTGATCACCGCCGTCTACCCCTTGTTTCGGTTTGACGGTGCGCTCCAGATCGCTGCCGGCACCTTGGGCACTCACATCCAATCCACCACCACAGCACACGCCTACCATGCAGACTTTGTGCTGACCGCCTGCATGATTACCGCCAGCAAGCTGCAGGCGGCCGTCACGGTGGAGTTGCTCAACGACACGGAAGTCCTCCAGACGGTCACGATCACACCTGACCAGCTCGGAGATGCCGCCCAACTGGTCATCCTGTCTACACCCGCCACGCCAGCGCCGCTCAAGGTCCGCCTGGCCACAGCCGCCCAGTTCACCGAAGCAGGCGGGAAGATCGAGGTGGAATGCACGGAGATTCTGGCCGGAAAACCGTCTTACGACGACCTTTTCCTCCTCCTTCGCGCCGGGGCCGCCCTGGAGAACGAGGCTATGGACGGTCGCGGGATCGATGAGAGCCAGGCCCGCGAGCTCGGCGATACCTATTTCGCCACCGGCTGCATCGTCAACGTCCACGGCTCGGCAAACCTCCCTGGCCAGACGGCTGAGGTGAACACCAACGGCGTCTTCGACGCCGCCCGCCGGCTGAGCCAGTGCATCCGGATGGTTCCCCGCCAGAACTTTGTCGGGTATGCCGTGGAGGACGGCAAGAGCATCCTTTGGTTCCGCCGCGGGGCCCAGATTGGGGTCAACACCGTGGACCTATTCGAGGGAATTGCCCCAGCGCGAGACCCTATCGACAGCGGCGATCTACAGCCCGAGCGCATATATATAGTACGTACTGGCGAGGTGACCTACAACAGCACCCTTTACGAGGCTGAGGACATGTTCACGGCCGTGGCCGGGGTGGCGACCTTCACGGGCGAGGGCACCGTCTACGAGTATGATGGCATCCGCCACACCGCTGGCCCTGCAGGTTGGACCAATGAATGGCTTCTCGGCACCCAGCTCAAGGCTTACCACCCCAGCGTGTCCTCCATCTGGAAGCCGGACGCCTACTCGGACTATTGGCCCCTGGTCAACCGGTGCCATTTCTACGCGCCTGACCTGGCCTTCAACGAGCCCTTGCTATGGCACACCAGCTACGGCCAACGAGTGCCCGGACCCCTGGGGGGCGTCCTTTTCCCGGAGTCGCCCTCCGGCTACAATTACGCGCCCATCAACCCAGCTTGGAGCACCAATTTCCACAGCAACGTGAACGTGGTCGACTGCGACTCGGAGGACGAGGAGTGCAAGGACTGGCGCCGGAACTTCTACCGCAGCTGTCGGATCTATGAGCCCGACGTCGAGATCGAGTCGGCTGTGGTCGAGATGGACGGGGTAACGGAACTGGTCAAACTCACCCTCACCGGCCGCCTGCACCACAAGCTCGACGTCCCCAGCGGGATTCCTCGAGATGTCTCCCAATGGGATGTCAATGCCCTCCGCGCCGAAGCGTCCACGATCCGGACTGTCGAAAACGCCCTCCGTGAATACCTGCTCAACCAATACGACGGCACCAATGCCACGGCTACAGGTCCTGGAAACAACGGGGCAAACTCCCAGGTCCAAAGCCTCCCGGACAACCCTTACGGAAGCGTCTATCCCCATTTCCTCTTCACCAAGCTGATCCCGAGCCCCCGAACGGACGACAACGACACCCAGCAGCTCACGGACACCCCCGTCACCCATGACGTCTTTACCCTCATGGAGCTTTACCTTCGGGCGATGTGCGAGGGCTACGTCGACGGCCAGACCACAGCTGATTACGCCGATTGCGATAACCTCGAGGGCTCCCTGTTCGACTTCACCTTTGAGAACCTCTGCTACCAGGCATTTGGAAACCGCTGGTTCACCCTTCTGCCGACATCCATCCGTCCAGATAACGCCCAGGGATTTGGCCCACTCCCGAATACCTATTGCTATGCGGCCACATTCAACCAGTTCTCCTCTGCTATAAACCTCCTCACAAAGGTGAGGGTGATGCTCCCGATGCTCCTGGAGATCGGCTTCACTTACGGGACGGAGGACATCTACCAAGCGACCTACAACTCGGACGGCACCCAGAACGCCGGCTGTGCGCCTGGGACGGCCGCCATATGGTGGGAAGGCACGCCTCCCGACGCCGACGCGGTTGGAGATCCAGCAAGTTGGACCCAAGGAATCGGGATGAACGCCCAGGTGTATTCCGTGATCACGGGGGAATGCGACCTATCCGGAGGCTGGAAGATCCGGACCACCCGCCAGGACGCACATGCCCGGTGGCGGGTGAGCGATCCAGACGCGATCTGGGCGATCCCAGACGCCTGGCAGGACATGCTTGAGGACAATGCCGCCCTCCTGGCTCGGGTGACGACCATCGACGCGAACATGACCCGAGCTTTGGTGCCATACGAGGACAGCTCGGAATGCTGCCTGGAGTCTGAGGAGGGTTGCCAGGGCTGGTGGTATTACGGGGACTCCCAGTACTGGGTCTGGATCAACGCCGAGAACAAGCACACGGTCGAGTGCACGGTTATGCCAAGCCGGATCAGCGCCTCAGCTCCCGTCTTCACGACCTTGGCCTATGGCGCGACGCCTACCACAACCTGCTCCCCTGGTCCTGTGAACGTTGTGGGCGCTGATCCCATCGTCACTGACGCGGCCATGATCGAGGTCCCGCTGGTATGATTACCTTCCGCGTCACCGCTCGCGTCGGTCGGCTTGGTGCCCCCCAACCAACCCTTCCCAAGAGAACCCCACAGCTAGGTCGCAACCTCGCTGCGGCCAGCGTGCAACGCCCTGGCAAACCCCGTGCAGCCCTGACGCCAGAGACCCTCAAAGTCCGAGAGCTGACCTGCCGATCCTGCCACGAATTCTGGAGGGAGCAGGAATTCTGCATGCACCCCCTTTGCAGGTGCCCCCGAGCCCAGCCCTGGCGCCCATGGCAGCACATGGTTAGATGCCCTCGAGGCGAGTGGTAGGGAGCAACCCTTTTGGGAGAGGCCTTTCCGGGGGTGCGCGGAACCCTTTTTCAGACTTTTTTACACCCTTTTCAAACTTTCCGCGTGGTTACAAGGCGGCCCGCCGAGGGCGAGAGTCTCGGCAGATAGGACCGTGGGCAGGGCCGGCCCTATGGAATCATTCATTTCCAATGGCGCGCCGTGGCCGTCGCACCATCTACCAAGCCGGGAACGAAAAATGTCGTCAAATTGTCACCAATTTTCTCCATTGAACCGCAACAACTTACGCATCAAGGTCGCGTTTTTTTGGCGGATGTTATAACATTTGTATTACGGTTCCATAGCCTGCCGTCAAAGCTATCGGGGCGTCTCCATCAACCACAGGTCGACAATCTCCCCAGGCACAACACCCAACTGGCATGGGCGGCTCACTACAATCGGCAGCCCAAGCTCCGGCGCGGCCGACGTCCCGCTGGGGCGCAGACAGCCGGGGATCGATTCCATTCGGGTCCCAACGGCGATGATCTTCCCTTGGAGGACAACCGGGGGAAAAGACCGGGTTCGAATCTCGACGCGGCCGCCCGGCATTGGGTGCTGCCGAAGCGGTTGAGGCAGGTAAGCGATGATGCGTCCTGGCTTGGGACCCGCCAGGGTGACGATGGGGTCGCCGGCCATCACATTCTCACCGGAATGGCGGTGCAGGGTCGTCACTGAACCGGCCATGGGCGCCGCCAGGAGGACCGAACTCGGCTCGGTTTCGTCCGGGGACGGCCCGTGAGCGACGACTCGTCCGAGGGCGTCGCCTTTGCTAACCGACTGCAGCAGTTCGACATGGACGTCGACGAGTGTTCCGGTTGTGGGGGTTCGGACGACCGAGATCAGGCTTTCGACCTGGCCCTGCAAAGCTGTGGCGGGCATGGCATGGCGCCAAAGATGGACCGTTCCCGCGACCGTCCCGACCAGAACCAAGACCGGCAGGATCTGGATGCAGAACTGGCGCCAGCGGCCTGCGATCGGGATGGGAATACGATCCGACGTCGCCATAGCTTACAACTCCGATTCGTCCTCGGCCTTGAGGCTGCTGAGTTTGGAGACGCCCGTTACCTGGCGAAGTTCACCCAGCAAATCATCGACGCGCCGGGTATCGCGCAGCAAGAGCCGATAGGAAAGGTCGACACCCGCAGTCTCCTCGTCCGAGCGCTGGCTGGCGCACTGAGCCCGGAGACTATACTTCGATAGCAGATGCTCCAGGACCGGCAATTCGGCCGAAGGCCTTCCCCACCGCAGGTTCAGAATGAGGTCGTAACGATGCCGTGTTCCAAAGGAACTTATCCGCAGGAAGATCATGATCGCCACCAGGACTAGCGTCCCGAGGGTCGCGGTGGTGAACTTCATCGTTCCGGCGGCCATTCCCAAGACGATGACCGAGAGCACATAAGCCGTATCCAGAGTGTCGCGAAGGATGTTTCGAAACCGGACGATGGCAAACACGGCCATGAGCCCGAACGCCGTGACGAGGTTGTTGCTCAACACCTGCATGACTAGGCAGACGATAACCGGCATCACCACGAGCGCGTCGACGAACGATCGCGAATAGGAGAGCCCGGTATGGGTGAACATGTAGGTCCACGCGATCAGTTGTCCGGTGGCAAATGAAATCCCCAGCGCCACAAGGAGAAGCGGGAAGTTCAATGGCACCGCCGCCATGTCGCCGCGTGTTAAGATGTCGATCATATTGGGCTGGTTTGGCCTTGCCCACCCCTCCATGCGCAAGACGCGTCAGAACCCCGCCAACGATGCGAAACGGATCAAACAGGAGCAGCTCCGGAGCGCTGGTCTGCAATCGGCTTCATTGGAAGTACCCCGATGCCCGAACGAACATGCTTTTCCGCAAAGCCAAGCCGGCGAGCCAGCGCTCCGTGGCTAAACCGGCTATCTCCCATTCGGTCAATCATCAACCGTAACGGCCGCCGAATCTGAAAAATGAAGCCGCCTGCAAAGCGGCGCTGCATCAAGTTCGGGCTATTTACTCATTTGCCGCGCCCGGTGTCGGGTTCTGGCTGACCCACTGGTTCGCATCGGCCGGGGACCGGCCCAAAGAACGCCCTTCGTCCTGTGCGCCAAAGGTTACCGAATCAAGGAGTGGATTGAGGCTGTTGTCAGGCCCGACAAACAGGAGCGTCTCGCCTTCGTTGGAGAGCTTGAAGCTCGCGTGCAGCCCGGGCGTGTTCTGTCCATCTTCATCCGCCCAAACGATGAGGTACCCGCCTGCCGGGATGACCGTGCCGTCGGGGAACTGCCATTTCCGCAGGTTATCGGGGTTGTCGGTCAGAAAATGGCCGGTCAAATCCACCTCCTGATTCGTGGTGTTGCGCAACTCGATCCAGTCGTCGAAATCCCCTTGCGGATCCGGGAAACTGTCGACGTTATCCGCCATGAACTCGTTCAACACCACAGGCGACACCGCCGGGCCGGCAGTATTGACGCGGTAACTGAACGTGTCCTCTTCCGCCCGGGCCGGCACGAATCGGGCAGCATTGGGTGGATTCCCCGCACGGGCCTCTATGTAATAGCTCACCTTGACCCCAGCCATGAATCCAGCCGTTTCGCCTCCATACACGCCATCGCCCGCGGCTCCGTCATCGTGTGCGCCGTCATCGAACATCTCGGTGCGGCTGAACTTGCCCGTGGCACCGCCCCGGTAGTGCAGCCAGACCGACTGGACGCCTCCGCTGGCAGCTCCGTCAACCGTGACGGTCACCCTTGCCGGCTGGTTCGCGTTCGGCGGCGCCGGTTCGTCCACAGCGAGGATTAACGGAGCAACCGGTGTCAGCTCAGCGTGGGTGGAGAGAAAGTTGTAGCGGTTGGTAATAAAGGTCTTCAATGCCCTCAGGTCGTTGGTATAGGCGGCCATGGTGAATCCCTTTTTCGGGTCCGCGGCAATCGCTTTCACGCTGAGTTGATGGAACCGGTCGATCAAGGCAGTCAAAGCCCGAGGGTTGAACGATTCCTCCATCACTGTGCGCATATGGGCCAGGTATCGTTGGCGGAGTTCGGGAATTCCGAGCAATTTGTAAAGAACGGGCCGCGCGGTGGTTGCCCCGGTCACCGGCGACAGGCGGGAATCGTTCGCCATAAACGACTCGTTGCCATCATGTTCCACTGGATGGATACGGCCGCTTTCCGGTTCGTAATAGAACATATAATCGGCCCCTTTATTCCAGTAGCTATCGTCGTCGGCAAACAGGTTTTCCAAAACCAGGAACCACAGCCACCGGTCCACCGCGAGGACATCCTCGACCTTGCCACGGAGTTCGGAGGTTGGGGTGTTGTTCAAAACGTCAATCGCATGCACGAGGATTTCCCAGGCGTTGGTGGAGTTCTGTTTTTTCAGTTCGTACACGGCCATGTAGCGGGAGATGTTGGTTCCGAGCCAGCTCAATGCCGAAGTGGAACCGCCAAAACCCCCGCCGCCCGGCCCACCCCCCGGTCCTCCGCCGCCCCCGGCCATGTTAGGGGCGCGCCAGCGATCTCCGTCATTGCTGGGAAACCATGCGTCGATCAGATCACCGTCCTGCTGTTGTGCCAACGAGTACACCCCCCAATTGGTGTTATTGATAAAGAGCCTGGCCATGGCCCCCTTCGGGCTCACCGCGTACTGGCTCATGACCGTGAAATAGAGCGGCTCACGCATGATTGTCTCGTCTCCCGCAGCGTTGTTCAGGTTCACGGTGGAAAAGCCCATCAGATCCGTGCTCGGATCTGAAAAATCCATTTCGATATTCAACGATTTCTTGGCGCCGCCCATATCGAAGGAGGTATTGCCCCGATACCGCGCGCCAATGCCCGTGACCACCGCGCCGTTGTCCAGAATCAGGTTGCCCAGCGTGTTCGAGCCGGTCCTGCGCCCACTCGTCAGCCGTGTTTGCCAATTGGCCTGGGTGAAGGTGAGGTTGAACGTCCGCAACACCACGGGGTCGTACAACCCGGAGGTCCTCACGGCACGCAGAAACCTCTGCGAACCTTCGCGGGTTGACAGCGCCTTCTCCGGAGCGTCCTTCCCTCCGGAAAGCAGCGTCCCGAAGGCTGTCCAGTTCGTCCATACGATCAGATCCTCGGAGGCGTCCAGACGCCAATCGTCACCCTTCCCACCCCGGATTTGGATGAGGACATTCGTGCCGCTGGCGCGGAGATGGGCTTCACCTCCTTCGGCGGGGGCCGCCTCGGCGGCTAGACTCTTGAGAAGCAATGCCGTCGCAGTTGCCAGGCCAAACCACAGTTCAGTCCGATGCCACTTCCACTCTGCCCGGATGAGCATAATTTGCGCTATTCCCTCTGTCCGCCGGAGGCGTCGTTGCCCCGTCTCGGTGTTCTCCGGTTCATGCGTCATTGAAGAGGACGAACCCGCCAGTTTTGTGGCGACCCTTCCGGAGCGCCAGCTGGCAACCGGCTTGGGAGCAAAGCGGATAAGCGGGATGGTTGCGTTTCCCGCGTCATCGGCGCAGCGAGTTACCAGGCCAAGGCAGAGTGAGCCGGGCGAACGCCCGTGGGTCCCTGGCCTCTCCATCCAACTGACCTCTGACCTCCGACCCCCGACCCCCGTGCTGGTCGCCCATGAGCGGAAAACCAAACCGGCTGCAAGCCGGCGCTCCGTCCAACCGTCCTAACGCCGGGTTACTCCCAAACCCAGCATCGGCACGATCTCCGTGCTTTCCGGAACTGCGTAATTAAAGATCACGAATCCGCCAGTTTTGTGTCGGCGTGTGAGGGTGATTTGATCGATCACTCGGTCGACCCCAAGACGCGGGGTGGTCGCGCTCAGCCCGATTCCGGGGTAACACGGGACCCGGCCGGCCCATCCGACTTGTTTGCGGACCATATTTTCGAAGCTGGCATTGCTCGGCGTGTAATCCATGGGGCAAACGAAGTCCATGTAACCCTGCTCGCACCACAGTTTCCAATCCTGCGCAACGGTATCGCGGTCCGTGTTCCAATTGGGAAAGACAGCCGCCGAGATCTTGATGCCTGGCCGGACCGCGCGGGCCTGTTCGCTGACAGCCTTCACGACCATGGTGATGTTGCCACGCCGCCAATCCAACCATTGCGGCTGCATCGGCCCGCCACGGAGGACATCCCGCGGCCAGCTCTTGATCGCCTGGCCCGTGGCGCGTTCGAACCTGGCCCGGCATCCGGCGCAATAGCAATGGTCGCCATCCGGGTAGCGGATATAATCGAAATGGATGCCATCCACGGCGTAGGAACGCGCCACTTCCACCATGGAATCGATCTCCAGCTTCTGGTTGTCCGGATGGGACGGGCATAGCCAGGGCTCTTCTTTCCCTTGGGCATCCGCCTGCAACCGGCCATGCTGCCGCATCCGATCCCGGAACTCCTTTGGCGCCCCGGAACCGAGGTTCCAATTCACTTTCCAGACATGCACCTGCAATCCGTGGCGGCGGCACGCTTCGAGGCATTGCGCAATTTGATCGCCCCGTTCCGCCACTTGCGGGCTGACGGGAAGGAGCGTGCTCGGGTAGCACGCCACGCCGCCCCAGAGCATGTTCGGCAGGATCGCCGTGAACCCATTGGACGCCAGGCGTCGAATCGCTTCATCCCACTCAATTCCTTCCACTCCAAAAGCGCTATGGCACCAGAAGGCGCGAAACTCGCCCGGAGCCGGCTCCTGCGCCATGCAGTAAGCCTCCAGCAACAGCCGCCCAGCCGCCTTCGCCTGGTCCAATGCCTGGGAGAAGCGCGACTCCGCCATCCCGGTTTCGGCCGCATCGCGCAATCGGCCCGCTTCCCGCAGCTTGGCGGCAACAGCCGCATTCCCCGAACCCAACGTCTCAATCGCGGCCATCGCCTCGCGGTCGCTCTTGAAACCGCCAAAAGCCCCGATCCGCGCCGAGGCCGCCCTTCCCGCCTCACGCCACAATTCCGGCGCCAAACGGCCGGCCATCGCCAGCAGCATCCGCTCTTGGTTCGCCCCCCCGCCAGGCAGCAGCACGTGGGTCATAAAGACGCAGTTGCTGGACGCGACGACCGCCGCGTAACCTGTGTTCTGGCCTTTGTCATCCTGCCAGTCCGCCAACACGGTCACACCGTCCTTGGGCTCCACCGCGCTGATGTTCCACGAACGCTGCTCGGCAAACGCCGGCGCTCCCGCCAGCGCTCCTTCCCGGAACCGAATGCGTGAGAATTGTCCGGGAGATCCCGCCCGAACATGCCGGCTCCCTGGAATGCCAAGAGCCGCGCGCACCCTCTCGGGAAGCTGGTAGAACGCGAGCACCTTGCCGCCGTTCCGGAGATGCGTGATGAGCGCATCCTCCGCGCTTTCGGTCATCGACGGATTGTAGGCCAGCACCGCGAGCCGTCCTTTGGCCAGCACCGCGGCGGAAAGATCCAGATCGCTCAGAATGGCGGTCCCGATGCCCGCCTCTTCAAAGAAGCGCGCCACGCCGTCGGCGCTCCGGCTGATCGTCCGGTCCTCGTCGGGCGAGCGCCGGGCCGCGGAATCGCCGCGGATGATCGCCACGGCAGCGTCCAATCCAAGAACGCCAGTCTTTCGGAGGTCGCGCAGAAAAAACTCGGTGTTTGCCTCTTTGCCGCGCCAGGCCGAGAGGCGAATCGCGCTGATCCGGCCCCAGCCCGCCGGCGTTCCTTCGACCACCATGCTGGCCTTGCTCAGTTCGATGGTGTTCCAGCCCGCCGCCGTTTCCGGGTAAAACATGCCGTGATACCAACCGCCACCGCTCTGAAAATAGAGGCTGAAATAGGAAACGGGCGAGGCATCGGGGCACCAGAGCTCAAACTGCACACCCCGGCACGAGGACAGGTCCAGATCCACCTTCCGATCCCAACTCCCGCGCTCGGCCCGCGTTCCGGCAAAGTCGCACGGGAGGCGAAGCACATTGCGTCCATCCCGTTCCACGACCGACACCGGCGCACTGCCATTCATCGGCTGCCATTGGGCTCGAGCGGCGGCCGTATCGGGGTAATTGAACCGATCGATCCCGGCCGCATCGGAAGGTTCCGCGGCTTGGAGGCCGGCTCGGCCGGCGAAAATCAGGACGGTCACGGCCGGCCAAATAAGGGCATTCTGGAGAATCATACGATTTGCCCAGCGTGCGAAAACCCGGATTCGAAATCAAGACCGGTCGGAGCGGCGCCAGCCATTCTGCCCATGAACCTCAAAATGGTTGGCTTGATTACCAACTATTTGCGCAACGCGAGGTTCAAGGGCGCAGTGCGCGCAATCCTGTTCCGGGGTGATCTCATTTTGCTCAGAAAAGATCTGAAACTCAGGGCGGGTCGCTCCGTCGACCGCCGTTGGTTTGCTTTCTCTTTCTTCAAACTCTGCAGACTGGGCGGAATGAATCTTGTGCGGAGTTATTCACCGTCAAGTGGAAGTCAGCCACGGCGCGCGACGGAGCGCGTCGCCCTGCCGTTTCAGCACCGAATCTGCCGGACAACCTGGCTGTCGGCGCTGGCGTGCGAATGCGGCGGGTGCGCATGACCGAATTGCCCGATGACCACAGCGACTGAGACCCCGGCGAGCAACGCCGCCGAGAGTTTGAACCGATCATGAGCGTGGAACTGTAATTCGGGGAGAAGATCCGCGCAAGCGATACACAGGAATGTGCCTGCGCAGAAGGTTAGGGCCATGCCAAGCCAGGCCGGATGCGCCTGCACGAAAGGGCCGGCGCCCAAGAAAAACAGGAGTGCGCCGAGGGGCGTTACGAGGGCGAACGCGCCGTTCACGAGGTGCAACCAGCGACGCGAGGTTCCGCTGGCAGACATCAGGGTGGTGATGGCCAGAGCGCCGAAAGGTTTGTGCAGGATAACGGCCAGCGCAGTCCCGATTCCAAGGGCGCCCCCGTGACCGTCCCGGCCGGCCATGATCGCGGCCGCCAGCGCAAGGCCATCGACGACGGAATGGAGAGACACGCCGACGGCCACGCCCACCCAATCGAGATGCGTGGAATGCCCTGTGACGTGGAGGTCATTTGGACTATTGGCCGGCTGCCCTGCCGGCACATCGTGATGGTGAAATGGCAGAAAACGTTGCAGAAAGAACATGACCAGAAATCCAGCCAGCAACCATTGAACCCCGCGGTCTGGGGAATGGAGCACCTCCATCCCGTGAGGCAAGAGGTGAAGAACGGACAAGCCCAACATCAGACCGGCCACGAAGCTGATCCCAACCTGGAGTCGGGTATGGGTCAAACGGAACAAGGTGGGCAGCCAGCCGCCCGCGAGCGCAGCAAGGAAGACGAGCAGACTGTAGAATACCACCAGGACGAGGCTTGAATAGGGCGCGTTCATGCGGGGGCATAGTGGCCTTCCCGTGCAGACCTAAGGCCGGGTTTGTCGGCGATCGGGCTTGGAGGCGCCGCCAGGCCCTCCAGGGCATGCGGCTCGTACTCCTCGCCTTGGCGCATCAGGCGAAAACTGTTGAAGACGACCAGCAGGGAGCCTGTGACGTGGAACGCCGCCGCGGCGATCGGGTTGATATATTTCATTCCCGCCAGGACTAGCCCGCCCACGACGAATGCCAAACCCACAAGGAAGTTCTGATGGATCACCCGGCGCGTTTCCCGGGAGAGCCCAACCAGAAATGGCAACCGGCGAAGGTCATTGTTCATCAGGGCGATGGTGGCGCTGTGAATGGCGACCTCGCTGCCGGCCGCGCCCATGGCAATCCCGAGATCGCCCGCGGCTAAGGCAGGGGCGTCGTTCACACCGTCGCCCACGACGGCAACCCGGAAGCCTTTGCCGCGCAATCGACGAACGAACTCCACCTTATTCTCAGGCAAACAGTCACCCAGGACATCGTCGCACCCCACTTCACGGGCCACCCGGGCCGCCACAGTTCGGCGGTCTCCGCTGACCATCGCGAAGCGCTGGACTCCGAGCAGCTTGAGCGATTCCAGCGCGCCTTTAGCCTCCGGTCGCGTCTCATCCTGCAGACCGATCCAGCCGATACATTCCTGGCCACGTCCCACGAAAATGAGGCTCCACCCCTCCGTTTCGTCCAGGTCCACAGGAGGGTCCAACGGACCAAGCATGCCATGGTCGCGAAGCCACTGCGCACGGCCCACGACCACGGGTTCGCCGTTGAGTTGGGCCTTGACGCCTCGTCCTGCCGTCTCCGAGAAATCCACCGGCTTCCTAAGGGGAACTCCGGCTTCTCCGGCCAGTTGAGCCAGAGCTTTGGCGGCGGGGTGATTGCTGAATTGTTCCGCGGAAGCCGCCGCGGCGAGGAGATCTGCCGGGGTGGTCGTCCCCAGAGGGACCAACCGTCTGACGGCCAGCTTGCCGGTCGTGAGCGTTCCCGTTTTGTCAAAAATGAACGCGTGGATTCTCGAAGCGAGTTCCAGGTCCACCACGTTTTTGATGAGGATGCCAAGCCGGGCAGCTGCCGATAGTGCGGCCACCATGGCCGTCGGCGACGCCAGCACGAAGGCGCACGGACACGACACGATGAACACAGAAACTACCCGGCTCAGGTCGTACGTAAAGGTCCAGACAAGTCCCCCGATGCACAGCACCAACGGTGTGTAATACCCCATGTACTGGTCCATCAGGCGCATGATGGGCAGCTTTGTTTTCTCGGCCGCCAGGATCAGGTCGCGCACGCGCCCGAGGGTCGTATCGTGGCCGACACGGGTGACCCGGATCTCGAGCACCCCGGTCAGATTGATTGTCCCCGCAAACACTTCATCGCCGGGTTTTCGATCGACCGGCAGCGACTCGCCGGTGATGCTCGCTTCGTTCAAGGATCCTTGGCCGATCACGATCACACCGTCCGCGGCCACGTTGTCACCGGGCCGGACACGGATGACATCCCCCACCGTGAGGTCATGCACCGCCACCTCTTCTTCGCCGCCAGCCAAAATGCGCCGGGCTTTGGTGGGGGTGAGCTTGATCAGGGAGTGGATGGACGCGAGGGCGCCCTCGGCCGTCCGGGATTCGATAATCTGCCCAAGCAGCATGAAGAAGGAGACAATGCCAGCTTCCTGGTAATGCCCGGAGGCGACCAGCGCGATAACCGCCAGCGCCACCAGCACGTTGGTGTTCAGCGCGCCGCCTCGAAGGTCTTTAATCGCCACCCACACAATCGGGATGGAGAGCAACACCGCCCCGATCATCGCGCTGAACGCAGCCACGACGCTGCCCGGTTCGATGATCCATCCGTAAACGAACGAGTTGATCACGAACACCATCCCGACCATCGTCTGGGTAAATTGGACCCGGGCATGGGAATGGTGCCCCCCGCAACTGCACTTCCCGTCATGGGTATGCTCATGGGCGGGCTCCGGAATCAGGTCTGCCGGGGAGATGGCTCTCACAGAAACTCGCGGTTGTCGGGTTGCGTTGCCAATGGCTCGTGAAGGACCTGGCCTCCGAGAGGATATCCCAGAGCCGCACCCACCACGGCACATTTGATCGTGAACAGGAAGAAGATCCGCTTGTCCTCGCCAGCAAGGGATTCGTAATTGCCCTGGCCCTTCGCGATGACCAAGTCGGCCGAGGCGAACCGTCTCCGAAAGTCCAGCGAACAATCTTCGAGAAGCGTGCCTGGCGCATCCGAACCGTTGGAGACGATCTCACAGAACTCATCGAGGCCGGCCGTGTGCGCGTCGGCGAGGGTCGCATCATTGAGGACGGGTGCACCGCGGACCGCGACAGTGAACTTGCCCAGGGGCAAGTGCGCCAAGAACCGCCGGTCAAAGACGATTTCACCCGCGTTATCGGCCAGGAAAAGGATGTCCCGCGCCTTGGCGATGGCGTCAGCCAGCGCCCGTACCGACCCGATCAGCGGCGCTTCCAGCGTGCGCTCGAAAGCTGCCAGCAACTCAGCCTCCCCGAGTTGGGTCTTGGCACCGGCATCCAACAGGTTGCCCGCGATCGCCAGACGCACCGCGGCTTCAAAAGGCGGGTAGCGCTCCAAGAGCCGCTGGTGCCAGACGTTGTCCCACTTCTTGGCGCGCTCGTTCAGCTTCTGCTTGAGAGGCGCATAGGGATCCGGGTTGCCGGTCGCGCTCCGGATGATGCGATGGATGGATTGCGCCAAGCAAGGGGCCGGAATGTGCCAATCAAGACTTGCCAGGTGTCCCATGACCTGGCGGAGTGCAGCCTCGCGCATCTTCGGGTCAGGCGTCCCTGCGGCGACAGCCTCGAAAGACTGGCGAGTCAGGCAAGCGACGCATTCCAAAATCGGCTCCCGGCGCGCACGGGACCTTTGCATCTCGATGGCGGAGCGGACAGTCACTGGAATCGCCTCATGGTTCGCTTAGCTTGTCTCGCCGTCGTCCGAGTGGTGAGGATGATGGTGATCGCCGTGATGCTCGCAACCCGCCGGTGGTTCCGTCAACTTGCCACTGAGAAAATCGGCCACCAGGGCTTCCACGGGCGAACCCACAGGACCCGCGCATACGGTGATCCCGTGCTGCGCGAAATTGGCGAGCGCTCGATGACCAATGCCGCCCGCAATAACGACCTGGACACCTTGGCTGCGCAGCCACCGCGGAAAGAGCCCGGGTTGGTGGTCGGGAGCGGGCATCGCCTCCGAACGAACAATCCGTTGGTTCGCCTGGTCCACTTCAACCAACGCGAACTCACGGCAACCGCCGAAATGCCCATGCATTCGACCGTTCTCAGCAGGAATGGCAATCTTCATAGAAGAGGTGTCTTTCTGTTCGGCACTGGACGGAATCCCCTGGTCCTCGCCCGCTCGGTGCAGGCACTTGGCGTGTCGAAATGCCGGGACGCCGAGACGCGCACGCCGCCATCCAGGCAAACCCGTAATGTGGAGCCAGTGCCGGGCGCCGCTAGGCGGATCGCTCGTATCCGAGGGGCCGCCGACCGCCGCGTGTTCCGGCTTTAAGCCGCCACAGGGGGCGCCACCTTGGGGTTCCGCACCGGGCTTCATAGAGGCGCTTCCTTTGCCGGCTCTTTTCCCTGTTTGCGAACCCGCGAGCGGCGGTGGCAGAGACCGTCTGAGTGACCTCCCCAGCAACCCGGCATGCGAAACTCGGGCCGTTCTAACTGGCCCCGATAATAGGCGTCCAGGATATCGTCCACCGGCCCGCACAAGTGCGGAAAGACGCGTGTTCCCCGTTGTTCCAGAGCCTGCCGCAACCGTTCCGACACTGCCGCGCAAAGCAGGACGTCCACGTGCAATTCGACAATTGAGCGGGAAAAGGCTTCTGGAGGCAAGGGGTCGAGGATCACTTCGCGCCGGCCGGACTCGCGGCCATGCCGGCGGCTGACGACCAGGAAATGCGCCGCCGTGTCTAGCACAGGCGACACCCGTTCCTGCCAGATTGGGATGGCGATCGTCACAATGATCCTGGGGAGCGCAAGTTGCGTACCAGCCTTGCGATTCCCTTCAAACTCGCAGGTTTCCGGCGAATTATCCCAGCGAGATGGAGTTTGCCGCTTCCACGGTGTGGCGATTTGCGGTCGTCCCATTTTCCGCGCATGGCGAACTGCGTCACCTCCAGCCCTCCTGTTCCTCACGCCCCGGAGGGCCCAGGCACAAGATCTCCGGCCAGCGAACCGCGGCTTTAGCGGGACCTCTCCGAGGACCTGCCTGAGCGGTCGCGCGCCGTCACCTTGAGAGCCTTTAGTTTGCGGAACAGGGTGCTTGGGTTAATCCCCAGCTCCTTCGCCGCCTTCCTGCGATTCCCGTTATTCCGTCGAAGGGCGTCCGCCAACAGCAACTTCTCCATGGACCGAAGCGAAATCGCCTTGCCAAAAGGCAGGTTCAGACCCGTCCCTTCCCCGCGCAATTGGGGCGGGAGATGATTCAATTCGATCACCCCACCACTGCACAGGACAAAGGCGTGCTCGATGATGTTCTCCAACTCGCGGACGTTGCCCGGGAAATCGTGCTCCATTAAACGCGTGAGCACAGCGTCGGAAACCCCCGCAACGTCCTTACCCCGGAGACGGTTAAAGCGGGCAACAAAATGGTCGACGAGCAGCGGGATGTCTTCGCGCCGGTCGCGCAGCCCTGGCAGCGCGATGCGCACCACGTGAATTCGGTAAAACAGGTCTTCGCGGAACCGACCCTCTTCGACCAGCTTGCCCAGACTGCGGTGCGTGGCTGCGATCACCCGCACGTCGGCCCGGACCGGCTCGACCCCTCCCAAAGGCTCGTAGCAACGCTCCTGCAAGACCCGGAGCAACCGCGTCTGCATCGCCGGAGAGATGTCGCCGATCTCGTCAAGGAACACGGTCCCGCCTTCCGCGAGCGCAAATCGCCCCGGTTTGTCCCGGCGGGCATCGGTGAACGCGCCGGCTTTGTAGCCAAAAAGCTCCGATTCCAACAGCGTGTCCGGCAGCGCCCCACAGTTAATGGCCACGAACCTCTTGGCGCTTCGCCGGGAGAGATCGTGAATGGCCCGGGCGAATAGTTCCTTGCCCGTTCCACTGGCACCTTCGATCAAGACGGTGCTGTCGCTCTGTGCGATCTGAGGCAGGATCTCGAAAATCTGCCGCATCGACTGGCTCCGGCCAATGATGTCCGAAAATGAGTTTTGTTGTTGAAGCTCGCTCTGCAACTCCTCGACCAGTCTCAGATCCCGGAAACTCTCCACTCCCCCGATCACTCGCCCCTTGGCGTCCTTCAACGCGGCGGTCGAGATGCTGATCGGGATTTTCTCCCCGCGCGCATCGATGATGTAGACGACCTTGTTCACAACAGGCCGTCCGGTCGAAAGCGTCTGCTTCAACGCGCAGGCACTCTCGCAGATGCTCGCCCGGAAGACTTCGCAGCAGCGCCGTCCAAGGGCGTCCGCTCGCCTGATTCCCGTCATCTTTTCGGCGGCGCGGTTGAAAGAGGTGACCCGCCACTCGGAATCGACGGTGAAAACGCCATCCGGGACGTAGTCCAAAATATCGATCGCCATAATGAACAGGATAGAAGAAAGGAGCGGGACTGCCAGCCCGTTCCCTTCCGAATCGTCCAAGATTGAACGAATGAAGCTCGAAAGCTGCGCGAACAGCCCAGCTTCAATCGATCACGCCAGCAGCCGGCACGGATTCGGGCTTGCGTCGCCTGGCGACAGAAGGCAACTCTTGCCCTATGAAGCCCCTCACTCGACGGCGATTCGTCCAGATGTCAGCGAGTGCATCCGTCGCTCTAGCCACCACCGCTCTGGCGCAACAGGAACAGACCTCGGCGCCTGCCAAGCGCAAGATGACCATTTGCCTCTCGTGCGGTTCTATCGGAGTGTCCGCCAGCCAGCGCGAAGCGATCGATCTCGCCGCCCGCCACGGCTTCGAATCTGTGGAGGCCAATGGCGATTTCCTGGCCGGGCTCGAGGATGCGCAGCAGAAAGACCTGGCGGATGAGATGAAAGCCAAGGGCGTCGTGTTTGGCCATGCCGGGCTGCCCGTCGAGTTTCGCCGAGAGGACACCCGGTTCACCGAGAGCTTGAAACGGCTGCCGCGAATTGCGACCGGGCTGGAGCGCGCAGGGGTCACTCGAGTGACCACGTGGCTTTCACCTTGCGACAACTCGCGCAGTTACCTGCAGAACTTCAAGATGCACGCCCAGCGCCTGCGCGACACCGCTTTGATCCTGAAAGATCATGGCCAGCGATTGGGGCTGGAATACGTCGGCACCAAAACCTCCCGGGAACGCTGCCGCTACTCCTTCGTCCATACCATGGCTGATCTAAAGGACCTGATCGCCGAGATCGGGACCGGGAACGTCGGGATAGTCCTCGATAGCTGGCATTGGTGGCAAGCCGAAGACACCGTTGCCGATATTCAATCGCTTGCGAATGCCGACATCGTCTCCGCCGACCTCAACGACGCGCCTGCCGGTGTGCCCAAGGAAAAGCAATTAGATGGGCGCCGCGAGTTACCGGCCGCGACGGGCGTGATTGACGTGGCTGGGTTCCTTAAGGCCATGAACCAAGTCGGCTTCGACGGCCCCGTCCGCGCCGAACCCTTCAACAAAGCCTTGAACGACCTTGGTAACGAAGAAGCCTGCGCCGCCACCGCCGCGGCAATGAAAAAAGCGTTTGCCATGATTTGAAGGGGCTTGTCCGCCTCCGGCGAACTGGACATCCGAGCGTCTGAAAGCAGCCCCTCGGCGATCTCGGGCAAGGTCGAGCTCTTTCATCGTGATGTCATGCTCGGCAGTAGGGAAGACGGCCATTCAAACCGCCTTCTCAAGCAACGGTGGCAAAACTGCGGACCCCGGAGGCTGGGTTCACTCCCCACTCGACATCGTGCGGTTGCCCGTCATCCGGTTCCTTTCTGTCGGCGTCAATTCCGGGAATACTCGCAGTCGGCAAGCGGAAGCCAACACGCGCGCGTTGGAACTCGAGTCGAACGACAGGAACCAAGTGCATCCGCAGAGAAGTGCGTGGGCAATGTGAAGGGTGTCGAGTGTTCCCGCTTTGATCCCGACTCCGAATCGGTCGACGATTTGCCCCGCCTTCTCGGCAACCTGGCTCCAGGGCATCGGTTCGCGCTGCCACTTGCCTTCCGCAAGCGTGGCTTGCAGGCGCAGCCAATTCTCCGAATGGGGCTTGCCGGTCCCAACGATAAATGCCCGGCGGCACTCTAACTCGGCCAACTCGCTGAAAACAAAGCGGCGCGAGTTGCGTCGAAGGAATCGCACTGCAATTTCGGTTTGGCCCGGTACATTGAAATACAGCGCCGTGGCGAAATTCGAGTCCAAATAATTCATCGCGACTCAACGCGGCGAAGGTCATCCACAGGATTGACCGCGATTTCGGGTTGGCGTGCCAGCCACGCTAGATGCTCTTTCCACGTGGACTCTCCTTCGGGCTTGGGGTACCCCGCCCGCAGCGTCAAAGGCGGTCCGTCTGGACTGGTAATCACGATGACTTCTCCCTGGCGCGCGCTTTGCAGCCACTTTCCAGTCGCGCGCTGAAAATCCCGGTTTTTGACTCGTAGCACGCTCATGTCCGACAAATTAGTCCGACAGCCTTTCAAGTCAAATCCGAACGATCCAGGTGGCAGAATCGGAAAATCGCCCGAAAGTGGATGACAGCGTGAGTTTCAGAGAGGAGAGGACAACTGTCAAAAGTCAGGACCGATGCCGAAGAGGATCGCATGAAGTGGTTGGAAGAACTGCCCCGTTTGCGCGAGCGCACCAGCACGGCACGACGAGGGAGGAGCAGCGACGAGATTCTAGCTGATGACCGCGCGGAACGCGATTGAGTGAGCTTTTGGGATTCATCCGCGCTGGTCAAACTCTACGCGAAAGAGGCAGATTCTGGTTTCTTTGAGGAATTCGCGGCGAACGCTCAGTCTTCGTCGGGATCCAACTCGGCGAGGCGCACGCGAATCTCCTGACGCTCTTCTGGCGTGAGTTTGGGCAACTCTTGCAGGATGTCGCATTTGTTCACGGCAGAATTGGAGGGGTAGTGCCTGGACGGGGCAAGCGAAAGGGCATCGGCGCGCGAGCAGGGCGGGGAACGCATCCCGATTGCTGCTCCTCTGAACGCAAGGGCCGCCGTCTGGCCGTTCACGAGGCCAAGAAGAATCTGCCCTGGCTGCCCTGGAACTGTGGCTTGCCGGATCCGTGTGAAACATGTTAGCTCTCCGGAAGTGAAAACGATTACCGTTCGCCATCTGCGCCAACGCTGGCCGGAAGCCGAGGCGGCTCTGTAGACCGAAGAGCAAATCCTCATCGCCCGCGACGCGAAACCCGTGGCCATGCTTATGCGCGTTCAGGAACAGAAATCCCATCGCCCGCAGTGGAGTCTCCAAAAGCACCTTCTGGAGATCGACGCCATTCTGGGCGGCAGAAGATTCCCGACCATTGATGCCCAACTGGCGGAGTCGCGGGCCGATCGGAATCCATGATCTACATTGATACAAAGGGAAAACCAATCTCCGGAGCCGGGACCAGCAGCCAAGCGGCCACCGAATACCGCGCGCGCTGGGAGGCCGTCGAGACCCAACGCGCCAAGGAACTGGCCTCCATGACTGAAGAGCGCGCCTGGGAGATCATTCGTTCCCTTCGTCCCTTCGCGCCCGTCCCTCCTAATCCGGACAACGGCCTTGGACTGGTCGAACAGCAAGCAATCTTCCACCGGCGGAAGCGGACATGAACGGCCTGCATGACTTGCTCGCGGCGGCGGCGGGGGTTCAGGCATTTCTTTCAGAAAAGCGCTGGCGGTTTTGTTTCATCGGCGGAATCGCGGTGCAACGGTGGGGGAACCCGCGGTTTACGCAGGACATTGACCTCACCTTGCTCACCGGCTTCGGCGACGAGGAGAAGTTCATCGATGGTTTGCTCGAGTTCCTGGAGCCTCGAATGGGTGACGCGCGCGACTTTGCGCTCCGGCATCGGGTCTTGCTCGCTCGAACCCGCGAGAGGGTGGACGTCGATATCGCCCTGGGTGCGCTTCCCTTTGAGGAACGTACGATCTCCCGCGCCAGTTCCTGGCGTGGGCAAGACTTCGAACTGACCACCTGCTCTGCGGAGGATCTGATCGTTCACAAAGCCTTCGCCGGCCGGGATCGGGACTGGGATGATCTGGAGTCGGTGTTGATCCGTCAACAAAGGCATCTCGACTTGGACCAGGTTCGTTCTGAGTTGCGGCCGCTCCTCGAAATGAAGGGCGACTCAGGCGCGCTCGACCGGTTGGGTGCGATCGCGGTGCGTGTCGAACGCCGCCTGAAAGGCTGACTCCCAGGAAAGCTCACACTGGGCAAGTCGTCGGGGTAACCGGGTCCTTTTGATGGACGCTTCCCAAACCCCGCTCTTCAAACGCGGCAGAGGCCAAGCTGCCCGACTCTCCTACGCGGCTTTCCGTCGCGCGAGAGCCGCTGTCGCCAGATCATAATGCTATCTCGACATCGTGAGCCTGCCCGTCCTCCCAGCGAAAACACAAGCGCCACGGGTCATTGATCGGAATACGATGCTCGTCTGCGCGATTACCTTTCAGTCGCTCCAGTCCGATACACACGTCAAGAAACTCGTTCACCGCCCATGAATAACCCACAGGATACGCTCGCTGGCAGTAGGCGCAAGGGAAGAGGGCCAAACCCAGCAATTCTGCCCATGAACCTGCTAGGGCTGACCTCGGTTCCAGCGCTCGGCGG
>CAZODO010000093.1:0-22796 GCA_964578605.1 uncultured Verrucomicrobiota bacterium | reverse complement strand
ACTCTCTTCGGTGTCGAAACGCTCGGCGAACTCTAGTTCATTGGACGGATAATCTCCTTCCATCGGCACTGAAAGTGTCAGTTCTGAGCACTGGCGTCCATTGAATAGCCCGATTTTATTATTCTCTGGTTTCAGTGCGCCGCTTTAGGTATGGATGGGGCCAGTGGACCGACCACGGGTCATTCAGGGGCGGATGGTGCGCCCGGAGGATGTCGCGCGGATTCGAGATTGGCTCCAAGCTCATCCCGATTCCAATCGGACGCGGCTTTCGCGTGCACTGTGTCTGGCTTGGAACTGGCGCAACGGCGCTGGCCGACTCAAAGACATGGCCGCTCGGGTTTTGCTGTTGAAGCTGGAGGCTCGGGGGCACATCCAGTTACCCCCGCGTCGCACGGCTTCGGTCAATCAGTTGCGCAATCGTGACTTGGGTCCGATCGACCATGACCAGACCCCGATTGAAGGTCCGTTGCCAGCGTTGCAGCCGATGCGGATCGAGCCGGTGATCGAAACGACCGCCGAGGCTCGCCTGTTCCAATTTCTGTTGGCGCGCTATCACTATTTGGGACACCGCAATTGCCTGGGGGAGAACCTCAGATACCTCGCGCAAGACCGCCAGGGCAGGCCGCTTGCTTGCCTGCTGTTTAGTGCAGCCGCCTGGCAAGCCGCCGCCCGCGATCAGTGGCTGGGCTGGAGTGGCCAACAGCGGTGCCGCCACCTGGAACACGTCACCAATAACAGTCGCTTCCTGCTCTTGCCCTGGGTAGGTGTGCCGCACTTGAGCAGCCATTTGTTAGGGCAGGTCACCGCGCGCCTGTCGGCCGATTGGCAGCGGAAGTACGGACACCCCATTTACTTGGTTGAGAGCTTCGTGGACAAGGGCCGCTTTGCGGGCACCTGCTACCAGGCAGCCGGCTGGACACCGGTGGGCCTGACGACAGGGCGCACTCGCAATGACGACGGCCTTAAACCCAGAGTCGCCCGCAAGACGATCTACCTGAAAGTCCTCCGAGCCGACGCCCGCAGGAGGCTGACCGGGTGAGCGCGCAGGTCCTCAAAACCTGGGAGCAGCACCTGGCCCACTTGCGCCAGGTCGTGGGAAGCTTTCCCGACCGCCGTACCGGCGATAATCTCACCTACTCCATGGAGGATTTCGGCCTGGCTGCCTTTTCGGTCTTCTTCACTCAGTGCCCCTCCTTTCTCGCCCACCAGAAGGCCATGCAGCGGGCCAGGGGCCGAAGCAATGCCCAGAGTTTGTTCCAACTGGAGGACATCCCGTGTGATAATCAGATCCGGCAAACCCTCGATCCCGTTCCGCCAGAAAAGCTCTTCCCCTGCTATGACACGGCCTTCGACAGCCTCTCTCAGTCCGGTCAACTGGAAAGCTGGCGCACCCTCGCGGGCAAACTGCTGATTGCCCTGGATGGCACGTGGTACGGCTCCTCCCAGAAAATTCATTGTGCCAACTGCTCTTGTCTGGAGCACAAAAGCGGCGACAAAACCTATTACCACAGCGCGGTCACGCCCGTGGTGGTCGCTCCCGGACACGAACACGCCATCCCGCTGCGCCCGGAGTTTATCACGCCCCAGGATGGCCATACCAAGCAGGATTGCGAGATTGCCGCCAGCAAGCGCTGGCTGCAAAAGAGCGCCGCCCAATACGCTCCCCTGCGCGCCATCCTCCTGGGCGACGATCTTTACTGCCATCAACCTTTTTGCCGACAGACCTTGCGGCACGCCTTTGACTTCCTCTTCGTCTGCAAGCCCGACTCCCACACGACCCTCTCCAGCTGGGTCAATCTCCTGCAGCGACCCGACTTGGGCCTGGTGACCGAGCGAGTCAAAGTCGGAGCCCACTTCCACACCTACACCTATCGCTATGCCAAGGGCGTCCCCCTGACCGAAGGCCAGGACGCCCTCAAGGTCAACTGGTGTGAACTCACCATCACCGATCACGAAGGCAAAGTCATTTACCTCAACGGCTGGGCGACCAACCTCACCATCACCGACCGGAACGTGGCCGCGATCGTCGCGGCGGGCCGGGCCCGGTGGAAGATCGAAAACGAGAACAACAACACGCTCAAGACCAAGGGCTATCACCTCGAACACAACTTCGGCCACGGCAAGAAGCATCTCGCCTCGCTGCTGGCCGCCATGAACATCTTGGCGTTCCTCTACCACACCTTCCTCTCTTTTACCGATGAACGCTACCGCCTCATCCGCGCCACCCTGCCCACACGCCAAACCTTCTTTGATGACCTGCGCGCCCTGACCCGATACCTGCTCTTCGACAGTTGGGACGCCCTGATGGACTTTATGATGAGGGGCCTGGAAATTGGACCCTACGCCAAGCCGCCGAGTTGATCGAAACCAGAACGGGCGCGGTGTGTACTTCTCCGGCCGAGCACCCTTCCAAGCGCTCGCTCCACGGCTATCGCCTGGCCGCATCGTTCCAACGGCCCGCCATCCAACCTCCGGCCGCTCTCGCCAATAGCTTCAACCGGGAGCCCCCCTGCCCAGCCCTGGCTAAAATGAGATCACCCCGGAACAGGATTGCGCGCACTGCGCCCTTGAACCTCGCGTTGCGCAAATAGTTGGTAATCAAGCCAACCATTTTGAGGTTCATGGGCAGAATTGCTGGAACCAATTTCAGGTTCCGGACCTGCGACGGGTTCGGCACCCCGCCCCATTCAGCAGGAGTGTAACCCGTCCGAAAGGAGCTGTACCCGGGCCAGAGCCAGATGGGATGCCGACGGAAAACTAACTGCTACCCAACTGATCTTGCAGAAGGATGGCGCGGCAAAATGGCCGAAAGAGAAAACGCCCGGGCCGGATCAAGCGTTGGAAGAACTCCGGCTACGAAATCCAGGTGGTATTCCTGAAACTCGCATCACCGCAACTGGCATTGCGCCGCATCGCGGCCCGGGTCAGGCAAGGCGGACACAATGTTCCTCGCAATGACGTCCTGCGCCGTTTCGATCGTGGCTGGAGCAATTTTACGACCGTCTACCGCTTGCTCGCCGATTCCTGGGCAGTGCATGATCATTCAGGTGATCGACCAATTTTGATTGAGAGAAGTTCGTGATGAGAAAACCTGAAAAGAAGTCCACTGACGATTTTGTTGTGCGTGTCGGACGGGCGCTCCGCCGAGCTGCCCGGGTGGCACGCAAGACAGCACGAATGCATGGCACGCCCGTTTACGTCTGGCGTGACGGTAGAATTGTGGCAGAGAAACCTTGAGCCAGAATGAAGTTGGTCGGGGCGGTGCGATTTGAACGCACGACCTTCTGAACCCCATTCAGACGCGCTACCAAGCTACGCTACGCCCCGACCGGAGACGCAGAATTAACTGCGTGCGGGAAGTGTAGGCCAAGCGCAGGCGAATTCAACCCTTTTCCGAAGTCGGGTGCAGATTCGGTTGCGGTGTCGACGCGCGGATACCGATTCAAACCTCGTCCGCATCTGCAATTCGAAGCGCATCGAACTGCCAGATTGGCACATAACAAGCTTGAGTATGGTACCGGACCTTCTACTGCTAAGCTTATGAAAAACCTTCGGAAAGCCCTCCCGAAGCCGCAATGGCTCCGCGGTGCCGCGCTCGCCGCCATCCTGCTCCTGTTTTGCGGATGCGCGACGCATTACGATGTGACGATGGGCAATGGCACGACGATTCGCGCCAAGACGAAGCCAAGACTCAACGACCAAGGGTATTTTGTGTTCAAGGACCTGGCTGGGCAGGAAGTCGCGGTGAACAAGATGCGTGTGCGCGAGATTGAGGCGGTCCGGCGCGGTGCTCCGTCCTCCCATCATTTCCAGTAGAACTTACAGGGCAGACCGCAGCCCGAACGACAGAGATCAAGAGCACGAGCAAGAGGAAGAAGCCACTCGGAGCTGTCGGGTATCTTTCGAACTCCTCAGCAGGCGCTGGAGACCCGGATCTCAGCTAGCCAAACCGCCGGATCACCCTCATCGCCGATTTTTCAGTTTCCGGAAGCGCTGCGGCCACCTATCCTTCGTGTTATGAACACCCTTCAGGAATGGGGTCGGCTCTTTGCCGCGCTTCTGTTTGGCCTCTCAATCCAAGCTGAACCGGCGTTGCCCGAGAATTCTGCCTTGGTGCCGGAAGGCTGGCGCCGTGAGAGCCCCCGCGACGAGATCCGGCCGGCCTTTTCGTGGAAGGCGGATGGCGGGCGCGAGGGTGGGCTTGCGCTGAGTATTCGCCATGACGCCCGCGAGGGACTGGGTGGCTGCTGGATCAAGGTTTTCCCTGTTCAAGGCGGCCGCTATTACCGATTCCAGGCTTTTCGAAGGACCGAAGGTGTGGCTGCGCCCCGCCGCAGTGCCATCGTCCGGCTGCTCTGGCGAGGTGAAAACGGTCGCGGGGTTCTCCGTGATGAGGCGCCGCCTGGATCTCCCAACCCCTTGGCCACCTTTGCCACTGGTGTCCTTCCCGGGTTTACGCCGTCGGCGGAAGCGGAATTCCCGGCCGACATGGAACCGGGCGCTGATGGCTGGACGGAGGTATCGCAGGTCTACCGGGCGCCCTCAGGTGCACGAAGCGCGGTTGTTGAGCTTCACCTGCAGTGGGCTCCTGGAGGGAGGGTGGACTGGAGCGGTATGACCCTGGAAGAGGTGCCGGCACCGAGCGGCCGAATCGTTCGCCTTGCCGCGGTGCATTTCCGTCCGCGCGAAGGGAAGACTCCCGCCGACAAGTGCCGCTCGTTCGCGCCGTTGATTGAGCAAGCAGCCAGCAAGAAGGCGGATCTCGTGGTGCTACCCGAAACGCTCACGTTCTATGGCACGAGCCTGAGCATGGTTGAATGCGCGGAACCGATTCCTGGGCCGTCCACCGAGTACTTCGGCAGTTTGGCGAAGCAGCACAACCTCTATATTGTGGCGGGCCTGATCGAGCGTGACCAACACTTGGTTTACAACGTGGCGGTGCTTATCGGCCCGGACGGACAGGTTGCTGGCAAGTATCGGAAGGTCTGCCTTCCACGCGATGAAGTGGTCGCCGGTGTGGCTCCTGGCGTCGAGTATCCGGTCTTCAAGACCCGCTTTGGCAAGCTAGGCATGATGGTCTGCTACGACGGCTTTTTCCCTGAGGTCGCCCGTGAACTGAGCAACCGTGGGGCCGAAGTGATCGCGTGGCCGGTATGGGGCTGCAACCCGGTTCTGGCAAGCGCCCGCGCCTGCGAGAACCATGTTTACCTGGTCAGCAGCACGTACGAGGAGGCTTCGCGCAATTGGATGCTGACGGCCATCTGGGATCACCATGGCAGACCGATCATAAGCGCCGAGAACTGGGGCACCGTGGCCGTCGCTGAGGTGAACCTCGATCAGCGGTTGCACTGGCCAAGCCTGGGCGATTTCAAAGCCGATCTGCTGAGACACAGGCCCCTGCACCCGACCGAAGCGAAGTAGGCAGGGCGCCAACCGCGCCTTCGGCGGCAGGTTCGAGGTCGAACCCTGCGCCAGTCTATCAGGCCACGGCCTTGATAATTCCGGAATCGTAGCTTGGCACGACTTTCTGCCCGGGAGGCACAACGAGGAAAGCCTCGGAATCCCACTCGCCATTCAGCCAACGTTCGAGCAGATGCAGGTCGCCCTCAATCTGTTCGAAGCGCCATCCGCGGTTTTCACAGATCGCTTCGACCTGTTCGTGAAGGTGAAGCGGCTTGGTGAAATCGAAGTCGATGAGCACACCGTGGGTATAGCTCTCCGCCCATTGGCCCATGACTTCCATCAGGTACTGGGCGCGTTCCTCTCCGTACTTTTTAACCCAATCCTCGTAGACCGATTCGGTGCCCGTGCTCAGCCCCGCGCGTGTGGGAAGGAATTGCAGGTTCATGGGAGAACCGCGCTCGCCCCGTCGCCGTAAACATTCCAGCCAGCCCGACGTGTAGTAATAGGACCCGGGACGTGCCTCCGAGAGCCGTTGATACCGCTCCATGGAGCCGAGAAAAAAGGTGATGCAATCGTGCCCGCGCGGAATCACGAGTTGCGTATCCCCTGCCCTGATCCCGGACAGGATGTTCCCGCAAAGCGCGTAGCCAAGCAGAATCGCGTCGTACTTCCCGGAAGGCACCGCATCGATCCGCTTTTGGACCTCTTCGCGCCCCAGATTGGGATGATCATGAAGCCCCTGGTTGACGAACTCAAAATCCACGACGTGGCGGGATTGCGACGCCACGAATGCGATCTCACGCACCGCGATCTCGCAGGCGATAACCTTCAGGAACATGCGTCGAACTCCAGTTGAGCCGCCGCCGGGTGCCCCGCCCTCCGTCAACTCAGATCTCACGGCGTTGGACTGCCGGTCGCGGGTTCCGGTCTGGGCCGGGTTTGCTTTCGTTCCTTCTTCCCACAAGGCGCGTACTCGAGGACCGCTCCGGTACTGGCGCTCGTGGCCAGTTGCGAATAGCGTCCAAGCCAGCCGGTGCGGAACCGTGGTTCAGGAGCCGTCCAGAGCTTGCGCCTCTGGGCCAATTCGCGAGCCGTGACTTTCACCGCCAGTTTCCGGGCGGGGATGTCAATCTCGATGATATCTCCGTCGCGGAGCAGTCCGATCGGGCCGCCCTCTGCGGCCTCGGGTGAAACATGTCCGATGCATGCCCCTCGAGTCCCGCCACTGAACCTACCGTCGGTAATCAAGGCCACTTTATCGCCGAGCCCACGTCCCATGATATAGCTTGTGGGCGCGAGCATCTCCTGCATTCCGGGGCCGCCTCGCGGGCCTTCATAGCGAATGACGACGACGTGCCCGGCCTGGACTTTGCCTTCCAGAATCCCGGCGCACGCGTCTTCTTGCGATTCGAAAATAATAGCCGGGCCGGTGTGTTTGAGCATCTTAGGATCCACTCCGGCTGTCTTAATGACCGCCCCGTCGGGGGCGAGGTTCCCTCGGAGGATGGCAAGGCCGCCTTGCGGGCTGTAAGCCTGGGCGATCGGCCGGATACATTGCGGGTCTTTGACGGCGGCATCGGCAATATTCTTACCCAGGGTGCGTCCCGTGACCGTCAGGGCGTCGAGCGTGAGCAACCCAGGCACCTGGCTGATCTCCTTCAAGATCGCGCTGATCCCGCCCGCGCGGTCCACGTCTTCGACATGGTAGGGCGAAGAGGGGGAAACCTTGCAGATGTTTGGACAGCGTTGGGAAAGGCTGTTGATGCGGTCGAGGTCATACTCAATTCCGGCTTCGCGGGCAATGGCCAGCGTGTGCAAGACGGTGTTGGTGCTACCGCCCATGGCCATGTCCAGAATGAACGCGTTGTCCAGCGCTTGCAGCGTGACGATTTTCCTGGGCGTCAGATCCTCCCCGACCATCGCCACAATCCGCCGGGCTGCGGCGCGCCAAAGCTCTTCGCGGCGCGGGTCCGTGGCCAGGATGGTGCCGTTTCCAGGAAGGGCGAGGCCGATCGCCTCGGTCAAACAGTTCATCGAGTTTGCCGTGAACATGCCGGAGCACGAACCGGGCCCTGGGCAAGCCTTGCATTCCAGCTCCTCAAGCTGTTGTTCATTGAGACCGCCCGTCTTCAACTGCCCGATGCCTTCGAACACGCTGATCAGGTCGATCGCTTTGCCGTCCTGCTTGCGTCCCGCGGCCATCGGTCCGCCGCTCGCAAATAAGGTGGGAATATTGCAGCGAAGCGCACCCATGATCATTCCCGGAACGATCTTATCGCAATTAGGGATACAGATAACGCCGTCGAACAGATGGGCGTTAAGCATCGTCTCCACGCAGTCGGCAATCAACTCCCGGCTGGCCAGGGAATACTTCATCCCCGTATGGCCCATGGCGATGCCGTCGCAAACCGCGATGGTGTTGAACACGAAGGGCGTGCCGCCCGCCTTCCAGATTTCCTCCTTGATCAATTCGCCCACCCGATTCAGGTGGACATGTCCAGGCACCACGTCGGTGTAGGAATTGCAGATGGCGATAAAAGGCTTGTCCAGGTCGCTGGTCTTCAAGCCTGTCGCGCGCAAAAGGCTCCGATGCGGCGCGCGTTCAAATCCGGTCTTGATGCTGTTGCTTCTCATGGCGTATCGATGCGCAAGGCTCCCGAGGGGGCGGCGTCTTTTCACATGCCCGAACTCCGGGGGCTTCGCTGCGCTGGCCGAATTTGGCAGGGTGGCGCCTGGGCCACGTTGACGCAGATCAAACTTTGCCGTCCTCCTGCGCGGAGCGTTCAGGCGCCCGCCCATCGATAGGACGCCTGGCGATGGAACCCGTCCACCTTGAGAGCACCGTCCCGGAACAGGGAGAGGAGCGCGTAAGCATTTTGGTCAGGGCCCGTTCCGACCCCGGGGCTCAACCTTCCGAGGCCAGCAGCAACTATTTTCCGGGTGGCAGCGGCTTTTCCTTCAGTTCCACCGGTTCCTGGCAACAGGAGCAGATTCCAGGCGCAACGCTTTCGATGCTGCAAACGGTGCAGTAATAGAAGAGGTCATGGACGACGTTGTCCTTGACCGACCGGATTCGGGTGACTTCGAAGACCTGGCTCTTGGGGAACACCCGGCCTTTGAGCAACAGGCGCTTCTTGCGCACTTCTTCGTCGGCGAAAAGGGCTTCGGAAAACTTAGTCCGTAAAAGCGTTAGGAATGCGCCGTCGGCGGTTTCGAAGCCGTAGATATGCTCGTGCCCGCTCGCGAGCGGCACGTCGTACAGCTCGTGCATCCGCTCTGGCAGGCAGACAAGCTTTCCTTCAAGTTCCACTTCCCGGGGCGCCGCGGACTCCTGTGCAGCGAACGTCCCCAGGATAAGGCCGGCCAAAGCCACCGCCCCCGCCCAAGTCCGAACCATGCGCGACCTCGTTTTCATGCCCACAATCTATCATTAGGCCGGCCGCAGCGCGCGTTCGGTTTATTTTACGGGCGCCACGTGATTGGTAATCCACGGATAATCCGCGTTGACGAAGGCGGATCGCGCCCGTGACCGGAATTCGGGCTGCCTGATGACCGGAACGGCTCCTCTCCGTCCGTATTTGACACGCTTTTAACCCGAAGATAACAGGCATTTGACTCGATTGGAGAACGAGTTAAATACCTGTTAAATACCTGTTAAATACCTGTTAAATACGTGTTATATACGTGTTATATCCGGAGGCAGCCGGGAAAGCCGCTTGCAAAGCGGCGCTCCGGAATGGCAACGGGTCTGTTGTGATCCCAAGAATCAAGTCATAGCCCTGTTGATCGTTTTGAATCATCAAGCCGGTGGTCCAGCCGAAAGCGCCTTGATCCTGGAGACCGACACCAGTACGTTCAGGGCATCGCGTGGACGCCATTTGCCATTCCGCTCGGATAACACACTCGCCCAGATCGAACTTCGTCCGCACGGCTTGCGTGCTCGTTGTGGTCCTTTTCCCTCTCGTTGGATGGTTTGGGGTGATTCGGGCTGCCGAAACGGCCGTCGAGGCGCCACAAGATCAGGCCGGAGCCAAAGATGTCGTCCCGCTCGCCGTCGAAACCTTCGAGGCCGCTTGGCGCATTATCCATGACACCTACTTCGATCCGACGTTCAACGGGCTCGATTGGAATGCGGTGCGGAAGGAACTCCTTCCGAAAGCTGCGGCTGCGAAAACGGCGCGCGAACTCCGCGAGGTCATCGAACAGATGCTGAGCCGTTTGGGCGCCTCCCACATGGGTGTCATTCCCGGTGAGATGGAGGAGGAGTTTGACGATGCCGACGATGCCGACAGTCCGGCCGGATCTGGGGAGCCGGGATTTGAGTTTCGGGTGGTGAATGGGCGCGTTTTAGTGACGCGGATTGCCAAAGGCGGGCCGGCGGCGGAGAGTGGCGTCCAACCCGGCTGGATCATTCAAGCGATTGATGGACGCCAGACCGCGGACCTTCTCAAGCCTTGGGCGGATGACTTAAGCTCGCCGCTCAATCAATTCCTGGCTTGGCGGCGGGTGATAGCCCGGCTCTCGGGCACCACCGGAAGCACCGTCCAGTTGGAGTGCCTGGATGGCGCGGACCAGGTCGTGTCCGTGGCACTGGTCCGAAAAAGGGTCCCGGGCGACCCCGCCAAGCTCGGGGATCTCCCCACGCTTTACGCCCACATTGAAAGCGAGCGCCACGCCGTTCCAGGAGGCGAGTCGGCTGGTTTGATCCGGTTCAACGTCTGGATGCTTCCGATCGTCCGCGCCCTCGACCAAAAGATCGACGAGTTCCGCGAGGCGGACGGGATTATCATCGATCAGCGAGGCAACCTTGGTGGTCTTGGCGGCATGATTCTCGGAGTTTCCGGTCATTTCCTCAACGAGCGCGTTTCGCTGGGGACCTTGAAAATGCGCGGCAACGAACTGAACTTCTTCGCCAATCCGCGCCGGGTCAATTCGGCCGGGCAACGGGTGGAGCCTTATTCAGGCCCGGTCGCAATCCTGGTGGATGGGCTGTCGCTTAGCGCCGCTGAAATCTTCGCCGGCGGCATGCAAGCCGTGGGGCGAGCCCGGATTTTCGGAGAACGGACCGGGGGCCAGGCGCTCCCTGCCCTTTGGGATCGACTTCCGAATGGCGACGTGCTCTACCATGCGTTCGGGGATTTCGTCATCCCGTCCGGCATCCGGCTGGAGGGGCGCGGAGTCGTCCCGGACGAATGGGTGCCTGCCAGGCGGGAAGACCTCATCGCGGGCAAGGACGCGCCGCTTGAAGCGGCGTTGCGCTGGATCGGAGATTCGCGAAGGACCCCGAAAAACGGGGCGGGCAGCGGCCCGTAAACTTGGCAGGACCTGCAAACCTTATGACTATGAGAACACTTCGGCACCTCCGTCCGTGGCGCAGCACGACCATGACGCTTGTGTTTGCGGTTCTTGCCACTGCAGCATCCCCTGCCCTCGCCCAACCGGCCTCCGCTCCGGCCCAATCCGGGAGCGAACTGGCCCTGCCTACCGCCAAAGCCGTGATCGAGCGATTCATCGAGAAGATCGGCGGTGCCGGGTCGTTCGAGAAGATCGAGTCGCAACACGCGAAAGGGAAGCTTCTCATGCCTGGGCAAGGCATTTCCGGCGCTCTGGAAGTGTTTGCCAAGCGTCCGGACAAAGCGCTCATGAAAGTGAATGTGCCCGGGCTCGGCGAACTGGTCCAAGGGTACGACGGGACAACAGGCTGGTCCGTCAACGCAATCATGGGCCCGATGCTGCTTGAGGGTAAAATGCTCGAGGATTTCCGTGACCAGGTCCGCTTTGATGCCGATCTGCACCACGAGAGTGAGTTCAAATCCGTGGAAATGGTCGGCAAAACGGAGTTCGACGGGAAACCTTGCTATCAGTTGAAGCTGATCCGTCAAACCGGCCGCGAAGTGACCGAGTTCTTCGAAATCGAGACCGGGTTGCTCATCGGAACCTCCCAGGTGCAGGAAACGCCGCTGGGTCCCGTGTCAGTGACCGCTTCGTTGGGCGATTACAAGAAGTTCGGCGACACGCTCTTTGCGACGAAGCTCACCCAGAAGCTGGGACCCGTCCAACAGGTGATGACCATGGAAACCATGGAGTTCAATACCGTGCCTGATTCTGTGTTCGAACTGCCTGAAGCCATTAAAGCGCTTAAGAAATAGCCATCTTGCCTATGAAGAGTCCCTCGCTATCCCTTTCGCCTTTGCCCTGCACACGCCGACAATTCATCGGCCGGTTCGCGGCGGTCGCCTTATGCACCGCAGCCAGCCCGGGATTGATTGCCCAAGACGCACCCCGCAGCCCGGCCGCCGCCCGAATCCCTGTTGGATCGAATATTTACGGCTGGAGCCAGTACTACCAACGCGAAGGCAAAGACGTAAACGCCCACCTGGATGAGGTTCTTTCCGCTTTGCGCGACGCCGGATACGACTACTTGGAAGGGTTCATGGACTCGAACCATCCGGAGAACATCAGCAATTTGGCCGACCGTATGCGCGGCAAGGGGCTCAAGCCCGTTTGCCTGTACACGGGCGCCCGTTTGCACGAGGCGGGCAAGGCCGAAGAAAGTGTGAACAAATTGGCCGCAGCGGCCGAGATCGCTCGAAAGGAAGGCTTTACGGTCATTGATTGCAACCCGGACCCGATCGGGCGGGAGAAGACGGACGACGTATTGGCCGTGCAAGGCAAGGCGCTCGACCGCTTAGGGGCAGCCCTCAAGCGGCTGGGGCTCAAATTCGGAATCCATAATCACACGCCTGAAATGGCCAATGGCGCCCGCGAGTTTCATCATATCTTCGCCCATACCCAACTCGAGAATGTGGGCCTGTGCTACGACGTCGATTGGGTGAACCGCGGCGGCATTAAACCAGCCGATTGCCTGAAACAATACGGTAATCGGATCGTCTCTTGGCACCTCCGCCAAACCCGGAACGGCATCTGGTGGGAAGACCTTGATTCCGGCGATATCGATTACGAAGCCGTGGCGAAATACGCTCGGGAAAACCGGACTCAAGGCCCGTTGACCATCGAGCTTGCCCTGGAAAACGGCACCAAAATTACCCGATCCGCCGTCGAAAACCACCGCCGCAGCTGCGAGTATGTCCGTCGCGTTTTCGGAGTGTGATGCGTGGTCGATGGGCGCTTGCGGGTTTCAGATAATACTCAATCGGCTTGGCTGCATCGGCTTCGAGCTTTCTAACAACTGGCAAGGTGACCCTCCAAACCCGGAGTTCTTCAACGGCTAAGCCACGCACCTGAATCCGATCGTGGCGCATCGATCCAAGCCCGGCCAAAGCAACAGGAACTTCGTTGCGAAATTGGCCGGGCGCGGCCCGCCATCCACATACCAATTGGAGCCCTTGGCGGAAAACCAGGCGCCTCCGCGAATGATGCAGAAGCGCGTTCGGCCGTCGCTTCGATCGCTTTCGGTCCAGTGCCAAACGTTGCCGCACATATCGTAACAGCCGAAGGGTGAGCGGCCGTGTGGAAAGGCCCGCACCCACGTTGTTCCGCCCGAAGCTCCCGTGTTGCAGCGCCCGTCGTCCAGCGTTTCGCCCCATGGATATTTCCTTCCGTCCGCGCCTTGCGCAGCGTACTGCCATTCCTCTTCGGTTGGCAACCGCTTGCCGGCCCACCGGGCGTAAGCCCGAGCGTCGCCCAAATCCACATAAACGACCGGGTGATCCTCCTTGCCTTTTGCAGGTCGCCCATTTTCCCAATGCCTCAGAAAATTCGCCACGTGCTCCGGACGGTAGTTTGTCGCGTTGAGGAACTCGGCGAATTGGGCGTTCGTCACCGGCGCTTCATCGATCACGAAGGGTTTGATTTCCACGGGCCGCCGAAAAGTACGTGTCTCGAACTCATACCCGCCGTTACCTGCTCCTGGCATCGACTCATAGAAGCCGCACTCACGCAAACGCATCTCGATCCGCAGTGCGAGCGTCGCGCCCGGCACCGCCACCATCCCTTTGGGAACTCCACGGCCTAGGACGGTCGTCGGCACGGGCAAAGGCTTGGTTTCACGGTGCGGTGAAGTCGTGTCCCAATTACTTCTGGCCTCCATTTGCGCCTGGGCGGCAAGAAACTCGGGGAACTCCGGCCCCAACTCGGCCCGGTTCGCCGCCAAGAAACAGCCGATGCCACGTGGTCGAACCCTTGCGTTCAGCGCAACCGAATTGGCGTTTCCGACATCGCCACAATCGCGCCCAGCCACGAGGTCGAAGGTGTGCTGCCCGGTCTCGTGAGGCACGCGGAGCAGCACACCATCCACCTCCCGATCACTGTCCCAGGGATTATAGTCAATCGCCACCCGGACCCCGTGCTCGTGGAACTGCCGAACCACGTCCCGCACCCCGGCCAACCCCCCCGGCATATGGCGGTAGAAATCGAATTGATTCCGCTCATCCACTCCGAGTCGCGGGTAGGCATGCCAAAGCACCACGCTATCGTAACCACCGAATTCTTCCTTCCCATGCGCAACGAAGTCATCAATCACGTAACGTCCCGCCCGCCAATCGTAGAATGTCTCGTCGCACATCATCAGGAAGCAGCAACAGTAATTGCCTGTGGCCCATGCGAATTCAGGCCGCTCGTAGAGCGCGTCCCTATAGCCAATGCGGGTCCGCGTTTCCTCGCGCCAATCCGCCAATGCCTCACGATAAGCCGCCCAATCTCCAGGATCGTCCGGGGCGGCAATAATGTCCTTGGAAGGATCGAACCGATAACCTCGGCCCTCACCGCCACGACCGCGAACCCCCCCGGCCACAAGCGGCGCGACGAAAGCAGCGGTCCGCAGAAACTGACGACGACTGGCTCGCACATCCGAATCCTGGCCCTGGAACAGGTGAAAATCCCGCAAAATCGTGAACGGTCTCTTAGACCCTCGAAGTCAGATAATGTACTCGATCGGTTTGGCGGCTTCGGCTTCCAGCTTTCTAACCCGCTGGCAAAGCTCAGCCACGGTTTCCCGCTCCAAGACTGTCACAATGGCCTCCCGGACTTCCTGCATGACGCTGCGAATGCCACAGAAGGCTTCGCTGGGGCAGGTGCACTTTCGGTAGGAAGTCTGACTGACGCAACTTACTGGGGCCAAGGCACCTTCAACATGCCGGATGACGGCCGCGAGACTGATTCCTTCGGGGGGCAAAGCCAATCGATAGCCGCCGGCGACCCCGCGCCTGCTTTCAAGAAAACCGCCGGTTCGGAGGTCGTTCAGGATATGCTCAAGGAAGCGTTTGGGGATGTTTTGGTCGCGCGAGATCGCCTGGATCGGGACAACATGGGGGCCGTAATGCAGGCCAAGGACCACCATGGCGCGCAGGGCATATTCGCCGCGCAGAGACAATTTCATGATCGAAAGCAGGATAAACAAAGTACAGAATACAATCAAGATATACGTTTTACATCGTCCTAATATCTTTGATACCATAAATTTAAGACATACATATAAATCTCTATTGACATAGTCGACATTTAGCTTAAAGTCACGGGCGTTAACGGAATACAACAATGACACCAGTCACCGTATCAAAAGAGCCGCCCTCCACATGGCTCGATCTGCTTCGGCACCAGGTCGCTTCCCTCCGCTATGGAGTGGTGCAGATCGTCGTCCACGATCGGCGTGTCGTGCAGATCGAACGGACTGAGAAATTCCGGTTCAACAGCGAGCAAACTCTATCGTCCGCGAGCAATGGAACCAACCCACCGGATCAACCGGCGGTTTAACGACCAAAATCCAGAAAACTGACCCGAACAACTGGAGGTTTCCTGTTCTTATGAAAGACAAGAATGCGTTTGTTTCAATGGGCGCTGGCCGGGTTGCTGGCCGGCGGGATATCGGATACTTCGGTGGTTCACGCCGACAGCCGAGATGAACTGATCGATCAACTTAGGCGCAAAGTGGAAGAGTTGGATCAAAAGGTGCGAATATTCGAGCGTAATCACGAACTGGAACTCGCCGCAAGCGAGGCTCAGCGTCGCGAGACGCCCATGGTCGCGATAGGCAGCAACGGTTTGGCAGTTCGCTCTGCGGACAGCAATTTCGTCCTCCGGGTTCGCGGCCTGGTTCAGGCTGACTCCCGTTGGTATCCTGACGAGAACGGGCCGGTGAACGACACATTCCTGCTGCGGCGGGTGCGTCCGATCTTTGAAGGCACCGTTTACGACAAGTTTGATTACCGGATCACGCTCGATTTCGGGGCGAACACCTCCGGAACAGGGAACAACACCAGCAATAACGGCATGCTCCAGGACGCCTATTTCAATGTCCGGCTGCGCCCAGAGTTCCAGGTGCAAGCGGGTAAGTTCAAGGAACCTGTCGGATTGGAACGGCTGCAGTCAGGTGCGAACCTGTTGTTTGTTGAGCGCGGGTTTCCGACCCAGCTGGTGCCAAACAGGGATGTTGGCGTCCAGATTCACGGCAAGCTGTTCGAGGACAGGCTGGTTTATGCGCTGGGCGCGTTCAACGGTGTCCAGGACGGTGGGAGCAGCGATATCGAAGGGTCGGATGACGAGAAAGATATGGCGGCGCGCCTGTTCGTGACACCCTTCAAGAACAGCGGCATTTCAGCAATAAATGGGCTGGGATTCGGTGTTGCCGGCACTTACGGTAAGAAGGAAGGGGCGTTGCGGTCATCTTTGTCACCGGGGCAGCAGCGGTTCTTTTCGTATCGGTCAGGATCGGGAGCAAATGCGGCAGACGCCCGGGTGACCGCCGATGGCGACCACTGGCGCATCGCTCCGCAAGCGTCGTTTTACCTGGGGCCGTTCGGGATCTTTGGTGAGTACGTGGTTTCTGATCAGCAAGTGCGGCGGGAAGCTGGGGCACGCACTTCGCATCGGGTTGTGAATACCGCGTGGCAAGTGGCGGCCTCGTATTTCTTGACTGGCGAAGAGAATTCGTTTGGGCCGGTGGCACCGGCCAGGCCGTTCAAACCGGGGAGCGGCGGCGGATGGGGTGCATTGGAATTGGCGGCTCGCGTGGGCCAATTGGATGTCGACGACGGCGCTTTCCCGCTATTGGCCAATCCGGCCAGTGCTGCAGAAAGAGCCACTGCGTGGGGAGTGGGGTTGAACTGGATATTGAACAAGAACTTCCGCGTTTCGCTCAATTACGAACAGACCGAATTCGAGGGCGGTTCAACGCAATTCCTGGAGGAAGGTGAAAAAGCAATCCTGACCCGGGCGCAACTGACCTTCTAGCCCGCCAGTCACACAAGCAGCTTCCAACCAAGAAAATTCCAATGAAATCGAAAGCTTTGGTCCTGTCACTCCTCGGTGCCGCCCTGTTGGCCGCACCGGTCTCCGCGAAGCAAATCAGGTTACTGAACGCCTCTTACGATCCGACACGCGAGCTTTACCAAGAGGTCAACGCTGCGTTCAGTTCGCATTGGCGCGACAAGAGCGGAGACATAGTTACGATCCAGCAGTCGCACGGCGGCTCGGGAAAACAAGCACGGGCCGTTATCGATGGGTTGCAGGCGGATGTGGTGACGCTGGCGCTGGCTTACGATATCGACGCCATTGCCGACAAGGCGAAGCTCTTGCCGAAGGACTGGCAGAAGCGGCTGCCCCACAACAGTTCGCCCTACACTTCAACCATCGTGTTCGTGGTGCGCAAAGGAAATCCCAAAAGGATCAAGGACTGGGACGACCTGGCCAAACCCGGCGTTTCGGTCATCACACCGAACCCGAAAACCTCGGGTGGAGCACGCTGGAATTACCTGGCGGCGTGGGGATACGCATTGCGAAAGCACGGCAACGACGCCAACAAAGCGCGGGAGTTTGTGGCCGGAATATTCAAGAACGTTCCCGTCCTGGACACCGGCGCACGGGGCGCGACCACGACCTTCGCCCAACGCGGGATTGGAGACGTGATGATCTCGTGGGAAAACGAGGCGTTCCTGGCGGAGAAGGAATTCGGGACGGGCAATCTCGAGATTGTCGTGCCCTCGGTGAGCATCTTGGCGGAGCCGCCCGTGGCTGTAGTAAACAAAGTGGCAGACCGCAAAGGAAACGCGGCCGTCGCCAAGGCATACCTGGAATTCCTTTACTCGGACGAAGGACAGGAGATTGCGGCCAAACACTTCTATCGTCCCCGCGCGGAGACTGTTGCCGCGAAGGTTGCGAACAAGTTCCCGAAAATCGCGTTGTTCACCATCGAAGAGGTATTTGGCGGATGGCGTGAAGCCCAGAAAGCTCACTTCGATAGTGGCGGCATATTTGACCAGATCCAGCGACAGAACCGATAATGAGAGCCCAGAGTTTGATTGCCAGTTCCAGGATTCCAATGATCACCGCGCTCGACCGACCGAAACAGAGTTCTGCTCAAACGCCGGGTCCCGGCGAGATGGGTCGGCTCCTGGAAGCATTGGACGCACTCGCTGCAGGCTCTTCCAGCTTCATCCGGAGGCCCTGTGCCTGGACCGATGACAAAGGCGTATCCGGCTCGTTGCCCAGGTACATTTACCTGGGGCCCACAGGGGGCGGCGACACCATCCGGTTGGGCATCTTTGCGGCCATCCATGGAGACGAACCGCAAGGGGCGCTCGCTTTGGCCCGCTTCGCCGAAGCGCTGGAAAGGAATTCTGAACTCGCGACTGGATACGCGCTGTTCTTCTACCCGGTCTGCAATCCTACCGGGTTCGAGGACCGCACCCGGTGGTCTCGCAGCGGCAAGGATCTGAACCGCGAGTTCTGGCGCAACTCGAATGAGCCGGAAGTGCGATGCCTTGAGACCGAGATTTGGACCCATGCGTTTCATGGGATTGTCAACCTCCATTCCGACGACACCAGCGACGGCTTGTATGGTTTTGTGAACGGTGAAGTCCTGTCGAAACATTTGGTCGAGCCGGCCCTTGCCGCGGGCGAGAAGTACCTGCTCCGAAACCATGCGCGTCAGATTGACGGGTTCAGTGCGGAACGGGGCATTATCTACGAGGGCTATAACGGGGTGTTGACCGCGCCTGCCGGTTTGCATCACCCGCCATTCGAGATCACGCTCGAAACGCCACATCACGCGCCGCTCGAAGCGCAGGTCAATGCGTTTGAAGCGGCGCTTGAAACCATCCTGGTCGAGTATCGGTCGATCCTGTCGATCGCGCAGGGCATCTGATCACGAGAAGAACGCGTCTTGAATTGCGGCAAACCTCTACCGCCAACGTGGGCTGGGCAAAAAATTCCCCGGCGCGGAGACGGCGTTTCTCACGAAGCTCGACGCGAAGTCTTCTACAAGGTTCAATACCGACGGTTTCAAGCTCTAACGAATCCGCCAGCGCATGGCTGACAGGAAGTTCAACGCACTGCCGGGGTTTGGCCTCACCATGGGCTACACCCTGTTTTACTTGAGCGCCCTGGTGCTCATCCCGATCGGCGCTTTGTTCCTCCAAGCGTTCAAAATGTCGTGGGCCGAACTGTGGGCCCTGGCGACCAGTGACCGAGCCCTGGCGGCGTATCGGTTAACCTTTGGAGCCTCGGCCGTGGCGGCCATGGTGAATGCGTTTTTCGGGACCATTCTGGCCTGGGTGCTGGTGCGTTACCAGTTTCCAGCACGGCGCCTGGTGGATGCGCTGGTTGACTTCCCCTTTGCCCTGCCCACGGCGGTCGCCGGGTTGACGCTTGCCGAATTGTTCTCGAGCAACGGCTGGTTGGGCAAGTTCCTCGTTCCGCTCGGAATTCAAGGCGCGTTCACACCTCTTGGCGTGGTGATCGCGCTGACGTTTGTGGGACTGCCGTTCGTGGTCCGGACCTTGCAGCCGGTTCTCGAGAGCCTGGACCGGAGCCTGGAGGAAGCTGCGGCGACTCTCGGAGCCGGACGGCTGCGCACCGTTCTCCAGATCGTCGGGCCAAGCTTGCTGCCAACGATCATTACCGGGTTTGCATTGGCCTTTGCGCGGGCGATTGGCGAGTACGGTTCGATCGTCTTCATTTCCGGCAATCTTCCGTTCAAAACCGAGATCGCGCCGTACCTGATCGTAATGCGCCTAGAGGAATATGATTATACGGGGGCGATGGCGCTGGCGCTTGTTCTTCTGGTGATCTCGTTTCTCCTGCTGGCCCTGATCAATTGGCTCGAATCGTGGACCAGCCGTTTTAACCAGTAACCGATGGCGGCGATTCCAAAAACCTCGAAGCACCTTCGGACGACCTCCCAACGCGGGTCCGAGGAACCGAGCCTTATCCGATGCTTGCTCATCGGGGTCGGGCTGGCGTTTGCCCTAATTTTCCTCCTCCTGCCCTTGGTGAACGTGTTTGCCCAAGCCTTTGCGAAGGGTCTGGGGGTCTACTGGGAATCGCTGCAGGAACCCGACACCCGGGCGGCGATTCGCCTGACGCTGACGGTCGCGGCAATTAGCGTGCCCTTGAACGTGGTATTCGGCGTCGCGGCAGCCTGGGCGATCGCGAAGTTCGAGTTCCGCGGCAAAGCTCTCCTGGTCACGCTCATCGATTTGCCCTTCGCCATCTCCCCCGTGGTTTCGGGACTGATGTTTGTCGTGCTCTTCGGGCTCCACGGTTTCTTTGGCCGATGGCTGGATGCCCATGATATCCGGATCATTTTTGCCCTGCCGGGGATCGTCATCGCGACGATGTTCGTCACCTTCCCGTTTGTGGCGCGCGAGCTGATTCCCGTGATGCAGACCGCTGGGACCGAGCAGGAGCAAGCGGCCCTGACACTGGGAGCCAGCGGTTGGCAGGCTTTCTGGCACGTGACACTTCCTTCGGTCAAATGGGGGCTGCTTTACGGCGTCATTCTCTGCAATGCGCGGGCCATGGGCGAGTTCGGTGCGGTCTCTGTCGTGTCGGGCCATATCGCGGGTGCGACCGAAACCATGCCGCTCCGTGTGGAAAAGCTCTATAACGAATACAACGCCACCGCCGCCTTTGCCGTGGCCAGCCTGCTGGCCATCCTGGCTTTGGCCACGCTGTGTCTGAAGATGTTCCTCGAATGGCGCACCGAGCGCGATCATGCGGTCGGCCAACGGGCTGTTGCGGAATCTCCTTCCAAGATGGTTGGATCCAGCCTGCAATCCACCACCGACTTTGAATCCACCGGCTAGCCGACCTGCATGAGCATCCAACTCAACAATGTCAGCAAACGCTTTGGCGACGTCGCGGTCGTGAACCACGTGAGCTTTTCCGCCAAAGAAGGCGAACTCCTCGGTTTGCTGGGCCCGAGCGGCGGCGGGAAAACGACCGTCCTTCGCATGATCGCCGGGCTGGAGGTGCCGACCGAAGGCGACATTCTCATTCGGGGCCAGCGCGTTAACGATGTGCCCGTCCAACGGAGGAATATCGGGTTCGTCTTCCAACATTACGCGTTGTTCAAGACCATGAACGTGTTCAAGAACATCGCGTTCGGGTTGAAGATCAAGAAATGGCGGCGCTCGGATATCGTGGACCGGGTGAGCGAGCTTCTCCAATTGCTCGGGCTTGAAGGCTTGGAGCACCGCTTTCCTCACCAACTGTCAGGCGGGCAGCGCCAGCGCGTCGCGATCGCTCGCGCCCTTGCGCCGAACCCGAACGTCCTGCTCCTGGACGAGCCCTTCGGGGCCGTGGACGCCAAGATCCGGCAGGAATTGCGGGATTGGCTGGTGCGACTTCACCATGACTTGAAGCTGACCACCGTGTTCGTGACCCATGACCAGGAGGAAGCCATGGAAGTCTCGGATCGCATCGTCATCCTGGCGCGCGGCAACCTCGAGCAGATTGGCGCGCCTCGCGATGTTTACGAAGACCCTTCGAACGAGTTTGTCGCCCGCTTCATCGGCGTGATGAACGTGCTCGACCTGGTGGTCAAAGACCGGATGGGCCGCGCTGGGGAATTGGCCTTTCCGGCTCCAGATCGACCGGAAGGTGCCCACATGCGGATCGGTTTCCGTCCCTTTGCCGTGCAGGTTTCGCCTTCCCCCGACCAGTATCCCTACAAGGCGGTCGTTGCCCACACCTTCTTCCTGGGCATCATGCTCCGGTTGGAACTGAGATTGCCCTCTGGATTGACGGTGCGGGCCCGAATGACGAAGGAAGAGTATGCCCAACTGGGTCTGCACGACGGAAAACAGGTCTCCATCTTTATCAAGAGCTACCGCATTCTCCGCGGTGAGAATGAGCCGATGTCCGGCGAAATCGCCGCCCAACACGACTTCGCCGCCGCTTACGGGGAAGGGATTTGAAGAGACAGGCAGGGCGCGACAGCCGGACCGATGCCGGTCTTTGATAGCGCCCGGGGTTCGGCCTTGGAGAGTGCCGCCGCGCGAGACGTGTTGGGGGCCAAGGGTCGCTGTTCCCGAGAGGAAGTTTTCTCCGGCAAAGACCGCCTGGGGAGCATTTGTTTCGATGTGAGTAGGTTTGATCAAGGCTAACGCTGATTACCGGCTCCACGACGGCAGCTCCGAATAGCGATTACGATTCCGATAGGAGAACACGGCGGAAAAATCTGAGATGGGCATCGCCCAGCATCCGTTGCACGATCCGCCTTGTGTCGCCCAGAACTCGCACTACACTGCCTTACTGTGAGAGAGCCTTTGGCCAACTTCGAAGAAGACGTCCAAAAAGTCGTCGGGCGAAGGCTCAAGATGCCGGACCCACTATCGGTCCGAATGAGCCGGAAGGGGGACGCTGTGGCTTGGCGGCGCACGTTCGGCGGGGTGAAAGTGCCCCGGGGCGTTTACCGATTTCACACCCATGAGGAGGCCGATGCCTGCCTATGGCAAATGATCTGCCGTCCCAGCCCGAGCTAGAACCGCGTCAACCGACGCTTGAAGACCTGCGCGACTTGTGCCGCGAACTCAACGCCCGCGGCGCACGCTATGTCGTGGTGGGCGGCTTCGCCGTTCGGGCAGCCGGTTACATCCGTGAAACCATCGTCATTGACCTGATTGTCGCCCGCGATCCGGAAAATGAAGCGAAGGTTTTCTCCGCCCTCTCCACGCTGCCAGATAACGCCGTGCGCGAGTTGCAGCCCGGTGAACTGCTCCAATATAACGTGATTCGCGTCGCCGATGAGGTGCTGGTGGATCTGATGGGCTCGGCAGGCGGCGTCGACTTCGCCCAAGCTGCCAGCCAGGCCGAGATTCGGGAGGTGGACGGTGTGGCCACGGTCAGACTCATTCAGCAGGCTGCGGGTGAAATGGCCCGCCGCAGATCCGATCCCATCAGCAGATGCTGCTCGGCAAAGAGGAGGAACTTGGGTTCTGCGAGAGGGGTATGGGGCAGTTTCTGAGCCGGACAACTGTCCCATGACCATGAGCCCTTATCAAAGCGCCTTTCGTTTGTAAGATGCTGCGCGACGAGCACTTGCTATGGTTTGACCACGGCTTTCCCGGCTTTCCTGCAGTCTCACCTCATCGTGTGCAGTTGTCCGATGAGGACATTGACTGGCCGGCCGAGGTGTTGACTATCCGCCACGCCAA
>CAZODO010000092.1:0-22799 GCA_964578605.1 uncultured Verrucomicrobiota bacterium | reverse complement strand
ACCTTGGTGTAGCAACTGTTTTGCTCACCTGCCAACACCCATGTCATCTACCTAAGGTTCATGCCCCAAGCTGCGCGGCAACGTGATCGCGTGTCAAGGTGACCCACCGATAAACCGGGTCTTGGGCAGCGAGGTAAGCCCCTCCCGGGAGGCCCGAGTTTCCAGATCAGTGTCCAAACTGGCCAGGCTTTGGTCATTCGGTGTCGTTGACCAAGACAGGACAGGCCCACATTCTCAAAACCGATATCCCGTTTGATCTCAATTCGCATTCCGGACCCGCTTGGCACCACCGGTGCTAATTAGCCTTCGACAGTGGCTGTGGCGACTGACAGTTACCATAGCGGGTCACAAAACATCAACAATACGCGGCAGGCGAAAGGCAATACGTGAGCATTCAGTGCAGTCATCATAGCCGCCTTTCGCCCGGCTCACGCCGCAAGGAACAACACTGAAAGGCAAAAACAATGCAGATCAAACTCAATCGTAAATCAGGCTTCACGCTCGTGGAAATCATGATCGTGGTAGCCATCATCGGCCTCCTCGCCGCGATCGCGATCCCCAATTTTGTGAAAGCGCGCGAAACCTCCCAGAAGAATGCCTGCGTCAATAACCTGCGGCAGATCGACGGTGCGAAAGATCAGTACGCTCTGGAAGCTGGGCTCGGCACAGGCGGAACCTGCACCATGCCAAATATTGTTAGTTATATGAAGAGAGAGCCAACCTGCCCGGTCGGCGGTGCGGCGTACACTGTGAACAACATTGGGACAGCGCCTGCATGCGCCTCCACGGCGACCGGTGTTGCCGCTGCACACAACGCCGCATACCTCCCCGCTGCCCCATAAGGCAGAGCAGGACAGTTCTCTGGGCCTGGAGAAATCCAGGCCCAGTTGCTGTAAACCAGAGCCTGTTCCAACCGCGAAGAGTCAATAGCGGCGCGGGTTTGTTCGGTGGAGGAGCTTTCTAAAACTGTGGAAGTCACGGCCCGAGATTTCCGCTGTCCTGTGTCGCCGAAACAACCTATTCCCGGTAAACGGTTTGGCGATTTCGGTATCGTTAACGATGCTGGTTACAGCCGCTTTTCGGGACTGGAATTCCCGTCTTAGGAGGTCGAGGCCGTCGTGCTGGCGAAGCACGAAACACCCGGATCAGCCCAGGCGGCCTTACTTCAGTGAACTGATCGACCGCCGGTTCTGGCGAAGCCACGCCAGAAAGCGGGCCGGCGTGATAATCTCGATTCCGAACGGTTTGCCCAACTTGAGCAGATCATGGTCGCGGCTGACCATCAACCTGGCGCTCGCGGCCAGGGCATACCACCGCCGCGCCAAACCTGCCAGGCAACGACGAGCCGTGCTTTGGGGCCAGAAGATCGCACTGACGACGGTGTTGGTGTCGAGGACGACCGTAGTCATGCCGCCTGCGCAGTTCGCTTCCTACTACGATGGCGCTCAATGGCGGCCTTTATAGCCGCCGTGTCGTCGCCTCTCGGCTCTCCCTGCGGCGCATTTGGATAGGTCCCGAAGATGCGGTCAAACTGCTCGATCTCCCGCTCCTGCATCTGGCGGACGGCGTCCCGAACGACTTCATTCTCGTTCTGGTACCGCCCGGACCGCACCTGTTCCTTGATGTAGCGCCGGAGTTCAGCGGTCAGATTAACGTTCAGGGTCTGCGTCGTCATAGGGCGAAGATAAGGGGTTGGCCATCTTTGGCAATCTTTGGCCTGGACGTTTGGCCTGGACGTTCACCGCGCTGATCCGATGAGCGGAGAGGAGCGAGGATTTGCTTCAGTGTTCTGCGCTGTCCCCGTGTAGCGCGTCCTGTGTCGCCGAAACAACCTATTCCCGGTAAACGGTTTGGCGTTTTCGTTATCGTCAAAAATGCTGCTTGCGGCCGCTTTTCAGCGCCGGAAATCGCGTTTAATGAGGTCGGCACGAGGTGTTACGATAGGACCAGGGCGAGGCCATGGTTCTGCTTCCCACATTCGGAAGAATTAGTTCCCGTCAGACCGCGCCTCCCCACGCTCTGGTAACAGCGCGGGATGAAGCACACCATGCGGACCAGCCCCGCGGGTGTATTACAAATGTTATAACGCGGTCTCCCGGCGACGGTCGGAAGGAGATGAATTTCGCTCGTGATCAGCCAGTTGCCGGAATCGTGACTTTTGTCACCATTTCTCGGTTGAACATGCCAACACTTGGCGCCGATTCCCTGATCATCGAGTTGGAAGCTCCAGCCAGGCGCGGAGGGCGCGGTCTAGCGCCGACAGGTCGCGGGCATGCAGAACGCCTAACTGTCGTCGGACCAAGTTGGCTGAAACCGTCGCTAACGCTCGTTTCAAAAATGAGGGATACAGCAGGCCCGCCTCTCGCCAAAACTCGAGGCCAGACTCACCCGGGCGCAACGTCCCCTTCTCGGAACTCACCGCCACGATGATAAGATCATCGGAGGGGTAGGTTGAGTGTGCCACCACAGCGGGTCGCACCTTGGAGCCTGAGCTGTCGGAGAACGGGAATGGCAGCAAAATCACCGCGCCGCGCTCATATTTTGTCATATTGGGCGTCGCGGGGATTATCCCAGATTCGCGCAAACGCAGCCTCGGAGAGGCGCGCGTACCCCTCGCTCAATCCGGCATCGCTCTGATCCACAACGACAACCTTCAGTTTCGTGTTGGGCGCCAATTGAAAAGGCTCGTCCAGCACGATTTGGGTTCCGTCAAAGTGCGCGTCCAACGCTTTCATTGCGGCCAAGATACCGCCCATGGGGAAGTCACACAAGACCTCGATGGGACCGCGACTTAAGCGATCGGTGTCCTGCGTCGCCGAAACAACCTAGTGCCAGTAGTCGGCTTGGCGGTTTGGGTATCGTCAACAATGCTGGTTGCGGCCGCTTTCTGGCCCTGGAAATTCTGCGGTCTGCCCGGGTCGGACCTGGGGGACTGGTTGCGGCGGAGGGTGTTTGCCGGTTTAGGATGGTCCGAGAAGGGGTTTACAGGCGATTTTGACCCCGTCCTTTGGGGCTGTAAGCGTATTCCGCTTGTCGCCGAAACGCAGCCCGCTGTCCCCGTGTAGCGCGTCCTGTGTCGCTGAAACAACCTATTCCCGGTAAACGGTTTGGCGATGTCGTTATCGTTAACGAGACTGGTTACAGCCGCTTTTCGGCACTGGAAATCCCGTCTTGGGAGGTCAACGCGGATGCGATGTGCTGGCGCTGTCCTGTGTTGCTGAAACAGCCTATTCCTGATTAGCGGCTCGGCGATTTCGGACCTGTTAGTCATGCCGAGAACAAAGAGGACCGGCGAGATGGGCGTTCGCAGGACGGGAACCTCAAGCGCTCCTGTGCCGCTTTCTGGACAGTCGCACACCACCAAGTGCCGCTGCTTTCGGGAATGCCCCGTGGCTGACCCGGTGTTCCCCCGTAGATCACCCGTTGGCGAACGGGTGATCTACGGGTGAACCACGGGTGAACTACGGGTGAACTACGGGTGAACTACGGGTGAACTACGGGTGAACTACGGGTGAACCCCGGAGGAAGCCAGTCAGGGTCCTGGCCATCAGGGGGCCAGTGACCTGTGCCGCCGAAATAAGCTGTTTCCGGTACTTGGTGCCGCCCCCTGATCACCGAGTTGGAAGCTCCAGCCAAGTGCACAGGGCGTGGTCCAGCGCCGAGATGTCTCGGGCGTGCAGGGCGCCTAACTGTCGTCGGACCTTGGAGCCTGAGCTATCGGAGAACGGGAACGGCAGTAAAATCACCGCGCCGCGCTCAAAACTTGTCATATTGGGCGTCGCGGGGATTATCCCAGATTCGTGCAAACGCAGCCTCGGAGAGGCGGGCGGACCACTCGCTCAATTCGGCATCGATCTCATCCATGACGACAACCTTAAGTTTCGTGTTGGGCGCCAGTTGAAAAGGCTCGTCCAGCACGATTTGGGTTCCGTCAAAGTGCGCGTCCAACGCTTTCATTGGAGGCAAGATACCGCCCATGGGGAAGTCACACAAGGCCTTGATGGGACCGCGCACGGCGCGGCGAGAGACTGAGCGTTCGCCGCGAATTCCTCAAAGAAGCTAGAATCTGCCTCTTTCGCGTAGAGTTTGACCAGCGCAGATGAATCCCAATAGCTCACTCAATCGCGCCCCGCGCGGTCATCAGCTAGAATCTCGTCGCTGCTCCTACCTGGTCTTGCCGTGCTGGTGCGCTCGCGCAATTGACGCAGTTCTTCCAACCACTTCATGCGATCCGGCGCTAGAGTGGGCCCCTTGATACCCGTCAGCTTCGCAACTGGCTGACCGCCACGCGTGATCACGATTTCTTCACCATCCGCTACGAGTCCAATCAACCGGGTGAGGTCGATCTGTGTCTGCTCCACTGTCGCCGTCATAGATGGAATCTGCCCAAGGTGAGTGCGGAATTCAACTTCGTTTACCGTTTCGTAAACGGCGCGGCGTCGTGACGGCGCGGTGGTGGCAGTTGTCCTCTCCTCGCGTGCGTTTACGGGACGACTTTCAAACCGAGAAGCAGCGCTGAATCGCGCAACCGCTTGTCTGTCGCAACAAACTCAGTTTCGCCCGCGATGCCAGAATTCAGTGTCCTGTGTCGCCGAAACAACCTATTCCTGGCAAACGGTTCGGCGGTTTCGGTATCGTTAACGAGACTGGTTACGACCGTTTTTCAGGGCTGGAAATCGCGTTTAAAAACGAGGTCAGCAAGGGCTTCCACAATTGTGGAAAGTTCGCATCCTGCTCCTAACTAGCGGCTTACAACACGAGTTAGGCATGAAGGCCTTCGGATTTCCCGTTTTGGGATTGTTTCCTGCCGGGCAGGTTCTAAGATCAGGCCGGTTGGAGTCGAAACCAGGCGACCGCAACCAGGAGTGAGTCTTGAGAGAGCCGGTGAGCTTTTCCCGTGGCCGGTTGCTCTCTGAGGTGCGGGCAGGCTGCACGATCGATGCGAACGACCGAGACAAGTCACACCGTTCCCGAGGCGATCAGGTTAGGCGGAAGGGTCTGCAAAACCGGAATCCTTGCCATCGATGAACAGGGTCGCATCGTTGGCTGCAATGAAGAAGCGGCACGGCTCATCGGCTTGGAGAGCAGGAGATTGCTCGGGCGCACGACGGAACGGCTTCCCCCGCCTCTTGAGCAACTGATCCAGGAAACCCTCTCTGCTCGCACCGATCTGGCTGGGCGCCGGCTGGCGTTCTCCGCAATCGCGGGCAATCCTGTGGAAGTGAGCGCAACGGCCACCTGCAGTCTGGCGGAGGATGGCGCCTGCACGGGCGTCCTCCTGGCGCTGACAGATCTGGCTGCAGCCGCTGCGTTCCGAACCGGCATGCAGCGGCTGGACAGGCTGGCAAGCATCGGGACTCTGTCTGCCAGCATGGCGCACGAGATCAAGAACGCGCTGGTCGCCGTCAACACCTTCGTTGAAACCCTGCTTGAGCGAAACCGGGATTCCGAATTGGCCGGCCTTGTCGTTCGGGAGCTGCGGCGCGTCGATAGTGTTTTGAGCCAGATGCTCAAATTTGGTGGAGGAGCGAAGCCCACCTTCACCAAGCTGAGTGTTCGGCCGGTGCTGGAGAATTGTCTGCGGCTTATGGAACCTCAGCTCCAGGCGAAACGGATTGAAGGGCACCGGCATTTCGACGCCGCATCGGACGTGGTTCAAGGGGATGATTACCAGCTTCAGCAGGCTTTCCTGAACCTTTTCCTGAATGCCGTCGCCGCCATGGAACCTGACGGGCGGCTGACCGTCTCGACGCTCACCGGTGGGAACCCGGGCGCGCCATCAGGACCGCCCGATTCGCCAGGCCCGTTCCTGGAAGTGACCATCTCCGATACCGGGATGGGCATGGCGCCTGAGACCCTGGAACGTATTTTCGAGCCCTTTTACAGCACCAAACCCCAGGGGACCGGCCTGGGACTGACCATCACGCACCGCATTATTGAGGAACACCATGGGACGATTCGGGTAGAGAGCGAACTTGCGAAGGGGACCACCTTTCGAATCACCTTGCCATTGGCAACCTGAATGGAAAGCACCCGGGCCCCAGACCCGCGCACGCCAGCCCAACCGCCTGCCGCGGGCCGCTGCCGCGCCGTCCTGGTCGTCAGCGATATTCATTACGCGAGCGCGGCAGAGAAGGCCCGCGGATCTGTCGAACTCAAGGCGATTGGCAATCCCCTGCTTCGTGGCCTCGTCAGGAGTTACCGGTATTTCATTTGGCGGCGCGATCCTTTTGCGCATAACCACCTGCTGCCCCGCTTCACTGAAAGCGCCGGAGAGGCCGATCTCGTTGTGGCCAACGGAGATTACTCGTGCGATACCGCATTTGTCGGCGTTTGTGACGACGCGGCATTTGAAAGCGCGCGCTCTTGCCTGGCGGAATTGCGCGTCCGGTTCGGTCCGGCTTTTCGCGCGACGATGGGCGACCATGAGCTGGGGAAGATGAGCTTGTTCGGCGGCCATGGCGGTCTGCGTCTGGCGAGCTGGCGTCGCGCGCAAGAGGGTCTTTGCCTGGAGCCGTTCTGGGTTGACGCGATTGGGCGGTATCGGCTCATAGGGGTTGCCTCTTCGGTGGTGGCCCTGCCGGTTTTCGAATCCGAAGCGCTATCAGAGGAACGCGCCGAATGGGACGAAATCCGGCGCGAACACGTTGACCGGATCCGCGGAGCGTTCGGCAGTCTGGAGCCCGGCCAGCGCGTGGTGCTGTTCTGCCATGATCCAACCGCTCTTCCCTTTCTTTGGGAAGACCCGGTCATCCGGTCCAGACTGGGGCAACTCGACGCCACCATCATCGGGCATTTGCATTCGGGTCTTTTTCTTTGGAACAGCCACGTGCTTTCGGGCATGCCGACGATCACCTTTCTTGGCAATTCCATCCGGCGCATGAGCGCTGCGCTGCGTCGCGCCCGTCTCTGGCGCCCCTTTCGGGTCCAACTCTGTCCCGCCCTGGCCGGGATCGAGCTGCTCAAAGACGGGGGCTACCTGCGAATCAGCCTTGATCCGTCCGCGCAACGGCCACTGGAAATCCGCCGGTGCCGGCTGTGAGACACCTTGGCTCTCCACCTATGCCAGCCCCACCGCTTGGCCGTTGGGCAGCACGCGGATTCGAGCGGCGGCCGGCACTTTGGGAAGGCCGGGCATGGTCACGATATTGCCGCAGATGACCACGACAAATCCCGCGCCGGCGGACAGCCGCAATTCGCTCACGTTCAGCCTGAATCCACGCGGCCGGCCTCGCAATTGAGGATCATCCGAGAGGGACATGGCGGTTTTGGCCACACAGATGGGCACGTTGTCGTATCCGTGCCGCTTGATCAGCTCCAGATCGGTTTCCGCACTGCGATCGAAATCCACCCCCTCCGCGCCGTAGATCACGCGGGCGACGCGCTCGATCTTCTTCTCGAGCGGCATGTCGAGGGGATAGACAAAGCGCAGCTTTTTGCGGCGGTTTTGTTCGACGCACCCGATGACCGCATGGGCCAGCTCCGCGGCACCCTTTCCGCCTTGGGCAAAATGATCCGCCACGGCTGCCCCGACCCCGAGCCGATCGCAGAATTTGATGATCCGGTTCAGGTCGGCCGGGTTCTCATCGGCGAAATGGTTAAGAGCGACGACGGGCTCCAGGCCGAAGGCGCGAACGTTTTCGATGTGCTTCGCGAGGTTGCCAATGCCTCCTTCGGACTTGAATCCGCCATGGTAGGCGACGGCTTTCGCCGTGGCCACAATCACCACCGCCGACGGCCGCAACCCGTGCAGGCGGCACTTGATATCCACGAACTTCTCCGCGCCAAGGTCCGTGGCAAACCCGGCCTCCGTCACCACGTAATCGGCCAGTTTCAAGGCCAGCCGCGTGGCGATGGCGGTATTGGTCCCCTGGGCGATATTCGCGAAAGGCCCGCCATGCACGAACGCCGGCGTACCTTCCAACGATTGCACCAGGTTCGGATGAATGGCGTCGCGCAAGAGCACTTGCATCGCGCCCACGGCTTCCAACTCGCTCGCCCGGACGGGTTGCCCTTTGTAAGTGAATCCGACCACCATCCGGCTGAGCCGTTCGCCCAGATCGGCGAAGTCTTTCGCCAAACAGAGCGCCGCCATCACCTCCGAAGCGGGCGTTATATTGAAGCCGTCGCGCCTTGGAACGCCGTGTTTCACGCCGCCTAGCCCAATGAAAATGTCGCGCAACGACCGGTCATTCAGGTCGATGACCCGGCGCAGGACGATGCGGCGCGGATCGATCCCGAGGCTGTTCCCATGCTGAAGGTGATTGTCCAGCATCGCCGCCAGCAAGTTGTTGGCTTTCTCGACGGCATACATGTCGCCCACAAAGTGCAGGTTAATGTCCTCCGCCGGCACTACCTGCGCCCGTCCCGCGCCCGTGCCGCCGCCTTTGATGCCGAAATAAGGTCCGAGCGACGGTTCCCGAACACAGAACATGGAGCGCTTGCCCAACAAGCGCAGCGCATCCGCCAACCCGATCGCCGTTGTCGTTTTGCCCTCTCCCTGCGGAGTGGGCGTCATGGCACTGACGAGGATGAGCTTCCCATCGGGTTTCTCCTTACGCGCTTCCAGTTCGTCGGCGGGAACTTTCGCGATGTAATGGCCATGCGGCAGGATTCGATCCGGATTGAGGCCAAGTTCAGCGGCAACTTCGTGGATCCGGCGAGGAGGCGCGCCGGAAGGAGGGCATGCAGCAACTGACATAAGATTCGTGCGGCGATCTATATTCGATAGAACAGTTCTTCTCAATGACAATCGGGCAGCGTCGAACAAGATCATCCAAGGCGACTGGCACTGGCATCAGAACTGCGATGTCATGGATAAACGGAGCGTCTGGCACAACCGCGGCAAGGTCCCCGAAGAAAGAGCGGCCGGACAATCGCCCGGCCGCTCTCCTGTCACGCGCGAGTTAAGATGCGCGTGCGATCATTCAGCGCACGCGATAGAACTTCTGTTGTCCTGAGACGGGCACGGTGGCTGGGCTGGCAAGACTCGGCTCCGGCGTCCAGGGTCCCAAGACACTGGTGGCGGACTCGATTGTTCCGGCGCTCCAGGCAATGACGAGGTTGCCTCCGACAAGTTGGACACTGGTGAAGGCGGGTTCTCCGCCTCCAGCCTCTTCGACGTAAGCGCCAATGACCTCGCTGGTGAGTTTCGGCGGATCGCCGTTGGCTGGGTCGGCTTCGCCTTGCTTGATGAAGGTCGCGGCCACACTGTCGCCACCGCCACCTTCGACATGGAGGGCTTCCAGGTAGTACTTTCTGCCGGCTTGCAGCGCGATGGTGTTTCCACTCCATTCCGTAGCCGCAAACAAGTCGGAACGTTTGTCCTCCAGGATGCTGTCACCCCCGACCGCCACCCACTGGCGCGCGTCACTCCAGCCGGCTTCCTGCGCGATCAGCTTCTTGTTCGCAGGAGTATCGTCGGTGCTCAGATAGAGGTTCGACGGGTCATCGCTGTTGACGAAGAACACGTAATTGCCGTTGCTGGGCGGCGAGAACCAGGCAATCAGCTGGTTCCCGTAATTGCTGCCGGACTCGTTGCTGCCGTCCGGGCCGTATTCGAACATCGGTTCCTGGGTCACCATGGACGGGTTATCCGGGAACCGAGGATCATCCAGGAGTCCCTGGATCGAGGTGACGGTCACATTCTCCCAGAACCTGTGGAGGACCACGCCTGGTTTGAAGACATAGCTCTTCATGCTGGCCTTGCTGTCAGCCGCGATGGTGTTGGGCGGCGTGGCCGTGTCTTGGACCCCGTTGACGGTGAGCTGGTACACAGTCCCCTCGGCCATCTTGGCATGGGTCAGGAGGACCTTGGACGGGCTCAAGCGCTTCACAGCGGTGATGTTGATGCCCTGGTCAAACATGTAATTGGCGGCGGCTTCCGCGGAGGCGCCCACCGCCTCCGAGAACTCGACCGAGGATTGCGTGAATGTATGGGTCCCGTGCACTCCTGCGATCGTCGGCGCTCTGTTATCCACGTTGACCGTCAGCGTCACTTCCTTGCTGAAGGCCTCCGCGCCCGGGACAGACACGTAGAACTTATACTTGGCGCCGGTATCCGCCTGAGTGACGAGCGGCAAAGTCAGGCTCGAGCCTGTGGCCCCGAAAATCGGCTGGCCGTTCTTGTACCACTGTGTAATGGGCGTCGTCGTCCAGGGCGACGTGAATTCGTAGGCGACAGTGAACGTCACCGACTCGCCGGCAGGTGTCGTCACATCGACGAGATCCTGAGTGATGGCTACCGAAGCACTTCCCGGATCGCCCACGCCAGGTTTGAGGAAGATGCCGGAGATCGGCGACAGGTCCGCTGCGGCCGTTGTATCGCCTTCTTTCCGCCAGGCCACCGCTCCGCCGTCGCCGCCGCCGCCGTCCTTGACCAGGTAAAGGAAGCCATACTCGGTCCCGGCGGTGAGCGAAATGGGTTCGCTGGTGGTCGAAGTTGCGCCGTCGTCATTGAACGTTCCGGGTTCGACAAACGCGTCGCAGCAGTCGGTTTCCTGGGCGACGGGCGTTGCCGTGTTCGGGTCCGGGATAGCGGTACCGCTTGTGTTGAGGAAGAAAAGCGACGCGTCATCGCTGGCGATGAAGAACCGGTACTGCCCCGTTTCGGGCGGCGTGAGCGTCCCTGCAAAGCGGATCAGAATATTGTCACCGAGCGTGTTCGCGCCAAAGGTCGGCGGCGTCCCAACCATTAGGCTAGGCAGGTAGGCCGATTGACTGTCCGGATTGTTGGGGTACTTCGGATCGGTCAGCGCAGCGTAAAGGTCATCCACGGTGGCTCCGGGAAACCCTGTCCCGTCGGTGGAATTTGTGGAATACACCTTCGCCACCAGCCAGACGCCGCCTTGGACCTCGTTGACAGCCGTGGTGGTCACTGACACCCAATCGGACTTGTTCATATTGAGGTCGACGGCACGCACGCGGTAGGCATGAGTGCTGCCCGGGACGATGTTCACCAGGTCGCTGAACGTGGGCGAGGTCACAATATCCGTCAGCACGGTTCCGTCTTTCTCAATTTCGTAAGCGACCCGTGCGGTGGGATCAGGCCGTTCCTGCGACGCGGTCCAGTCCAGCTTGATCTGCCGGGCGCCCGGTGTGGCCGTCAGGTTGCTGGGTGCAGTGGGTGCCTCGGATTCTCCGACGACGGCCGTCGTCGTTAGCTTGATGTTGTCGACGTGGGTCTGCTCATGCGAACCGCCCGTGCGACCTCCGAAGACCAACCGCCCGGCCGTAGGGAAGTAAGCGGTTTGATACTTGTCGAGCAGCGTTTTGTTTTTCCAAACGACCGTCAGCCTGCCCCGGTCATCCAGGTCGACCTTGAGTTTGGCCCAGCAGAGCGTGTCCCAGGCCTCAGGGCTGTAAATATCGCCGCCCGAGTTCCAAAACTCGGTATCGCGCGGCCCGGTTTGCGCGCTGTTGGCATTCGTGCAGGCCCCGTTGAAAACGGGCATTGGGAATCCCCGCCTATTCGTCGGGCCAGGGAGGGTCTTGTTATCAACGCGGACCATGATTCCAACCAGGTCGGAGCCGTCTGGCATCGGATTGCCCGACCATGTGTCAAAGCAGATCGCGATTCCCGTTGCACTGCCGGTTTCCGGCATAGGCGCGTCCTCCGCGCCACCCGCGCGCGTGTCTCCGGCATAGCCGCGCCCAGGGTCAGTCTCCCAGTTCGACAGAATGGGATCATTCGCCCGGGCGAAGTTGATGCTAAAACCGTCGGCGGGCTGGGCCGTGCCATTGCCGACGCGCAGGTCGCATTCGAAACTGAAGGAGGTCACCACCTTGCCCGGGTCAAGGTCGGGAAACAAAATGTGAGTTGTCTGATAGGTCCCGGCGTAGCTCAACACCAGAAACCCACCCGGGTTCCCGCCGGTGGGAAGCCAATTCGGGTATCCCGTTTCATCGGGGATATCCGAGGAGATTTCGATATTCGGATCCGCTGCCGGATCCGTGGAGAAGTCATACGTTGCGCTGCCAGCCTGCACTGGGTACGTCAGCAGTGCCATGCCAGCCGCCACGCAGAACAGACTGAGTATGCGTCGAGTTGTCATCGTGGAGGTTTGGAAGTTTAGGTTTCACTGCACTGACCTAGCGTTTGCCGCAGAATGCGCACAGAGGATGCGAGCAGATCAGCACCCTACGGACTGTGCTATCCACGCCAATTTGATTGTGCGAAAAGAGGGCCGCTTGACAAGCTTTTTCTCCGCTGCCGCGCACGTTGGTGCGCATGACGGAATCGATTCATCAAAAGGTCCCCTGGAGCAATTTCCATCAAGAAGTATCCAGGGTTCTCGATCCCGCGGAGACAAGCCCTTCGGGCTGGAGCAACGAGCCTAGGGAGCACAAGATCGGCAAGGGAAGCCACCTCCTTAACCGACAGGAACCGGAACTCCTCTGTGTGGAAAGAACCTTATCCCGCGCAATTCTCAGGTTGGCTTTTTATTCTACGGAGCGCCGGTTTTGGGGTGTGGCTCGTGCGAGGCGGCGATGAAAGATCAAGCCGACTGCAAGCCGGCACTCGGAACAGAATGAGATCACCCCGGAACAGGATTGCGCGCACTGCGCCCTTGAACCTCGCGTTGCGCAAATAGTTGGTAATCAAGCCAACCATTTTGAGGTTCATGGGCAGAATTCCTGATGCAATGGAAGAGCGCAACGGGCGACGGAAAAAGGCGAGGCCGATCGGGCGTTGCGCGGGCCTTGGCAGACCAGTCGGTCCGGGAGGTCGCAGGCTCCTACCCGACTCGGAAAGCGATGCGCGTAATGAGGTCCCTTCCAAAGCTGAACTGGAGGCGTTCGAGGATCTCTTTGCGGCGGTAGCGGACGATTTCACTTAGCCACACGCTGCTGTCGACGGTGACAAAGAGGGTTCCTTTACGAAGGCCGGTAGGCTGGGCATGGGCCACGAGGTTCGGGTCGATCAGGTGGTTCCAGACCTTGAGGATTTCCGTCTCGGCAGAGCGCCGTTCCAGGCCGAGATCGGCGAGAACGGCGGGCATGACGGCTTTCACCGAACGCGCCGTGGGGGTGCGCGTTTCTTCCGCGGCGGTGAGGTCGATTCTGCGCCACTCGGCCAGAGCCACTTGGAGAGGGGAGCGGCTTTCGGGCCTGATTTTACGCCTGCGGTTTCTCGTAATGTTCATCCAGCACCAGCACACCGTGCGGCGCCAGATCGTAATTGCCCTGGAGCGTGGCGCCAGTCAGAAAATCATGGACGGGTTTGTAGAATTGGAGGCGGACGTGGCTGTTTTGGTGGTTCAGGACGAAATAGATTCGGGTGTCGTCCTTCTGGCGCATGCTCACTTCCACGGTGTCAGGAACTTTGAGCAACGGGAACAGATTGGCCATTTGGCGAAGCCACACGATCAGGTCGTAATAGAATGGCTGGTGGCTCATGGTGCCAAGGTAAACCGCCGTCCCAAGGCCAAACGTATTCATGGTCATGGCGGGGCGTCCGGCGTAGAAATCCTTGGCGTAGGTGGCGAGGACCTGGCATTCCTTGGGCTCGATAAGGTCGCACCAGGTCTTTGCCGGGTGCAAATGGCTGGTGGGGAACGCGCCTTTGAAGTTCAAATGATTCTCCTCGCCCGGCGGCAGCGGATCGAACTCCATGACTTCCATCCCGAACAGATCGGTCAGGTCGTGCGGGTAGCCGGTGTCCGGGGCGATTCCGTACTCGTCAATAAGGCCGGTATTGAACGTTCCGACGAGCGTGCCGCCGTTCTGGACGTACAGTTTGAGGCGATCGGCTTCGCCGCCGGCCAGAAGGTGGAGCGACGGCGCAATGACAAGCTTGTAGCGCGAGAGATCCTCCGTTGGCCGGGCGAAATCGACGGGGATATTGCGGTCGTGGAGCGCGTTGTAGATCAGTTGCAGATGCTCACGTTGATGGAAATAGCTGTTGGGCTGCATGGGTTGGTCGAGAGCCCATTCATTATCGTGACTGTAAAGAATGCAGGCTTCGGCAACGACCTTGGTGCCTCGGAGCACGGGCGATAGCAGCTTCACTTCCTCCCCGATCTGGCCGATTTCCTTGTAAACGCGACCCTGGTTGCGGCCGTCGTGCGTCAGCACCCCCCCGTAGAACTTCTCGGACCCAAACCGTGGCTGGCGCCAGAAGAAATAGAGAATGCCGTTGGCGCCGCGCGAGATCATCTGGTAAGTGAAAAGCCGGACGACACCGGGCCGGATGAGGGAGTTGACGTCCTGCCAGTTCACCTGGGCGGCCTTTTGTTCGATGACCCAGAATCCCTCTTCTTTGTCGGGCGTGCGGATATTCTCTTTCTTGAGCGACCGCAGCATGTCGAGGTCACAGGCGTTTTCGGCCGATTTGGTCTTGATGGTTGGATTGCTGTCTACGGCAACAAAATCGAGCACTTCGGCCATGTCCCAATGGTCAAAGCGGCGGGCGGGGGCGCGGAGATTCCCGGTGACCGGAATGTCCGGGGTCAGTTCATGGAGAAGCTCGGCTTGCATCTTGACGAACGCGACGCAGGTATCGCTGGAGAAGCGCCGCCAATCGGTTACCAGCGCCGGGTTATGCACCGTCGGCGCATACATCGGCATGGGAACCTCGTTCCAGTCATTGACCATCTGGCCCCAGAACCGCATGCCGAGAAGCTCATTGAGGCGCTCGATGGTCTCGTATTTGGCTTGGAGCCAGGAGATCCAATCGCGGCGGGTTTCCTCGTTAAAGGAGGATTCGGTGTCATGGCCGCCGATACCGTTGTCAATTTGCCAGGCAATCAGTTGCGGATGGTCGCCGAGCGCGGAAGCCATCGCCCGGACGATTTTCTTCGAGTAATCCCAATAGACATCGCTATTCATGCAGTTGGCGCGCCGGGTTCCTTCGTGTCTGACCAAGCCCCGCTCGTCGATCGGAAGGATTTCGGGATGCTTCCTGGCGAGCCAGATGGGAGGCGCTGCGGTGGGGGTGCCAAGGACGACCTTGATGCCGGCCTTGCCCATGACGTCCATGGCGCGGCGCAGCCAGGCGAAATCGTACTGGCCCTCCTTCCGCTCGCAGATGCCCCATGAGAACTCGCCCATGCGAACCACGTTGACGCCCGCAGCAAACATGAGATGCGCGTCTTGTTCCCAACGGGATTCCGGCTCCTCGGGGGTGCCGGCGTACGGGTAGATCCAATGTTCAGGATAGTAGTCGGCTCCGAAATACATAGGTCAGGTCCTATTGGCTGGGTTTCACCCACTCTATGCCCTGCCGAGGATTCCGCAATCCAAAACGCGCTTTAATACGGCGCCCCAGGCCCTTTGCCACACTGGCCCCTGCCAGGCCCGAGCTTTTGAGGCCGAATCGCCAGACCCAAGGTGACCGAATTGAAATGGCCGCTTTTCGCTTGCCAAAACAGCTGGCAAATCCCGTAATTGGGTTTCAGGGGCAAACTGGATGGGAAAACTCTCTTTCGAGGATTAGAGAAAGCTACGGATGAGCGTCAAGCATATCGAAGCCGTTTACGACTCGTATGCGTGGATTTACGATCTGGTCTTTGGAAAGGTTTTCCAGAGCGGGCGTGAACGCGCGCCGGTCCTTTTGAGGCTGTTTCCGGGAGCCAAGCTCCTCGAAGTGGGAGTGGGGACAGGGCTTTCCTTGCCTTTGTGCGCGCGGAACATTGAGTTCACGGGGATTGATCTCTCCCAGAAGATGCTGACTCGCGCCTGTCGGCGTGCCGAGACGTTGGGGCTTCAGAACGTCCAGCTGAAGAAGATGGATGCGACCACCCTCGAGTTTGCTGACAACGCGTTCGATCGCGTCCTGGCGGCCTACTTTATATCAACGGTTCCCGAACCCGTCCGCGTGATTCAAGAGATGAAGCGGGTTTGCCAACCCGGGGGATATCTTGTCTTCCTGAACCACTTCCACAGCGAAAACCCTTTCGTGCGGGTATTCGAAAGGGCCTTATCACCGCTCTTCTATCGGCTGGGTTTCAAGACGGACCTCGATCTGTGGGAGTTGATGGATGCCAGCGGATTGGAAGTTGAACACCTCGAGAACATCGACTTCCTCGGCCATTGGAAAGCCGTGCGTTGCTGGAATCGGAAATGACCGGGCGTCCTAACCGGGGGGTTCTTTTCGCTGAGAGACCAGGGTGTCCACAGGGAGGACAGTTTGTGTCTTTTCAGCGGACACTCAGCAATTAGAACAAAGGAGAACTGCGAGAGAACGGACGAGGGTTTGGCTTAGGGGACCTCCGTCAACGGGCGACGAGCCGCCTCCACCCGAACCATGCGGCCAGGTGACTTGGCGCGAGCGCCATCCGACTCGTCAAATCAGAACCGCTTCGTGCGCCACGAATTCCGGCTTTTGCGGGGCGGAATCCCACGTGAGTGCTCGTTCCGCCGAGGCGGAAGCGTCTTCAAACTTCGGCATCGGACGGCTCGCGATCACCGCCAAGCTTCCGAAGAAGACCGTTGCTCCCGCGAACCAGATGCCGAGTATGGTGAGGATCATGGCAATCCCGGGAGCAAGTGGTGAGCCAGTCAATCAAAATTTCTCACGATTCGCGGTGAAATGGGAGGAGACAAGTTATTCAACATTGACCCGGCGACGGCTGACGGTCGGGTGCGCGGTTGATCCTTTGGCGTTCGAGGGTTTGGCACTTGCCTGGAGGATGTGCTTGCCGGAGACAGAGGGGATCTCAAGGGGCACTTCGACAGATTGATCTCCCATCGCTTCCATGGCAAAAGGCCTTGCCGACAGGGCGGTGACTGCCCCGGTTTCATCCGCGAGGGTCAGTTCAACCTCGCCCGCCACCGGGGTCGCTTCATCATTGATCAGCATCACCTTGAATGTGCGACTGGCGCCCGCCTTCAAGGACGGCTGGAAGAAGTTAAGGTAAACCCCCAGCGGTTTGAACGCTTCTCCTAGGTAGTCCTGGAACGCGGGATCAAGTTTCAAGTGAGTGACATCCTCGAAATGATCGGCCGTGTAGACGCCGGGATAGCTGCACGTAAGGTAAACGAAGTGGATAATCCCGGCGTAATGCCTGTGCGCGCGCCAGAACTCGGTCTTTGCCCCGAGCAAATACGCGTAAAGATCCAACCGCTCGCGCGCCGGGGCGTTGGCGGTCCCCAGCAACTGGGCGTAGAGCGACTCGGTCAGGCGTGTCGGTGACCCATCCCGGTTCAGCCAGAGCCACCCGTATTCATTGATCAGAGGGGCATGGCGATCCGAAGGGAGCGCACCCGGGCGCGGTTTGCCGTCCCGGCTCTCGAGATCGGGCATCGCGAAGGTCAGCTTGCCATGATAGGCTCCGCTCATAAGGTAGGGATGATCCTCTACGGGATCATCCGGTCCTGCGGGCGGATTGTAGCTGTTTTCCCACGGCCGATTTGACAGATCCAGGGGACGCACCGCGGGGATGATTTTCTCGCCAAAGATGGCGTCTTTGGTCTCGTTGTTCGCGTCCCAGACAACGACGCTGGGGTGATTCCAGTTGTCGCGCATCCAGTCCTTGTACTGGCGGATCATTTCGTCCGGATCATGGGTTCGCGAATAGCCCGGGTACCACCCAGGCCCGCCGGTCCAGACAAAGAACTCGTTCTGGATGAGTAGACCGGCTTCGTCGCAAACATCGAGCCATCGGTCCGGCACCGGGCCGATGCAGAACCGGAAGTAGTTCCAGTGCATTTGCTTTGGCAATTCACCCAATAACTTGCGCACCCACGCCTCATTCCATGGCAAGTCCTTGCAGAGCGGGTCCTCGAAGAAGCGGTGAAGCGTGATGTTTGAACCCCGCAGGAAGTAGACCTTTCCGTTCAAGCAGGCCCGTCGGCTCTGTCCGTCGAAGCGAAACTCGCGCATCCCAAACCGCGTCTTGGAACGATCGCCGCCGGTGGTTGTTTCTAGAACATAAAGGAACGGGTCTTCCGGCGTCCAGAGATGCGCGTCGGGGACTTTGATAGTGTGTGTCACGACCTTCTCTTCGTTAGCTGCAAGCGTGAGGGTTTCGGAGGCAACCGCGGTCTCCTGGCCGGTTTTCCAAGCTGAGACGGTATGCCGGAGCGGAACTTCGAGCGTGTGCTGGCCGCGGTTTTTCAGCCGGGTTTGCACGAGCACCGAACTTGTGGCCAGCCGCGGCGCAACCTGCACTGATTCGATCAAGGGGTTATCGCAGAACAGAAGCGTCACGTTATCGTAGATACCTGGGGTCCATTTGATCTTCTCGAAATCGGAACCCGTTGGATAGGTGTCTGGCAGCACGGCCGGGTGGGCACCGATCCGGACGAGCAGGGTGTTGGGGGCGTCCCAGACGATCGCGTTCTCGAGATGAAACAGGCTGGCGGTGAAGCACCCGGCGTATTCACCCAGTGGCTTGCCGTTGAGCCACACTGCAGTGCCGAACTGGGCCTTGTTAATCTTCAGGAGAGCCACTTCCCTTTTGGCTGGCGCCTGAAATGTCTTGCGATACCAAAAGTAGTTGCGGTCCTGGTCGACTTTGCCCTTCCAGTACGTCGTTAGCCAATCCGCCGGAGCAAGCGTAGCCCGAATGCGATTGGCCAGATGCTCGCGACTGTAGAAGGCGTCGACGTTCTCGAAGGCAGGCTGCGCGAGGTTCGCCAACCCGGGAACCGGCACAGTGCGTTCGAACGTCTCCGGGACGGCATCCGCAGCCAGGCTATCTGCGATTTGCCATTGCCCATCAAGTGAGAGGGTGTGGCGTTCCGCGCGTAACCCGCTGGTGAGCAACAGAAAAAGAGTGAGTGTGAATGCAATCCGGCCAGGGGGTTGAGTCATCATGGTGGACATGTTAAGCCGCCGACCAACGCCGCTCGAGTAGATCGGGCCGGGGATGCCCTGGAGGAGAGCGACGTTGGTCGGCAAACGGCGGTACTCCACTAACAAAATGCGTAATCTTGTCAAGCCCTGCTATTCGATTTCTAAATCTCGACCTGGCTGGGTGCTTCGAGCCCGATGCCGCCCGTGAGCGGGTGTTGGACTCACGACCGGGGAGTCACGAAGAGGCAAACGAAGGGCGGCAGCGGCCCGACAGCCATTTGTGCGTCTCAGGAGGCCTTAACAACGGCGCGTCCAATGAAGAGGATGCCGGCCAGGATCACAAGCGCCGGAAAGACTGCCAGCAGTGCGATCCGATCGCCGTCGAGAGAGATCACGTAATACGACTGAGGGTCTCTCGCGGGAGTCTCAAGGGCGGCGAACTCGTTCGTGATTTCGGGAGGGTTGGGTATACCTCCGGGGATGGGCTGGGCGGGTGTTCGGGTGGGTAAAGCAGGCGCTGGAACGCCTGTTTGGCCGGATGGGCGGCTCTGAAAGAGAGGAACCTCCGTGCTGATGAAAAACAGCTCGAGATCCGCAGGGTAAGGCGCTCGGTCGCGCGGTTGCGGCAGAAGGGACAGTTCCAGCACCAGGACGAGGGAGCAAAGCACCAGCCATAAGCCACACCCCAAGGCTGCCAGGCGGGCCCAACGTTTCATTGGTTCAGACATGTGGGGACAAGCACCTGGCCGTTGTATCCCTCCGTTCGCGAAGAAAACAAGCTGAAAGAACGGGCCGCAACCCAGCCTGCTGAGCCTCGATTGGCCGCGGCAGGAACAGCGCATGGAATGGGGGAGATTCATTCGCACGCCGCTCCTCGAGAGGACGGGCTGGACAGTTGCGCCGTTGTCGAGGACACTCGGCCGGTGCGGCAATCCATCGTCACGCTCGATATGGAAGGCGTCTTGACGCCCGAGATCTGGATCGCGGTTTCCGAGAAGACCGGCATCAAAGAGCTGCGTCTTACGACTCGCGACATCCCTGATTACGACGTCCTGATGAAGGGGCGTTTAAAGCTCCTTGAACAGCATGGCTTGAAGCTGTCCGATATCCAGACCGTGATCGGCACGCTCGACCCGCTGGAGGGCGCCCTGTCCTTTCTCCGTGAGCTTCGGAGCTCGTTGCAGGTGGTGATCCTGTCCGACACCTTTGAGGAGTTCGCCAAGCCGCTTCTCAAGAAGCTCGAATGGCCCCTCTTGCTCTGCCATACCCTCGAGGTTGTTAACGACCGCGTTGTTGGGTACCGCTTGCGGATTCCAAACCAGAAACAGCGCGCCGTCGCCGCATTCCGGAGCATGAACTACCATGTGATCGCTGCGGGGGACTCGTTCAACGACACGGCCATGCTCAAGGAAGCGAACGTGGGCATCTTCTTCCGGGCCCCGGAAGCCATCCAAAAGCAATTCCCCGAATTCCAGGCCGTTGAAGAGTACGGGCCCCTGCTGGCGTTGATTCGTGAGAGTGCGAAAGCCTGATCACGAACCAAGCCCTCAATCCTCCGCTTTGGAATTGCGGCCGGTGAGGTCTCGCAACGCCTGGGCCACGTTTTTCCCCACGTAAAGCATCGCGTAGACCTCATCCATGATCGGCGTGTTGACGCCCAGACTGCGAGCCAGGCGGAAAGCGGCGCGGGCGGTCGGATGCCCTTCCGCCACCGTCTGCGTGCGGGCGAGGATTTCAGTCAGCTTTTCACCACGCCCGAGCCGTTCCCCAAAGCCGCGGTTGCGGCTGAGCCGCGAGAAACACGTGACGGTCAAGTCGCCAAGGCCGCTCAAGCCGGCGAACGTCTCTGGGGCCGCCCCGCACGCGGTGCCTAAACGGCGCATTTCCGCAATCCCTCGCGTGATGAGCGCGGCTTTCGAATTGTCGCCGAAACCAAGCCCATCCGATGTTCCCGCCGCAATGGCGATGACGTTCTTCAGGGCCCCGCCCAATTCCACGCCCAGGATGTCCGGACTGGTGTAAACGCGGAAGGCTGGCCGATGCAGCAAGGCCTGCAGTTGTTCGGCGGCCGATTCGTCCTTGCTCGCCGCGACGCTGGCGGTCGGCATCCCTTGGGCCACTTCGAGCGCCAGGTTGGGACCCGACAATGCCGCCACTCGCGCCTCGGGAGCCGCCGCCGCCAGGATGGCGGACATGGTGATTCCCTGCTCGTAATCGATCCCCTTGGTGACGCTGGCGGCAACCCCCCGGAACGCGCCCAGGTGCGCCGCGACATCGCGGAAGGTTTTCGAAGGAACGGCGACGATCACGAATTCCGCGTCCCCAACGGCGCGTTGGATCTCCGGCTCCAGGACCCAGTTGGCGGGCAAGGGGATTCCGGGCAGGTACCGTTCGTTGCGTCCCGTGCACCGGATCATTTCCAGGTTTTCCGGGTTGTGGCCCCACAGGGTGACGCGGTTCCCGGAATCGGCCAGGAGTTTCGCCAGAGCGGTTCCCCACGCGCCCGCACCGAGCACGGTGACATTCATGGCGTGGCAGGGGGCGAAGGGGTGCTCTTGCGCGAACCGAACCGGTGTTCGGTGCCGTCAAGCAAACGCCGAAGATTGCCGCGGTGTTTGCAGACCGCCAGGGCGCCGACGAGCGCGGCGATGACCGTCATGCGGCCACTCGCGCCCGTGAACCACGCGGCGGCCGGAAGGGCTACCGCGGCGGACACGGAGGCCAGCGACACATAGCGGCTCGCCGCGAACACCAGGATCCAAAGAGCCAGGACGATCAACAGGCAGAGCGGCATCCAGCCCAACAGCACGCCCGCGGACGTGGCGATGCCTTTCCCCCCTTTGAACCGCAACCAGCAGGTGTAATTGTGCCCCAGAATGGCCGCAATTCCCGCGACGATCCGCAGGTTGTCCGACGGCAGCGCTTCAAACATCGATGGAACAAACCGGCAGGCGCAAAACCCCTTCAAAATGTCGAGGGCGAGCACCGCCGTTCCGGCGCTCTTGCCTAACGCGCGAAAGACGTTGGTGGCGCCAATATTCCCGCTCCCGACGCTCCGGATGTCGATCCCACGCAGCCTCCCCGTGAGGTACCCGGTGGGAATGGATCCCATCAGATACGAGATCAGCGCCACCGCGATGAAGCTGACGTACTCCACATCAGGGTCTCCAGCCTCAACCCCGGCCGATCAGCTCGAGCACGGCCGCAACCGCTTGCTCGACCTTCACCGGCCGAAGCTGCCCTCCGCGAACCTTGATCTCCAGTTCACCCCGGGCGAGCGATTTCTCGCCGATGCCGACCCGGATCGGGAAACCCACCAGTTCGGAGTCTTTGAACTTGACGCCCGGACGCTCGTCCCGGTCATCGAGAATCACCTCGATCCGCTTCGCGCTCAACTCGGAATAGATCTTCTCTGCGGCGGCCATGGTGGCGCTTCCCGGAGCCACGCCAAGGGGAGTCAGGCACACGTGGAACGGCGCCACGGCCAGCGGCCAAATGATGCCATCCTTATCCTGGCATTGTTCGATCACCGCTTGCATCGTTCGTGTCACGCCAATGCCATAGGAGCCCATAATCGCGGGCACCTGGTTCCCGTTCTCGTCCAGGAAGAGTGCCCCGAGCGCCTGGCTGTACTTGGTGCCAAGCTTGAACACATGACCGACCTCGATCGCGCGCCGGATTGTCAGCGGCCGGCCGCACGCAGGACACGCTTCGCCGGCGTTCACCAAGCGCAAATCCGCCCATTGGGTGACCGTAATGTCCCGCTCCATCGCGACGTGCCGAAGGTGGAATCCGTCTTGGTTCGCGCCCGTCGTCATGCCTGTGGCCCCGCGCAGGCTCTCTTCAGCGTAGACGGGCAACGTGGTGACTCCCACGGCTCCGAGGCTCCCCGCGTGCGCCCCCAAGGCGCCGAAAATCTCGTCGTCGTCAGCGGAACGGAACTCGGTGGTTCCGAGTACTCTCACGAGTTTGGCTTCGTTCAGTTGGTGGTCGCCACGGAGAAGGATGAGGACAGGCTTGCTCTGGACCACGAAAACGAGCGTCTTGATCTGGTCCTGGG